>JAJXZW010000044.1 GCA_021779855.1 Actinomycetes bacterium
GTCGCGCCGCCACGGCCTCGCGCAGCGCGCGGGGCTCGAGGCGGAGCCGGTCGGCCACGTCCATCACGTACTGGTCCCGGGTGAGGTCGCTCGGGTGCTCGGCGATCACGGCCGCGCACAGCTCGCCCGCGCGGGCGCGCCCCTCGACGCTCGTGGTGTCGGCGCCGTCGAGCGCCCGCTCGAGCCGGAAGCGCAGGAAGGGCACGGCCTCGGCGACCGCCCCGGCCAACGCCGCGGGGTCGCGCTGGGCGAGCTCGGCCGGGTCCAGCCCCTCGGGCAGGCGGGCGACGACGACGTCGACCTCGTGCTGGCGCTCCCACTGGTAGACCGAGGCGGCCGCGCTCTGGCCCGCGCCGTCGGCGTCGTAGGCGAGCACGATGCGTCGGGCGAAGTTGCGCATCACGCGGAAGTGGTCCTCGCCGAGGGCCGTCCCGCAGGTGGCGACGGCCCGGGGCACGCCGGCGCCGAAGAGGGCGATGACGTCGGTGTAACCCTCGCACACGACGATCTCCCCGGTGCGCACGACGTCGTCCTTCGCCAGGTGCAGGCCGTAGAGGGTCTTGCGCTTGGAGTAGATGACGGTCTCGGGGCTGTTCTTGTACTTGGGCTCGACGCGCCCGTCGGGCCGCTCCGCCGCCCCGGGCAGGATCCGCCCGCCCAGGGCGACGGGCCTGCCCGAGGGGTCGAAGATGGGGAAGATCACCCGGCCCCGCACGAAGTCCTGGAGCCGCCCCCGACGGTTCACGAAGCCGAGGCCCGTCGCCTCGAGGACCCGGGCGTCGAGCGAGAGCGCGCGGGTGAGCCCGTCCCACTCGTCGGGCGCCCAGCCGAGGCGGAACGTGCGGGCGACCTCGCCGCTGATGCCCCGCGCGCGCAGGTAGTCGCGCGCGGGCCGCGCGTCGGGCGAGCTGAGGAGCCGCTCGTGGTACCAGTCGACGGCCCTCGCCATCGCCTCGAGGGCGGCCTGGCGCTCCTTGCGCGCCGGGCCGGCGTAGGCGTCCTCGCGCAGCTCGATCCCGGCGCGCTCGGCGAGATGGCGCACGGCCTCGACGAAGTCGAGGTGCTGGGTCTCGCGCACCCAGGTGATCTGGTCCCCGGCCGCTCGGCAGCCGAAGCAGTAGTAGCGGCCCTCCTGGGCGTTGACCGAGAACGACGGCGTCCGCTCGCCGTGGAAGGGGCACAGGCCCACCCAGCGCTGGCCCGAGCGCTTGAGGGCGACCGACTCGGTGATCAGCGCGACGATGTCGGTCGCCGCGCGCACGCGGGCGATCTCGTCCTCCGATAGGGCCACGCTCACGACGATACCGGGTGGGTGGGAGACGTGCGCGGGTGGGGGGCACCCTAAACTCCGGCCATGCCCGACGTCGCGGTCGAGACCCACGAGGTCGTGCGCACCTTCAAAGACGGCGAGATCCGAGCCCTCGACGGGGTCTCGCTCTCGGTCCCGGCCGGCCGCGTCTTCGGGCTGCTCGGGCCCAACGGCTCGGGCAAGACGACCATGGTGCGCATCCTCTCGACGATCCTGCGCCCCACCAGCGGGCGGGCGATCGTCGCCGGCTACGACGTGGTCGCCCAGCCCGAGGAGGTGCGCCGACGCATCGGCCTCGCCGGCCAGTTCGCGACGATCGACGAGAACCTGACGGGGTTCGAGAACCTGCGCATGGTGGGCCTGCTCAACCACCTCGCCAAGCCCTACGTGGTGGCCAAGAGCCGCCAGCTCCTCGAGGACTTCGGCCTCTCTGACGCGGCCAACCGGACCGCCAAGACGTACTCGGGCGGGATGCGCCGGCGCCTCGACCTCGCGGCGGCCCTGGTGGCCGGGCCGCCCCTGCTCTTCCTCGACGAGCCCACGACCGGCCTCGACCCCCAGAGCCGCTCGGAGCTCTGGTCGATCATCGAGCGGCTCGTCGAGGGCGGCACCACGGTGCTGCTGACGACCCAGTACCTCGACGAGGCCGACCGGCTGGCCGACCGGCTGGTCGTGCTCGACCACGGGCGGATCATCGCCGAGGGCACCTCGCGCGAGCTCAAGGCCCAGATGGGCGCGACGGTGCTCGAGCTCGGCTTCGCCAGCACCGACGACGCCGCCCGGGCGGTCCCGCTGCTCGCCGACCTGTCGGCGACACCGGCCAACCTCGAGGGCCACACCCTGGAGATCACCGTGGACGACGGCCCCGCGACCACCGCCGTCGCGCTGCGCCGCCTGGACGGGGCGGGCATCAGCCCGTCGGGCCTGCAGCTGCGCGAGCCGAGCCTCGACGACGTCTTCCTCGCCCTCACCGGTCACAAGGCCGAGGACGGCAGCGACCTCGAGCCGGCCGCCCCCACCGGCCGCCGGCGGGGGCGCCCGTGACGGACCTGGCGCGCGAGGCCGCGCTGCCCCCCAGCGCGTCGAGCCGATCGGCGTTCCTCTGGGCCGTGTCCGACGTCCTCACCATGGCCTGGCGCAACCTGATGGCGGTCGTGCGCATCCCGGTGGCGCTCATCTTCACCCTCGTCCAGCCGGTGATGTTCGTGCTGCTCTTCCGCTACGTCTTCGGCGGCGTGATCAACGTGCCGGGCACGAACTACGTGAACTACCTCATCCCGGGGATCCTCACCCAGGCGACGATCTTCGGCTCGGTGAACACGGCCATCGGCCTCTCCGAGGACCTCCAGAAGGGCCTCATCGAGCGCTTCCGCGCCCTGCCCATGGCCCGCATGGCGGTGCTCGCCGGGCGCACCGTGGCCGACACGGGGCGCAACATCCTGGTGCTGGCGCTCATCACCGGGGTGGGCTTCGCCGTGGGCTTCCGCCCGACGGGCTCGGTGTGGACCTACCTGCAGGCCTGCCTGGTGATGCTGGTCTTCGCCTACTGCCTCTCGTGGGGCTTCGCCTTCGTGGGGCTCGCCGCCCCCACCTCCGAGGCGGCCCAGGCGATGACCTTCCCGCTGATCTTCCCGATCACCTTCGCCTCGGCCGTCTTCGTGCCCATCGCCTCGATGCCGTGGTGGCTGCGGCCCTTCGCGAACAACCAGCCGGTGAGCCAGGCGACCTTCGCGGTGCGCGGGCTCATGATGGGCACCGCCCACGGCGCCTCGACGTGGATCTCCCTCGCGTGGTCGGTCGGCATCGTCGTCGTCCTCGCGCCGCTCGCCGTCGCCCGGTACCGCCGGGTCGCCTGATGGCCACGCGGCTCACCGTCGAGCACCTCCAGCGCATCGTCGACGAGGCCTTCCCCGACCACACGCCGCCGGTCGTGGAGTCCCTCGAGGGCGACACGCTCGTCGTCGTCCAGGGGGTCGACCACCGCCACGGCCGGCCCGGCGGGACCGTCTCGGGGCCGACCATGATGGCCCTCGCGGACAACGCCGCGTGGCTGGTGATCCTCGCGAACATCGGCCCGGTGCTGCTCGCGGTGACCACGAGCCTGCACATCGACTTCCTGCGCAAGCCCCCACTCGACGCGATCGCGGCGACGGCCACGCTCGTCAAGCTCGGCCGGCGCCTGGCCGTGGTCGACGTGGCGATCACCTCGCGGGCCACCGGCGAGCTCGTCGCCAAGGCCTCGGTCACCTATTCGATCCCGCCCCGCGACTAGGGCCCGCCACTAGCGTGGCCCCACCGTGACCCCGCCGACCGACGCCCCCGCGCCCCTCACCAGCCGGCTGACCACCCTGCTGGCCGTGGCCATCGGCATCATCGTCGCGAACCTGTACTACCTCCAGCCGCTCCTGCACCAGGTCTCGAAGGACTTCTCGGTCGGCATCACCCACGCGACCCTGCTCATGACCCTCATCCAGGCCGGCTACGCGATCGGGCTGGCCTTCGTCGTCCCCCTGGGGGACGTCGTCGCGCGGCGCAGGCTGGCGGTAAGCATCTTCGCCCTCGCGGCCGCCATGATGCTGCTCACCGCCACGCTGCACTCGTTCCTGCTGCTCACCCTGGTCATGATGGTGATCGGGCTCACCTCGGTCGGTGGCCAGGTGCTCATCCCCCTGGCCGCCGACCTCGCCGCGGAGTCCCAGCGCGGGCGGGTCATCGCCCGGGTGATGTCCGGGCTGCTGGTGGGGATCCTCCTCAGCCGGACCTTCTCGGGGCTCATCGCCCAGTGGGCCGGCTGGCGCAGCGTCTACCTCATCGCCGCCGGCGCGCTGGCCGTGATGGCGGTGCTGCTGTGGGCGAGCATCCCGGACGAGGCGCCGCGACCCCGGGTCGCCTACCGTCGGCTCATCGGCGGGGTCTTCTCGCTGTATCGCACCGAGCCCGTGCTGCGCCGGCGCGCCTACCTCGGGGCGATGATCTTCGCCTGCAACAACGTGCTGTGGACGACGCTCTCCTACCTGCTCGCCGGCTCGCCCTTCCACTACTCGAACGCCGTGATCGGGCTCTTCGGACTCTTCGGGGTCGGCGGGGTGATGGCCGCGAACGCCGCGGGCCACCAGGCCGACCGCCAGCGCCAGTCGGTGACGACCATCGTCTTCGCCGCGCTCCTGCTCGCCTCCTTCGGGATGCTCGCCCTCGGCCGGGGCGACGTGGCGGCGCTCGCGGTGGGCATCGTCCTGCTCGACACCGGCATGCAGGGCACCCAGATCACCAACCAGTCGGTCATCTACGGCCTCCTGCCCGAGGCCCGCAGCCGCATCAACAGCGCCTACATGGTGGCCGGCTTCACCGGCGCCTCGCTCGGCTCGTACCTCTCGGGCGAGGCCTACGCCCACTTCGGCTGGTACGGCGACTGCGGGCTCGGGGCCGTGCTCGGGGCCGGCCTCCTGGTGCCGGCCGTGCTGTGGCGGCGCAGCGCGGCGCCGCGGCCGCGG
>JAJXZW010000031.1 GCA_021779855.1 Actinomycetes bacterium
CCGCCCGGCGCGGCTACGAGACCGTCGACCTCGGCGCGGTCGAAGGACCGCCCACGCGCCTCGCGGCGGCGGCCGCCGAGGCGCTCGAGGGCCGCCACGCCCGTCCGCGCTGCGTGCTCGGCGTCGGCGAGGCGACCCCCGAGCTGGGTGGCACCCCCGGTCGGGGCGGGCGCGGCCAGGAGTGGTGCGCGCTCGTCGCACCCGCGCTCGCGCGCGCCGGCGGCCCGGCCCTCGCCCTCGGCTACGCCTCCGACGGCCGCGACCACGAGGCGGGCGTCGCGGGCGCCTGGAGCGACGACACGACCGTGGCGCGCGCGCGTCGCGGGGGGCTCGACCTCGCGGGGACGCTCGCCCGCCACGACACCCACTCCCTGCACGCGGCCCTCGGACAGCTCCTCGAGGGGGGCCACTCGGGCTGGAACCTGTGCGACCTCTACCTCGTGGTGGCGGGGCCGTCGACGCCCTCGGCGCAGAAGTCGCCCCCGACGTAGAGCCGCCCGAGGTCGCTGCCCGGGAGGTTGTCCACCCCGTGGTCCGCCGCGTCGTCGACGGGACGGTACCCGATCGCCTCGGCGCCCGCGCTCGAGGTGATCGCCTCGCGGTTCGCCGAGACCGCCCAGACCACGACGAAGCCCGGCGCCGGGGCGCGCAGCGCCGCCTCGACGACCCGGGTCAGGTCGCCCGGGGAGAGCCAGCTCCACCGGTGGCGCCACTCGGTGGGACGTTCGCGGAACGATCCGATCCGCAGGCACACCACGTCGAGCCCGTAGCGGTCGTGGTAGAGCCGCCCGAGGGTCTCGGCCGCCGCCTTGGAGGCGCCGTAGAAGGTGTCCGGACGGAACGGGTCGTCCTCGGAGAGCCGGGTCGTCGCGCGGAGCGGGGTGCGCCCCAGTACGTGGTGGCTGCTCGCGAGCACCACCCGCGCGCAGTTCGCCGCGAGGGCCCCCTCGAGGAGCCGGCGCGTCGCGTCCACGTTCACGGCCTGGTAGTCGGAGAAGTCGTAGCCGGGCGTGGAGAGGCCGGCCAGGTGGACCACCGCGCTCACCCCGCGCAGGGCCGCCGCGAGCGTCGCGTCGTCCTCGAGCCCGGCCACGACCACCTCGTCGGCCGGGTCCGCCCGCCCCGGGAAGGGGACCCGGTCCAAGAGGCGCAGCCGCCAGTCCGAGCGGTCGAGCGAGGCGACGAGGTGGCGGCCGACGGACCCCGAGGACCCGGTGAGAAGGACCGAACTGGTCAGCGCGCACCTCCCAACCCCCGCGCAGCGAAGAGTAACGTACCCCCGGTGACGACCACCCCCCACGAGACGACACGGGTGGGCTTCGCCGGGATGGGCACGATGGGCGCCCCGATGGCGGCCAACCTCGCGCGCGCCGGCTTCGCGCTCACCGTGTGGAACCGCACGCCGGGGCGTGACGCCGCGCCGGTCGCCCTCGGCGCGCGCCGAGCGGCGAGTCCCGCCGAGCTCGCCGCGGCGAGCGACGTCGTGGTGCTCTGTCTCACCGACGCGCCCCAGGTCGACGAGGTCCTCTTCACGCTCGGGCTCGCCGACGCCCTGGCCCCCGGTGCGGTCGTCGTCGACTGCTCGACCACCAGCCCGCTCGCCGCCCAACGCGTCGCGGCGGCGCTGGCCGAGCGGGGAGTGGGCTTCGTGGACGCCCCGGTGACCGGCGGCTCCGAGGGGGCCGAGAAGGGCACCCTCACCATCCTCTGCGGCGGTGCCGACGAGGACCTCGCGACCGTCGGCCCGGTGCTCGCGGCCATGGGCACACGGGTCGCCCACCTCGGGCCGGCCGGGGCGGGCCAGTGGACCAAGGCCGTGAACCAGGTCATCCTCGCCGGCACCTACCTCGCCGTCGCCGAGGGCGTGACCCTCGCCCTCAAGGCCGGCCTCGACGCGTCGGCCGTCGTGGCCGCGCTCGCCCGGGGCGCCGCCGGCTCGTGGGTGCTCGAGAACCGCAGCGCCCGCATGATCGCCGACGATTACCCCCTCGGGTTCAAGATCGAGCTGCACCGCAAGGACCTCGGGATCGCGCTGGATCTGGCGCGCGCCGTCGGGGCCGTGCTGCCGGTCGCCTCGCTCGCCGCCACCCTCGAGGACGGGCTCGTCGGCTCGGGCTACGGCGCCGACGACAACTCGGCCCTGGCCCGACCCATCCGCTGGCTCTCGGGCCTCTAGCCCACCCCGGGGCGCGCGACCTCGTCGGGGCGGGCTACGGCCGCCACCTCGACGTCGCGCAGGCGGCGCATCGCCCGGAGCAGTGCCAGCGCGTTGGCGGCCTCGGCCGCCCCGACCCACCAGCCCCACGATGACGACCGCATCGCCAGCACCGCCACGACGAGGGCCAGCTCGGCCGCGATCACGGTCAGGCTCGCGACCGCCCACCAGCCGTACTCGTAGGCGGCCGCCACCATCGCCGGTGGCGCCGTCCGACTCCGTCGCCAGAAGACGTCGAGGACCTGGCGCTTCTCGCGCCAGCTGCACGCCCGGTAGTGGTCGAGCCTCACGGGCTCAACCTAACCCCTAGGCCCGGCGCACCCGCACGTCGCCCGAGACCGAGCGGACCTTGAGGGTGAGGGGTCGCTCACCGGCCTCGCCGGCGGCGCCGTCGAGGGCGATCTGGCTGGAGACCTGACCCGACACCGAGCGCACGTCGAGCTCCACGAGCAGGCCGGCGCGCACCTCGACGGTGACGTCCCCCGAGACGCTGCCGACGTCGATGCGCCCCGGCGCCACGACCGACGCCGTGACCTGGCCCGACACGCTCTGGACGCTGAGGTCGCCCTCGAGGCCCTCGACGCGCACGTCGCCCGACACCAGCTTCGCGGTCACCGGACCGACCACCCGGCCGAGGTCGAGCTCGCCCGAGGCCGTCTGGACCTTGACCGGGCCCTCGACCCGGGTCGCGCGCACGTCGCCCGAGGCGCTCGCCACCTCGACCCGGGCCAGCGTGGCCTCGGCGACGAGGTTCCCCGAGGCGGTGCGCAGACGCACCCGCGCGCCGCGCGGCACCGCCACCACGACGTCGACGTCGTTGCGGGCGTAGCCGATGATGCCCTTGAGGGCGCGCATCCCCTTGCCCTTGTCGGTGCCGAGGCCCTTCAGCACCTTCGTGTCGATGGCGAGGCGGTTGGCCGCCGCGTCGTAGGCGCACTCGACCCGGCCGAGCCGGGTCGCCGGGTCGGCGTCGGTCGTCGTCAGCCGGACGGTGCCGACCTCCCCCTCGACGAGGCGCACGTCGCCCGAGGCCGTCGTCACCTCGATGTCCGCGCCCTCTCTCAGGTCGAAGTGCTCGACCCTCGCCGCCGGGGCGACCTCGCTCAGCTCACCCATGTCAGCTCCTCCCTCTCCCGCGAAGCTCCTGGGCCCCTCGGGGACCCGGGTGCTCGAGGCTCTCGGCGACCTCGCGCGCGAGCGCGCGCACCATCCAGCTGTTCGTCGAGGCGCCGCGGCGCTGGGCCTCGCGCTCGATCCGGGCCTTCAGCTCGTCGGGCAGGCGCAGGGCGAAGCGGGCCGTGAGGTCCCCGGCCGTCTCCGGGTGGGGCTCGCCGGGCCCGGCCGGGCGGGTAAGGGTGACGTCGTCGCCGGCGAGGGTCACGGCGAGGGCCGGACGCTCGCCGTGGCCGTTCAGCTCGGCGACCACCACGTCGAGGGCCTCGAGCAGCCGGGCGCGCAGGGCCGGGCCCAGCGCGCCGGCGAGGTTCACCGCGATCCGCGCGGTCGTCTCGTCCCCGAGCGAGCCCAGGCGCCCCAGGTCCTCGCGGACCCCCTCGACGAAGTGCGATATCTGCATGACATCAAAGTAACATCACTCTGCTGTCACGTCAAGCGCCCCTCCGCTACCCCTCAGCGGGCCCGACCCACGAGGGCGGCCACGCCCGTGGAGACGGCGAGCCAGCGCTGGGAGAAGAAGGCGTGGCCCGCGTCGGGGTACCAGACGAGACGCGCCCCCGGGATGAGCCGGGCGAGGGCGCTCGAGTTGGCCGACGGGTCGACGAGGTCGGCGCGCCCGTCGGCGACGAGCGTCGGGACGTGGATCGTCCCGACCCGCCGGGCCGCGGGGACCCGCCCCGACCACCACTCGAGGATGGCGTTGCGCTGGGCGGCCTCGAGGGCGGCCGGGACCGCGGGCGTGGGCGGGTAGCCCGAGAGCGCGATCTCGAAGGCCCCGTAGGCGGCGCGCTGGTCCTTGGGGAAGAGGGTGTAGGGAGCGAGCCTCGCCTTGGGGTCGGTGAGCGCCTTCACCACGTCCTGGGGCGTGCGCTCGATCGGCCCGGTGCCCGGGAACGTCGCCATCAGCACCAGGGCGCGGACCTCGCCGGGGTGGGTGACGGCCAGGGCCTGGGCGACCATGCCGCCCATCGACCAGCCGACGACCACGCAGCGCCCGAGGCGCAGGGTCGCGATGAGGGCCGCGGTCTGGTCGGCCATCTTCTGGATCGAGAGGGGTCCGCGTACGGCGGAGGTCTCCCCCACCCCGGCGTTGTCGAAGACCACCACGCGATGGCCCTGGGCGAGGGCGTCGACGAAGCGCGGGTCCCACACCTCCATCGGCGCCGCGTAGCCCATCACGAGCACGATCGGCGGGCCCGCGCCGATCGAGCGGTAGGCGACCGAGCCGTCGGACGTGTGGGCCACCTCGACCGGGGCCGTCGTGATCGTGAGGTCGCTCGGGACCCGGGGTGAGACCCCCGAGAGCCGGTGGTAGGCCGCCGTGGCGTAGGCCGCGACGATCGTGGGGCTCGGCGTCGCGAGGGCCGCGTAGTCGACGGTCGTGATGGCCCGAGCGCTCAGCACCTCGATCGAGTCGACGACGAGGGCCACCCCCGAGCGGGTGAAGGAGTACGAGATTCCCGCTCGCGCCCGCCCGATCGAGGGGGGCGTGATCGCCGACGGGTGCAGCGTGGTCCACTTCCCCGCGATCTTCACGCGCGGCGCGGTGCACGCGCGCGACGCGCTGCGGAACGCCCTCCACGCGCGCTTCAGGTGCGCCCCGGTCACCACGGCCTCGGTCAACGACGGGAGGGCCGGGCCCTGGGTGAAGGTCTGGATGCGCACCGTGTGGTTGTTGAAGAGTGCGTTATGCACCGCCGGACACGACCCCGACTCCGACGTCGAGGTGCTCGAGCCCGCCACCCGCCACGGTCCGGGGAGCTCAGAGAGGGTGAGCAGGTGCGGCGCGCTCGAGGCGCCCGCGGCGAGGCCCGCCGCCACGAACGAGGCGGCGACGAGCGCCAACGCTCCGACGACCCTCGTGACTCGACCCGCGGCCACCCCCTCGTCCCGCGTCACCTTAGGAGCGTACGTGGCGAGCCCGCGGGCCGTTGGCCCGCGGGCGCTCACGCGAGCAGGGCCACCACCCGCTGGAGCGCTCCCACCGTGCGCGCGCCCCACCAGAACAGGTCGCGGCCGTCGACGAAGGTCACCGGGGCCAGCGGCTCGAGCTCTCGGCGGTGGCGCTCGGCGAAGGGGTAGGGCTCGCTCGGGGCGATCACGCGATCGGGCCGGAGCGCCCCGACGTCCGACAGCTCGAGGGCGGGGTAGCGGCCGAGGTCCGCGGGAACGACCTCGACGCCCGCGCGCGCCAGCAGCGACGCGCCGTAGGTGTCGGGTCCGAGGAAGCGCCACGGGCGCCGCCAGATCGGCACGGCCGCGCGCTCGGCCACCGGCCGGGGGGCGGCGATGACCGCCTCGACGGCCGTGGTCCCCACGGCGCGGGCCAGGCGCGTCATCTCGGGCACGACGTCGGCGACGTCGTGCACCGCGAGCGCGAGCACCGTGACGCCGCGCTCCCTGAGGGCCTCGAAGTCCTCGCGGCGGTTCTCCTCGACGTCCATCACGACCAGGTCCGGCTCGAGGGCCACCACCCGCTCGAGGTCGGGATCCTTGGTCCCGCCGACGACGCGCAGTCCCGGCCGGTCGCAGTAGCGGGTGCCCGCGACCGGCTCGACGCCCCAGGCGAACAGCGTCTCGGTCACCGAAGGAACGAGGGACACCACCCGCACGTCGCTACAGGTTCTCCTCGAGCTCGACGAGGACCGCGTGGCGGTCCTCCTTCGTGGGCATGTCGAAGTAGGGGTTGCGCCGGGCCCAGTAGTAGGCCATCGGGACGAGCCCCAGGGCCATCGAGCCGAGGCCGACCCACAGGTCGGTGGCGTTGAGGGTCGGGATGACCTTGACGAACATCACGCCCATGAAGACCGCTCCCACTAGGGGCCACAGGCCCATGAAGACGAAGTTCGACGCCGAGCGCAGGATCTGGCGCCGGTAGAGGACGACGACCGCGAGCCCGGCGAGGCAGTAGTAGATGCTGATCTGCAGGCCGATGGAGTTGACCCCGGCGGTGAGGATGTTGGCGATCGAGCCGAAGGACTGCGACCCGACGAAGAGCGCCAGCGAGATGACCATGACGGTGATCGTGGCGACGAGCGGAGTCTTCGCGTTCGGCGCGATCCGCCCGAGGGCCTTGGGCAGGGTGTGGTCACGGCCCATGGCGAACAGTGTCCGGGTGACCTGGATGAGGGTCGTCTCGAGCGTGGCCACCGTCGAGAGGATCACCGAGATGACGATGAGCTTGCCCGGCGCGCCGTGCCAGACCGCCTGGCCGAGCACGCTCAGGATGTCGGCGGCGTTGTTGGGGTTGGACAGGGCGTGGGTCGAGAGGACCATGTTCGTCGCGACGGTGAACACCTCGAAGAGGACGAACACGGTCACGATCCCGATGATCGCCCCGAAGCCCGGGGTCGTCTTCGCGTTCTTGGTCTCCTCGTTGAGGTTCGCCGTCACGTCCCAGCCCCAGTAGTAGAAGGCGGCGACGAGCGCGCCGGAGAAGAAGCCCGAGCTGCCGTGGAAGATACCCGGCGAGAACCAGTGCCACGAGAAGGGGTTGGCGTGGGCGTGGAAGATCGCGAGCAGGGCGAAGAGCACGAGCAGGGCCAGTTCGATAGTCGACATGACGATCTGCACCGTGACCGTCACGGTCACCCCGGCCGCGACGGCCGCGACCATCAGGAGGAAGAAGACGCAGCCGACGATGGTCACGAGCGGCTTGTTCGAGGCCAGCGAGTTGGAGAAGAGCGACACCAGGTTCGAGCCGACCGGCAGCGTCGCGATCACCATGAAGATGAGCGCCGAGACCACGAGGGCCCACCCCGAGAGGTAGCCGAGCGCCGGGTGCAGCGCCCGGCGGACCCAGGAGTAGCTCGCGCCGGCGTTGGTCTCGACGCGCCCGAGGTAGGAGAAGGCGAAGACGATGCCGAACATCGCGATCCCGCAGTACAAGAGGGCGGCGGGCCCGCCGAAGGCGACGGCGCCGAAGAGCACGGCCGTCGTCCCCGCGATCGAGTAGGCGGGCGCCACCCCCGCGACGCCCATGATGACCGAGTCGAACAGGCCGAGCACCCCAGCCTTGAGGCTGTGCTCGTGCGCCGGCGACTCCAGGGTCTCACTCACGGCCATCACTCTCCTCCGGCGACGGGCGCCCCCCGGCCCGTCCTCGACGAGTCCCGGCGCACTTTATACACGCTCCATGGTTCTCGGAGGATTCGTCCCCACCGGTAATCTGGGGGAATCACCGGGCCGTTCGCGGTGCGGCGCCGTGGGGCCCGCGGCGCGAGAGCCCACGAGCGAGAGACGACCGTGGCACTGATCCAGAGATTCGACGAGTCCGGGGCCCCGCCCATCACGGCCTCGGAGATCAAGCACCGCTGGATCGAGTTCCACCGCCAGGTCCGGCTCATGTCGGGCACCCGGCTCCAGCGCACGGCGGGGCGGATCCTCGGGGAGAACACGCGGCGCTACAAGGCCGCCCGGGCCGTCTTCGGTCCCGCCCTGCGCGCTTATCGCAAGCTGCGCGGCGAGCGGGCCGAGAAGCGCCGCGTGGAGAAGCTGATCGCCCAGCGCGAGGACGTCGTCTTCCCGGTCAACTACCGGCCCCGGGTCGTCGACTACGCGGCCGAGCTGGCCGCGCTCGGGACCGACCTCGCCGACGTGCACGTCGCGCTCGTCGACCCCGAGCGCCCGCCGGCCGAGACGGTCGCCGCCCTCAACGAGACCCTCAACTCGACCGCGGCCGAGTGGCTCCTCGTCGCCGACGCCACGGTGAGCGAGGTCGAGCACCGCTTCAGCGCGGCCGTCCTGCTCGCGGCCGCCACGCCCGGGGTGGACGTCGTCTACGCCGACGAGGCCGGGCCCCACCCCTTCGCGCCGATCCTGAAGCCCCCCGCGGTCGGCCCGCACACCCTGTTGAGCTACGACGTCGTCGGCCGCCCGGCCCTCGTACGCGTCGAGACGGCCTTCGCGGCCGGGGGGTTCCGGGCCGAGGCCGGCGTCGCCTTCGAGCACGATCTCTGGCTGCGCCTGAGCGAGCGGGGACGCACCTTCGCCCACGTGACCCGGGTGCTGCCGGCCGGCCGACCCGCCGGTGCCTTCGGGGACCCGCGTCTGGGCGAGGACACGGCGGCCGTGGTGCGCGAGGCGCTGGAGCGACGGGGCTGGAAGGGGACGGTCAGCGCGGACCGGCTGAACGGGCTCGTCCACTGGAGCCTCGCCGCGCCCGACCCGGCCCCGCGGATCGACATCGTCATCCCCACCCGCGACCGCATCGACCTGGTGGACCGGTGCCTCAAGTCGATCGAGGAGATCACGACCTACCCCAACTACGACGTCATCATCCTCGACAACGACTCCGCCCAGGCCGAGTCCAAGGCCTACTTCGCCGAGAGCCGCTACCGCGTCGTTCCCTGCCCGGGTCCGTTCAACTACGCGAAGATCGTCAACCGGGGCGTCGCCCACTCCGACGCCGACTACGTGGTGACCCTCAACAACGACACGGTCGTGGTGACCCCGGACTGGCTCGAGCGGCTCGTCGCGCTCGCCGCCCTGCCCGACGTGGGGATCGTGGGGGCCTGCCTGTTGGACCAGGACGGCCAGCGCGAGCACGAGAGCATCGTCGTCTCGCCCTACCCCCAGCACCTGCGCACCGACTCGAACTACCCCCACGTCGACTACTTCTCCCGGGCCACCAAGGACGTGGCCGCCGTGACCGGCGCGGTCCAGATGGTGGAGCGCGCCCTGTGGGAGAGCCTCGGGGGCATGGACGAGGAGCTCACGGTCGTCATGAACGACGTGGACATCTGCCTGCGCGCGCTCGTCGAGGGCCGCTACACGCTCTACACCCCCGACGTGCGCCTCTACCACCACGTAGGCTCCTCCCGGGGCCGGCTGGATCCGATCGAGAACCGGAACCGCTTCATCCGCCGCTGGGACGTCTTCGGGACGTTCCGCGACCCCTTCTTCCCCGAGGCGATCGTCCTGCTCGGGGAGAAGATGTTCTACCTGCCTCGCCCGCCCGGATCCGGGCGGGCGCCCTTGTAGCCTGAGACGGTGACCTCGGCCCGGGCGCGCGTCGCCGACCTCATCCGACGCGTCCCGCCCCCGGTCTGGCCCCTGGTGGCGATCGTGCTCGTGGTCCTGCTCGGCAACGGGATTTTCGTCCTGCGCCTGGCGAACAACGACCCCATCTCCTGGACCGCGGGGATCTCCCACCAGCTCTGCCGGATCACCTGTGGCCGGCCCATGATCGACCCGAACGTCGGCTTCGTCACCGTGTCCGAGGGCCACCTCGCGGCGATGGACCTCCTGCACGGCCACTGGCCGTGGTGGAACTACTTCGAGGGCCTGGGTCAGCCCCT
The DNA here is from genome assembly GCA_021779855.1 of Actinomycetes bacterium. GTDB lineage: Bacteria > Actinomycetota > Acidimicrobiia > Acidimicrobiales > RAAP-2 > RAAP-2. Next base: position 9,691 of record JAJXZW010000031.1, read on the forward strand.
CCTCGGGGAGATGCAGTCGGCCGCGTTCTTCCCGCTCACCCTGCTCTTCGGGCTCAACGCGGGCCTCTTGTGGTTCCACATCACCCTCGAGGTGATCGCCGGGGTCTCGACCTACTACCTCGCCCGTCGACTCTCGGTGCCGATGCTGGCCGCCACGGGTGTCGCCATGGTCTTCGCGCTCAACGGCACCTACGCCTGGCTGGGCAACGCCGTGCTCAACCCGGTCGCGTTCTTGCCGATGCTGCTGCTCGGCATCGAGATGATCCTCGACTCGACCACGAGCGCCACCCAGCGCGGGTGGTACGTCGCGGCGATCGCGCTCGCCCTGTCGCTCTACGCCGGCTTCCCCGAGGTGGCCTACCTCGACGGCCTCTTCTGCGGGGCCTGGGCGGTGGTGCGGGTCTTCTCGGTGCCCGGGGCGCGCCGGCCCCGGGCGCTGCGCCGACTGGCCACCGGCGGCGTCGTGGGGGTCGTGCTCGCCCTGCCGGTCCTCGTGCCCTTCGAGGACTTCTTGAAGGTCGCCTACATCGGCAGCCACACCGCCGCCGTCGACGGGATCAGCCGACTGCCGGGCTACACCTTCTCGATGTTCTTCGACCCGTACGTCTACGGCACGATCTTCTCCAACCCCAACGTGGCCAACGCCTGGGCCGGGATCGGGGGCTACCTCACCACGACGACCCTGGTGCTCGCCTTCGTCGGTCTCTTCGGCTCACGCCACCGACCCCTGCGGGTCCTGCTCGCGCTCTGGAGCGTCCTGGGGCTCGCCGGGGCGCTCGACCTCGCGCGCACCCGCGACCTGTGGAACCTCATCCCGCTCGTGAGCTCGTCGTCGTTCCCCCGCTACATCATGCCGAGCGTGGAGGTCGCCGTCGTGGTGCTGGCCGGGCTCGGCTTCGCCGACCTGATCGCCCGGGCCCGCTCCCGGCGGCTCCTGCTCACCGGCACGGTCGTCACGACGCTGTTGATCGCCTACTGCGCGCTCGCGGCGCGCTCGCACAACGCCGGGGTCGTCCTCACCCACAAGAAGGCCATCATCCAGATCGGCCTCGACCTGCTGCCCTTCGTCGCCCTGGCCCTGGTGCTCGGCGTCTCGTTCCTCGCCCTCACCTCGCGCTGGCGGGTGGTGCCGTGGCTGCTCGCGGTGATCATGGCCGGCGAGGCCGTGGTGCTCTTCTTCGTGCCCACCGCCGAGTCGCCCAAGCAGATCACGATCGACACCGCCCCCATCGCCTACCTCCAGGCCCACCAGGGCGAGGGGCGCTTCTTGGACCTGGCCGTCCTCTACCCCAACTGGGGCACCGTCTTCGGGCTGAACGAGCTCTCGGCGATCGATCTTCCCTTCCCCAAGTCCTTCAAGAACTACATCGAGGACCGGCTCTACTCGGGGCTCAACCCCGGCAACCAGTTCACCGTGAAGGGCGGCATGACCGGCATCGTCGCGCTGGAGGACCAGGTCGTCCGGCACTTCAAGAACTACGAGGCGGCGGGGGTGAAGTACCTGCTCATGAACACCCGGGTCCCGATCGACCCGCGCCTCACCCGGCTCGGGGTGCGCAAGGTCTTCTCCGACTCGGTGGGCCTCGCCACCATCTACTCGATGCCCCACCCGCGGCCGTTCTTCTCGACGACGGACCCCTCGTGCACCGTCACGAGCACCCACCCCGACCAGGCCACCGTCCACTGCGCGAAGGCCACGACCCTGACCCGCCTGGAGCTCTCGATGAAGGGCTGGAGCGCCACGGTGAACGGGGTCGCCACGCCGCTCACCACCCTCGACGGGGTCTACCAGCAGGTCGCCGTGCCGGCCGGGACCTCGACCGTGACCTACCGGTTCCTCCCGCCCCACGAGCACCTCGCCCTGCTCGCCGGGCTGCTCGGCGTCCTCTTCCTCGTCGGGTCGGTCGTCAACGAGCGGCGGCGCTTCGTGCCGCGCTGGCCCGGGCGCGGGGCCCACGCGTCACTAGAGTGAGCGCGGGAGGCCCGATGGGACGGATCGACGACATCGACCTCACCAAGACGCTCCCCAAGGAGGAGTCCGAGAAGCGGGTGCTCGCGGGCCAGCGCCGGCTCACCCACCTGCGGCTCCTCACGGCCGGGCTGCTGCCGCCCCACCAGCTCGGCCCGGGCGTCGCCGTGCTCTTCGAGGGCTTCGACGCGGCCGGCAAGGGCGGGGCCATCCGGCGCCTCACCGCGGGACTCGACCCCCGCCACGTGCTCGTGCGCCCGGTCGGCCCGCCGACCGCCGAGGAGCTGCGCCACCACTTCCTCTGGCGCTTCCAGCGCGACGTCCCCGGGCGCGGCGAGATGACGGTCTTCGACCGCTCGTGGTACGGCCGGCTGCTCGTCGAGCGGGTCGAGGGGCTGATCGACGACAAGACCGCCAAGCGCTCGGCCGCCGAGATCGTCGAGTTCGAGCGCACGCTCGTCGACGACGGCGCCACGATCGTCAAGATCTGGCTGCACGTCTCGGCGGGCGAGCAGCTCAAGCGCTTCGAGGAGCGTGCCCAGGACCCCCTCAAGCAGTGGAAGCTGACCGAGGACGACTGGCGCAACCGCGAGGCGCGCCCGACCTACCTGCGCTGCCTCGCCGACATGGTCGAGTGGACCGACCACGCGCACGCCCACTGGGACCTCGTCGCGGCCGAGGACAAGCACTACGCCCGGGCGGCCGTGATCGAGACCATCATCGAGCGCTGGACCAAGGACCTCGAGCGCCGCGGCGTCGAGATCCCGCCCTCGCGCGGCGAGGACTACCTGGCGTGAGCGGTCGCTACGGGATCACCGTCCCCTTCGACGGGGTGAGCCTGCCCGAGCACCGCGACTGGTACCGGCGCCTGGCCGACCTCGGCTACACGGACCTCTGGTCGGCCGAGGTCGACGGCGCCGACGGCATGACTCCCCTGGCTCTGGCGGCGGTGACCGAGCCTCGCCTGCGCCTGGGGGTCGCGGTGGTGCCCGCCTTCACCCGCGGTCCGGGCCTGCTCGCCATGACGGCCGCGTCGATGGGCGAGCTCTCCGAAGGACGCTTCACCCTGGGTCTCGGCGCCTCCTCCCCCGCGGTCGTCGAGCGCTGGAACGCGGTCCCCTTCGACCGGCCCTACGCGCGCACCCGCGACACCCTGCGGTTCCTGCGCCGGGCCCTCACCGGGGAGCGCGTCGACGCGTCCTACGAGACCTTCGCCGTCGAGGGCTTCCGGCTCTCCCGGCCCGTCACCCACGCACCCGAGATCTTCCTCGCGGCGCTGCGCCCCGGCATGCTGCGCCTCGCCGGGCGCGAGGCCGACGGGGTCATCCTCAACTGGCTCGGGGTCGACGACGTCGCGCGCTGTCGGGCGGAGGCCGGGGCCGGGGCCGGAACCGTCGTCGCCCGACTGTTCGTGGTGCCCACGGACGACGCCGACCTCGCCCGGCGGGTGGGGCGGCGCATGATCTCGTCGTACCTGACGGTGCCGGCCTACGCCGAGTTCCACCGCTGGCTCGGGCGCACCGAGGCGCTCACCCCGATGTGGGAGGCCTGGGCGCGCGGCGACCGGGCCCGGGCGAACGAGGTCATCCCCGACGCCGTCGTCGACGAGCTCATCGTCCACGGTCCGTTCGAGGCGTGCCGCGAGCACCTCGCGCGCTACGTCGAGGCGGGCGTCGAGGTGCCCATGCTGGCGATCGTGCCGGTGGGCGTCGAGTTGGCCGACGCCGTCGCCGGCCTCGCCCCGCACTAGGCCGACTCCGCCTCCAAGAGCTCGAGGGCCTCGGCGTAGCGCGCGATCGCCGCCTCGCGTCGCGCCGGAACGTACTCGCTGGGCACGTCACGGGCCTCGTAGCGCGCCAGCGCGTGACGCGCGACGCTCTGGCGGTGCACCTCGTCGGGGCCGTCGTAGATGCGCGCCGCGCGCGCCGCGCGGTACATCGCCTCGAGCGGCAGGTCGGCCGAGTAGCCCAGGGCCCCGTGGACCTGGAGGGCCCGGTCGACCACGTCGTGCAGGACCCTCGCTCCGTAGTACTTGATCATCGCGATCTCGTCGCGGGCGCCGGCGGCCCCCCGCCGGTCGATCGTCCAGGCCGCGTGCAGGGTCATGAGCCGGGCCGCGTGCATCTCGGCCGCCGAGTCGGCGATCCAGTTCTGGACCGTCTGCTTGTCGGCGAGCAGGGAGCCGTGGGTGTAGCGGCTCTTCGCGCGCTCGCACATCATGTCGAAGGCCCGGCTGGCCTGGCCCAGCCAGCGCATGCAGTGGTGGATCCGCCCGGGCCCCAGGCGGGCCTGGGCCAGGGCGAAGCCCGAGCCCTCCGGGCCGACCAGGTGGTCGAGGGGGACGCGCACCTCGTCGTAGTGGATCTCGGCGTGGTTGCCGAAGCGCCCGTAGGTGACCCGGGGCTCGTCCATCGAGCCGACGTCGCGCACGATGCGCACCCCCGGTGTCTCGACGGGCACCACGAACATCGAGCTGCCCTGGTACGGGCTCACGTCGGGGTTGGTCACGGCCATCACGATGAGCAGGTCGGCCACCGAGCCGTTGGTCGTGTACCACTTGTGGCCGGTGATGACCCACTCGTCGCCGTCGCGCACCGCCCGCGTGCGCAGGAGGCGCGGGTCGCTGCCGGCCGTCTCGGGCTCGGTCATCGAGAAGCCCGAGCGCAGCCGCCCCTCGAGCAGCGGGCGCAGCCAGCGCCCCTCGATGTCGGTGCGCCCGGTCATCTCCATGGCGGTCGCGAGCAGCTCGGCGTTGCCGCTGTCGGGGGCGTTGTTGCCGAAGACGACCGGCCCGTAGGGGCTGCGCCCGAGGATCTCGTGCATCAGCCCGAGGCGCACCTGGCCGAAGCCCGTCCCCCCGAGGGCCGGTGGCAGGTGGGCGGCCCACAGGCCGCGCTCGCGCACCCGCTCCTGGATCGGCGCGATCACCGCGAGCAGCTGGTCGCGGGTGAGGTCGAGCGTCTCGAGGGGCTCCACCTCCTCGCGCACCACCGCGCGCATCCAGTCGAGGTCGGCCTCGAAGGCCTCGTCGGTCGAGAAGTCCCAGGCCACGCTCGCCCCTTTCGCCGAGGCCACCCTAGGCCGGGGCCCCGGGGCCTCCCTACACTGGGGCCGAAGGAGGCCGAGGTGGGAAAGAAGAAGAGCGGGGCCAAGGAGCGGCCGGCCGTCATCGGGGTGATCGACACGACGTTCGCCCGCTACGACATGGGCGCGGCGGCGCGCGCCGAGCTCGCCGACTGCCCCGGGTACGGCGCGCGCTTCGTCGTGCGCAGCCGGACCGTGCCGGGCTTCAAGGACCTCGCCGTGGCGGCCAAGCGCATGATCGAGCGCGAGGGCGCCGAGGTCGTGGTGGCCCTCGGGATGCCGGGCTCGGCGCCCATCGACAAGCAGTGCGCCCACGAGGCCTCCCTGGGGATCATGTGGGCCCAGCTGCTCACCTCGACGCCCATCCTCGAGGTCTTCGTCCACGAGGACGAGGCCGACGACCCCGTCGTGCTCGCCTCGGTCTTCGAGAACCGCTCGCGCCGGCACGCCCGCAACGCCTACTGGATGCTCTTCGAGCCCGAGCAGCTCTCCCGGCGCGCCGGTCAGGGGGTGCGCCAGGGCTTCGCCGACGCCGGGCCCCTCGACTACTCGGCCCACCTCGACGAGCCCGAGCCCGCGGTCGAGGTCGGGGCCCCACCCGAGCCCGCGCCCCGACCCGAGACCGCGGGCGAGGCCGGGAGCCCGGACGAGCCCGCCGGGTCGGACGAGCCCGAGCGCGAGCGCGAGACGGATCCCGAGCCCGCCGGGACCGGCCCCGACGTTGGGTAGGCTCCCTTGATTACCCGCGCGTAACCCTGGAGGAGCCATGCCCGAAGCCGTCATCGTCGCCACCGCCCGCACCCCGATCGGCCGCGCGTTCAAGGGCTCCCTCGTGGACCTGCGCCCCGACGACCTCACCGCCCTCATCGTCCGGGCCCTCTTGGAGAAGGTGCCCGAGCTCGACCCCCACAGCGTCGAGGACCTGATCGTCGGCTGCGGCCAGCCGGCCGGCGAGGCGGGGTTCAACGTCGCGCGCGTGGCGGCGATCCTCGCCGGGCTCGACGACGTGCCCGGGGTGACGGTGAACCGCTACTGCTCCTCCTCCCTCCAGACCATCCGCATGGCGGCCCACGCGATCCGCGCCGGCGAGGGCGACGTCTTCATCGCGGCCGGCGTCGAGACGGTGTCGCGCTTCGGGAACGGCGCGTCCGACGTGCCGACCGGGATCAACCCGCTCTTCGACGACGCCCGCGCGCGCACCAAGGCCCGCGCGGAGCGCTCCGGCGAGCCCTGGACCCCCCCGACGGGGCTGCCCGACGTCTACATCGCCATGGGCCAGACGGCGGAGAACGTGGCCGAGTTCGAGGGGGTCTCGCGCGTCGCGATGGACGAGTTCGCCCTGCGCAGCCAGGAGCTCGCCGTCGAGCACCAGCGCAACGGCTTCTTCGAGCGCGAGATCGTCCCGGTGACCCGCCCCGACGGCACCGTCGTCTCGCGCGACGACGGGCCCCGGCCCGACACCACCCTGGAGAAGCTCGCGGCGCTGCAGCCGGCCTTCCGCGAGGGCGGCTCGGTGACCGCGGGCAACTCGTGCCCCCTGAACGACGGGGCGGCCGGCGTGGTCGTGATGAGCGACGCCAGGGCCCGCGAGCTCGGGATCACCCCGCTCGCGCGGATCGTCGCGTCGGGCGTGAGCGGGCTCAACCCCGAGATCATGGGCCTCGGCCCGGTGGAGGCGAGCCGTCAGGCGCTGGCGCGCGCGAAGATGTCCATGGAGGACATCGACCTCGTCGAGATCAACGAGGCCTTCGCCGCCCAGGTCCTGCCGAGCGCGAAGCACCTGGGGATCCCCCTCGAGAAGCTCAACGTGCGCGGCGGGGCCATCGCCCTCGGCCACCCCTTCGGGATGACCGGCGCGCGCATCATGACGACACTGCTCAACTCGCTCGAGGACGCCGGCAAGCGCTTCGGCCTCGAGACGATGTGCGTCGGCGGCGGCCAGGGCATGGCCATGATCGTCGAGCGGCTGGCCTAGGCCCCCACCCCGGTCCAGCGCCCCCCGGCGTCGGCCACCAGCGCGACCGCCTCGGCCTCGTCGATCGTGACGGCCTCCTCGGCCAGCAAGACCGCGATGCCGTCGCGCACCTCGTAGGCGACGAGGCGCCGCGGGTTGACGAGACGCGCGGCTCCGGGCGCGTAGTAGAGGGGCTCGCGGTCGACCGGGTCGACGAGGATGTCGAGGACGAAGGGGTCGAGGCTCACGCGTCGACCTCGGCGAGGAGCGCCCGCACCTCGGCCACGCGGGCGCGCACGCTGGCCTCGTCGGCCGCCTCGAGGTTGAGCCGCAACAGGGGCTCGGTGTTCGAGGGGCGCAGGTTGAACCACCACGCGCCGTAGTCGGCGGTCAGCCCATCGAGTCGGTCGAGTGCCACCCCGTCGGCGGCGAGGCGGGCCGCGACGCGCTCGACGGTGCCCGCGGGGTCGGCGACGGCGGTGTTGATCTCGCCGGAGGCGGCGTAGCGCTCGAAGGGCTTGGTGAGGGCCGAGAGCGGCCCCGTGGACCGGCTCAGGAGCTCCAGGACCACGAAGGCGGTGATGATCCCCGAGTCGGCCCGGTAGTTGTCGCGGTAGTAGTAGTGGCCCGAGTGCTCGCCGCCGAAGACGGCGCCGGTCTCGGCCATGACCTGCTTGATGTAGCTGTGGCCGACCCGGGTGCGCACCCCGACCCCGCCGGACTCGGCGATCACCTCGGGCACCGCCTTGGAGCAGATGAGGTTGTAGAGGACGGTCCCGCCGGGGTGGCGCGCGAGCAGCGCCTCGGCGACCATCGCCGTCGTCGTCGAGCCCGAGACCGGCCGGGCCCGCTCGTCGATCAAGAAGACCCGGTCGGCGTCCCCGTCGAACGCGAGCCCGAGGTCGGCACCGACCTCGAGCACGCGACGTCGCAGGTCGACCAGGTTCGCCGGGTCGAGCGGGTCGGCCGGGTGGTTCGGGAAGGTGCCGTCGAGCTCGGGGTAGAGGACCTCCACCTCGAAGGGCAGGCCGGCGAAGACGAGCGGCGCCACGAAGCCCCCCATGCCGTTCGCGGCGTCGGCCACGATCCGCAGGGGTCGCAGGCTCGACACGTCGACGAAGGAGTGGACGTGGGTCACCCACTCGTTCGTGAGGTCGAGCGCGGTGAGCGGCGCCGGGTCGCCGGTCGCCGGGGCGTCGTAGAAGCGTCTGGTGAGGGCCTCGATCTCCCTGAGCCCGGAGTCGGCCCCGACGGCCCGCGCGCCGGGCAGGCAGAACTTCACCCCGTTGTAGCGGGCCGGGTTGTGCGAGGCGGTGAACATCGCCGCGGGCAGGTCCAAGAAGCCCGAGGCGAAGTACGCGAAGTCGGTCGAGGCGAGGCCCAGGTCCACCACCTCCACGCCGGTGGCTCGGGCCCCCCGGGCGAAGGCCTCCGACAGCGGCCCGCTCGAGACGCGCATGTCGCGCGCGACGACCATGCGCGGGTGGCCGGCGAAGGTGGCGAAGGCCGACCCCATCGCCGCCGCCGTGCGCTCGTCGAGCTGGTCCGGGTACGTCCCGCGCACGTCGTACGCCTTGAAGATGGCGGTCGTGTCCACGACCGACCATCCTACCGACGGGTGCGCCGCCGCCTCGTGGGCCGCCACACCAGGTACGCGAGGCCGGCGAGGACCGTGGCGAGCGTGAGGCCCCGGCCGATCGTCGTGGCGGGCGTCGAGCCGTAGAGGAGCTCCACGTGGTGGCTCGTGGGCACCACCACCATCAGGTTGGGGCTCACGCGGTACGGGCCGGTCGCCCCGATCGCGTGCCAGCCCGGGTAGTAGGAGACCTTCACGAGGGTGGGCACCCCCAGTCGGCTCACGTGGAACGAGACGCTCTGCAGGCCGACCCGCACGCGGCTCACGCGCTCGGTGGGCTCGCGTGTCGCGGCCGGCATCGTCCACACGCTCGCGGCGCGCGGCCAGCTCGCGGGCCCAGTCGCGGCGAGGTAGACCGACTCCAGGCGCGGGGTCAGCCACCAGCTCTGGTTGGCCGCGAGCCAGTCGGCCGCGCTCGCGAGGCCGGCCACGACCGCCGGCGGGTGGGCGAGGCCCTCGACGAGGCCCGCGTGGCGCACGAGGTAGACGTACCACTTCGCGCCCGGCGCCGGGAAGGCCCGGGTCGTCGCCACGAGGCGCAGCGCCGGGTCGCGGTTGGCCGCCGCCACGAGGGTCGGCGAGTAGGCCATGTAGTAGCGCACGCCGAGGCGCTGGAGGTGGGCGACGCCCAGACGCACGTCGGGCGGCCCGTAGGCGAGGCCCACCTGGGGGTCGCTCGGGGCGACGCTGAGCTCGGCCTGGTCGAGGTAGTGGTAGGGCGTGGTGGGCGAGGACTCCATGAGGAGACCCTCCTCGGAGGCGATGCAGTCGTTCGTCCAGTACGGCAGCAACATCAGCGCCTCGGGCGTCCCGAAGCGGTCCTCGGCCGCGCTGTACTCCCACAGCGCCCGCCCGCAGCCGTAGCGCCGGCCGACCGAGGCCATCGTCGTCATGAGGGCGTGGTACTCGGGCCAGCCGGACTTCGCCTGGTAGCCCGAGTAGTTCCACTGCGCCCAGCTGGTCACCTGGTTGCCCGACGTCGAGAGGCCGAGCGCGTTGGCCCAGGCCGTCACCTGGCCCGGCAGGGTCGAGGCGAGCCCGAGGACCACGACGGCCACCACCCCGCTCGTCGCGCGCCGGGCCCGCCGGCGCGCGCCGGGGCCGTCGTCGGGCCCGGGCGCCCCCCGGGCCGCGGGCGCCCGGG
>JAJXZW010000045.1 GCA_021779855.1 Actinomycetes bacterium
CGGCCGCGGCGCGCGGTGGCCGGCGCCGACTCCTAGCGCGCGACGCGGCGCGCCGCGGTGCCGCGCAGGCTCATCGGGACCACGACGACCCCGTCGACGCTGCGCGCCTCGGCCGCGGCGCGCACGGCCTCGAACAGCCCGAGGCGCTCGGCGTCGGGTCGCACGAGGGCGCCCGAGTAGGTCGCGAACACCCCCACCAGCTCCTCGACGCTGCGGGGCCACTCCCACGCGAGCTCGAAGTCGGCCGGGTCCTCGAAGGGCCCCGCCGACAGGTCGGCGTGCCCGCCCCGGGGGCGGCGGTAGGGGTCGTCCTCGCGCTCGCGCATCGCCACGAGGTCGCGCACCCACGCCTCGGTCCGGCTGAGGCCGTTCCAGGCGACGACGATCCGCCCGCCGTCTCTGAGGACCCGGCCGATCTCGACCTCGGCCGCGGGGTGGGCGAACCAGTGCCAGGCCGACGACGAGGCGACCAGGTCGAAGGCGGCGTCGGCGAAGGGCAGCGCCTCGGCCGACGCCGCGACGGCCTCGACCTCGGGCGACCTCGCCGACAGCACCGCGCGCATCGCGTCGTCGGGCTCGACGGCGCTGACCCGCGCCCCGCGCGCGAGGAGGAACCGGGTGAGCTTGCCGGTGCCGGCGCCCACGTCGAGCACCCGGCGCCCCTCGAGATCGCCGAGGAACGCGGCGAGACCCTCGGGCGGGTCGGGCCGGTAGCGGTCGTAGAGGTCGGCGATGGTGCCGAAGAGCCGGCCCCGGCCGTCGCTCATCGGGGGCGCAGCGTCGCCGCGAGGTGCCCGAGGAGGTCGTCGATCGCCACGCGCACCTGGGCAGTCGTGTCGCGGTCGCGCACGGTGACGGCCCGGTCCTCGAGCGAGTCGAAGTCGACCGTGACGCAGTAGGGCGTGCCGACCTCGTCCTGGCGTCGGTAGCGCCGCCCGATCGACTGGGTGACGTCGTAGTCGCACATGAAGTGCGGGGCGAGCCGGTCGAGCACCTCGCTCGCCACCGCGTCGAGCTCGGGCTTCTTCGACAGCGGCAGCACCGCCACCTGGTAGGGCGCCAGGCGCGGGTCGAGGCGCAGCACCACGCGGCGCTCGCCACCGACCTCGTCCTCGTGGTAGGCGGCGAGCAGGAAGGCCATCATCGCCCGCGTGGCCCCGGCCGCGGGCTCGATGACGTAGGGGGTGTAGCGCTCGTTGGTCGCCGGGTCGAAGTAGTCGAGCGCGACCCCCGAGTGGGTGGCGTGCTGGGTGAGGTCGTAGTCGCCGCGGTTGGCGACGCCCTCGAGCTCGTCGAAGCCCCAGGGGAAGAGGAACTCGACGTCCGTCGTGCCGCGCGAGTAGTGCGAGAGGTCCTCCCTGGCGTGCACGTGGCGGCGCAGCATCGACTCGGGGATCCCGAGGTCGACGTACCAGGCGAAGCGGGTCTCGATCCAGTACCGGTACCAGTCCTCGGCCTCGGCCGGGGGGACGAAGTACTCCATCTCCATCTGCTCGAACTCCCGGGTGCGGAAGACGAAGTTCTGGGGGGTGATCTCGTTGCGGAAGGACTTGCCCACCTGGGCGATGCCGAAGGGCGGGCGCTTGCGGGTCGTGGCCAGGACGTTGGCGAAGTTGGTGAAGATGCCCTGGGCCGTCTCGGGGCGCAGGTAGGCGGTGGCCCCCTCCCCCTCGACCGGGCCGGCCTGGGTCTTGAACATCAGGTTGAAGGCCCGCGCCTCGGTGAAGGTCGTGCCCCCGCAGTTGGGGCAGACGCCGTCGATCTTGTCCTCGCGCCAGCGCTCCCTGCAGGTGAGGCAGTCCACCAGGGGGTCGGTGAAGGTCTCGAGGTGGCCCGAGGCGGCCCAGACCGCCGGGGGGCCGAGGATGGCCGCGTCGAGCCCGACGATGTCGCGGCGCTCCTGGACCATCGCGTGCCACCACTCGTTCTTGACGTTGCGCAGCATGCTCACGCCGAGGGGCCCGTAGTCGTAGGTGGAGCGGAAGCCCCCGTAGATCTCGGCCGAGGGGAAGATGAACCCGCGCCGCTTGGTGAGGTTGACGACCTTGTCGAGCAGCTCGGGGTCGCGATCGGCCGGGTCGGTCATCCCTCGAGGCTACCGGACGCCTCGGCGCTCCTCAGGCGGACGATCACCTGGTTCGCGAGCAGGCGACCGCGCGGCGCGAGGGTCACGGTGCCGTCGCGCACCTCGACGAGGTGGGCGATCTCGGCGAGCGAGTCGAACGCCTCGGCGGGCACGCCGCGGGTCGTGCGCAGCGCGAGGGACTCGCGCTCGAAGTCCGCCTGGCCCGCGGTGAGGGTCTCCCCCCCGCCGACCGGCGACGCCCCCGCGGCGATCGCCGCGATGTAGCGCTCGGGGGTGCGCACGTTCCACCAGCGCCGCCCCGCCCGGAACGAGTGGGCGGCCGAGCCGAAGCCGACGTACTCCTCGCGGTCCCAGTAGACGTGGTTGTGGCGGCCCTCGTGGCCCGGCCGGGCCCAGTTGGAGATCTCCTCCCAGGCGTAGCCGGCCGCCTCCAGCGTCGCGCCGACGAGGTCGTAGGCGTCGGCCGTGGCGTCCTCGTCGGGGTGGCGCGCGGGGTCGCGCCCGAGCGGGGTACCCGGCTCGGCGGTGAGCGCGTAGCAGCTCACGTGGGGCGGGGGGTGCTCGAGCCCGAGGATGTCCCCGAGGGTGGCGCGCACGTCGTCGAGCCCCTCGGCGCGCGAGCCGACGATGAGGTCCATGTTCCAGGTGGCGAATCCCGCCGCGGTGACGTTCTCGCTCACCTCGTGGTGCGCGCCCGTGCCGTGGCGCCGGCCGAGGTCGGCCAGCACCGCCGCCTGGGTCGACTGCACCCCGAAGCTCATGCGGGTCACCCCGCCCGCGCGATAGGCGCCGAGGCGCTCGAGGGAGGCGTCCTCGGGGTTGCACTCGACGGTGACCTCGGCGCCCGGGGTGCGCGGGATCGCCTCGAGCACCGCGAGCAGGTCCTCGGTCGCGAGGCGCGACGGCGTGCCCCCGCCGAAGAAGACCGAGGTCGCCTGGGGCAGGCCCTCGTCGCGGGCCCGGGCGACCTCGTCGAGGAGGGCCGCCACGTAGTCACCCCGTATCTCGTCGCGGTCGGCGTAGGTCGCGAAGGCGCAGTAGTCGCACCGGCGCGCGCAGAAGGGCACGTGGACGTAGACGCCGAAGGGCCTCACGCGCGCCCCCTCGCCTCGGCGTGGCGCGCCAGCGCCTCGCGCCGCTCGAGCTCGAGGTCGACGATCGGCGCCGGGTAGCCCGGGGCGAGCCGCGCGCCTACCGGCCGCAGACAGTCGGGCGCGTCGAGGTGGGCGAGCTCGGGCACGTAGCGGCGCACGTAGCGGCCCTCGGGGTCGAAGCGCTCGGCCTGGCGCACGGGGTTGAAGATCCGGTGGAACGGCGCGGCGTCGGTGCCGGTGCCGGCCACCCACTGCCAGCCGTGCTGGTTCGAGGCGAGGTCCCCGTCGGCGAGACGCCAGAGGAACCAGCGCGCGCCCCAGCGCCAGTCGAGGTGGAGGTGCTTGACGAGGAACGAGGCGCACGCCATCCGGACCCGGTTGTGCATCCACCCCTCGGCGAGCAGTTGGCGCATCCCCGCGTCGACGAGCGGGTAGCCGGTCGTCCCGCGCGCCCAGGCGACGAAGCGCTCGCGCGCGGCCCCGTCGCGGTCGACCCGCAGCGCCCTCGGCGTGCCGCGCCACGGGGCCCGCGCGGAGTCCGGGTCGTGGTACAGGACGTCGGCGTAGAAGTCGCGCCAGGCGACCTCGGCGACGAAGGCCGTCGACGTGGCCCCCACCGCGTCGAGGACGGCGCGCGGGTGGATCGCCCCGACCTTGAGGTGCGCGCTCAACCGGCTCGTGCCCTCGAGCCCCGGGAGGTCGCGGGCCTCGCCGTAGCGCTCGGCGCGCGCTTGGAACGCCTCGAGGGCCGCGTGGGCCGCCGCCTCGCCGGCCGGCGCCGCCGGGGCCGGCCCGTCGGGCAGGTCGGCGAAGTAGTCGGGCCGGACCCTCCCCGCGAGGCCGAGCAGGCCCGAGGGGTCCTCCCCGGGCGCCCCGAGCCACGCGACGACGGCCGGCGGGCGGGGACGGGCCTTGTCCAGCGCCGCCCAGGCGCGCCGGTAAGCCGCAAAGACCCCGTAGGGCTCGCCGGTGCGCGAGCGCACCGTCCCCGGCGCCACCGCGTAGGGCGAGTCGCAGAGCTCGAGGTCGACCCCGCGCTCGCCCAGGTGGCGCGCCACCCGCTCGTCGCGCGCGCGCCCGGCCGGACCGAAGTCGGCGGTCGCGACGACCCGGCGGGCGCCGGCTTCGACGGCGAGGTCACAGAGCACCTCCTCGGGCCGCCCGACGCGCACGACGAGGCGCCCCCCGATCGACGCGTCGAGCGCGCGCACGCTCGCCACCAGGTGGGCCACCCGAGTCGGTCCGGCCGGGGCGAGCAGGGCCGGGTCGCCGACGAAGGCCCCGAGCACCCCTCCCGACGCGGCCGCCGCCTCGAGGGCGGGGTGGTCGCCCGTGCGCAGGTCGCGCCGGAACCAGAGGATCGTCGCCGCGCCGTTCACGTCGCGCGCACCCTAGCGGCCGGGCGCCCCCTCGGCGCCGGGGGCGCCGGCGAGGGCCCGCAGCGCGCGCAGCG
>JAJXZW010000032.1 GCA_021779855.1 Actinomycetes bacterium
CCCGGCGCCGAGGGCGGCGCCCGCCGCTCGCGCCGGCGCCGCGGCACGGAGCGGCGCGGCCGGGCCCAGGGCCGGTACCTCATGGCCGTGCACACCACCCCCGAGGGGACCCACATCGCCACCCTGGAGGGGCGCACGATGGTGGAGTACGTGCTCGCCAAGACGGCCGACGAGACCTCCCAGATCGACGGCAACATCTACGTGGGACGGATCCAGAACGTGCTGCCGGGCATGGAGCTCGCCTTCGTGGACATCGGCATCCCCAAGAACGCCGTCCTGTACCGCGGCGACGTCGCCTACGACGCCGACGACCTCGAGAGCCCGGTCAAGGACATGCGCATCGAGCAGATGATCCGGGCCGGCCAGACGATCATCTGCCAGGTCACGAAGAACGCCATCGGTGCCAAGGGCGCGCGGCTCACCCAGGAGGTGAGCCTGCCCGGGCGCTTCGTGGTGCTCGTGCCGAACTCCTCGACCATCGGCATCTCCAAGCGCCTCCCGGACGGGGAGCGCCGCCGGCTGCGCAAGGTCATCGACGAGGTGAAGCCCCAGCGCCACGGGATCATCGTGCGCACCGCCGCCGAGGGCGTCTCGGCCGACGACCTGGCCCGCGACATCGCGTCGCTGTCCGAGAAGTGGGAGGCCATCGAGGCCGAGGTCGCCCGCTCCAACCAGCCCCGCCTGATCTACCGCGACCTCGACCTCGCGGTGCGGGTCCTGCGCGAGGAGCTCAACGACGACTACCGGGCCGTCCTGATCGACGACGAGGACCTCTTCGAGAAGGTGCGCGAGTACGTGCTGGCCGTCAACCCCGAGCTCGCCGATCGCATCGAGTACTACGACCCGGCCGTGGAGTCCCTGCCGCTGTTCGAGCGCTACTTCGTCCACGAGCAGCTCCACCGGGCCCTCGACCGCAAGGTCTTCCTGCCCTCGGGCGGGTCGCTCATCATCGAGCGCACCGAGGCCCTCACGGTGATCGACGTGAACACCGGCAAGAACGTGGGCAAGAACAACCTCGAGGAGACGGTCTTCCGCAACAACCTCGAGGCGGCCGAGGAGGTCGCGCGCCAGCTGCGCCTGCGCGACATCGGCGGGATCATCGTCATCGACTTCATCGACATGGAGTCCAAGGCCAACCGCGACGCCGTCGCCTCGGCCCTGCGCCAGGCCCTCAGCCGGGACAAGACGCGCACCCAGGTGTTCGACATCTCCGAGCTCGGCCTGGTGGAGATGACTCGCAAGCGGGTCAACGAGGGCCTGCTCGAGGCCCTGTCGGTGCCCTGCTCGGTCTGCGACGGCCGCGGCTTCATCGTCCAGACCGGGCTGTAGCCTCCCGCCCGTCGGCTAGTATGGACTCCCTATGTACGCCGTCATCCGAGTAGGCACCTCCCAAGAGCGCGTCACCGAGGGCCAGGTCGTGCGCGTCGACCGGCGGCCCGAGGAGGTGGGCGCGAGCGTCGAGTTCCAGCCCGTTCTCCTGGTCGACGGCGACGCGGTCGTCGCCGGGCCCGCCCTCAAGGGGGCGACGGTCACCGGCACGATCCTGGGCGAGGAGAAGGGCCCCAAGATCCGGGGGCTGACCTACAAGCCCAAGGCCATCCAGCGCCGCCGTTGGGGCCACCGCCAGCGCTACTCGACCGTCGAGATCACCAAGATCTCGACCAAGGCCTAGGAGGAGAGATGTCCAAGACCAAAGGCGGCGGCTCCACCCGCAACGGCCGTGACTCGCGGGCCCAGCGCCTCGGCGTGAAGGTCTTCGACGGCACGGTCGTGAAGACCGGATCGATCCTGGTGCGCCAGCGCGGAACCCAGTTCCACCCCGGGCGCAACGTCGGCCAGGGCAAGGACGACACGCTGTTCGCCCTCTCCGAGGGGACCGTCAAGTTCGGCTTCCGCGCCGGGCGCAAGCTGGTCGACGTCCTCGCCGACTGAGTCCGACGCGCACCGCGACGGCCCCGGGCGTTCGCCCGGGGCTTTCGTGTCTCCCGGGGCGAGGGGGTCTAGCGGCCCTCGGCGACCGCGCGGAGCCGCTCGAGCGAGGCGAGGAGGCGCTCGGGGGTCGTGGCCCGGGCCCGGGGGAGCCGTCCCTCGTCGGTGAGCTCGCGCCAGTCGTAGGTGTGGGTGACCGCCGTGCGCTCGGGGCCGAGCGCCTCGAGATCGAACGACCACTGGTGGCCGGGGGGCTCGCGCCCGGGCTCGGCCGGGCGCCAGGCGAGGCGTGCCCCCTCGACGAACGCCACCACGTGGTTCTCGCGCACCCGGCCGTCCGTGAGGTGGGTCGTGAAGACCTCACCGACCCGGCGCACCCGCTGTCCGGGCTCCGCCCGGGCCAGGTTGTCGTTGCCGTCCCAGAGCGGCTGGGCGGCGGGGTCGGCGATCAGCTCGAAGACCCGCGCGCACGGCGCGGCGATCTCCGCCCGGGCGCTCACCACGCGGGACTCGGCTCCGCTCACCGGGCCAGTCAACCACGGCTCGGAGGGTCAGAGACGACGAGTGCCCCGGGCCCTGGGGCCCGGGGCACTCGCGGCGCGGGGACTAGCCCTTCACGGCCTTCTTGAAGGTTGACCCGATCGACACCTTGGGTGCGCGCGAGGCCTTCACCTGGATGGTCTCGCCCGTCTGGGGGTTGCGGGCGGTGCGGGCCTTGCGCTCGACGCGCTCGAACGACAGGAAGCCCGACAGGACGATCTTCTCACCCTTCGACACGTTGGCGACCACGACGTCCTCCAGGGACTTGAGGACCTCCGCCACGGTGGTCTTGGTGGCGCCAGTCTCGGCCACAATTGCATCTACCAACTCGGCCTTGTTCACCGGTCGACTCCTTTATCTCTCTCAGGTCGGCACTGGGAGCTCCCAGACACCAGGGCCAGTTTTACCCTTTTTTCTTGGAAATTCGGGCATTTCGGTCGGGGGCGTGGCGGGGGCGACCCCCTCGGAGTGGCGTCGTACCTGGTCAGGCCGGGATCATCCACCTCGACCCCCCGGGCCGGGGGGCCTCGTCGCCCTACGATGGCGCGATGGACAGCCCCGATCGCCAGCAACTGCACGGACTCCTCGAGCGCGAGCGGGCCCGGTACCGGGCCGAGCACCCCCGCTCCCTCGCCCTCAGCCAGGGCGCGCGCAACCTCCTGGCCGGCGTGCCCATGACCTGGATGCGCAAGTGGGCCGGCGGCTTCCCCCTCGGCTTCACCGGCGCCCACGGGGCGACGATCACCGACCTCGACGGCCACGACCTGGTCGACTTCGCCCTGGGCGACACCGGGGCCATGGCCGGCCACTCCCCGGCGCCGCTCATGGCGGCCCTCGAGGAGCGGGTCGGGCGCGCCGGCGGGGTCACGACGATGCTGCCCAACGAGGACGGCCAGTGGGTGGCGGCCGAGCTGGCCCGGCGCTTCGGGCCGACCCGGTGGTCCTTCACCCTCTCGGCGACCGACGCGAACCGCTGGGTGCTGCGCCTGGCGCGGATGGTCACCGGCCGGGCGAAGGTGCTGGTCTTCAACTACTGCTACCACGGCACGGTCGACGAGACGATCGTCGTGATCGGGCCGGACGGGCGCGCGGCCTCGCGGCCGGGCAACGTGGGCCCCGCCGTCGACCCGTCCGCCACGACGAGGGTCGTGGAGTTCAACGACCTGGCCGCCCTCGAGCGCGAGCTGGCCGCGGGCGACGTGGCCTGCGTGCTCGCCGAGCCGGCCCTCACGAACATCGGGATCGTCCTGCCCGAGCCCGGCTTCCACGAGGGGGTGCGGGCCGCGTGCGACGCGACCGGGACCCTGCTCGTCATCGACGAGACCCACACGTTCTCCGCGGGCCCGGGCGGGGCGACGCGGCGCTGGGGCCTCGCCCCCGATGCGGTGACGATCGGCAAGTCGCTCGGCGGGGGCGTCCCCTGCGGGGCCTACGGTCTGAGCGAGGAGCTGGCCGCCCGGGTCCTCGCCCAGGCGGTCGACGGCTACGACCTCGAGGACGTGGGCGGCGTGGGGGGGACCCTGGCCGGCAACGCCCTGAGCCTGGCGGCCATGCGCGCCGTGCTCGGCGAGGTCCTCACCGACGAGGCCTTCGCTACCATGGAGGGGCTCGCGACGACCTTCGCCGCCGACGTCGCGGCCACCATCGAGCGCAACACGCTTCCGTGGTCGGTCGTGCAGCTCGGCGCGCGCTGCGAGTACCGCTTCGCGTTCCCCGCGCCGAGCAGCGGCGGGGCCTCGGCGGCCGCGAGCGACCCCGAGCTTGAGGAGTACCTCCACCTCTACGGGGTGAACCGGGGGGTCCTGATCACCCCGTTCCACAACATGGCCCTCACGTGCCCGGCGACGACCCGCGACGACGTGGCGCGCCACTCGGTCGTCTTCGCCGAGGCGGTCGGCGAGCTGGTCGCCTAGCCCCGGGCCCGCGAGGGGGCCACCCGTAGGATGGGGGCGTGTCCGCCTTCGTCGACCGCGCCCAGCTGCACGCCCGGGCCGGCGACGGGGGTGCGGGCTGCGTGAGCTTCCGGCGCGAGGCCCACGTGGCCAAGGGCGGGCCGGACGGCGGCGACGGCGGCGGCGGCGGCGACGTCTGGCTGGTGGCCGACCACAACCAGGCCTCCCTCCTGGGCTTCCGGGACCACCCCTTCCGTCGGGCGACCGACGGCCAGCACGGCTCCTCCAAGCGCCAGCACGGGGCCCGGGGACGCGACCTCGAGGTCGCCGTCCCGGTGGGCACCGTCGTCTACGACCTCGAGGGCGAGGCCCTCGTCGACCTCTCGGAGGAGGGGGTCCGGTGGCGGGCCGCGGCCGGCGGCCAGGGGGGCATGGGCAACGCGCGGTTCCTCTCCAACGAGCGCCGGGCGCCGGCCTTCGCCGAGCAGGGCGAGCGCGGCGAGGAGGCGTGGTACAACCTCGAGCTGAAGCTCCAGGCCGACGTGGCCCTGATCGGCCTGCCCAACGTGGGCAAGTCGACGCTCATCGCACGGATCTCGGCCGCCCGGCCCAAGATCGCCGACTACCCGTTCACCACGCTGGTGCCCAACCTCGGGGTGGTGCGCGTGGGGGCCCGGGCCGGCCGGCCCGAGGACGCCACCGAGTTCGTCGTCGCCGACATCCCCGGGCTGATCGAGGGGGCGGCCGAGGGACGGGGACTCGGCCACGACTTCTTGCGCCACGTCGAGCGCGCGGGCGTGCTGTGCGTCCTGGTCGACCTCGCCGAGACGGCGCCGCTCGCCCCGGCGGCCCAACTCGAGGTGCTGCTCGACGAGCTCGGCCGCTACCGGCCCGACCTGCTGGAGCGCCCGCGGGCCGTCGTGGGCGCCAAGGCCGACGTGGCGGCCCACCCGTGGCCCCCCGACGAGACGGTCTCCTCGGTGACCGGGGCCGGGGTCGACCGGCTCCTCGGGCGCCTCGCGGCCCTCGTCGCCGAGGGCCGCCGCCGGCGCGCGGTGGCGGCCGCCGAGACGATCGTCGTGCACCGCCCGGTCGCCCGGGAGGTCGCCGTCGAGCGAGTGGGCGAGGGCGAGTGGGCGGTCACCGGGCGCGCCGCCGCGCGCGCGGCGCGCTTCAGCGACCTGACCGACGAGGGCGCCCTCGCCGAGCTCGAGCGCCGGCTGCGCGAGCTCGGGGTCGAGCGCCTCCTCGTGCGCGCCGGGGCCGCCGACGGCGACGTCGTGCACGTGGGGGGCGCGGCCTTCGAGTGGTACCGCGGCGCCGGCGCCGGGTCCGGGCAACGCCACCGCGCCACCCGGCGCGAGCGGCTGGCGCGCCACGGCCGCCTCGACCCGGGCGAGGGGCGCCAGCCCGACGACGGGGCGGACGATGCCTAGCGTCGTGGTGAAGATCGGCACCTCCTCGGTGACCGACGCGGAGGGGGGCGTCGACGCGGCGGTCCTCGGGGCGGTGGCCGCCGACGTCATCGACCTGCGCGCCGCGGGCTGGTCGGTGGTCGTGGTCACCTCCGGGGCGATCACCGCCGGCTGGGCGGAGGTCGGCGGCGGGAGGCCCCGGCCCCGCGAGGCCGTGACCCTCCAGGCGGTCTCGGCGGTGGGCCAGCCGCTGCTGATGCAGGCCTGGCGCCGGGCCTTCGCCGCGGTGGACGTGCCGGTGGGCCAGGTGCTGCTCGCCCCGCTCGACTTCAGCCACCGGGGCCAGTACCTGCACGCGCGCGACACGCTGGCCGCGCTGGCGGGGCTCGGGGTCGTCGCGGTGGTGAACGAGAACGACGCCGTCGCCGACGAGGAGATCCGCTTCGGCGACAACGACCGGCTCGCCGCACTGGTGGCGAACCTCGTGGGCGCCACCCACCTGGTGCTCCTGACCGACACGCCCGGGCTGCTCACGGCCGACCCGCGCGTCGACAAGGGGGCCACGCTCATCGAGGAGGTGCGGGCCTTCGACGCCGACCTCGAGGCCCGGGCCGGGACGAGCCGCTCCGGGGTGGGCAGCGGGGGCATGGCCTCGAAGGTGGCCGCCGCGAAGATGGCCGCGTGGTCCGGGGTGACGACGGTGATCGCCCCGGCCCGGGTCGAGCGCGCGCTGGCCCGCGCCCTCTCGGGCGAGCCCGGGGCGGGGACGGTCGTGCGCCCCCGCGCGGCGCGGCTCTCGGCGCGCAAGTCCTGGATCGCCTTCGCCGTTCCCTCGCGCGGGCGCGTCGTGGTGAACGAGGGCGCCCGGCGCGCGCTGGAGGAGGAGGGCCGGAGCCTGCTGCCGGTGGGGGTGACCGCGGTCGAGGGCGACTTCGCCGAGGGCGACGCCGTCGAGGTCGTCGCGCCCGACGGGGCGGTCGTGGCCAAGGGCCTGGCCCGGGTCGGCAACGGCGAGGTCGCCGCAGCCGAGGTGGTGGTCGTGCACCGCGACGACCTGGTGCTCCTCCGTCGGGGCTAGGGATCGCCCGTTACGCTTGAGCCATGAGTGACGCCCTCCTCGCCCAGGGCCGGGCCGTGCGCGACGCCGCGACGGCGCTGGCCCAGTCGGCCGACGAGGTCCGCCGCGCCGTCCTCGCCGACGTGGCCGACCGGCTCGAGACGCGGGTCGAGGAGATCGTGGCCGCCAACGCGCTCGACCTCGCCGCCTACGACGACCCGGGTCCGGGACGCGACCGGCTGACCCTCACCCCGGCGCGCGTCGGGGCGATGGCCCAGGCGCTGCGCGACATCGCGGCGCTGCCCGACCCCCTCTTCGAGGTGGCCGACGCCTTCACCCGGCCCAACGGCCTGCGCGTGGAGAAGGTGCGCGTGCCCCTCGGGGTCGTGGGCGTGGTCTACGAGAACCGGCCCAACGTCACCTGCGACGTGGCCGGGCTCTGCGTGCGCAGCGGGAACGCCGCCTTCCTGCGCGGGTCGTCCTCGGCCCAGCGCTCCAACGAGCTGCTCGTCGGGCTGTGGCACGAGGCTCTGGAGAAGGAGGGGCTGCCGGCCGCCGCGGTCAGCCTGGTCGCGGACCCCTCACGGGAGGCCGCGGCCGCCTTCATGGGCCTGGTCGGGGTGATCGACTGCCTGATCCCGCGCGGGGGGCCGTCGCTCATCGCCGCTATGCGCGAGCACGCCCGGGTGCCCTACGTCCTCGACGGCGACGGCAACTGCCACGTCTACGTCGACCGCGCGGCCGACCTCGCCATGGCGCGCGCCATCGTCGCCAACGCCAAGACCTCCCGGCCCGGGGTCTGCAACGCCGCCGAGACGCTCCTCGTGCACCGCGACGTGGCCGGCGCCTTCCTCGCCGGCCTCGCCGACGCCCTGCCCGGGGTCGAGCTGCGTGCGGACGAGCGGGCCCGGGCCGCGCTGCCCGGGTCCGTGCCGGCCACCGAGGCGGACTTCGCCACCGAGTTCCTCGACCTGGTGCTCGCCGTGGGGGTGGTGGACTCCCTCGACGAGGCGGTGGCCCACGTGGCCCGCTACGGCACGGGCCACTCCGAGGCCATCGTCACCGAGGACCCCGCGGCCGCCGAGGCCTGGGTCCGGCGGGTCGACGCGGCCGCCGTCCTGGTGAACGCCTCGACGCGCTTCGTCGACGGCGGTGAGCTGGGTCTGGGCGGGGAGGTCGGGATCTCCACCCAGAAGCTCCACGCCCGCGGGCCGATGGGCCTACGCGAACTGACCTGCCTCAAGTGGGTCGTGCGCGGCCAGGGGCAGGTCCGATGAGCCTCGACCCGCGCGCCGAGGTGGCCGAGCGGCTCGGGCTGGGCGAGGTGCCGCCCCCCCGCTTCGCGAGCCCCGACGACGTCCGCGAGCGCCTGGCCAAGTCCGACTACCTGAGCGACGCGGCGATCGCCTCGACGACCTTCCTCGCCGACCGCCTGGCCAAGCCCGTCCTCGTCGAGGGCCCGGCCGGCACCGGCAAGACGGCGCTGGCCAAGGCCGTCGCCGAGGCGGTGGGCGCCCGGCTCGTGCGCCTCCAGTGCTACGAGGGCCTCGACGAGTCCAAGGCCCTCTACGAGTGGAACTACCGCAAGCAGCTCCTGCGCATCCAGGCCGGGCGCACCGAGTCCGGCGGCGCCGAGGAGTGGCGGGCGCTCGAGGAGGACATCTTCGCCGAGGAGTTCATGCTCACCCGCCCCCTCCTCGAGGCGATCACGGCCGAGGACCCGGTCGTCCTGCTGATCGACGAGGTCGACCGGGTCGAGCTCGAGACCGAGGCCCTCCTGCTCGAGGTCCTCTCGGAGTACCAGGTGTCCATCCCCGAGCTGGGCACGGTCCGGGCCCGCCAGGTCCCGATGGTCTTTCTCACCTCGAACAACACCCGCGAGCTCTCCGAGGCGCTGAAGCGGCGCTGCCTCTACCTCTACGTCGGCTACCCCTCCATCGAGCGCGAGCGCGACATCATCCTGGCGCGCGTGCCGGGCGTCTCGGGCGCGCTGGCGACGCGCATCGCCCAGGTCGTGCGCAGCCTGCGCGAACTCGACCTGAAGAAGGCCCCCTCGGTCTCCGAGACCCTGGACTGGGCGCGGACCCTGGTCGTGCTGGGGCGCGAGGAGATCGGCGACGAGGAGGCGGCCGCGACGCTGCACATCCTGCTCAAGTACCAGTCCGACATCGAGCGCGCCACCACGGAGCTCCTGGGCGGCCGGCCGCGTGCTTAGCCTGCTCGCCGACTTCATCGGCGAGCTGCGCGCCGCCGGGATCCCGGTGTCGATGAGCGAGCACGTCGACGCGGCGCGCGCCTGCGAGGTGATCGACCTGGCCGACCGGGACGGCCTGCGCACGGCGCTCGCGGCCACCCTGGTGAAGGACGGCGGCCACCTCCCGGCCTTCGACGCCGCCTTCGAGGTCTTCTTCGCCCTGCGCGAGCCCCCGGCGCCCGCCGAGGGCGAGGCGGGCGCCGAGCTCTCGGGCGCGTCGGGGGCCGGCGAGGGGCCCGGGCCGGGCGCCGGGGCCGGCGGCGGCGGGGCGCTCTCGGCCGCCGAGATCGCCGAGATGATCTTCCGCGCCCTGCGCGATCGAGACGCCGGGGCCCTGCGCCAGGGGGCGGGCGAGGCCGTGAGCCGCTACGCCGGCCTCGAGCCGGGCCGACCGGTGGGGGGCACCTACTACCTGTACCGGACCCTGCGCGGCCTCGAGCTCGAGGCACTGGCCGAACGGCTGCGCCAGAGCCTGGGCGGGGAGGGGACGGCCCTCGGCGCGCGCCTCGCCCGGGACGAGGTGACGGCCCGGCTCGAGAGCCTGCGCCGCGAGGTGGAGCGGGTCATCCGCGAGCGGCTCGTCGCGGACCGCGGCTCGGCGGCCCTCGCGAAGTCGGTGCGCAAGCCCCTGCCCGAGGACGTCGAGGTGATGCACGCGACCCGCGAGGAGATGGCCCAGCTCGAGCGGGCCCTGCGGCCCCTCAGCCGCAAGCTGGCGGTGCGCCTCGCGCGCCGGCGCCGCCGGCGCAAGCGCGGGCCGGTCGACCTGCGCCACACCGTGCGCCGCAGCCTCTCGACGGGCGGGGTGCCGCTCGACCTGCGCTTCAAGCCACCGCGCCCGGCCAAGCCCGAGATCTTCGTGGTGGCCGACGTGTCGGGCTCGGTGGCCTCCTTCGCGCGCTTCACCCTCCACCTGGTGCACGCGATCAGCTCCCAGTTCTCCAAGGTGCGCAGCTTCGTCTTCGTCGACGGCCTCGACGAGGTGACCCAGCTCTTCGAGGGCGTGGAGGACCCGGCCGAGGCCGTCGCGCGCATCAACGCCGAGGCCGACGTCATCGCCTTCGACGGCCACTCGGACTACGGCCGGGCCCTCGCCGCCTTCCACGAGCGCTACGCGCGCGACCTCACCACGCGCTCGACGGTCCTCATCCTGGGCGACGGGCGCAACAACTACCACGAGACCCACGCCGAGGTGGTGGCCGACCTGCGCCGGCGCGCCAAGGCCGTCTACTGGCTCAACCCGGAGCCGGCGGCCTACTGGAACAGCGGTGACTCGGTGATCGCCCACTACGGCGCGCACTGCGACCGGGTCGTCGAGTGCCGGACGCTCCGCCAGCTCGAGGCCTTCGTCGGGGAGCTGGCGTGAGCGTCGTACCCGACGGCCTCCTGCCCCCGCCGGGGTTCCGCCAGCGCGGCCACGCCCCCCGCGGGACGCGCCTCGTGCTCATCCGCCACGGCGAGTGCGTCGCCAACGCCGAGGGCCGCGCCGGCGGTCCCCGGGGTGACGGCGGGCTGACCGAGCGCGGCCGGGCCCAGGCGGCGGCCCTCGCGGCGCGCCTGGCCCGCACCCGCGAGCTCGACGGGGCGAGCGCCCTCTACACCTCGACCCTGCCCCGGGCCATCGAGACCGGGGGGATCGTGGCGCCGGCGATCGCGCCCGCGCTCGTCGCGCGGGCCCGCGCGAACCTCGAGGAGCTGCGCGTGGGCGAGGCCGACGGCCTGACCTGGGCGGAGGTGGCCGAGCGCTTCGAGCCCGTCGACTGGGACCTCGACCCGACGCGGCCCAACGTGCCCGGCGGGGAGTCGCTCGTCGGGTTCTTCGAGCGGTGCCGTTCGGCGCTCGAGGGGCTGGTGGTGGCGCACCCCGGTGAGCTGGTCGTGGTGGTGACCCACGGGGGCGTCATCGAGCAGGCGATGAAGCTCTACCAGGGGCTACCGGCCAGCGTGCGCCTGGCCCCGCTGATCGAGCACTGCTCGATGACCGAGATCGAGTTCGACGCGGGCCGCGCGCGACTGCTGCGCTACAACGACCGCTCGCCGCTCGCCGCCCCGTAGCCGCGCAGGTACTCGGCCACGTGGAAGGCGAGGTCCAGGCTCTGGGTCGCGTTGAGCCGCGGGTCGCAGATCGAGGTGTAGTTCACGGTGAGGTCGTCCTCGCCCAGGCGCGACCCGCCGCCCAGGCACTCGGTGACGTCGCCGCCGGTGAGCTCGACGTGCAGCCCCGCCGGCCAGGTCGAGAGGTCCGAGAGCACCCGGAAGAAGGTCGCGGTCTCGGTGGCCACGTCGTCGAAGCGGCGCGTCTTCTGGCCGGCGACCGTGACGAAGGTGTTGCCGTGCATGGGGTCGCACGTCCAGTGCTCGGCGCGCCCCTCGGCCGCGAGCGCGGCCACGAGGGGCGCGAGGCGCTCCTCCAGACGCTCGACCCCCATCCGGCTGATGAGGGTGAGCCGGCCCGGGACGTTGGCCGGGTTGAGCCGCTCGCACAGGCGCAGGAGCTCGTCGGGCTCCATCGAGGGGCCGACCTTGAGCCCCACGGGATTGGCGACCCCGGCGAGGAAGGCGACGTGGGCGCCGTCGAGCTGGCGGGTCCGGTCGCCGATCCACAGCTGGTGGGCCGAGCAGTCGTACCAGTCGCCGGTGAGCGAGTCGCGCCGCGTGAGGGCCTGCTCGTAGGGCAGGATGAGCGCCTCGTGGCTGGTGAAGAACTCGACGCCCTGGAGGGCCTGGTCGTCGTGGAGGTCGATGCCGCAGGCCCGCATGAAGGCGAGGGCCCGCTCGATCTCGTCGGCGAGCACCTCGTAGCGCTTGCCCTCGAGGGAGTGGGCGACGAACTCCTGGTTCCACTGGTGGACCCGGCTGAGGGCGGCGAAGCCGCCGGTGGTGAAGGCCCGCAGCAGGTTGAGCGTCGCCACGCTCTGGTGGTAGGCGGCGAGGAGGCGCTCGGGGTCGGGTCGGCGGGCCTCGGGCGTGAACTCCTCGGAGTTGACGATGTGGCCTCGGAACGCCTCGAGGCGCACCCCGTCCCTCTCCTCGTAGGGCTCGGAGCGGGGCTTCGCGAACTGCCCGGCGATCCGGCCGACCTTGACGACCGGCACCCCCGAGCCGTAGGTCAAGACGACGGCCATCTGCAGGATCACCCGGAGCTTGTCGCGGATCTGGTCGGCCGCGGCCTCGTGGAACGACTCGGCGCAGTCGCCGGCCTGCAGGAGGAACGCCCGCCCGGCGGCGGCCTCGGCGAGGTGGGCCTGGAGGGTCCGGGCCTCGCCGGCGAAGACGAGGGGCGGCTTCGCGGCGAGCTCGCGCTCGACCCTCGCCAGGTGCGCCGGGTCGGGCCAGTCGGGGGACTGGGTGAGCGGCTGGGAGCGCCACGCGTCGGGGGTCCACGCGGTGTCGGGCATGGTCCAAGCGTACGTGGCCCCGTTGCCGCTCACCACTCCCGTTAGGCTCACGGGGTGCGAGCACGCCGCGTCGCCCTCTTCGGGGGCACCTTCGACCCCCCGCACCGGGGGCACGTGGCGGCCCTGGTCGCGGCGGCGCGCACCGGCCGCTTCGACCGCATCGAGGTCGTCGTGGCCGGCGACCCGTACTACAAGGGGCCCGGCGTCGCGCCGGCCGAGCTGCGTCTGGCGATGGCCCGGGCCGCCTTCGAGGGGCTGGCGCTCGTCGAGGTCTCGGACCGCGAGATCGTGCGTCGGGGACCCTCCTACTCCGTCGACACGGTGCGCGAGCTGCTCGCCGACGCCGACGCCGTCGACCTCGTCGTCGGCGCCGACCTCGCGACCCAGCTCGACGGCTGGCACGAGGCCGAGGCCCTGCGCGAACTCGTCGAGGTCGGGGTGGTGCCCCGCCCCGGGGCCGCGGCGGTGGTGCCGGCGGGGTGGCGCGGCTACGTCATCGAGATGGAGCCGGTGGACCTCTCCTCCACGTTCATCAGGGAGCTCGCCTCCGCGGAGCGGCTCGAGGACTTCCTGCCGGCCGACGTCATTCCCCTCTACGTGGGGTCCCGGGGCTAGAGTCGACTCGATGGCCGTACGAAGCTTCGACGTCCGTGACGTGCGCTCGGCGCCGGCGCGGCCCGTCGACTCGCCGCTCTCGCGCCGCGCCCGCCGCCGCCGTCGCCAGCGCCTGGGCGCGCTCGGCGCCGCGCTCGTCGGCGTCCCTTTCGTCGTGGCCCTCGTCGTCCTGGGGGTGGCCCGCTGAGTGGGGGAGACGCCCGCTGAGTGAGGCCGTGACCGGCGCCGCCCCGTTGGAGGCGCCCCAGGATCCCTTCACGGAGTCCGTCGTCGAGGCGGCGGTCGAGGCCTGCGACGAGAAGCTCGGCCGCGACACCGTCGTGCTGGACCTGCGCGGACTGACCGACGCCTTCGACGCCATGGTGCTCACCTCGGGGCGCACCGACCGCCAGGTGCGCGCGATCGCCGAGGAGGTCGAGGCGCGGGTGCGCCGGCGCGTCGGGGTCGCGCCCGCGCACGTCGAGGGGCTCGAGTCGGCCGAGTGGGTCGCCCTCGACTACGGCGAGGTCGTGGTGCACGTCTTCGACGAGTCGGCCCGGGAGTACTACGACCTCGAGCACCTGTGGCGCTCGGCGCCGGCGCGCCGTCACGCCGAGCGGCGCTAGCCGTTCAGGAGTCCCGCGTACTCCGACACCGTCAGCACCGTGGCGTGGCCCCCCGAGGGCAGGGGCAGGCTCTGGATGGCCCCGGCGAGGGAGATCTGCAGGCCCTGGGTCGCGCCGACGTAGGCCGCGGTGAGCACGAGCTGGCCGATGGCGAGGAGCTCCCGGTCGCGGGCCAGCTCGGTGAGCGACCCCGACAGGTCCACGTAGCCGACGTGGCGGCGCACGGTGGCCGCGATGAGCACGAGGTCGCTCGGCAGGGCGCTCGTGAAGCCGGCCGAGCGCTCGATGGCCGTCGGGCCGGCCAGGAGCTGGCCGACGACCGTGGCGATCGACGGGGGCGACGGCACGATGCGGCTGGTCGGGGAGAGGTGGTGGGCCGCGTCGACGATGAAGATCGGCTCGGTCTCGAAGCGGACCCGGGCGTGGTCGGTGCCGGGGATCGTCGGTGAGAGCAGGCTGAAGCCCACCTTGGAGCGCGCGACCGGGGTCGGGCCCGCGGCGGGGCTGATGAGCCCGCACCCGGCGAGCGCCAGGGCCGCGCCCGCCACTCCGAGGGCGCGCAGGGCCCTCACGACGGCGCCTCGCTGGCCAGGGGCAGGCGCAGGCTGAAGCGCGCCCCGCCGTCGGGGGAGCGGGTGACCTCGACGGTGCCCCCGAGGGTCCGCAGGTGCTCGCGCACGAGCGCCAGGCCGAGCCCGGTCCCGCGGGCCACTCCCCGGCTGCGGGCGGCGTGGCCCCGCGAGAAGCGCTGGAAGACGGCCTCGCGCTCCTCGTCCAGGACGCCCGGGCCGGCGTCGTCGACGTGCACCACGAAGTGGTCTCCCTCGCCCTCGACGCGCACCGCGGTGGCGCCGCCGGCGTAGTGGTGGGCGTTGTCGAGCAGGTTGGTCAGGGCCCGCTCGAAGCGGCGCCGGTCCACCTCCACGAGCGGGCGGGCGAGGGCCGGGTCGATCTCGACCGGCGGCGCGGCGAAGCCGTGTCGGCGAGCCGCCGAGCGCACCGACTGGCGCACCAGCTCGGCGCCGTCGACCGTCTCGAGCACGAGCGGGGCCGCGCCGGCGTCGCTGCGGGCGATCTCGAGGAGATCCTCGACCAGGGCCTGGAAGATGGACAGGTCCGCTACGAGCAGGTCGAGGCTCTGGCGACCGACGTCGCTCAGGTCGGCGCGGTGCTGCTGGAGCACGCCGGCGGTCGTGACGAGTGTGGTGAGCGGCGAGCGCAGCTCGTGGCTGACGTCGGAGGCGAAGCGGGCGTCGCGCTCGAGCCGGTTGGTGAGCCGGGAGACCATCTCGTTGAACGAGGCCGTCAGCTGCTGGACCTCGCGGTCGGCCCGGTTGACCTGGAGGCGCGTCGAGAGGTCGCCGCCCGCGATGGCCGCCGCGGCGTCCGAGACGTCCTCGAGGGGCCGCACGGTGCGCCGCGCGACCCACAGGCCGCCGGCGAGGCCGGTCAGGGAGGTGACGGCGGCGCCGAGCACCAGCACGAGCAGGAGGTTGGAGAGGGTGTGGGCCACCGGGTCGAGGGGGAAGACCTCGAAGAACTGGGTCTCCACCGACGGGATGGGCACGCCGACCACGTAGAAGACCTGGTTGCCGACCCCGATGACCTGGGTCGCGGCGTGGCCCGCGACGACGTCGTCGATGAGGGTCACGGGCACGTCGGCGGTGGCGGCGCCGCTGGACTTGGAGAGCCACTCGTGGTGGGTCTGGACGAGCACGCTGGAGCCGGTCGCGCCCTCGATGGAGTTCAGCTCGTTCGCCAGGTCCGGCGGCGAGGTGTAGAGGGTCGAGCGGACCAGGGCGGCGTTCACGTAGCTCTGTTTGAGGTCGGTCTGGACGGCGTCGGAGACCAGGACGTGGTGGACCCCGACGTAGGTGACGGCCGCGAACAGCGCGCTCAGGATGAACGCCCCGATCCCGAAGGTGAGCGCCAGGCGAAGTCGGAGACTCCGTCGACGCATTAGAGGACCAGCTTGTAGCCCGAGCCCCGGACGGTGACGAGGTACTGCGGGTTGGCCGGGTCGGGCTCGATCTTGGTGCGCAGCCGGCGGATGTGGACGTCGACGAGTCGGCTGTCGCCGAAGTAGTCGTAGCCCCAGACGCGTTCCAGCAGGTCCTCGCGCGAGACGACGCGGCCGTTCTGGCCGGCCAGGTCGAGGAGCAGGCGGAACTCGGTGGAGGTGAGGTGGAGTTCGCGCCCGGCGCGGTCGGTGACCGTGCCGCGGTCGGGCTCGACGCGCAGGTCGCCCAGGGTGAAGGCGTTGGCCTGGCCGTCGGGACGGCGGCGCAGGTGGGCGCGTACCCGGGCCAGCAGCTCCTCGGGCACGAAGGGCTTGGTCACGTAGTCGTCGGCGCCGGACTCGAGGCCCCGCACGACGTCGGCGGTGTCGTCGCGGGCCGAGACGATGACGATCGGCAGCTCGCTGCGCTCGCGCAGGGCCCGGCAGGTGTCGAAGCCGCTCATGCCGGGCAGCATGACGTCCACGATGGCGAGGTCGGCGGCCATCCGGTCGAAGAGCGCCACGCCCAGCTCGCCCGTGGGGGCCTCGTCCACGGCGAACGCTTCGCCCTGGAACATGAGGGTCAGGGCGCTGCGGATGTGGTCGTCATCCTCGACGATGAGTATGCGCGTCACCGCCCTCCTCTCCCGCAGAACACTACTGAACCCCCTCCGGCGGACCGGGTCTGGCTACCCTGGGTCGCATGGCGCGCGCCGGCGACTCCGCCGCCCCGACCTGGCGTCTCGAGGGCTTCGGCGAGACGCTGCGCGCTCGCGAGCGCTCGGCGAACACCCGGCGCGCCTACCTCGCCGACGTCGCCGACTTCGCTCGCTTCGCCGCCGACCTCGGACTCGAGGGACCCGGGGCCGTCACGACGGCCCACCTGCGCCGCTACCTGGCCGCGCTCACCGAGCGCGGCGACGAGCGTGCGACCCTCCGGCGCCGGCGGGCCGGCCTGCGCGCCTACTTCGACTGGCTGGTGGAGCGGGGCCACGTGACCCAGAGCCCGGCCGCGCGCCTGAGCGCCCCCCGGCCCGCGTCGCGGCTGCCGAACCTGGCGGGTCGCGAGCAACTCGACGCGCTGCTCGACGAGGACTGGGGCGACGACGAGTGGGCCCAGCGCGACCGCGCGGTGTGCGAGGTGCTCTACGGGGCCGGTCTGCGCGTGGGCGAGCTGTGCGGCCTCGACCGCTCGAGCGTCGACTTCGCCCGGGGCCTCCTGCGGGTCCTCGGCAAGGGCGACAAGGAGCGGATCGTCCCGCTGCACGCGCGGGGACTGGCCGCGGTGCGCGCGTGGCTCGAGGACGGGCGCGAGGAGGCGGCCCGGCCGGACTCGCCCGACGAGGCGCTCTTCCTCAACCGCCGCGGACGGCGCCTCGGGCCGCGCGACGTGCGCCGGATCCTCGACCGGCGGACCCCGGGGGGGCACCTCCACCCCCACGCGCTGCGCCACACCTACGCGACCCACCTGCTCGAGGGCGGCGCCGACCTGCGCGTGGTCCAAGAGCTCCTGGGCCACGCCAACCTGACGACGACCCAGGTGTACACTCACGTCTCGAAGTCCCGCCTGCAGAACGTGCACCGGCGTACCCACCCGAGGGGCTGACCCGGCCGGTCGACTACTATGGACGGGCTCTCCCACGGTGGGCGGGCACTGAGCAGTCCCCGTGGATTCGTACGGTCGCCGTTCGCGGTGCTCCACGGGGCGTGAGCAACCGAACGGAAGGACATCGACGTGGCCCTGGTCACCCTGCAGGATCTCCTCGACGCCGGCGTGCACTTCGGGCACCAGACGCGTCGCTGGAACCCCAAGATGCGCCGCTTCATCCTCGGCGAGCGCAACGGGATCTACCTCATCGACCTGCGAAAGACGCTCGCGGGGATCGAGACCTCCTACGCCTTCGTGCGCGACCTGGTCGCCGGGGGCGGCACGATCTTGTTCGTCGGCACCAAGAAGCAGACCCAGGGGCCGGTGGCCGACTACGCCACGGCGTGCGGCATGCCCTTCGTCAACCAGCGCTGGCTGGGCGGGATGCTGACCAACTTCTCGACCGTCCACGGCCGGGTGCGCCGCCTGGTCGAGCTGCGCCAGATGGAGCGGGCCGGCGACTTCGCCAACATGCCCAAGCGCGAGGCGCTGCGCCACTCCCGCGAGCTCGAGAAGCTCGACCGCAACCTGGCGGGCATCGCCGCGCTGGACCGCGTGCCCGACGCCGTCTTCGTGATCGACACGAAGAAGGAGCACATCGCGGTGACCGAGGCGCGCAAGCTCGGCCTGCCCGTCGTCGCGGTCGTCGACACCAACTGCGACCCCGACCTGATCGACTACGTGATACCGGGCAACGACGACGCCATCCGCGCCGGCGCGCTCATGTGCAAGCTGGTGGCCGAGGCGGTCGTCGAGGGCCGCTACGTCCGCCACAACCGTCCCGCGGCCGCGCCCGCGGCCGCGCCCGCGCCCGCGCCCGCGCCCGCC
>JAJXZW010000046.1 GCA_021779855.1 Actinomycetes bacterium
CGTGCACGAGCGCGTCGCGCGCCGGGCCCGGGTGCGCGCGCGCCGCCGCGCCCTCGCCGTGGGGGCCCTCGTGGCGGCGGCGCTCGCGGTGCTCGCGGTCCCGGGTCACAGCTTCGGGGCGACCTCGCCGACCGGACTCTCCAGCGACCTGGCGGGCTCGGCGGTGCTGGCCGCGGGCGAGCTCTACGTCGTCCAGCCCGGCGACACGCTCGGGGACATCGCGCGCGCGATGAACCCGGTCGACCCGGCCGGCGCGCGCGCCCGGCTGGTGGCCGAACTGCACTCGACGGTGGTCGTCGCCGGAGAGCACGTCCTCATCCCCTGATAGCCCGCGTTTTTCGGGGAGGATCGGGTGTATCGTGACAAGGTGCGGTGCCCCTACTGCTCGGCCGACGACGACCGGGTCGTCGACTCGCGCCTGGCCGAGGACGGCGTGGCGATACGCCGGCGCCGCGAGTGCGCGCGCTGCCACCAGCGCTACACGACCTTCGAGCGCATCGAGGAGGTCGGTCCCTTCGTGGTGAAGCGCTCGGGCGAGCGCGAGCCCTTCGACCGCGGGAAGATCCTGCGCGGCGTGCGCGCCGCGGCGAAGAACCGGCCGGTGGACGACGAGGCCCTGAGCGGCGTCGTGGGCCGGGTGGAGGAGGCGATCCGCGCGACCGGCCGGGACGTCTCGAGTGAGGAGATCGGCGTGGCCACCCTCGAGGCCCTGCGCGAGCTGGACGACGTGGTCTACGTGCGCTTCGCCTCGGTCTACAAGGGCTTCGAGGGTCCCGAGGACTTCGCGCGCGAGTTGGGCATGCTGGTCAAGACGACCGCGCCCAAGCAGCACGGCTAGATGCGGGCGCTGCGCCTCGCGCCACGCGCGGTCCTCGCGGTCTACGCCCACCCCGACGACGCCGACGTGGCGGCCGGTGGGGCGCTCGCGGCCTGGGCGCGCGCGGGTGCGCGGGTGGACCTGGTGGTCGTGTGCGACGGGGCCAAGGGCTCGCACTCGCCGCTCCAGGAGGCCGGGGCGCTGGCCGAGCGCCGGCGCGCGGAGCTGACCGCGGCGGCCGAGCGGCTCGGGGTCGCCGAGGTGACCTGCCTCAACCGGCCCGACGGGGAGGTGACGAACGACGTGGGGCTGCGCCGCGCCCTGGTGGGGCTCGTGCGCGAGCGGCGCCCGGACGTCGTCGTCGGTCCCGACCCCACGGCCACCTTCTTCGGCGGGGTCTACGTGAACCACCGCGACCACCGCGAGACGGGCTGGGCCCTGCTCGACGCCGTGGCCCCGGCCGCGGCGATGCCCCTGTACTTCCCCGAGATGGGCGAGGCCCACCGGGTGGGGACGGTCCTGCTCTCGGGCACCCACGAGCCCGACGTGGTCGTCGACGTCTCGGGGACGATCGAGGAGAAGGTCGCGGCCGTGCGTACCCACGCGTCCCAGCTCGGCGGTGACGCCGAGGCGATGGGCGAGGCGGTGCGCGAGCGCGCCGCCGCGGCGGGCCGACCGGTGGGCGCCGCCTTCGGCGAGGCCTTCCGCTGCCTTGAGCTCGCCCTCTAGGCGGCCCGGCGTCCTCGAGGCGCCGATCCTGCACGTCGACCTCGACGCCTTCTTCGCCTCGGTCGAGGTCCTGGACGACCCCTCGCTCGCGGGCCGGCCGGTCGCCGTCGGCGGCGCCGGCGAGCGGGGGGTGATCGCGAGCGCCAGCTACGAGGCCCGCCGCTACGGCGTGCGCTCGGCCATGTCGAGCGCCCTCGCGCGTCGGCTCTGCCCGTCGCTCGTCGTCCTGCCCGGCCGCTTCGAGCGCTACGCGGAGTACTCGCGGCGCTTCCACGGGCTCGTCGCCGACCTCACCCCGGTCTACGAGCCCCTCGGGCTCGACGAGGTCTTCTGCGACCTGCGCTCGCTCGCGCGCCTGGGGGTCGACCCAATCGAGGCCGCCCACGGGCTGCGTCGCCGTCTCCTCGAGGAGCTGCGCCTCCGCTGCGGGATCGGGGTCGCGCGCAACAAGCTCTTCGCGAAGCTCGCCTCCAAGGCCGCGAAGCCCCGGG
This sequence comes from Actinomycetes bacterium, assembly GCA_021779855.1. Taxonomy (GTDB): domain Bacteria; phylum Actinomycetota; class Acidimicrobiia; order Acidimicrobiales; family RAAP-2; genus RAAP-2. The sequence continues at coordinate 2,038 of JAJXZW010000046.1, forward strand.
TCGACGCCGGGCAGCTCGTGGAGGGCGAGGGCGTCGTCTGGGTGGACGGGGCGACCGAGGAGCGCTGGCTGGCGACCCTGCCGGTCCGGGCCCTGTGGGGGGTCGGCCCGGCGACGGCGGCGAAGCTCGAGCGGCTGGGCCTGCTCTTCGTTCGCGACCTGCGGGGGGTGGGCGCCGCGACCCTCGCGCGCAGCGTCGGGCCCTCGATGGCCGCCGCGCTCGTCGCCTTCGCCGCCGGCGAGGACGACCGCGAGGTCGTCACCGACCGCCCCCTCAAGTCACTCGGCCACGAGGAGACCTTCCAGCGCTCACTCGTCGGCCGTCGGGAGCTCGCCACCGCCCTGCGCGCCCAGGCCGGGGTCGTCGCGCGCACCCTGCGCGAGCGCGACCTCGTGGCCCGCACGCTCACGCTGCTCGTGCGCTTCGACGACGGCACCCAGGTCAGCCGCTCCCAGACCGTCGGCTACGGCCTCGACGACGAGGGGGCGCTGCTCGAGCTCGCCGAGGCCCTGGCCGGCTCGGTCGAGCTGGTGGGCGCGGTGCGCCTCCTCGGCCTGCACGCCTCGGGCCTGCGCGCGCGCACCGGGGAGGGCCTGCAGTTGCGCCTGCCCCTCGGGGCGCCCGCCACCGACGCGCCCGAGGACCGGGCCCGGGCCCGCCAGGCGGAGCGGGCGGCCCTGCGCGACGCGATCGACGAGGTGCGCCGGCGCTTCGGTCGCGACGCGCTGGCGACGGCCGGCGAGCTCACCGCCGACGGCGTCGAGGTCGCGACCCAGCGGGGGCGCCACCCCTTCGGGCCCGAGGGGCCTAGGACGCCACGGTGACGAGGGTCCCGATCGGGGTGTGGGGGAAGACGGCCCGGGCGGCGGCGAAGGGCATCTCCACGCAGCCGAGGCTCTGGGGGAAGCCGTAGCTCGCGCGCAGGAAGCCGTGCAGGGCGTCGCCGCCGTGGAAGTAGGAGACGTCGGGGATCCCCGCGTCGGAGTAGTGCGAGCCGTCGGGGTTGGTGCCCGACATCGTCTGGGTGAGGTAGCGCAGGTAGACGGGGTAGGTGCCCGGCGCCGTCGGCGAGACGCTGATGCCGGTGTTCACGAGGGTGTGGAGGGCGGCGCGCCCGGCGACGTAGAGGGTCAGGGTCTCGGGCAGGGCCATCGAGACGTAGACGTAGTCGTAGGGTCCGGGGTCGCGCGTGCCGGCGTTGGCCGCCTGGACCAGGTCGGCCCACGTCGTGGGGTCGGCCTGGCCGGTGGTGGGCAGCCCGCTCGCGAGCTGGAAGGCCATGAGGGCGCCCTGGAGGACGACGTTGTCGCTGCCGACGCTCCACTGGGCGCGCAGCGCGCCCGGCAGGGCGGGGTAGGCCCAGGTGAAGGCGCCGGCCACCGCGGCGCTCGGGGTGGCCGGGGGCGCGGCCGGGGTGAAGGTGACCGGCAGGTAGCCGAGCTGGGCCAGGAGCTGGTCCTCCCAGACGAGGTCGGTCGCGACCGGCACGGTGGTGTCGCGCACCCCGGTGAAGACGCAGCGCGTGGTGCACGAGACGCCGGTGGGGGTGGGGATCCGGTAGGTGACCCCGGGGGCCAGGGCCCCGGTGGCGACGGCCTGGACGGCGTTGGGCGCGATCTGGCGCCACGCGGTGGGCAGGGCGGGGGAGAGGACGAGGGGCGCCAGCTCGCTCGCGCGCACCGGGTGGCTGAAGACGAGACGCTCGAGCGGCAGCCGGTTGGAGAGCGCCGAGGGCACGCTCGCCCGGGCGCTCGCCACGCGCGCCGCCGCGGCGCCGGCGGGAGCCGGTGCGAGGGTCAGGGCCGCGAGGGCGGCCGCGACCAGGAGTCCCCGGGCCGCGCGCACCATGGGCCTAGCGTACCGAGGGCGCCGTCCGACGGACCTTACAATCGCCCTAGAGGGGAGGCCCCGTGTCACTGCTTCGACTGATCGCCTCGGTCATCATCGTGCTCGTCGTCATCTGGGTCGTGCTCGCCGTCGTGGGCGCGCTGTCGTCGATCCTGCGTGCCGTCATCCTCGTCGCGATCATCCTCGCCGCCATCTGGTTCGTCTACCACCTGCTCTCGGGCAAGTGGCGCCGGGGCTCTAAGGGCTCGTAGGGCCGCCCGCTAGGCTGGGTGATCCTGGCGGCGTGGCCGAGTGGTTAGGCAGGGGCCTGCAAAGCCCCGTACTCCGGTTCGAATCCGGACGCCGCCTCCAATAGGCCTGGCCCCCGTTCGTGCGACCACCCTTATGGCAACGTGGCCTGGGTTGGTTGGACAGAGTGTAAGGCCTCGAACTCGCTCGGCGTCAGGTAGTTGAGGGCGCTGTGGCGCCGCTCGGTGTTGT
>JAJXZW010000047.1 GCA_021779855.1 Actinomycetes bacterium
GACGCGGGGTCGGCGCCCGCGGCCGCCGCGTAGCGCGCCAGCGACGCGCGCGCCGCCGCCACCAGCGCCTCGGGCCGGCGCGAGGGGGCCGTCGTCCAGAGCACGCCGTCGAGCACGAGGACGAGGGCGGCCGCGAGGGCGGTGTCCACGATGCGCGTCGCGAAGAGGGACTGGGCCGAGGCCGCCAGCCCCAGGAAGACGAAGACGAGGGGGGTGAAGGCGACCACGGCCGCGACGTTCCCGCGCCGCTGCGCCGGGGGCACGACGGCCGCCATCACGCAGCTGAGGATGATGAGGTCGACCGGGGAGTGGCCGAGGCGCGCCACGAGCGCGGCCACCCCGACGCCGAGCACGGTGCCGAGGGTGCGCGCGAGCGCGCGGGTCATCACGGGACCGAGGTCGGGGCGCAGGATGAACACGACCGACATCGGCAGCCAGAAGGCGTGGGGCCCGTGCAACGCCACGCCGAGCAGGTCGGCGCCGACGACCGCGACGGCGAGGATCGTCCCGAAGCGCAGCCGCTCGCGCACCGGCACCGCGGGCCGCGTCGCCCGGTGGGTGGAGACGACGGCCCCGGCCCGGGCGAGCTCCTCGGCGTTCGGGGGCGCGAGGGCGCGGCGGGCCGCGGGTGCCAGCGCCTCGTCGCCGGCCAGGCGCTCGAGGTGGGCGAGCGCGTGGAGCGTCTCGCCGGCGCGCAGGTGGTGGGCCACCTCCTCGAGCGCCTCGACGAGGGACGCGTCGGCGCCCTGGCCCCGGCCCTCGAGGTAGGAGACGGCCTCGCCGGCGCGCAGCGCCACGACCAGTGCGGCGAAGAGGGCGTCGCCCACGGGGGTGCCGTCGGGTCGGCTCACGACGTCCTGGGCCAGGTCGAGGCTGGCGACGGCGCCGGCGCGGTGGGCGTAGAACCCCGGGGTGCCCACGGCGCCGGCGAGCGCCGCGAGGTCGTCGAAGGCGGCCGCGAGCACCACGCGCTGGTTGGCGCGCCGCCGACGCAGGTTCATCACCCGCGCGACCGCCCACACCCACAGGGCGCCGGCCGCCATCAGCCCCGCGGTGAGAAGGACCCGACCCTCGGGGTCGAGGCCCACCCCCAGGGTCGTGCCCACGATGAGGTAGGCGCCGGCCGTCGCGCCGAAGGTGGCCTCGACGAAGCCGGCGACGAGCGCCACGGCGGCGTAGCACAGCGCTACCACGAGGGTCGTGTCGCTGCGCGTGGCGACCGCGCCGCCGCAGGCGGCCCCGATCGCCGCGGCGGCGGCCACCGCGAGCATCCGCGGCCCCCGTCTCGCCCACTGGTCGAGGCCGTCCTGGCTCACCGCCCACAGCGCCCCGATGTCGAAGAGGATGGCGTCGAGGTGGCGGCCGGTCACGTCGCCCACGACGAGGGGCAGCGAGAGGCACAGCGCGGCGCGCGCGCTCAGTGCCACCTCGGCCGAGGCGAGGCGCCGCGCGAGGGGGCGTGCCGGGGGGGTGGGCCGTCCCGCGCGCTCGCGCACCGGCTTATCCTACGAGCGGGCGCGTGGCTCACCGCGGGAACACCCGGTTAGTAGGGTGGTGCGTAGTGGCACAGGCGCGACACGTAACTCGGTCCGCCCGGGCAAAGCCCTCCCGACCCCGGGCGCGACGCGACGAGAGACCGGCCTCCCTGTGGGCCCGGCACCGGCGCGACCTGTGGGTCGTGGCCCTCGTGGTGGTCGGCCTCTTCGTGGTGTTCGCCGAGGCCGACGCCCTCGGACCCTTCGGGCGGGCGATCGCCCGGGCGCTGGCCGACGTCCTCGGGGTGGGGCGCTTCGCCCTGGTCGTCATCCTGCTCGGGCTCGGGGTGGCCCTGGTGAGACGCGCCGTCGAACTCGACCGGGCCCGACTGGGCTGGGGGGTCGCCCTCGGACTGGTGACGGTGAGCGGTCTGGGCGACCTCGCGGCCGGCCGGCCGGGCGTCCACGCCACCACCGGGGCCCTCGCCGACGCCGGCGGGTGGCTCGGGGTGCTCGTCGGCGGCGGCCTCGCGCGCGGCGTCGGGGTGGCCGGCGCGGTCGTGGTGCTCGTGGCCCTGGCGGTCGTCGCGGTGATCGTGGCGACGGGCGTGGGCCTCGGGACGCTCGCGCGCGGCGCCGTCGCGGTGCTCAAGATGACGGCTTCGGGGCTCGTGCGGTGGTGGGCGCGCGCCTGGCGCGTCGAGGGCCCGGCGCGGGGCGGGCGCTCCGGGGTCCAGCGCGACGAGGACGACGTCGAGCCCGAGGGGGCCGACGAGGGCTACGGCGACCAGGTGCACGGCGACGAGGGCTACGACGAGGAGCGTCTCGAGGGGGCGCCGGCCCCGGCGGCCCTCGACTACGCCGACGAGCTCGAGGACCCGTCCGAGGCGCCGGTGCCGGCGCGGCGCCACGAGCCGGCGCGCGAGGTCGCGAGCGTCGCCTCGCCGGCCCACGCGGGGGAGTGGGAGCTGCCGCCGCTGTCGCTGCTCGCGCGCACCCGCGACCAGCGCCACGACCGCAACGCGGCCGAGGCCGCGGGCCGCGAGCTCGTCGAGGCGCTCGCCGCCCACGGGGTGGAGACCGCCCTGGTGGGCTTCACGGTCGGCCCCACGGTGACCCGCTTCGAGCTCGAGCTCGGCCCGGGGGTCAAGGTCTCGCGGGTCACGTCGCTCAACCGCGACATCGCCTACGCCATGGCCACGCCCGACGTGCGCATCCTGGCGCCGATCCCGGGCCGCTCGGCCATCGGCGTCGAGGTGCCCAACCGCCAGCGCACGCTCGTCGCCCTGGGCGACCTGCTCGTCTCGGAGGAGGCCCTGGCCGCGACCCACCCCCTGGACGTCCCGGTGGGCCGCGACATCTCGGGCCGGACGGTGGTGGTGAACCTGGGCGAGATGCCCCACGTGCTCATCTCCGGGGCGACCGGGGCGGGCAAGAGCTCGGCCATCAACTCGCTCATCACGTCGCTCGTCGTGCGCGCGACGCCCGACCAGCTGCGCCTCTTGCTGATCGACCCCAAGCGGGTGGAGATGGGTCAGTACAACGACCTGCCGCACCTGCTCGCCCCGGTGGTCGTCGACCCGAAGAAGGCGGCCGGCGCGCTGCAGTGGGCGGTGCGCGAGATGGAGCGCCGCTACGACCTGCTCGCCGAGGTGGGCGCGCGCGACATCACCGGCTACCAGCAGATGCTCGCGCGCGGCGAGCTGGGCGGTGAGCCCCGCGTGGCCGACGAGGTGGCCGACGCCATCGAGAGCGCCACCGGCGTCGAGGTCGCCCGCCCGCCCGCGCCCGCGCCCGAGAGCCTCCCCTACATCGTGGTCGTCGTCGACGAGCTGAACGACCTCATGATGGTCGCGGCGCGCGACGTCGAGGACTCGGTGGTGCGCATCGCCCAGATGGCCCGCGCGGTCGGCATCCACCTGGTGCTCGCCACCCAGCGGCCGAGCGTGGACGTCATCACCGGGGTCATCAAGGCCAACATCCCGAGCCGCATGGCCTTCGCGGTCTCGTCGATCGCCGACAGTCGGGTCATCCTGGACCAGGCCGGCGCCGAGAAGCTGATCGGCAAGGGCGACATGCTGCTCGTGACCGCCTCGAGCAACGTGGCGCGCCGCCTCCAGTCACCCTGGGTCTCGGAGGACGAGGTGCGCCGGGTCGTCGAGGCGTGGCGTCGCCAGGGGGGGCGCACCGAGACGGTGGTCGCCCTCGAGGCGCCGACGGGGCGCGGCCCCTCGGGCGGGGCCGGCGGGGACGACGACGACGAGGTGCTGCGCCAGGCGCGCGAGCTCGTCATCCGCACCCAGTCCGGCTCCACCTCGATGCTCCAGCGCAAGCTGCGCGTGGGCTTCGCCCGCGCCGGGCGACTGATGGACCAGCTCGAGCAGGAGGGCGTCGTCGCTCCCGGCGAGGGGTCGAAGTCGCGCAAGGTCCTCGTCACCCTCGAGGAGTACGAGCAGTCGCTGTCGTCCTAGGCGGGCCCGTCGCGGCGTCGCCGCTCGCACGGCCGTCGCGCCTCGAGCGCCTACGCTGAGGCGGTGCTCGCGCGTGCCCCGGCCTCGGCGGCCAACCTAGGCCCGGGCTTCGACACGCTGGCCGTCGCGCTCTCGCTCCACCTCGAGGTGGAGCTGACCCTCGGCGGGCCGCTCTCGGTCGAGACCGAGGGGGAGGGCGCCGGGCTCTTCGACGACGCCCGGCACCTCGGGGTCCGCGTGGCCCGCGAGGTCCTGGGCCACGAGGAGTTCTCGCTGCGCGTGCGCTCGGCCATCCCGCTCGCGCGCGGCCTCGGCTCGTCGGCGGCGCTCGCGGTCGCGGCGGCCGCCGCCGCGGGG
>JAJXZW010000048.1 GCA_021779855.1 Actinomycetes bacterium
GGCGCGGCGCACCACGCCGGGGGCGGCCGGGCCCGCCGCGGCGCCGGCCCAGCGCGCGCGTCTCGAGGGCGAGATCGCCGCGGCGCGGGCCCGGCTCGGGCTGTAGCAGCGACCTGGCACCCTGGCGGGGCGGGGCGAGCCCGTAGGTTGGAGGACCGATGGCCGAGCGGCTGATGACGCCCACCAAGATCTCGGAGTGGCTGGGCTGCGAGCACTCGCTCGCGCTCTACCTCCAAGGGGCCGGGGGCGAGGAGCGGGCCCTCAGCGAGCTCGCCGAGATCCTCCAGGACAAGGGCCTCGCCCACGAGCGCCGGGTGCTCGAGGGCTACTACGAGCGCGGGCTGCGGGTCCTCGAGGTCGAGAAGGGCTCCCGGGAGGACTTCGAGCGCCTGGTCGCGCGGGTGGGCGACCCCCTGGGCGGCGAGTGGGACGTCGTCTACCAGATGCCCCTGGAGAACGACGGGGTGCGCGGGGTGGCCGACTTCGTCGAGCGCGTCGCCGAGCCGCTCGAGGGGTACTGCGCCTACGAGCCGGTCGACGCGAAGCTGACCCGCGCCGAGGCCAAGGCCGGCCACGTCCTGCAGCTGTGCTTCTACGCCGAGGCCCTCACCCGGCTCACCGGCGCGCCGCCGCGGCGCATGCACCTGGTGCTCGGCACCGGCGAGCGCGAGAGCTACCTGGTCGAGGAGTTCATGGCCTACTGGCGTCGCACCCGGCGCCAGGTGCTCGAGATCTTCGCCACCGGCACCCTCGAGGGCACCCGGGCGCGCCGGTGCGCCCAGTGCGACTACTGCGCCTACCAGGGGCGCTGCGAGGCCGGGTGGCGCGCCGCCGACTCGCTCGAGTTCCTCGCCGGCGCGCGCCGCGACGACGTCGACCTGCTCGAGGCCGGCGGGGTCAGGACGGTCGGGGCGCTCGCGGCGTCGACCCGGGCGCCCGAGGGCGTGCGGGTCGAGCGCTACGCGCGCCTCCAGCGCCAGGCGGCCCTGCAGGTGGCCAGCCGCACCGACCCCGAGGCGCCCCCGCCCTTCGAGGCGATCGAGCCGAGCGAGGACCCGGTCTACGGGCGGGGCCTCGAGCAGCTGCCCGAGCCCGACGAGGGCGACCTCTTCCTCGACTTCGAGGGCGACCCCTTCTGGTCGCCGGCGAGCGACCTGCTCTTCCTGGCCGGGCTGTGGCTCTTCGAGGCGGGGGAGTGGCGGTACCGGTCGTGGTGGGCCCACGACCTCGACGCCCAGCGCGCGATGGTCGAGGACCTCGTGGCCCTCTTCTACGATCGCCGCGAGCGCTACCCCCAGAGCCACCTCTACCACTACAACCACACCGAGCGCTCGGCGATCGAGCGGCTGGTGGACGGGGCCGTCGCCCAGAGCCGGGTGGACGCGCTCAAGTTCTCGGGCTACTTCGTCGACCTCTACCCGATCGTGCGCAACGCCTTCACCGTGGGCGCGGAGTCCTACAGCCTGAAGAGCCTCGAGAAGCTGGTGGGCTTCACCCGCGCCACCGAGATCCAGCGCGGCACCGGGGCGGTCGTGGAGTACGAGCGGTGGATGGCGACGCGCGAGCCCGCCTACATCGCGAACATCGAGGCCTACAACCGCGACGACGTGGTCGCGACCAAGGCCCTGCGCGACTGGGTGGTGACCCAGCGCCCCCCGGGGCTCGCCTGGCGCGAGGCCCAGTTCGTGCGCGAGAACGCCAACGAGGAGCTCGACGAGCTGCGCGCGCGGCTCGCGGCCTTCGCCGTCGCCGACCCCGACTCGCCCGAGGCCCTCCTCGGACACCTGCTCAGCTACTGGTCGCGCGAGAAGGCGGCCGCCGACACGCCGCTGCGCGCGACGCTGCGCTCGAGCGCCGACGCCGCGCTCGCTGCCCCCGGGGCGATCGGGGACCTGCGCTTCGTGGCCGAGGTGGCCCCCGAGCCCCCGCGGCGCACGACCTGCTGGCGCTTCGCCTACCCCGAGCAGGAGCTCGACGGCGACTTCGACGAGCCCGGCCAGAGGGTCGCCTTCCTCGACGGGGAGGGCCGGCTGTGCGAGGGCGAGGTGCGCGGCCACGACCCCGAGGCGCGCGAGGTGGTGGTCCAGCCGCGCGGGACCTACGAGGGTCCCCACCCGCGGGCCCTCGCGCTGCACCGCACGGTGGCCCCGGGGGCGAAGTGGGACGCCCTGCAGGACGTCGCGCGCCGGGTCGTCGCCGCGGGGTCCATCGCCGGCGCGCCGCCGGCGCTGGCCGACCTCCTCGCCGGCGCGCCGCCCCGGGCCCTGGGGCGCGACGGGGGCGTGGCCTTCGGCGACGAGGTCGCCGACGTCGTGTCGTGGGTCGAGGATCTCGACGACTCCTACGCGCCGATCCAGGGGCCCCCGGGCACGGGCAAGACCTACCGCGGTGGCCACGTCATCGTGAAGATGGTGCGCGACGCCCGGCGCGTCGGGGTGACGGGGCCGAGCCACAGCGCCATCGACAACCTGATGCGCGAGGCGCTCAAGGTCGCCCGGGACGAGGGCGTCGACCTCTCCGGCGCGTCGTTCGCCCACTGGGACGACAACCGGGCCGCGCGGGGCCTCGACCGGGGCATCGAGTACCCGAAGAAGCGCGCCGAGGTGTTCGCGCGCGCGCCGGAGGTCGTCGGCGGGACGTCGTGGCTCTTCTCCGCCGAGGAGTTCGCGCGCGACCCGCTCGACCTGTTGATCGTCGACGAGGCCGGCCAGGTGTCGCTCGCCGACCTCGCGGCGATGTCGCGGGCCGCGAGGAACCTCCTGCTGTTGGGCGACCCCCTGCAGCTGGCCAACGTCGCCCAGGCCGTCCACCCGGGCCGCTCGGGCGAGAGCGTCCTCGAGTACGTGCTGGACGGCCGGGCCACCCTGCCCGAGCGCTGGGGGGTCTTCTTGCGCACGACCCGTCGCATGCACCCCGAGGTGTGCGACTTCGTCAGCCGGCAGTTCTACGAGGGGAGGCTCGAGAGCGACGGGGCGTGCCTCAACCAGCGCACGGCCTTCGGCACGGGGCTGCGCTGGCTGCGGGCCGAGCACGAGGGCCGCTCCACCTCGGCCCCCGAGGAGGTCGAGCTCGTGGTCCGCCAGATCCGCTCGATGCGCGGCGGGCGCTTCGTCGACCGCGAGGGCGCCGACGGGGCCCTCGCCGACGGCCACTTCATGGTCGTCGTCCCCTACAACGCCCAGCGGCGGCTCTTCCGCGCCGCCCTCGACGAGGCCGGGCTCGGCGGCGTCGAGGTGGGCACCGTCGACAAGTTCCAGGGCCGCGAGGCCGTCGTCGTCTTCTTCTCGATGACGGCCTCCAGCGAGGACCAGATCGCCCGGGGCAAGGAGTTCCTCTTCTCGCGCAACCGGCTCAACGTGGCCGTGAGCCGCGCGCGCAGCCTCGCCTACCTCGTGTGCACCGAGGCGCTGCTCGACGCCCGGGCCTCGACCGTCGCGACGATGCGCCTCATCAGCACGGTCAACGCCTTCGTCGAAGGGGCGTCGCGGCCGTAGCACGACCCTCGCGCGGAGTGCTATCCTGGTGGCCCTGCCCGCGGGGGGACCCGGGGAAGTTGCCCGGGCCTGTCGGCCCTGCTAGGGTGGGTAGCCCTGCCCGGGGAGACTCGGGACGGGTTCCCGGGGAGACCCGGGAAGGTGTACTGCGCACCTCCGGCTCTGCCGCGTGCGCCGTCGCTCCTTGAAAACGGAAGAACGAGAGCCAAAAGCCAGTACGGGCGGCGATGACCTGATCTAAGACAGGACGCGCCGTTCGCACACAATTTGGTCTGGGGGCACCCCGTGCGCCCAGACCCGTCAGGCGAGGTTTTAGAGCTAACTCGCCTGGCTCTTCTGATTTCGAGGGGACTCGTCCCCGGAAAATCTTGATGGAGAGTTTGATTCTGGCTCAGAGTGAACGCTGGCGGCGTGCTTAACACATGCAAGTCGAACGGGATCCAAGGAGCTTGCTCCGAAAGATCTAGTGGCGAACGGGTGAGTAACACGTGAGCAACCTGCCCCGAAGATCGGGATAACACCGGGAAACCGGTGCTAATACCGAATACCTCCCCTTGGTCGCATGGCCGAGGGAAGAAATGTCTTATCGCTTCGGGAGGGGCTCGCGGTCCATCAGCTTGTTGGCGGGGTAACGGCCCACCAAGGCAACGACGGATAGCTGGTCTGAGAGGACGATCAGCCACACTGGAACTGAGACACGGTCCAGACTCCTACGGGAGGCAGCAGTGGGGAATCTTGCGCAATGGGCGAAAGCCTGACGCAGCAACGCCGCGT
>JAJXZW010000011.1 GCA_021779855.1 Actinomycetes bacterium
CCGGCGAGCATCCGCTCGCAGGCCTCGCGCCGCAGGGTGGCGGGGTGGTGCCGTGGCATGTCTACCTCCTGGTAGATCACGGCCAATTTGTCATATGAGTGGTCCCGCAAACGGGGTCAAGGTCAACGCGCCCGGCTGACCCTCACGCCCTCCGAGCCGAGAGGTCGGCCGCCTCGACGACCCGCGTGGCGCGCGGCGAGTGGCGGGTCGCCGCCCACGGGGGCGTCGGCCGGGAGCCTCGCCACGGCGGGGTACTCCGCGTCGCGCAGGTTCGCCCCGCCGTTCGCCACGGCGAGGCCCGACGCGGCGCACCGCGAGACGCGGTCACCGAGCCGGCGGATCTTCACCGCGGTCATCCGCTCGTGCCGTTCGAGCGCGGCTCGCTCGCGAGACCCTCCCGCGTGCGCGCGAGCACGATCGCCCGGGCGTCGCTGCGCGGGGCATTGGGTGCGACCAACTGGAACGTGCCGCTCGGCGTGATGCCCTCGTCGACGAGGCGCGCGAGGGTCGCGGGGTCGACGGCGAGTCGTCTCATCGACGGACCGTACCCCTGACCCTCGACGTCAGGGGCGGTCGAGGCGCGCCGACGCGCCCGGTCCGGCCGTGTCGTGACGTGCGGGCCGCGTGGCGCGACCTCGCCGGCGGGGACCGCGCTGCTAGCCCGGGAGGAAGGAGGACGTCGTCGTGGGCGTGATGTCGATGGCGGTGGTAGTCGTCGACGTCGTCGTGCTCGTCGTCGTGGGGAGCTCCATCACCGTGCGCTGGATGGCGTTATAGCTGGAGCTGAAAGAGCGCCGTCTGACCGGCGTCGCCGGTCCACACGTCGCTCGGCACGCGAAGGTCCTTGAGGGAGATCGTGAAGGCGGTGGCGCCCGCTGGGCCGACCGCCCTCGGCGGGGGCGTGATGCGCAGTATCGCCGCTCTCTAGGCGTGTCCGGACACGGCGTCGGCGAGGAGCGCCGGGGCTGTACTGGTCGAGGGGACGGGTGACCTCGAGGGTGAACGGGGCGCGGAACGTGAGGCCCCTCGAGGAGACGGCCTGATCCGGGGTCGGCGAGGGCGAGCCCGTGCCCGTGACACCCCGTCAAAACGACGTGAGCGGGCGGCCGGCACCAGGCCCCCTCGCACCGGGCCGCCCTCGATGGCCAGTGACAGCGCGGGGGTGTCCAGGTGGGCTCGGCGGTCTCGACCCGCTCTCGTGGACGAGGCGCGCGAGGGCCGCGCCCAGGGTCGTCGGTGACGACGAGGATGCCCGCGCTCAGCGCGGTCCTCGCCGTGGGCCCGGGTCGGAACAGTCTCGTTCGCGTGGTCACGCTCGAGGCCCCTCCTGTTGGACCGTTGCGCTGCGACTCGGTTGGGGAGTGGCGCGGGCGGCGGCGGGACCTCGTGGCGGTCCCCGAGGTGCTGGGAGCGACGCGACCCGGGGACCCGGGCAGCCTGAGGACGGGGCCAGCCCGCTCGACGATCGACCCGGCCGTGCCGGTCGAGCGGCGTCACCGCGGGTCGCTACCGCCGGCGAGTGGGTGGCCACCCGGGCGGTGGCACGGGGTCGGATCGGCTGCCCTAGCGTGGGGCACGAGAGCGGAGGTGACGTGGGCGAGTACCGCACCGTGTTGGTCGAACGCGAGGGGCCGACGACGACGCTGTGGCTGAACCTGCCCGAGCGGCTCAACGTCCTCACCCGCGAGATGATGGAGGAGCTGACCGACGCCTTCGTGGCGGTCGCGTCGAGCGACGCGACGGGCGTCGTGCTCGGGGCGAAGGGCCGGCTGTTCTGCGCCGGGCACGACTTCGGGGAGATGGCCGGGCGCGACGCGGCCGAGGTCCGCGGGCTCTTCGACACGTGCGAGCGGCTCATGCGCGCGATTCGTGCGACGCCCCAACCCGTCGTCGCCCGGGTCCACGCGCTCGCGACGGGTGCGGGCTGCCAGCTCGTCGCCACGGCCGACCTCGCCGTCGCGAGCGAGGGTGCGACCTTCGCGACCCCGGGCGGGCACGGGGGGCTCTTCTGCACCACGCCGCTCGTGGCGGTGGGCCGGGTGGTCGGGCGCCGGCGCGCGCTGGAGATGGGCCTGAGCGGCGATGCCATCGACGCCGCCACCGCTCTGGCGTGGGGACTCGTGAACCGCGTCGTCCCCGACGACGACCTCGACGAGGCGACCGCCGCGCTCGTGGCCCGGGTGACCCGGGGGGGCGTCGAGTCCAAGGCCATCGGCAAGCGGACCTTCTACCAGCAGATGGACCTCGGGGTGGAGGACGCCTACGGGCTCGCGACGGCCGTCATGGCGGAGGCCGCCCTGGGGGCCGAGGCCCAAGAGGGCATCGCCGCCTTCCTGGAGAAGCGGCCGCCGGACTGGTCGGCGGCCCGGGGGCGGCGCTAGCGCGTCGCCGCCACCGGCGGTCGCAGGCCGTCGAGGACCATCCCCACGAGGCGGTCGCACTGCTCGCGAGTGAGCGACGCGCTCGTGCACATCGGGCCGAGGAGCCCGAAGACCTCGTCGCCGGTCACGTCGGCGCGCACGACCCCAGCACCCTGGCCGCGCTCGACGACGAGGCGGATGGCCGCCTCGAGGCGCTCCCGGGCGTCGCAGCGGAGCTCGGGGTTCTTCTCGAACGCCTCGCGCAGCTCGGTGAGGAACCGACGCTTGCCGAAGGCGTAGGTGACGAAGGCGTGCAGGAAGCTGTCGACCGCCTCCCAGGGGGTCATCGTGGCGACGTCGCGCTCGGCGACGGCCACCACCTGGTCCACGTCGTCGCGGTAGACGGCCTCGACGACGTCGATGCGCCGGGGGAAGTGGCGGTACAGGGTGCCGACGCCCACCCCGGCGCGCTTGGCGATCGCCTCCATGGAGGTGTCGCCCTCCTCGTCGAAGAGCTCGCGGGCCGCCCGGAGCAGGAGGTCGTGGTTGCGCCGGGCGTCGGCGCGCTGGGGCCGGCCCGGGCTCTCGGCCCGCTCGTCCTGGATGGTCATGGCCACGCCTCCCGCGCACCCGACGGGGGTGCACTAAGTGGAGGGACCCTCCGTATAATAGACGGAGGAACCTTCCGGTTCCATGGTACCCCCAGAAAGGTCGTTCATGTCCACCGCCGTCACCTCGCCCACGGCCCCGGCCCGTGGCGCGCTCGGGCGCCTCCTGGCCCGGCCCTCCGTATACCTCCTGATCATCCTGGCTGCCCAGCTGATGGTCGTCCTCGACGGGACGATCGTCAACGTGGCCCTGCCCCACATCCAGGCCAGCCTGGGCTTCTCGGGGACCGGGCTGTCGTGGGTCCTCAACATCTACGTCCTCGCCTTCGGTGGGCTGCTCCTGCTCGGGGCCCGTGCGGGCGACCTCCTGGGCCGGCGCCGGGTCTTCCTCGTGGGGCTCGCCCTCTTCACGCTGAGCTCGATGCTCGGTGGGCTCGCCACGAGTTCGACCACGCTGCTCGTCGCGCGGGCCCTCCAGGGCGTGGGCGCGGCCCTCGCGGCGCCGTCGGCGCTCTCGCTGCTCACCGCGGCCTTCGCCCCCGGGGCGGCCCGGGTGCGGGCCCTCGCCATGTACACCGCGGTGTCGGCCGCGGGCGGGGCCATCGGGCTGGTCGCCGGGGGGCTCTTGACCGAGCTCGTCTCGTGGCGGTGGGTGATGTTCGTCAACGTGCCGATCGGCGTCGTCGTCGCGCTGCTCGCGCGCGCCGTGGTCGCTGAGACCCCCGTGCGCACCGGCCGGCTCGACGTCGCCGGCGCCCTCACGTCCACCTTCGGCATGACCGGACTCGTGCTCGGCCTGGTCGAGGCCGGCGCGTCGGGCTGGGCGAGCGCCGCGACGCTCGTCCCGCTGGTCGCCGGCGTGGCGCTGCTCGTCGCCTTCGTACGGGTCGAGGGCCGCGCGGCCGAGCCCATCGTGCCGCTGCGACTGCTGCTCGGGGTGACCCGCTCGAGCGCGAACGTGGCGCGCGGGCTGATCTACGCGGGGATGTTCGGCGTCTTCTTCTTCCTCACCCAGTTCCTCCAGGAGGTCCAGGGCTACTCGCCCCTGCGCGCCGGGCTCGCCTTCTTGCCGATGCCCGTGTCGATCTTCCTCGTCTCCCAGCTCACGAGCCGGGTGCTGGTGCGTCGCTACGCCCCGCGCACGATCGTGCTCGTAGGCGCGGCGCTCGTAGGCGCGGGGCTGCTCGTGGCCTCGCGGATCGTCCCGACCTGGAGCTACCTCGACGTGGCCGGGGTGCTCGTGCTCATCGGCTCGGGCTCGGGGCTGTCGTTCGTGACGCTCACCTCGCTCTCGCTCGAGGGCGTCGCCCCGGCCGACGCCGGCGCGGCCTCGGGTCTCGTCAACGTCTCCCAGCAGCTCGGCGCGGCCCTCGGGCTCGCGGTGCTGGTCAACGTCTTCGCGACGGCGACCGGCCACGCGCAGTTCGGCGGCCCGACCGACCCGGCCGCGGCCGCGCGCCGGCTGGACACCCTGGTGCACGGACTGCACGTCGCCTACGGCGTCGGGTCGCTCTTCGCCCTGGCGGCGGTGGGGCTGGTCGCCACGACCGGCCGCAGCCGTCGTGACGACGCGGACTTCGACCTCTCCTTCGAGGACGAGGCCCTCGCGGAGCTGGCCGGCTAGCCCCGGCCCCCTCGCCGCGCCCGGGGACCGGGCGCGCCGAGGGATCGTGGGCTGGGGGACCGTCGTCGTCACGGTCGACGTCAGGCAGACGGAGGCGGCGCCGAAGGTCGTCCGGTCGGTGCCGATCGGCCCGCCGACCGCCGGGACGGTCGGGGTGGAGGCCGTTACTCTCTCGGGGGCTCTCGAAGGGGACTCGGATCGTGCCGTTGGCGCTGCGCACGCCCGAGAGCCGGTGGACGAGGTCCCAGGGCCAGCTCGGGCACCGGGACTCGCCGTCGGCCGTCGAGGGCAGACCGTGACTCCGGGAGGGCACGGCGTCGTGACGGCGGCGTCCTCGGCGGAGCGCCGCCCCTCGTCGTCGAGCCGGCCCGCCGCGTGGTCGGGGCGGAACCGGGAGCGGAGCGCGGTCCCGCGCCGGCGCCGTCCGCCGCGCGCCGACGCCCTGGGGCTAGTCGTCGAACTTGGTCTCGCAGCCCGAGCAGAACGTCTGGCCCGGCAGGCGCAGTTTGCCGCAGACCGGGCAGTAGCCGACGCCCCCCGCCAGGGGCGCTTCGGTGACCCCGGCCCCGCCACGCCCGGTGACGTACTTGTTGTTGTACGCCTTGGTCGGGTAGGCGAGCAGCACCAGCGCCCAGGGCCAGATGAGGATGGTGAGGGCCCACCAGCCCGAGCGACCGGCGTCGTGGTGGCGGCGCACCATCACCGCGAGGCTCGGGACGAGCACAACGAGCGAGTAGAGGGTCGAGCCCACCGCCGAGTGGGCCGAGCTCAGCACCACCGAGACGACCACGTTGAACAGGACGAACCACCAGTACTCCGGCCGGGTCGCGGCGCCCCGGAAGTCGGCGTACTTGGTGAAGCAGGTGCGCACCGCCTGAACTGGTCCCACGGGCCCTCCTCGGGCGACACCCTAGCCAAGGCCGACCCGCGCGCCGGGCACACGGGACCGGCCGGGGGCCGGGGGTAGAGTCGGGAGGCGCCGTCGTCCGCCCGCGGGACGGGCCGCGACCGGCGACGACACGGCTAGGAGAGTCATGAAGGTTCTGGTCCTCGGTGGAGACGGCTTCTGCGGGTGGCCCACCTCGTTGCACCTGTCGGACATCGGCCACGACGTGACGATCGTCGACAACCTGAGCCGCCGGATGATCGACATCGAGCTCGAGGTCGAGTCGCTGACGCCCATCCGCCCGATCGGCGAGCGCCTGGCGGTCTGGCGGACGCTCGCCGGCAAGGAGATCGGGTTCGTCAACCTGGACCTGGCCGAGGAGTACGACCGGCTCGAGGCCCTCATCCGCGACCTCGCGCCCGACGCGATCGTCCACTTCGGCGAGCAGCGGGCCGCCCCCTACTCGATGCGCTCGGTCGCGGCCAAGCGCTACACCGTCGACAACAACGTGCGCGCGACCCACAACGTGCTGGTCGCGGTGGTGGCCTCGGGCCTCGACGTCGCCGTCGTGCACCTGGGCACGATGGGCGTCTACGGCTACGGCTGGTCGGGCTCGGCCCCGATCCCCGAGGGGTACCTCACGGTGAAGGTCCCCACCCCCGACGGCGAGATCGACCGGGAGATCCTCCACCCGGCCAACCCCGGCTCGGTGTACCACATGACCAAGACGCTCGACCAGCTGCTCTTCGCCTTCTACGCGAAGAACGACCGGCTGCGGGTCACCGACCTCCACCAGGGGATCGTCTGGGGGACCCAGACGCCCCAGACGGCGCTCGACGAGCGGCTCATCAACCGCTTCGACTACGACGGCGACTACGGCACGGTCCTCAACCGCTTCCTCATGCAGGCGGCCATCGGCCACCCGCTCACCGTGCACGGCACCGGCGGCCAGACGCGGGCCTTCATCCACATCCGCGACACCGTGCGCTGCATCCAGATCGCCCTGGAGAACCCGCCGGCCAGCGGGGACCGGGTCAAGGTCTTCAACCAGGTGACCGAGACCCACCGGGTGCGCGACCTCGCCGAACTCGTCTCCAGGCTGACCGGGGTCGACGTGGCCTACCTGCCCAACCCGCGGGTCGAGGCCGACGAGAACGAGCTCAACGTCGAGCGCGAGCAGTTCGTGGCGCTCGGCCTCGACCCGACGTTCCTCTCGGAGGGTCTGCTCGAGGAGGTCCGCGACGTCGCCTCGCGCTACAAGGACCGGGCCGACACGAGCAAGATCGTGGCCCGCTCGGTGTGGCGCCGTGGGATGGAGGTCGCGCCCGACCTCGTGATCCGCTAGGCCATCGCCCGGCGGGCGCCCGGCCCGTGTGAGGATGGGTCGATGCCCCACTCCTCGATCTACGAGTACGTCCGCCACCCGCGCGCGGCCGAGTTGCGCGCAGGGCGGCCGGTCAAGACCTCCGACCTGCGCCGGCCCCGCAGCGACAGCTGGGTCGCCCGGCTGAACTCGAAGGTCGGCCTGCGGGTGACCCTGATCGTGGGCACCATGTGGTGCGCCTACCTCTTCAGCGTGATCGCCCTGGTGGCGCTGCCCTCCGCCTTCCACCAGGGCGTCTACTACGTCGTGGTCTGGCTGAGCTCGAGCTTCCTGCAGCTGGTGCTGCTGCCGATCATCATCGTGGGCCAGAACATCCAGGCCGCGGCCGCCGACCGGCGCGCCGAGGAGACCTACAAGGACGCCGAGGCAGTCCTGAAGGAGGCCGAGGAGATCCAGAGGCACCTGCTCGCCCAGGACGAGGTGATCGCCTCGATCCTCACCCGGCTCGAGGCGGCGGTCCCGCCGGCCGGCTAGCCGCTACTCGCCGCGGGCGCGCGCGAGCTCGGCGATCTGCTCGTCGAAGGCGCGCCACGCGTGCTCGTGCCCCTCGACCAGGGCGGCGCGCATCGGCTCGGCGAAGGCGTGCAGCTCGGAGTCGCTGGGGGCGGCGCCCAGCGTCGAGAGGTGGCCCATCGCCGTGATCAGGAACGTGCCGGCGCGCAGCCGCCGGCGCAGGACCGCGCGCTCCTCGTCCGCGAGCCCCGACAGGATCGAGGCGACCGTCTCGAGCTCAGTCAGGCGGTCGAGGATGGCGGCGCGGATGCGCTCGTGGTGGGCGCCGGCGATGGTCATCTCGAGGTTGAACAGGGCGCGCACGTGGTTCGCCGGGGCGACCGCGTCGGCGAGCATCTCGGTCAGCCACCCCTCGCGGACCACGTCGAGGCGGCGCCCGGGCGCGAGCAGGCGCGCGCGCATGACCGAGCGCAACGCCTCGATCGCGAGGTCCTCCTTGGAGGCGAAGAGCTTGTAGATGGCCCCCGGCGAGCAGTTGGCGCGTCGGGCGATGCGCGAGATCGTGGCCCGCGTGTAGCCGCTGCGTCCCACGACGCCGAAGGTGGCGACGGCGAGCTGGGTGCGCAGGTCGTCGCTCGGCGGCGGGCTGAAGGGCGCCGACGGCGCCAGGGCCGGGACGGGCCCGACCTTGGCGGGGGGGACCGAGAGCCCCTCCACCAAGAGCTCGTAGAACGCCTCCTCGAAGTCGTGGTCGGCGCCGAAGCGGTACGCTGCGGCGAGCGTGACGAGGCTGAGGGTGAACACCACCGCGACGCGCAGCCCCACCGCCGGGTCCAGGTCGGGGCGGGCCCAGCGCCCGATGAGGTACTCGTCGATGAACGGCTCGACCTCCTCCTGCAGCGTCGGGAGTCGTCGGGCGGTGAAGAGCACTTGGAAGCACGCGACGTCGGTCGGCTCGGCCCGGGCCACCCACCGGGCCAGGTCGGCCGCGCGCCCGGGGCCGGGCTCGCGCACGAGCGCCGCGCACAGGTCGTAGAGCGTGACGGCGCGCGCCAGCATCGTCGAGTTCCACAGGTCGACGAGCAGCTCGTCGACGTCCTCGTAGCGGGCGTAGGTGGCCCCGTGGGTGAGACCGGCCCGGTGCCCGACGTCGCGCAGGCTGAGGTGGTCGACGCCCACGCGCAGGACCTCGGTGACGCCGGCGGCACGGATGGCGGCGTCGTTGGCGAGGGCCCGGGCGCTGCGCGCCCGCTGGGTTCGGGGCATGGCCCACCCTACGCGAACGGTTTTACATAAGTCCGAATCGTTTGTGTCTATATGGGTCTTCGGCGTGGAAGAGTTGTGCGGTGCACCCCCTACTGGCGGCCGGACTGGTCCGGCTCGGTCATCTCCCCGGCGTCCACGCCGGCCAGGCCCTGCCGGCCGCCCGCGTGGTCGTGCTGGCGGTGCCCGCGCTCGCGGCGCTCTTCTACCTCAGCGTGGTGCGTCGGCGGCGCGACCGGTGATCCCCTACGTCCCCCTCGGGCGTCGGCCCTTCCGACTCCACATGGGCCTGCGCCCGCTCGAGCCCTCGCGCTGGTTCGAGTTCGACGACGACGCCGCGGCCGTCCTGTCACTGCGCGCGCGGCTGATCGAGGACGAGCGCGCTCGCGTCGTGGCGCTCGAGCCGGCGGGGCGCGCGCCGAGCGCGGAGCTGCTCGCCGTCGTGCTCGGCCACCTCGGGCGCTTCCACCCCGAGCGGGTGGCCCCGGTCGGCGACGACCACCCCCTCGTGGAGGCGGCCCGCCTGGTCGAGGAGGACCTCTGCCTGATGGTCCGCGAGGACGCCTGGCGGCTGCGCGCCGCCGTGGTGTGCTTCCCCTCGCGCTGGGACCTGCGCGAGAAGATCGGGGCGACGCTGCGCGAGATCCACGGGCCGGTCCCGGGCTACGAGGCGGCCCTCGGCGACCCGGTGGACGCCTTCTTCGAGCGCATCGACGTCGGGCGCGCCTACTGGCGGCTCAACTGGACCCTGCTCGAGACGCCGGAGCTCTTCGTGCCCGACGCCGCGCGCGCCGCGCCCGGCGGGGACCTCGCGGACTGGTACTTCCGCGTCGAGCGCCAGACCTTCACCCGCCTGCCCGAGACCGGCGCGGTGGTCTTCACGATCCGCACCTACGTCGCCGCGGCCACCGAGCTCGCCCGGGCCGACCCGGAGTTCGTCGGGGCCCTGAGCGACCAGATGGCCTCGGCGCCTCCGGCCGTCCAGGCCTACAAGGGCTGGGTGGGCTTAGCCGAGCGGCTCGACCCTAGGAGGCGAGCGTCGAGTCGGCCGGACCCGTGAGCCGGTCGATCAGGACCGAGAGCCACATCCCCTGGCCGAGCGCGACGATCACCGGCGCGAGATCGAGCCAGGCGTCGGCCCGGGCCGAGGTGGCGTAGAGGACGAGCAGGATGACCTCGGCGCTGACCCGCAGCCCCGAGGGCCGACCGAGCCGGCGCGCGGCGAGGACCCCCACGACGAGGTAGTTGAGCCCCGGGACCCAGGCGTCGGGCGTCCAGCGCCCCCGCAGCTCCCTCGAGGCCCCGGCGTAGACGACGGTGCCCAGGCAGAGCAGACCCACCGACGCGGCCCCGGCGAGGGCGGCGAACCACGGCGGCAGGGGCTCGGCGGAGCCGGGCAGGTGGTCGAGGACCCCCACGAGCAGCGCGAGCCCGCCGATCACCGCCACCACGCCCAGGTCGACCACGCGCCGGAGCGCCCGCACGAGCGCGAGGCTCGCGGCCAGTCGCCGGGCCCGGGCCGGCTCGCCGTAGGGGCGGGTCACGCCGGTCCAGTCGGCGCCGTTCCAGACGCGCCACTGGCGCGCCCCCGCGGGGTCGGGGTACCAGCCGGGAGGAGGTCCGACACTCACGGCTCCATTCTCCCACGGCGGCGCACTCGCGTCGCGGGCGGTGCCTACCGCTCGACCAGGGACGACGGCACGTCGAGCAGGGTGGTGTCGCCGACCGCGGCGCACCGGCGCGTCCCGCAGGCCACCCCCAGCAGGGCGCCGGGGACGTAGCGCAGCCGGGGGCGAACGGCCCTCCGGCCCGGGGACAGCGCCTCGAGGTAGGGCCGTCCCGGGGAGCCGCCCACCGCGACGCAGACCCCGGTCGCGCCGCAGGCCAGGGCGCGCGCCCCTCGGGCGAGGGCGCTCGAGCGCCAGCCGGCGCGTCCCGGGCGCCAGCGCACGACGAGGCTCGCGTCCCGGGTGCGCGCGAGACCGCGGCACGTCGTTCTCGAGCAGGTCAGCGACGAGAGGGCGATCCAGCGCCCCGGGACCGCGCGGGCGGTCCAGGTCGCCCCGCCGTCGGCGGTGTCCTCGGCGAGCACGCGCCCACCCGCGTCGCGGGCGGCCAGGACGCAGCGCGCCGGGCCGGCACACGCGATCGAGGTCACGACGTCGCCCGGGGCGAGGGGGAGCGGGCCGGGCGCCGACCACGTGGTGCCGCCGTCGGCGCTCGTCGACCACCGGGGCACGCCGCTACGGGCCCCGGCGTCGGCCAGCGCGCACACGCGCCCCGCGCAGCCGATCGCCTCGACGCCGGCGCCGCCGCTCGGGGGCGTGACGACCGCGACCCGGTGGGTCGCCGCGCTGAAGGACCACAGGAGGTCGCCGCCGGGCTCGGCGCCGCCGACGAGGCAGGTCGACCCCCCGCAGCCGATCGCGTCGATCGCCGGCGCGCCCACGGCCGGCAGCCGGAGGGGAATCCACGGGCTGCGCGGCGTGGAGAACTCCCCGGTCGCGGCGGGACCCGCGGCGGTGGTGGCCGAGCCCAGCGCCACGCAGGCGTCGTCGCGGGTGCAGCCCACCACCGTGAGCGGGATCGAGATCGAGCGGGACGGCACCCCCGCGACCGAGGGGCTCGGCGCGGCCGCCGTCCCGCAGGCGGCGAGGAGCACCCCGGCGAGCGCCGCGCCGAACGCCACGCGCGTCCGGGCGAGCCCGCCCGAGGCCACTACAGCGCGCGGATCGCCGAGGCGAGGACGTCCAGTCCGTCGGCCAGCTGCGCGTCGGTGATGACCAGGGGCGGCAGGAGGCGGATCACGTTGCCCCAGGTCCCGCAGGACAGCGTCACGACGCCCTCCTTCTGGCAGGCCGCGACGACCGCCTTGGCGGCCGCCGCGTCGGGCGTGGTCGTGCCGGGCCGCACGAACTCGAGGGCCATCATGGCCCCGCGACCGCGGACGTCACCGATGGCCGCGCACTCGCTCGCGAGCTCGTCGAAGCGGCTCCGGATCGTGGCGCCGAGGGCCCGGGCCCGGCCGGCCAGGTCGCGCGAGCGCATCGTCTCGATCGTCGCGAGCGCCGCCGCGGCGGCCACCGGGTTGCCCCCGTAGGTGCCGCCGAGGCCGCCCTCGTGGACGGCGTTCATCAGCTCGGCGCGCCCGGTCACCCCGGCGAGGGGCATGCCGCCGGCCAGTCCCTTGGCGGTCGTGACGATGTCGGGCACCACGTCCTCGTGGTTGACGGCGAACCAGTCGCCCGTGCGGCAGAAGCCGCTCTGGATCTCGTCGGCGACGAAGACGACGCCGTTCGCGCGCGCCCAGTCCGCGAGGGCCGGCAAGAACCCCTCGGCCGGCACCACGAAGCCGCCCTCGCCCTGGATCGGCTCGATGAGCAGCGCCGCCACGTTGTGGGCGCCGACCCGAGTCTCGATCTCGGCGATGGCCCGGGCCGCGGCCTCGGGGCCCGAGAGGCCGTCGCGGTAGGGGTAGCTCATCGCCACCCGGTAGACCTCGGGGGCGAAGGGGCCGAACCGGTCCTTGTAGGGCATGTTCTTCGCCGTGAGGGCCATGGTGAGGTTGGTGCGCCCGTGGTACGCGTGGTCGAAGACCACGATCGCCGGCCGGCCCGTGGCCAGGCGGGCGACCTTCACCGCGTTCTCCACGGCCTCGGCGCCCGAGTTGAAGAGGGCTGAGGTCTTGGCGAAGTCGCCCGGGGTGAGCTCGTTGAGGCGCTCGCACACCTCGACGTACTCCTCGTAGGGGGTGACCATGAAGCAGGTGTGGGTGAAGTCGGCGACCTGGCGCGAGACGGCGTCGACCAGCTCGGGCACGGCGTGGCCGATCGACGTCACCGCGATGCCCGAGCCGAGGTCGAGCAACTGGTTCCCGTCGGCGTCGACGAGGATCGCGCCCTCGGCGCGCTCGATGTAGACCGGGAAGCCCTGGGTCAGGCCGTGGCTCACCGCGGCGCGGCGCCGCTCGTGCAGGGCGAGCGAGCGGGGCCCGGGTAACTCGGTCAGGACCTTGCGCTCGGTGAGAAGGGGGGTCGGGGCGCTGTCCATAGGGTCCTCCTGGTCGACAACGTCCCCAGCGTACCGGCGCGGAGCGGGCGGCCCCGAGGGCGGGGCCCCCGAGGGCGCGACGGGTGACCGATGGTCACCCGTCGCGCGTGGCGGAGGAGGTGGGATTTGAACCCACGGTGCCCAATGGACACAGCAGTTTTCGAGACTGCCCGATTCGGCCGCTCTCGCACCCCTCCGACGTCGAGTCTAGTTCGCCGCCGCCGGGGCGCCCGAGGCCCCTAGCCTCACGACGTGGACGACGAGGCGTGCATGCGCGAGGCGCTCGAGTGGGCCCGGCGCGCCGCCGACCACGGCGACGTCCCCGTGGGGTGCGTGCTCGTGGCGGACGGCGAGGTCCTCGCCGGCGGGGAGAACCGGCGCGAGGTCGACGCCGACCCCACGGCGCACGCCGAGGTGGTGGCGCTGCGCGCCGCGGCGGCCGCCCGGGGGCGCTGGCGCATGGACGGGGTGACGGCCTACGTGACCCTCGAGCCGTGCGTGATGTGCGCCGGGGCGCTGCTGAACGCCCGGGTCGACCGAGTCGTGCTGGGCGCGCCCGACGAGAAGGCCGGGGCGGTGGGCTCGCGCTACAACGTGCTCGCCGACCCCCGCCTCCTGCACGAGCCCGCCCTCACCTTCGACGTGCTGGCCGAGGAGTCGGCCGCGCTGCTGCGCGCCTTCTTCGAGCCCCGGCGGATGGTCTCGGAGGGCGGCTGAGCCGGCGCGCCCCGCGCCGCCGCCCCGATCAGTCGAGGGGCGCGAGGCCGAGCGCCGCCAGCGCGGCCGTGGCGAGCGAGTGGCCCCCGCTGAGCCGCTCGACGTCGCGTCCGGCTCCGACGTGGGTGATGACCGCGACGTCCCCGCAGCCCTGGGGGTCGGCGACCACCACGGCGTAGGGGTGGTCGGCGCCCTCGCGGAAGAAGAGCAGCACGACGCGCGCCCCGAGGTCGATCGGGCAGCCGGCAGTGCCCGTCGGGGCCGCGGGCAGGGCGTCGACGCCGGCGATGAGACGGTCGATGACGGAGCGGTCCGCGGTGCTCGAGGCCGAGTAGCGCGGGCCGGTCGCGTCGGGCCCGCGGTCCACGCGCACGACCAGCCGTGTCGCCCCGTCCGCGACGGGTGCGCCCGCCGCGCCGGCCAGCCCGGCCACCGGCCCCACCGTCGCCGCGAGGGCGAGGGCCATCGCGGCGAAGGCGCGTCGTCTCCTCATACTCGCTCAGTGTCCCACCGCGCCCGGTCCTGACACCGGTCACCACCTAGATGGTCGACCAGCCCCCGTCGACGGGCAGCACCACGCCGTTGACGTCGGACGACTCCTCTGAGAGCAGCCAGGCGATCGCCGCGGCCAGCTGGTCGGGGGTGGCGACCGGGGTGAGGTCGGTCGTGAGGTAGGGCGTCGCCCGCTCGCGTCCCCAGTCCGAGGTGAAGGTCGCGTCGATGTTGGTCATGACCCCGCCGGGGGCGACCGCGTTGGCGCGTACGCCCTTGGGCGCGTAGAAGAAGGCCGTCGAGCGGGTGAGCCCGACCACGGCGTGCTTGCTCGCCGTGTAGGCCACCCCGGCGGCCGAGCCCCGCAGGCTCGCCTCGGAGGCGACGTTCACGATCGCCCCGCGGCCGACGTCGAGCATCCCGGGCAGGAACGCCCGGGTGAGGCGCATCATCGAGTCGAGGTTCACCGCGAAGACGTGGAACCAGTGCTCGTCGGTGACCTCGGCCGGGGGCACGAAGCCGTCCATGATGCCCGCGACGTTGGCCAGCCCGTCGACCGGCCCCGCGGCGGCCGCGACCACCTGGTCGACGCCGGCCTGGGAGGACACGTCGGCGACCACGCAGGCGAGCGGCTCACCGTCGTGCCGGCCCTCGAGGTCGGCGAGGCGAGAGACGGAGACGTCGACGGCGACGACCCGGGCGCCCTCGGCGAGGAGGCGCTCGGTCGTGGCGAGGCCGATGCCCGAGCCCGCGCCGGTGACCACGACGCTGCGCCCCTCGAATCGCCGTGACGGGCTCGACGCCATGCGGGCCTCCTCTCGGGCCCGACGCTACGGCCGGTGGCCGCCGGGGGCATAGGGACGTTGGCCCCTCACTCGAGCGGGGCCAGCCCCTCGAGCGCGGCGGCGTCGGCCGGGCGGACCCGGGGGAGGGTCAAAGCGGCGACGAAGGCCACCAGGGCCATCGCGCCGCTCGTGTGCATCGCGGCCTGGAAGGCGGGGACGGGGTCGAGACGCGCCGCGGCGCCGGCCAGCGGGTGGGCGGCCTCGTGGCGAAGGGTGGACGTGGCCACGCTCACCAGCACCGCCAGCCCGAGTGATCCGCCGATCTGCTGGGCGGAGTTGAGGAGCCCGGCGGCGAGGCCCGCGCGGTCGTGGCTGACGGCGGCGACGGCGTTCAGCATGAGGGGCACGAAGACCAGGCCCATGCCGGCCCCCATGAGGCAGAGGGCCACGAAGGCGACGACGTACCCCGAGCCCTCGTGCAGGGTGCCCGCGGTGAACTGGGCGCCGGCGACGAGCAGCGGGCCGGCGACGAGGAAGGGCTTCACCCCGACGCGCCCCACGAGGCGCGAGACGAGCTGGCTCGTGCTCGCCACCAGGATCGGCACCGGGAGGTAGGCGACGCCGGCCAGCACGGGCGAGTAGTGGAGCACGTTCTGGAAGAACTGGGTGAGGAAGTAGATCATGGCGAGCATCACGCCGCCGATGAGGACCATGACGACGTAGCCGACGGCCCGGCCGTGGTGGGCGAGGAAGTCGAGGGGCACGAGCGGCGCGGCGCTGCGCCGCTCGACGACGACGAAGCCCGCGAGCAAGACCGCGGCCGCCACGAACGCGGCGACGGTGCTCGAGTGGCCCCACCCGGCCTCGGGCCCGCGCACGAGGCCGTAGACGAGTGCCGACACCGCGGCCGTGATGAGTACGGCCCCGGGCACGTCGAGGCGTCCCCGGCCGGCGGTGCCCCGCGGCAGCGACAGGGGGGCGAGGACGAGCAGCAGGGCCCCGATGGGCACGTTGACGAAGAAGACCCAGCGCCAGGACGCGTAGTCGGTGAGGATGCCGCCGAGTACGAGGCCGCTGGCCCCACCGGCCGCCGTCATCGCCGCGAAGACCGCCATGGCGCGGTGGCGCGCGTGGCCCTCGGGGAACGTGGTCACGACGAGCGAGAGCGCCGTCGGGGAGGCGATCGCCGCCCCGAGGCCCTGGACGACGCGCGCACCGATCAGGAGGGCCGCGTCGCTCGCGAGGCCGCCCGCGAGCGAGGCGACGGCGAACAGGGCCACCCCGATCATCAGCATCCGCCGGCGCCGCGCCAGGTCGCCGAGGCGCCCGCCGAGCAGGAGGAAGCCGCCGAAGGTGAGGACGTAGGCGTCGATGACCCACGCGAGGCTGGAGCTGGAGAACCCCAGCGAGCGCTGCAGGGTGGGCAGCGCGATGTTCACGATCGTGATGTCGAGCATCACCATCAGCTGGGCGATGGCGATGGTGACGAGGGCGAGCCCCGGTCGGGCGACGCGCACGCTCAGTGGTGACGCGATCGCGTCCATGACCCTCCGACCCTTTCGCGTCGAGCCTACGGGCAGCGCGTGCGTGCTCGCGCGCCGGCGCGGCGTCCGACCAGGACCACGGCCGTCCCCGACTCGCATCACGACCTCATCGACGCCGGGGTGGGCGTGCTCGTGACACGGACCGCGACGACCGTCCCCGGATGACGGTCGCCCGGTCCTCGCCGAGGGCGACCACCGGCGCCTCTCTCAGCACCGAGCGCTACAGGGTGAGGAACCCGCGGCGCGACCCGTCGGTGGGACCGCTCCCGCCCGACCGGGCAGCGCTCGCGCTACGTGGTGGTCCGCGATGGCGCGGCGATCACCGATGACCCCGACTGCTCCTTGGCGGACCGCGACGGTGAGCTCGGCCCGGCCGGTCGGCTACGCGGGCGACCCCCTCGACCGGCGTCGGCACCCCGTCGGGCACGACTCTCTCGTTCACGGGCGTGGGCACGTGCGTCATCGACTTCAGCCAGCCCAGTGACGGCCTGTAGGCGACTGCGCCCGTCGTCCAGCAATCGTTCTCGGTCGCCGGGTCCGCCGTGGGTGACCCTGCGCCTCTCTCCGGCGCGGTCCCACGACGGCTAGCGGACCGTGGCCTCGGCGGTGGTGTCGCTCGCGGGGTCGCCGCTCTTGGGTTCGGGTCAGCTCCGGGTCGAGGGCTACGCGCTCGGCCACGCGGGCCACGAGCGCGTCCCCGCGCAACACGACTGCGGCGCTGCTCGCCTCGGGTCGCCACCGGGCGGGGCCCCCGTGCACGGCGGCTGCCCTCACGCGCTACGCGAGCGTCAAGGCGACGGCCATCCGTCACTGGGCCCTCGCGTCTCGTATCGCACGTGTCGCGAGCGTCGGGTCAACAGGTGCGAGCACCCGTTACGGGAGAGTGTGCGGGACGGAGATCTAGCTGGGGGGTTCGCCCGGGATCGCGAAGAGGGGGTGCCAGGGCGAGGCGGCGGCGTCGACGAGGGCGCCCGAGGGCCGAGCGCCGACGTTGTACCACTTCGCCTGGTAGGGCTGGCCCCGGTAGAGGACCCGGTCGCCACTCCGGTAGACGCCCACCAGGCTCCATTCCGGGTAGGTCCCCGTGGGGACGGTCGTCGTGGTGGGTGGGTGGTCGCCGACGAGCACGGGTCCCAGCAGGGTCCACGGTGACGTCCACGGGTCGGTCGTCGCCGCCGGGTCACTGCCCGAGTTGTACCAGCGGGCCTCGTACACGTAGCCCGAGCGCACCACCTTGTAGCCCTGCACGTAGGAGGCCTGGGGCTGCCAGAGGGGGTAGGGCGCGTCCGCGGGGTTGGTGTCGAGGGCGAGCGGCGTCCCCGCGACGCGGGTGGCCGAGGTCATCGTCCCCTTGAGCCGGCCGAAGACCCGGCTGAAGCCGAGCACTCCCTGGGTGACCCCGGAACAACTCGTCGCGAGCACGCCGTTCTCGACGGCGGTGCCCGTCCCGCACGGCGCGTCGCGGTTGAGCGACCACATGGAGAGCCGAGCGAGGTGGTTCGCGCGGGCGAAGTCGGCCACGGACGTGGCGTCGGCGAGCGACACTGACTCGCCGGGCGAGTCGTTCTGGCCGATCATCACGGTCACCCCGAGGTGCGACCAGAGGTTCGCGTTTAAGAGCCCGTCGCCGTACTGGTTGGCCAGCTTCTGGAACTGAGCGGCGGTGTCCGTCACGGTCGTCTTGATGGCGGTGGCCATGTCGCCTATGGGCTGGCCGTAGTTCATGGCCATGACGTTCACCCCGGCCAGGGGCACGTGGTGGGAGAGGAGCGCCGCGATCTGCGCCAGGGACCCGGTGCCGAGCCCCTCGAGGGAGCCGGGCAGGGTCAGCCAGACGTGGGCCCTCGCGAGGGGGCCGCCCCTCCTGGTGTCGATCGCGAGAGCCTCGGCCCGGCGCTGGGTCGCGGCCGCGTCGGACAGGGCGGCGCCCTCCACGTCGAAGTCGATGGTGGAGACGTGATAGCGGCGAGCCACCTGCGCGTAGTCGCCGGCGAGGGCGGTGGTCGTGTGGCAGGCGCTGGCCAGCGGGGTGTTGGCCTGTCCGCCGAACGACACAGCGACGCTCGCGCCGGTCGACTCGAACTGGGTGATGCGCAGCCTCAGGTCGAGGCTCTGGTCGGCCTGGTCGAGGGTGTAGGCGCCGCCCCAGCTGGGCTGGCACGGGTTGCTCGGCGACGCGACGACGAAGCCGAGCACGGCCTGGCGCGCCGGGTCCATCGCGGCCACCTGGAAGTTCTCCGTGGGGGTCGCGGTCACGTCGACGTAGGGGGCGAAGAAGGTCGCCGGGGTCTCGGCCGCCGAGGTGAGGTTGTAGCGCACGACGAGGGGCACCCCGTAGGCCAGGCCGCTGAGGACGAGGAGCGCCACGAGGACGCGCCACGGCGAGAGCCGCCGGCGGGCCGTCACGGGCGACCGGGTGGGTGAGGGGAGGGATTCCGACATGTTTGGTGACGTCCGCTTCGGGTATGGGCCGTCTCACGGTAGTGGCCGTCGACGTGGGCGCACAAGGCGGCGGGCGCGAGATGTGAGTGAATTGTGGGTGACGTGGTCGATTCGTGATGTCGCGCGCATGTCACATCAATCCGCGCACAACTCTCGGGCCACATCGGGCGAGCGCACGTAGTCTCGCGCGGTGACCTCAACGCAGACCCACGCCGTCCGACGTCGCGGTCGGTTCTACCGCGATCCCCTCGTCCCGTTCCCCCGTCGCGTCACCGAGCGGCGGATGGGCGCCGGCAGGACCGCGATCGTCGTCACGGCCGTGGCGTGGATCGCCTACGTCGTCGTCTGGGTCGATCGGGAGTTCCTCGAGCACAACGGCGTGACCCCGTTCGGCCACCTCGCGGCCGAGACGTACCTGGCGATGGTGACCCTCCTGACCATCTCCTCCATGGCGTACCTGATCTCGCGCCAGGGCTACTTCTACCGCGCGCGGGCCCATCGACGGACCCCGCGCGCACTGCTCGACGACCTCTACGACAAGGCGAGCCCTCGGGTCACGGTCCTCGTCCCCTCGTACCGCGAGGAGGCCCACGTCGTGAAGGCGACCCTCCTCTCGGCGGCGCTGCAGCGCGTCGCGGGCCTCGACGTGGTCCTGCTCATCGACGACCCGCCCGCGGCCCACTCCGAGAAGGAGGAGGCCCTCCTGCGCGGTGCGCGTGAGCTGCCCGGTGAGGTCCAGGCGATCATCGACGAGCCGGCTCGCCTCTTCGGCGCCCGCTACGCCGCCTTCGTCGAGCGCGGCGCGCGGGACGAGGAGCTGACCCTCAGCGACATGGACGACCTCGCCGACTGCATGGAGGGCGCGGCTCGTTGGCTCCAGACCCTGGCCGAGGAGTACCCCGTGGTGGACCACGTGGACGACTTCTTGTGCGAGTTCGTCCTCAAGAGCGTCGCGGCGAGCCTCCTGGTCGACGCCACGGCCCTGCGCACCGCGAGGGAGAACGGCGTCGTGCTGAGCGCCACGCGCATGGCCCACTTCTACCGCCGTGTCTGGGCGACGTTCGACGTCCGCCTGACCAGCTTCGAGCGCAAGCTCTACGCCTCGCTGTCGCACGAGCCCAATAAGGCGAGCAATCTCAACTCCTACATCGGCCTGATGGGCCGCAGCTTCATCGACGTCGGAACCGAGGTCGGCCGCCTGCTGGTCCCGGCCGAGGCCCCCGAGGCGGACCTCACGGTCGACAACCCGGACTACGTCGTCACCCTCGACGCCGACTCCCTCTTGCTGCCCGAGTACCTCGAGCGCCTGATCTTCCAGATGGAGCAGCCGCACCATGCCCGCGTCGCCGTCATCCAGACCCCCTACAGTGCCTACCCGAACCCCGAGTCGCGACTGGAGCGCGTCGCGGGCGCGACGACGGACCTCCAGCACCTCCTGCACCAGGGACTCGGCCACTACGACGCGGAGTTCTGGGTGGGCGCCAATGCGGTGATCCGCAAGGGCGCCCTCGACGCCATCGAGCGGGTGGAGCACCTCGGCAACTGGGAGATCCGCAGCTACATCAGCGACCGGACGGTGATCGAGGACACCGAGTCGACCATCGACCTGCGCGTGCGTGACTGGGACGTGGAGAACTATCCCGAGCGCCTCGCCTACAGCGCCACGCCGCCCGACTTCGGCTCGCTGTGCATTCAGCGCCGCCGCTGGGCCACGGGGGGCCTGGTGATCCTGCCGTCCCTCTGGGGGCTCGTGCGGGCGCGGCGACGCCGCGAGCAGCAGACGCGGCTGGAGGAGGTCTTCCTACGGGCCAACTACCTGTCGTCGATCGCCTGGACGTCGCTATCGCTCATCGCGATCCTCGCCTTGCCCTACAGCCAGCTGCTCCTCACGCCGATCCTGGTCGCGATCGTCGCCCCGTACTTCCTCGCCATGGCCTCGGATTTGCGCTACTGCGGCTATCGGCGTCGCGACGTCGTATGGATCTACGCGCTCAACCTGCTGCTGCTCGCGGTCAACATCACCGGGACGATCGCCTCGCTCATCCAGCTCCTCACCGGGGGAAAGGGCACCTTCGTACGCACACCCAAAGTGCGAAATCGGACCCGGACCGCACTGTGGTTCGCCCTGGTGCCGTACCTGCTGCTGGTCCTCGTCGCGCTGATCGTCGCGGTCGACGTGCAGAGGCACCACTGGCTCAACGCGACCTTCATCGGGCTCAACGGGCTGTGCCTGCTCCTCGGAGTCGTCTTCTTGATGGGGGTGATCGGGTCCCTGTCGGACATCCTCTACCAGGCCTTCCAGACGCTGTATCGCTACGAGCCCGAGATCGTCGACGTGGGGCCGACCCCCCAGTCCGTCCTGGCCAACCCCGCGGTGGCGGACTGGTCGAGCGTCCTGCAGCCGGACCTGATAGCTCGCCGCTCGTCGCCGCACGGCGGCATCGACGGCGAAGCCCCCACGTCGGCCCGCTCGGGCGAGGGTTGAGATCCCGTCGGGCCCGGCGCCTCGGCGCGGTACGGTCTGGCCGTGGCCAGCGTCGACATCGTCCTCGAGGCGCGCCGGCGCGCGGGCCTGACCCAGGCCGAACTCGCCGAGCGGCTCGGCATCGCGCGCTCGACGGTCGCGCGCTGGGAGATGCGCCGCACGCTGCCGAGTTACGAGACCCTGGTGGAGGTGGCCGAGGCGTGCGGGCTCGAGCTGCGCTGCGCCCTCGTCGCGCCCAGGGCGGGGGTCGTCGGCCGCGCGGGGCGGGCGTCCGTCTAGAGGTCGGGCAGGCCGAAGTCGAGGCTGGGCACGTCGGTGCCCCCGTCGACCTCGAGGACCTTGCCGGTGAGGAAGGCACCCGCCGGCGAAGCGAGGTAGACGACCGCGGCGGCCATCTCCTCGGGCTCGGCGATCCGGTGCAGGGGGGTCAGGCTCTCGATCATCCCCTTCAGCTCGGGCGAGGTCATCACGATCTCGAGGGCCGAGGTCGCCGTGGAGCCGGCGGCGAGGCCGTTCACGCGCACGCGCGGAGCCAGGTCCTTCGCCGCGAGGCGCGTGTAGTGGGCGAGGGCCGCCTTGGTCGAGCCGTAGGCGGCGTAGCCGCGCCCGGCGACGCGCCCCATGACCGACGTGACGTTGACGATCGCCCCGCCACCCGTCTCGAGCATCACCGGTACCGCGGCGACGGTCAGCGCGTGGGCGGTGGAGACGTTGAAGTGGAAGGCCTCCTCGAGGTAGGCGGGCGTGGTGTCGAGCAGGGGCAGGGGTATCGTCCCACCGACGTTGTTCACCACGACGTCGAGCCGCCCGAAGGCCTCGCGGGCCGTCGCGGCGAGCGAGGCGACCACGTCCAGGTCGTTGAGGTCGCCCACCACCACCTCGGCCCGACGCCCGGCGTCGCGCACGCGGGCGGCGACGGCGTCGAGGTCGGCGGCCGTGCGGCTGGCGACGACGACGTCGGCGCCGCACTCGGCGAGGGCGACCGCGCTCGCCGCGCCGATGCCGCGCCCGGCGCCGGTGACGATGGCCACCCGGCCGTCGAGTCGGAAGAGGTCGAGGATCATGGTCCCTCCAGGACGGGGTCGGACCCGATGGAGACTAGGCGCGCCGCCCCGCCGACGTCCAGGGCGTCGCACCCCGACGACGGGCGGCCGTGTCCCGGCCGCCCTCAGTCGTCCGCGAACTCCCCGGGCGCGTCGAGGGCCCCGACGTGCGCCCGCGTGCGCAGGGGGAGCTCCTTGATGAGCCACGTGAGCGCGAAGGCCACGACGGCGATGGGGATGGCCACGAGGAAGACGTCGCGCAGGGCGTGGGCGAACGCGACCACGACGACCTGGCGCACCGCGGGCGGGAGATGGCTGATCTGGGCGGGGCTGGTCGCGATGCTCCCCCCGTGCATCACGCCGAGCAGCGCCGGGGAGGCGTGGGCCGTCAGGTCGGCGATGAGCCGGCTGGAGAACACCGAGCCCAGAATGGCCACCCCGAAGGCGCCGCCGATGGACCGGAAGAACGTCGCCGTGGCCGTCGCGGTGCCCAGCTGGGAGTACGGGACGGAGTTCTGGACGACCACCACGAGGACCTGCATCACCAGGCCCGTCCCGAGCCCGACGACGAACATCGCCAGCGCGGCTCGACCGTAGGAGCTCACCGCCCCGAGCTGGGAGAGCATGTACATCCCCACCGCCATCACCGCGGTCCCGAGGATCGGGAAGACCTTGTAGCGCCCGGTGCGGGTCACCAGCTGGCCGCTCAGGATGAACATCGAGAGCATCCCGGCGACCATCGGGAGCAGCTCGAGGCCCGAGAGCGTCGGCGAGGAGCCGTGGACCACCTGGAGGTAGAGGGGGAGGTAGACGATCGCCCCGAACATGGCGAAGCCCACGACGAAGCCCACCGCCGAGGTCGCGCTGAACGTGCGGTTGCGGAAGAGGGTCATGGGGATGACCGGCTCGCTCGCGCGCAGCTCGACCCAGCAGAACAGTCCGATCAGCACGATCGAGACGGCCGAGAGGGTGAGGATGACCGGCGAGCCCCACGCGTACTGGGAGCCGCCCCAGGTCGTCACCATGATGAGTCCGACCACCGCCGCCGAGAGCAGTGACGTGCCCGACCAGTCGATCCGGTGGCTCAGGTGGCGGGCGGGCACGTGGAGCACCGCGGCGATGATGAAGAGCGCCAGGACGCCGATGGGGACGTTGATGTAGAAGATCCAGCGCCAGGAAGCCTGCTGGGTGAACCACCCGCCCGCCAGGGGGCCGAGCACGCTCGAGAGGCCGAAGACGGCGCCGAAGTAGCCCATGTAGCGTCCCCGCTGGCGCGGGGGGATGATATCGCCGATGATGGCCTGGCTGCCCACCATCAGGCCTCCGGCCCCGAGCCCCTGGATGGCCCGGAACGCGATGAGCTCGACCATGTTCTGGGAGAGCCCCGAGAGGATCGAGCCCAGCAGGAACACGACGATCGACAGCTGGTAGAACTTCTTGCGGCCGAAGAGGTCCCCGAACTTGCCCCACAGGGGCAGGGACACGGTCGAGGTGATGAGGTAGGCGGTCACCACCCACGAGAGGTGGTTGAGCCCGTGCAGGTCGCCCGCGATGGTGGGTAGCGCCGTGGCCACGATGGTCTGGTCGAGCGCCGCGAGGAACATCCCCAGCATGAGTGCCGAGAGGATCACGAGGATCCGTCGGTGCTCGGCCGGGTCGACCACGTGCTCATCGGGCGCCTCAGGGGCGAGTCGCGTCTCCTCAGTCATCGTGGGTCCCCATCTCCTTCTCCAGTCCGTCCGCGAACCGGTCGATCATGTCGCTGAATGAGCGCAACTCCTCGCGGTCCCAGCCCTCGAAAACCCGGGCGAAGATCTCACGGTGCGCCTGGTGCACACGGGCCACCACGTCCCGTCCCCTCGTCGTGAGCGAGATGCGCGACGCGCGCCGGTCGTTGGGATCCGGGTCCCGATGCACGAGCCCGTCGGCCTCGAGCTGTTGGACCTTGCGGGTCACGCTCGGGGTGTCCACGCCGATGCGTTCGGCCAACTCGGTGACCCGCTGGGAGCCCTCGCCGTAGTGCTCGAGCTTGATGAGCAGCACCGCCCCCGCGCGGTCGACGCGCACCCTCGCGAGCTCGAGGATGTGCTCGTGGGCCCGGACTCGGGTGAGGGACCGGGAGATGGTCCGCACGCTGGCCTCGACGCGGTCGAGGGCCGCGTCCGCCCCGTGGGGCTCGACCGGCTTAGATGTTGCTTTCATCAAGCAACTAGTATACGGGTCCACCGGCCGCGCCGTGCACCCGGGGCCCGACGGGCGGGAGGGCCGTGGGCCCGGCGTCGGGACCCCCGGCCGCGCGGCGGCGCCCGGCGACCGTTGGGGCCCGAGGTGTCGTGGTGGCCGCGGGGGACGGATCGCGGACCCCGGGCGAGCATCTCGCCGGAGCGCTCCACGCGACGACGCCGGGTCTCGGGGCGCCTCGCCGTCGTCACCCGTCGGTGGATCGAGTACCGGGGACGCTCGGCGCGTCACACCGGCCCTCGCCCGAGGGTCGCGTGCGAGCGCGCCGGCGGGACCGGGCGGGGGCGCGTCGATCGTGGCCGAGCCGCCCGTCGATCCCTACGGGGCACGGCGCGTCGGTGGCGTCGTCGTCGCGGCCCCGGCGGGTCGGCCTACTGGAGTGCGATGGTGACGCAGGCCACGGGCTCGGCGTTCGGGCGAGCGTCAATGACGATGGACCGGGCGCGCCCGGGCGCGAGCCAGTACTGGCGGGCCGACGACGCGGCGCGGCCGTGGCCGTCCGTGCGGAAGCCGAGCCAGATCTCGTTCTGCGGGTAGTGGGCCGAACTCGGCCCGTCCTGCACGCGGACGCCCGCCGCAGCCGGAGTCGCACCGCAAGCGTGTGCGTACGCGTACGCGAAGTACCGCACCCTCGGCTCGAGTCCCCTCACCCGGAGCGTCTCGACGAGAACGTTGCCCGCGTCGCCGCCCGCGCCCTGACGGAACTGGACGACCTGGACTCGGC
The DNA here is from genome assembly GCA_021779855.1 of Actinomycetes bacterium. Lineage (GTDB taxonomy): Bacteria > Actinomycetota > Acidimicrobiia > Acidimicrobiales > RAAP-2 > RAAP-2. The sequence goes on from JAJXZW010000011.1 coordinate 25,102, forward strand.
TCCCCAGGGGCACCAGTGTCGGGTCGAACGTCACCGCGGGGTGACTCGCCGCGAGGGTCGGGGGGGCGAAGCTCGCCGTGACCTCCACCCGGTTGGTCCGACGGGCTGCTCCGCTCGCGGCGGGCGCCACGATGCACGGGGCGAGGGCTAGGAGAATCAGCGCGGACGACGTCGTGACCATACGCACGCCCGACACCCTATCGAGCGACCCCTGAAGAGCACGACCACGTCGGAGCCTGGCCCGAGGGCCGGATCCGCCCCGTCGTTCTCGACGCTCACCGCAGCCACGGTCCCACCCACCGAACACCGGCTCCCCGCGGGCGCGGGGGCCGTCGCCGGCGACCCCGCTCCCTGGGCCGGCACGGGGGCACCCGCCTCGTTCGCGGGCTCGTTGACGGCACTTCGTCCCATGGGGCCCGGCTTGCGTCACGACCCCGCGGCGGAGGAGGTGGGATTTGAACCCACGGAAGGTTGCCCTTCACACGATTTCCAATCGTGCCGATTCGGCCGCTCTCGCACTCCTCCCGGCGACGCGTGCGCGCCGGAGGGCCCAGGCTACCCGAGCCGCCCGAACCGGCTCGCGGGTAGCCTGGTCGGGCCGAGGTCCGCCGCGACGGCTGGGTCCCGTGCGACGGTCCTCCGTGAACCGAGTCAGGGGTGGAAGCCAGCAGCTCTCAGCGGACGGCGCCGGGTGCCACGGTCCGCCTGGTCGTCGCGGCGCCTCGGTCTGTCTCGGCCCGTCGTTAGCATGACCCCATGCCCGACGGCCCCGCGACGCCGACCTCGCTGGAGGGCGTGACCTCGCTCTACCGGCGGTTCCGGCCCGGCCGGTTCGTGGAGATGCGGGGTCAAGAGCACGTGGTGCGCGCGCTGCGCGGGGCGGTGGCCAACGGTCGGGTCTCCCACGCCTACCTCTTCTCCGGGCCGCGCGGGACCGGCAAGACGACGACGGCGCGGATCCTCGCCAAGGCGCTCAACTGCGAGAGCCCCGCCGACGGCGACGCCTGCAACGTGTGCACCAGCTGCGTCGCGATCACGAGGGGGTCGTCCCTCGACGTCATCGAGCTCGACGCCGCGTCGAACAACGGGGTTGACGACGTCCGGGACATCGTGGCCGGTGCCTGGCACGGCTCCCCGGGCTCGTGGAAGGTCTACATCGTCGACGAGGTCCACCAGCTCTCCAAAGCTGCGTCGGCCGCCCTCTTGAAGACCCTCGAGGAGCCGCCGGCCCACGTGGTCTTCGTCCTCGCCACGACCGATCCCCACAAGGTGCTGCCGACCATCCGCTCGCGCACCCAACACCTCGAGTTCCGCCTCTTCCCGGCCGAGACGCTGGCGTCGCTGCTCCGGGACGTGAGTGACGCGGCCGAACTTTCGGCCGACGAGGCGACCGTGGAGGCGGCGGTCCGACTCGGGCGGGGCTCGGCGCGCGACGCGCTGAGCGCCCTCGACCAGCTCCTCGCCACCGGAGCGGTCGCCGAGGCCCGTCCGACCTTCGACGGCCTCCTCGAGGGGGTGGCCCAGTCCGACGCGGTGGCGACGCTGAGCGCGCTGGCGTCGCTCGTGGGCGAGGGGTGGGACCCCGAGCAGCTCGCCGAGGGCCTCGCGGGCGAGGTCCGCCAGGTGTTCCTCCTCCAGGTCGCCCCCCGGGTGGCCGACGCCGTCGACGCCGACCGGGCGAGGCTCGTCGACTGGGGCGAGCGGCTCGGCCTCGCGCGCACGGTACGCGTGCTCGAGACGGTCGGCCGGGCGATCCGGGAGATGAAGAGCGCGCCGGACAAGGTGGTGATTCTCGAAGTCGCCCTGGTGCGCCTGGTGCGGCCCGAGTTGGATGCGACCTACGAGGCGCTCGAGGAGCGCCTCGGCCGGCTCGAGCGCGAGCTGCGCGCCGCACCGGGCCCCTCGGACCCGTCGCTCGCCCCCGCCCCGCCCCGCCGCCCGATCGGCCAGAGCGCCGGCACGGCCCCGGAGGCGTCGCCGTCGAGTCCGCCCCCGCCCGCGCCCGCGGTCGCCCCGGCCCCGCCGCCGAGCGACGGCGAGGGCGACCCGCCGCTCGACGACGTGCGGGCCCGCTTCGCGGAGCGGGTCGTGCCGCGGACCTCGCGCGCGGCCCAACTCATCTTGCGCTCGGCGCGGGTGGACTCCCTCGAGGGCCCCGTCCTCACCGTCGCGGTGGCGAGCGAGGAGATGCGCCAGAACACCGAGATGATCTCCCAGGGGCTCCGCGGGGCGCTCGAGCACGAGTTCAAGCGCCCCTTCACCCTGCGCTGGAGCGTCGACCCGTCCCTCGCCGTCGCGCCCCCCGCGCCCGCCCCGCGACGCGCGCCGGCGCCCATCCGAGAGGAGGAGGTCCACGACACGGGTGACGACGACGCCGAGGTCGTCGTCGTCGACTCGGCCGCCGAGCACCTCATCACCGAGATGTTCCCCGGGGCCGAGGAGATCTCGTGAACTACCCCCCCGCCCTGCAGGGCGCCATCGACGAGCTCGGACGCTTCCCGGGCGTCGGGCCCAAGTCGGCCCAGCGGATCGCGTTCTGGCTGATGCGCCAGCCGCGCGAGGACGTCGAGCGCCTGGCGGGATCGCTGACCGAGATGACGACGCGCCTCGCCTTCTGCGAGCGGTGCTGCAACGTGGCCGAGGTCGGCGGGCTCTGCCCGATCTGCGCCGACGCCCGGCGCGACCCCACGGTGATCTGTGTGGTGGAGAGCCCGCCCGACGTCGCCGCGGTCGAGCGCTCGGGCGCGTTCCACGGCACCTACCACGTGCTCCACGGCGTCCTCAACCCCCTCGAGGGGGTCACCCCGGAGCGGCTGCGGATCAGCGAGCTCCTGGAGCGGCTGCGCGGCCCGGTGAAAGAGGTCATCCTCTGCTTCAACTCCAACGTCGAGGGCGACCACACCGCGATGTACCTCACCCGTCTGCTCCAGGTACCGGGTCTGGTGGTCTCCCAGCCGGCGAGCGGCCTGCCCGTCGGCGGTGACGTCGAGTTCGCCGACGACCTCACCCTCGGGCGGGCCTTCGAGGGTCGCCGGATCCTCTCGGACTAAGAGCTCTCTGGATGGGCCGGATTCCGGCGGCTCGCCGCTCGGTCGTCCCGTCACGGGGTTACGACTCGAACCAGGTCGACGTCGTCGGGCGCCCCGAGCCGGGGCGGACCCCGTCGCCCGGCGGACCGCGGGGGGCGCCCGGTCGAGGCCCGCGAGGAGCCGGCGCCGCGCGCACGCGCGAGACCCCCCACCCCCGACCGCCGGGGGGTGACGGAGGCCGACGCCAGAGGGGTCGCCGGTGAGCGCCGTGCGACAGACTGGTGACGTGCGCTACCTCATCGTCGTGCGTCACGCCGCCGCCGAGGACCCCGAACCCGGCCGGGGGGATCTCGAGCGGGCCCTCACCAAGAAGGGTCGCCGCCAGTGCGCGCACCTGCGCGCCTGGGCCGAGGACCCCGAGGCGCTCGGCCGCTTCGGCCCGGTGACGGCACTCGTGAGCCCGGCCGCGCGCACGCGCGAGACCTACGAGCGGGGCTTCGCGGGCACCTCCCTCGTCGCCGAGTCGTTCGAGAGCGCCGCGCTCTACAACGGCCGGCGCCACGTCGGGGTGGAGGACGTCGTCGCCGAGCTCGTCGCCCACGACGCGGCTGGCCGCTCGCTGCTGGTGGTCGGTCACAACCCCACGGTCCGCGAGGTCGTCGACGTCCTCGGCGTCGGGGTGCCGCTGGCGCGCGAGGGGTGGTTCCCCAAGGGTGGGGCGGTCGTGCTGGAGCTGGCCGGCGACGGCCCGATCGGGGTCGGGGGGCACCGCTGCGTCGGGTTCTTCGACCCGACGGCCGAGGACTAGAGGGTCCGCAGGATCGCCGCGTCGCCCTGGCCGCCGCCGCCGCAGAGGCCGACGGCGGCCAGCCCGCCGCCGCGCTCGGCGAGCTCGGTGAGCGCGGTGATCACCAGGCGCGTGCCGGACATCCCGATCGGGTGGCCGAGGGCGATGGCGCCCCCGTTGGGGTTCACCCGCCCCTCGTCGACGCCGAGGTCGTCCATCGAGGCCAGGGCGACGGCGGCGAAGGCCTCGTTGATCTCGAGCACGGCCAGGTCGCGGATCTCGACCTCGGCGCGCTTGGCGGCCTTGAGGATGGCCCGCGAGGGCTGGGTGAGCAGCGACGTGTCGGGGCCGGCCACCTGGCCGTAGCCGATGATCTCGCCGATCGGGTCGAGTCCGAGCTCTACGGCGCGCTCGTGGCTCATCACCAGCACGGCCGCGGCGCCGTCGGAGATCTGGCTGGCGTTGCCCGCGGTGATGGTGCCGTCGGCCTCGAAGGCCGGGCGCAGCCGCGCGAGCCCCTCGGGGGTCGTGTCGGCCCGGATGCCCTCGTCGGCGTCGAGGGCGAGGGGCTCGCCGCCACGGCGGGGCACGGCGACCGGCGTGATCTCCAGGGCTAGGCGGCCGACCTTGGCCGCCGCGGCGGCCAGTTCGTGGCTGCGCGCGGAGAACTCGTCCTGACGCTGGCGCGAGAGGCGCCCGGCGCTGTAGCGCTCGGTCGCCAGGCCCATCGCGCAGTGGTCGAAGGCGCACGTGAGCCCGTCGTACATCATCGAGTCGACGACGCTCTGGTCGCCGAGCCGGTAGCCGGCCCGCGCGCCGGGCAGGAGGTAGGGCGCGTTGGTCATCGACTCCATGCCCCCGGCCACGACGACGTCGGCCTCGCCGGCGCGCACCATGAGGTCGGCCAGGTAGATCGACTGCAGCCCCGAGAGGCAGACCTTGTTGATGGTGGTGGCGTGCACGCTGAGCGGGACGCCGGCCCGGGCGGCGGCCTGGCGGGCCGTGATCTGGCCCTGGCCGGCCTGGAGGACCTGGCCCATGAGGACGGCGTCGATCGTGGCGGGGTCCAGGCCCGTCGCTTCGAGGACCGCCTTGATCGCCGCCCCGCCCAGGTCCTGGGCGCTCAGGGGCGCGAACCCGCCGGCCAGCTTGGCGATGGCCGTCCTCTTGCCGGCGACGATGACGCTGCGGGTCATGAGACCTCCTTGTCCGCTGAGAGACACGTTAGACGGGCCGGAAACGCCCGGATTCCGGCCGCTAGCCTCTCGCGGATGAGCGAGATCCTCGACGCCGTGCGGGCCGACGCCGGCCCCGACGAGCTGGCCGGCCTGCCCCTGCCCGCGACGACCCGCGCGGTGCTCGTGCGCCGGGCCGACGCCGGGATGTTCGAGGGGCTGGACTCGCGCGACAAGGACCCGCGACGGAGCCTGCGCCTCGAGGAGGTGCCCCTGCCCGAGCTGGCCCCCGACGAGGTCTATCTGGCGGTGATGGCCTCGTCGATCAACTTCAACACGGTCTGGACGAGCATCTTCGAGCCGCTGCCGACCTTCGGCTTCCTCGACCGGCTCGGGCGCGAGTCGGTGTGGGGCGCGCGCCACGCCCTCGACTACCACGTCGTGGGCTCCGACGCCTCGGGGGTGGTGCTGCGCGCCGGCTCGGCCGTGCGCAACTGGCGGGTCGGGGACCGCGTCACGGTCCACTGCAACTACGTCGACGACCAGGACCCCTCGGCCCACGACGACTCGATGCTCGCGGCCAACCAGCGGATCTGGGGCTTCGAGACGAACTTCGGTGGGCTGGCCGACGTCTGCGTCGTCAAGGCCAACCAGCTCATGCCCAAGCCCGCCCACCTCACGTGGGAGGAGGCGGCGGTGAACGCGCTGTGCAACTCGACGGCCTACCGGATGCTGCTCTCGCCCAACGGCGCGCGCGTCGGGCCCGGCGACCGGGTGCTGGTGTGGGGGGCCTCGGGCGGGATCGGCTCGTTCGCCGTCCAGCACGTCCTCAACGCCGGCGGCGTGCCGGTCGGGGTCGTCTCGAGCGAGGCCAAGGCCCGGACACTGCGCGAGCTCGGCTGCGAGCACGTCATCAACCGGGCCGAGAAGCAGTACCGGTTCTGGAAGGACGAGCACACCCAGGACGAGTCGGAGTGGCGACGCCTGGGCCGGGACATCCGCGAGCTCGTGGGCGAGGACGTCGACGTGGTCTTCGAGCACCCCGGCCGCCAGACGATGGGCGCGAGCGTCTTCGTCACCCGCCGCGGCGGCACGGTCGTCACCTGCGCGGCGACGAGCGGCTACATGATCGAGTACGACAACCGTCACCTCTGGATGCGGCTCAAGACGATCAAGGGCTCGCACTTCGCCAACTACCGCGAGGCGTGGGCGGCCAACCAGACGCTCATCGACGGCCACGTCGTGCCGCCGATGTCGGCCGTCTTCCCCCTCGAAGAGACGGGCGAGGCGACCTACCAGGTCCACCACAACCGCCACGAGGGGAAGATCGCCGTCCTGTGCGCGGCCCGGAGCGAGGGGCTCGGGGTCAGCGATCCGGCCACCCGCGCGCGGGTCGGCGAGGGACGTCTCACCGTGTTTCGCCGACACGACCAGGAGGGGTCGAATGGAGCTCACTGAGATCGACCACGTGGCCATCGCCGTGCGCGACCTCGACGCGGCGGTGCGCTGGTACGCGGAGGTGCTCGGGGCGCCCACGGTGCACCGCGAGGTCGTCGCCACCGACGGCGTCGAGGAGGCGCTCGTGCGCGTCGCCGACTCCTACGTGCAACTCCTCACGCCCACGCGCGAGGACTCGCCCGTCGGGCGGTTCCTCGCGGCGCGTGGCGAGGGCCTGCACCACGTCGCCTATCGCGTGGACGACTGCGCCGCGGCGCTCGACGCGGTGAGGGCGGCCGGCCAGCGGGTCATCGACGAGCACCCGCGACCCGGCTCGCGCGGCACCACGGTGGCCTTCATCCACCCCACGGCGTCCTTCGCGACGCTCATCGAATTGGTGCAGGAGGGACCGGGCTCGGCGGTTACCGAGTAGTCGGTCGCGCTACCTCGCGGTAAGCGCGCGATTCCTACTTCGAAGTAACGCGGAGAGCGCCGTGCGTTCGCGGTCGCGACGCGTCGGGCGCGCGCCGCGGCCCGGGGGGGCGCGAACGCGGTGGCTAGCCTCTGGTCCATGGAGCACTCGATGGCGCAACGGTTGAAGGAACTCGAGGCCCGCAAGGCCGAGGCGGCGGTGGCCGGGGGCGAGAGGGCGATCGAGCGCCATCACGCCAAGGGCAAGCTCACCGCGCGCGAGCGGCTCGAGTACCTGCTCGACGAGGGCTCGTTCCAAGAGCTCGACATGCTGACCCGTCACAACGCCTCGGGCATGGGCCTGGAGGACTCGCGCCCCTTCACCGACGGCGTGATCACCGGCTACGGGAAGATCGACGGGCGCAAGGTCTGCGTCTACTCCCAGGACTTCACCGTCTTCGGCGGCGCGCTCGGCGAGACCCACGGCGAGAAGATCCAGAAGATCATGGACCTCGCCACCACGATGGGCCTGCCCATCATCGGGCTCAACGACGGCGCCGGCGCGCGCATCCAAGAGGGCGTGGCCGCCCTCAACGCCTACGGTGGGATCTTCCACCGCAACACGCGGGCCTCGGGCGTCGTGCCCCAGGTCTCGGTCATCCTGGGCCCGTGCGCCGGGGGCGCCGTCTACTCCCCGGCCCTGACCGACTTCATCTTCATGGTGAAGGACTCCTCGCACATGTTCATCACCGGTCCCGACGTGGTGAAGTCGGTCACCGGTGAGGACGTCACCCTCGAGGAGCTCGGCGGCGCCCAGACCCACGCCACGCGCTCCGGGGTGGCCAACTTCGTCCTGCCCGACGAGAAGAGCGTGCTCGACGAGGTGCGCTACCTCCTCTCCTTCCTGCCCTCGAACAACATGGAGGAGCCGCCGCGGATCCTGGTGGGCGACGACCCCGACCGACTGTGCGAGGAGCTGCGCGACCTCCTGCCCGACTCGTCCAACCAGCCCTACGACATGAAGCGGGTCATCACCGCGATCGTCGACAACGGCGACTACATGGAGGTCCACGCCACCTACGCCCAGCAGGTGACCTGCGGGTTCGCCCGCATCGATGGCCACACCGTGGGCATCGTGGCCAACCAGCCCCAGACCCTCGCCGGGGTCCTCGACATCTCCTCGTCGGAGAAGGCCGCGCGCTTCGTGCGCACGTGCGACGCCTTCAACGTGCCGATCGTGACCTTCGTCGACGTGCCCGGCTTCATGCCGGGCGTCTCCCAGGAGTACGGGGGGATCATCCGACACGGCGCGAAGCTGCTCTACGCCTTCTGCGAGGCCACGGTGCCGCGGATCTCGATCACGACGCGCAAGGCCTACGGCGGCGCCTACGTCGTCATGAACTCCAAGTCGATCGGCGCGGACCTGGCCTTCGCCTGGCCGACGGCGGAGTTCGCCGTCATGGGCGCGTCGGGCGCGGTGGGGATCGTCCACCGGCGCGACCTCGCCGAGGCCGACGACCCCGAGGCGCTGCGCGCCCAGCTCATCGACGACTACGAGGAGCGCTACGTCAACCCCTACATCGCGGCCGAGCGGGGCTTCGTCGACGACGTGATCGACCCGGCCGACACCCGTCGGGTGCTCGCCCGGTCGCTCGACCTCCTGCGGGGCAAGCGCGAGGAGCTGCCCAAGCGCAAGCACGGGAACGTCCCGCTGTGAGCCACGGCCTCACCCCGCGCCCGCTGCCCCCCGAGGAGGACCTGGCGGCGGTGGTCGCCGCCGCGGAGCTGCTCGTGCGCGAGCGGCGCCGGGCCCTCGACCGCGCCCCGATCTGGCGGTTCTCGGGCCGGTGGTTCAACGCCGGCCGCTACGCGCTGCGCCGGCCCCACGAGCTCAACTAGCGCTCCGCGAGCTCCAGCAGGCCGGCGACGATCTCGGCGAGCCGGTAGTCCTTGGGCGTGTAGACGGCGGCGACGCCCCCTCGGCGCAGGGCCGCGGCGTCCTCGGGCGGGATGATCCCCCCGACCACGACGGGCGCCGCCACGCCCTCGGCGCGCAGCCCCTCGACGACCCGGGGCACGAGCTCGAGGTGCGAGCCCGAGAGGATCGAGAGGCCCACCACGTCGACGTCCTCGTCGCGCGCGGCGGCCACGATCTCCTCGGGGGTGGAGCGGATGCCCGCGTACACCACCTCGAAGCCGGCGTCGCGCGCGGCGACCGCGACCTGCTCGGCCCCGTTGGAGTGGCCGTCGAGGCCGGGCTTGGCGACGAGCAGCCGAGGTGGCGAGCCTCGCCGCTCCGCCAGGGCGCGACTGCGCGCGGCGAGGTCGGCGAAGCCCTCGCGCGTCGCGCGCGCCGACGCCACCCCGGTCGGCGCGCGGTACTCGCCGTAGACCTCCCGCAGGGTCCGGGCCCACTCGCCGGTCGTGCCGCCGGCGCGCGCCAGGGCGATCGAGGGGACCATCACGTTGTCGGCCGGGTCATCGCTCGCCGCCACGCGGCGCAGCTCGGCGAGCGCCGCCTCGACGGCCGACGCGTCGCGCGACGCGCGCCACGTCGCGAGGTCGTCGACCAGCTCGGCCTCGACCGAGGGGTCGACGGTGAGGATCGACTCGACGCCCTCGGCGAGTGGCGACGGGGCCGTCTCGGTGAAACGGTTGACCCCCACCACGACCTGCTCGCCGGCCTCGATGCGCGCGACCCGCGCGGCCTGGCTGGCGACGAGGCGTGCCTTGACCTGCTCGACCGCGGCGAAGGCGCCGCCGAGGGCGAGGACCTCGTCGAGCTCGGCGAGCGCCGCCTCGCGCAGGTCGTGCACCAGCGACTCCATGACGACCGAGCCGGCGAAGAGGTCGGGGTACTCCAGCAGGTCGGTCTCGTAGGCGAGCACCTGCTGGAGGCGCAGGCTCCACTGCTGGTCCCACGGGCGGGGCAGACCCAGGGCCTCGTTCCAGGCCGGCAGCTGGACGGCCCGGGCCCGGGCGTCGGCCGACAGGGTCACCCCGAGCATCTCGAGGACGATCCGGCCCACGTTGTTCTCCGGCTGCTGCTCGGTGAGCCCCAGCGAGTTGACCTGGACGCCGTAGCGGAAGCGGCGCTGGGCGGGGTCCTCGACCCCGTAGCGGGTGCGGCAGATCTCGTCCCACAGCGCGGTGAAGACCCGCATCTTCGCGGTCTCCTCGACGAAGCGCACTCCGGCGTTCACGAAGAACGAGACCCGCCCGACGACCTCGCCCAGTCGCGAGGGGTCGACCTTGCCCGAGTCGCGCACGGCGTCGAGGACGTCGATGGCGGTCGCGAGGGCGTAGGCGACCTCCTGGGCGGGCGTGGCGCCGGCCTCTTGGAGGTGGTAGCTGCAGACGTTGATCGGGTTCCACCGGGGCACGTGGGCGACGCCGTAGGCGACGGTGTCGACGATGAGCCGGCGCGACGGGCCCGGCGCGAAGATGTAGGTGCCCCGGCTGAGGTACTCCTTCACGATGTCGTTCTGGATGGTGCCCTGGAGCCGGGCGGGGTCGTCACCGCGTTCGGCGGCCAGCGCCAGGTAGAGGGCCCACAGCCACGCGGCGGTGGCGTTGATGGTCATCGAGGTGTTCATCTCGGTGAGCGGGAGGCCCTCGAAGAGCTGGCGCACGTGGCCGAGGTGGGCGACCGGCACGCCGACCTTGCCGACCTCGCCGCGCGCGGCCTCGTCGTCGGGGTCGTAGCCGGTCTGGGTCGGCAGGTCGAAGGCGATCGAGAGGCCCGTCTGGCCCTTGGCCAGGTTGGTGCGGTAGAGGGCGTTGCTCGCGGCGGCGCTCGTGTGGCCCGAGTAGGTCCGCATCACCCACGGGGCCGCGCGCTCTCCCATCGCTAGCGGTACGGGTAGAAGCCGGAGCCGGACTTGCGCCCGAGGCGCCCGGCCGAGACCATCCGGCGCAGCAGGGGCTCGGGGGAGTAGTTGGGGTCGCGGTACTCGGCGTAGAGCGCTTCGAGTATGGCGATCGAGGTGTCGAGTCCCACGAGGTCGAGCAGCGCGAAGGGGCCCATCGGGAAGCCGCAGCCCCCCTTCATCGCGGCGTCGATCCCCTCCTTGGTGGCGACGCCGCGCTCCAGGAGGCGCACGGCGTTGTTGAGGTAGGGGAAGAGGAGGGCGTTGACGATGAATCCGGCCTGGTCCTTCACCTCGATGGGGTCCTTGCCGCACTCGCGCACGAAGGCGACCGCGCGGGCGACGACCGCCTCGCTCACCGAGAGGGGGCGGACCACCTCGACCAGGCTCATCTGGGGCGCGGGGTTGAAGAAGTGGATGCCGAGCACCCGCTCGGGGTGGGGCACCTGCATCGCCAGGTCGATCACCGGCAGGGTGGAGGTGCCCGTGGCGATCACGGCGCCCTCGGCGGCGACCCGGCCCAGCGCGCGGAAGAGGTCGAGCTTCACCTCGAGGTCCTCCACGACCGACTCGATGACGAGGTCGCAGTGGGCGAGGTCACCGAGCTCGACCGTCGTCGTGACGCGCGCCCGCAGGGCGGCGGCCTCCTCGGCGGTGCGCTTGGAGCGCTCGACCGCCCGGGCGAGAGACTCGTCCAGGCGTGTCCCCAGGTCGGCCGCGCTCGCGGCGTTGCGGGTCCGCAGCAGGACGGCCGCCCCGCACCCGGCGGCGACCTCGGCGATGCCGCTCGCCATGATCCCCGACCCGATGACGCCGACTCTCTCGAACTCCATGGGTGGACATTAGCGTTACCCGCAAGTAAATCGGAGGGGACGATGACGACGACCGTTCTCGCGGGCTCCCTCAGCGCGGCGGTGCCGGTGCTCGGGTCGCTCGGTCTGGCGCCGGGCGCGGACTGCGTCGTGGTGCCGACCGCCGCCGCCTTCACCGGGGCGGCCGGGGCCATCGTGCGCGCCGCCGAGACCCTCGCGCCGCTGCGAGCTCGCGTCGAGGGCCTCGCGGTGGTGACGCGCGAGGACGCGGCCAACGACGACGTCGCGCGCCGCGTCGCCGAGGCGGACCTCGTCGTCCTGCTCGACGGCGCCGCGCTGCACGCCCGGGCGGTGTGGCGCGACAGCCCCCTCGGTGCGGCGCTCGCCGGCTCGCGCCGGCTGCTCGCCGTGGGCGACGTCGCCTCGCTGGTGCTCGCGGTGATGGTCGACCCGCGCGGCGGCGCCCCGACGACCGGGCTCGGCTACCGCGACGGGCTCGTCGTGGCGACGCGCGCCTCCAGCGACCGGCTCGCCCGCACGCGCGACCTGGTGGGCGCCGACGCGCCCCTCGCCGTCCTCGGCGAGGACGGGGTGGTCGTCGGCCAGGACGGCCGCTGGCGGGTCGCCGCGGGCTCGGTCGAGGTCACCCGGGGCGCGAGCCCCGCCGCGCTCTAGCTAGGACTCGTCGATGGTGACCGACTCGATCACCACGCGCTCGGTGGGACTGCCCGAGCGGGTTCCGACCGCGTCGATGGCCGCGACCACGTCCAGGCCGGCGACGACCTTGCCGAAGAGCGAGTAGAGCGGGGGCAGGCGCACCCCGTCGGGGCCGCTGATGACGAAGAACTGGGAGCCGTTGGTGTTCGGCCCGGCGTTGGCCATCGCGAGCGAGCCGAGCTCGTAGCGTCCGGGCTTGGGCAGCTCGTCGTCGAAGCGGTAGCCCGGTCCGCCCGTGCCGGTGCCGGTCGGATCGCCGCCCTGGAGCACGAAGCCCGGGATGATCCGGTGGAAGACGATGCCGTCGAAGTAGTGCCAGCGCGCGAGGAAGACGAAGTTGTTCACCGTCGTGGGCGCCCCGATCGGGTCGAGGGCGATCTCGAGGGTGCCCTTGGAGGTCACCATGGTCGCCCGGTAGGTCTTCTGCGGGTCGATGACCATGTCGGGCGCCGCGTCGAAGCGTTGGCGCTGGGGGCTCGAACCGTCGGGGTTGGGGGTGTCCACGTCGTCTCCTCGCTAGCCGATCTTCAGTAGGTCCACGACGAAGACGAGCGTGTCGTTCTTCGCGATGCCCGGCCCGGCGGCGACGTTGCCGTAGCCGAGCGAGGGCGGGATGACGAGCTCGCGCCGTCCCCCCACGTGCATGCCCGCTACGCCGTAGACCCAGCCGGGAATGACGTTGCCGGTCGCCAGCGTGAAGCTGAAGGGCTGGCTCGTCCACGACGACTGGATCACCTTGCGCGTGGAGTAGGTCGCGAGCACGTACTGGACGGTGAGCTTGTCGCCAATCTTGGCGGCCGGCCCGGTGCCCGTGATGAGGTCGGACACCTCCATCGTGGTCGGCGGCGGGCCCGGCGGGACGACCACCGTGGGCGCCGTGCCGAACGTGCCCGTGGGGGAGGGGTGGACGACCTTGGGGAAGCTCGTCGGCACGACGGTCGTCGTGGTGACGGGACCCGTCGTCGTGGTGGGTGGCGCGGTCGTGGTGGTGGTCGTCTTGCCCGAGCCGCCGAACAGGACGAAGCCGGTGCCGATGACGACAGCCGCGACGATCACCCCGATCACCCCGCGTCGCACGTTGCGCCGACGCGCCGCGGCGCGCTGCTGGCGCTCGAGCTTCTCGCGTCGGGCCGCCTTCTGCCGCTCTCTCTTCGACGTAGCCACGGGTGCGACTCTAGTAGGGCCACTTCGAGCCCTCTGGAGGGCCCGGTATCCTTCCCCCATGGCGCTCATCGTCCAGAAGTACGGCGGAACGTCGGTGGGCGACGCCGAGCGCATCCGGGCGGTGGCCCGCCACGTGGCCGAGACGCGGGCCCGGGGCAACGAGGTCGCCGTCGTCGTATCGGCGATGGGCCAGTTCACCGACGAGCTCATCGCGCTCGCCGACGAGGTGACCCCGACCCGGCCGGCGCGGGAGATGGACATGCTCCTCACCGCGGGCGAGCGGATCTCGATGGCGCTGGTCTCGATGGCCCTGGGGGCCCTCGACGTCGGGTCGGCCTCCTTCACCGGGAGTCAGGCCGGGATCATCACCGACACCACGCACATGTCCGCGAAGATCCTCGAGATGCGGCCCGACCGGATCCGTGAGGCGCTGGCCCTCGGGCTGGTACCCGTGGTGGCCGGCTTCCAGGGCGTCTCCACCGAGCGCGACATCACGACGCTCGGGCGGGGCGGCTCGGACGTGACCGCCGTGGCCCTGGCGCACGCGCTCGGCGCGGACGTCTGCGAGATCTACACCGACGTGACCGGCGTCTTCAGCGCCGATCCCCGCGTGGTGCCCCGGGCGCGTCGGCTGGAGAGGGTGTCGTTCGACGAGATGCTCGAGATGGCCGCCACCGGCGGGCGCGTGCTGATGCTGCGCTCGGTGGAGTTCGCGCGCCGCCACGGCGTGCCCCTGCACGTGCGCTCGAGCTTCACCTGGGAGCAGGGAACCTGGATCGTGGAGGAGGAGCCATCCATGGAAGAGGCCATCGTGTCGGCGATCACCGACGACACTTCGGAGGCGAAGATCACCGTCGGCGGGGTGCCGGACCGGCCGGGCGTCGCGGCGACGCTCTTCCGCGCCCTGGCCGACGCCGGTATCAACGTCGACATGATCGTCCAGAACGTCAGCGCCCACAACGTGACCGACATCTCCTTCACCGTCGCGAAGACGGACCTCGAGCCGGCGCTGGCCGCCTGCACCAAGGTGGCCGAGGGGATCGGGGCCACCGAGGTGTCGAGTGACGACGGGATCGGTCGGGTCTCGCTGGTCGGCGCGGGGATGAAGTCGAGCCCCGGGGTGACCGCCCTGATGTTCGAGACGCTCTCGGCCAAGGGGATCAACATCGAGATGATCTCGACGAGCTCGATCCGCATCTCGTGCGTCGTGCGCGCGGAGAAGGTCGCCGACGCCGTGCGCAGCCTCCACAGCGCCTTCGGGCTGGACGTGCCGTGAGCCGTCGCGTGAGCGTTGCGGTCGTGGGTGCGACCGGCCAGGTCGGTACGGTGATGCGCGAGATCCTGGCCGAACGGGCGTTCCCCGTGCGCGACGTCCGCTTCTTCGCCTCCGCTCGATCGGCCGGCACCGCCCTCACCTTCGCGGGGCGCGAGGTGGTGGTCGAGGACGCGGAGGGCGCGGACTTCACGGGCGTGGACGTCGCCCTGTGCTCGTCCGGGGCGTCGTCGTCGCGGGTCCTCGCCCCCCGGCTCGCGGCCGCGGGCGCCCTCGTGATCGACAACTCCTCGGCGTGGCGGATGGACCCCGAGGTCCCCCTCGTCGTGCCCGAGGTGAACGCCCACGCCCTCGGCCAGGTGACCAAGGGCATCGTCGCCAACCCGAACTGCACGACCATGGCCGCGATGCCCGTCCTCAAGCCGCTCGATCGCGCGGCGGGTCTGCGCGTCATGGTCGCGGCGACCTACCAGGCGGCGAGCGGCGCGGGGCGCGACGGCGTCGAGGAGCTCGCCTCGGGGATCGGCGACGGCGCCGCCGCCCGGCGGCTCACCTTCGATGGCTCGGCCCTGCCCTACACGACCGGTGTGAAGTTCCCGGTCACCCTGGCCCACAACGTGATCCCGCTCGCCGGCACGGTCGTCGACGACGGCCTCTTCGAGACCAACGAGGAGAAGAAGCTGCGTGACGAGAGCCGCAAGATCCTGGAACTGCCGGACCTCGTGGTGAGCGGCACCTGCGTGCGGGTGCCGGTCTTCACGGGGCACTCGCTGGCCCTGACCCTCGGCTTCGCCCGGCCCCTGTCGCCCGAGGCGGCGACCGAGATCCTGTCGCGCTCCGAGGGCGTGGTGGTCCACGACCTGCCCACCCCGCGACTCGCCGCGGGCCGGGACCCGAGCTACGTCGGGCGCGTCCGTGCGAGCGACGCCTTCGAGAACGGGCTGTCGCTCTTCGTCACCGGCGACAACCTGCGCAAGGGAGCGGCGCTCAACGCCGTCCAGATCGCCGAGGCCTGGCTGGCGCGGGGCTAGTCGGCGCCGTCGCGGCCGACCTGACGCCGCGCCAGGTTGACGCAGTGGTCGCCGAAGCGCTCGTAGAACCGGGCCATCAGGGCCACCTCGACGGCCACCGGCACGCTCATCGAGCCCGAGGTCAGCTCCGCGGTGAGCGAGACGTGCAGGTCGTCCAGCTCGTCGTCGATGTCCTCGATCACCCCGACCGCCTCGGGCTTGCCGTCGATGATGACGTCGGTCGCCTCGCGCCAGATGGTGGTGGCGACCTCGCCCATCCGCTCGATGAGCCCGCGGCTCCGCGGGCTCATCTCGTTGCCCAGCCCGCGCGCCGCGCGCCGGGCGATGTGCTCGGCCAGGTCGCCGTTGCGCTCGATCTCGGGCAGGATGCGCAGGAGCACCAGGAGGTCCTGGCGGTCGTCGCTCGACAGGTCGGGCGAGTCCACGAGCCGGGCCTCGGCCGTGGCGACCAGCCCGTCGATGAGGTCGTCGATGGCGACGTCCGCCTCGACCACGCGCTTGGCCAGCTCGCGGTCGTTGGCCAAGAGGGCGTGGGTCGCCCCGGCCATGGCCTCGCCCACGAGGGCGAAGGTCCGCACCACGTCGGGGCGCAGGTCGTCGCTCACCGGGACGGCCCGGGGGGCGGGCGCCGAGGCGGGCTGGGCGAACCGGAACAGCTTGGCCACCCCGCCAGGCTACCGGTGGTGACAGGGGCTTCCTAGGGTGGGGAGATGGGAGGCGCCATGGTCGCAGTCGTGTCCGTCATCGCCGGGCTGGTCGTCGGCGCGGTCCTCGCGCTCGCGTGGTCCGAGCGGCGTGGCCGGGGGCTGCGCGAGGAGGCGGGCCGGGCCCGCACCGAGCTCGCGGTGCGCGAGGCCGAGCTGCGCGCGGCCCGTGACGAGGCCGAGCGCCAGCGCGCGGAGCACGCCCGTGCCCTCGAGAACCTCCGGGACGTCTTCCAGTCCGAGTCGGCGAAGATCCACCTCGACGCCGTCGACAGGCTCGCCCAGAGGGAGGAGCAGGTCTTCGCCCAGCGCGAGCAGGCCCTCGAGCGAGCGCTCAAGCCCTTGAACGACCTGCTGCACGAGTACCAGCGCGACCTGAGCGACTTCGACCGCCAGCACACCGAGGTCCTGGGTGAGGTGCGGACCCGGGCCGAGGCCCTCCTCGAGGCCCAGCACGCCACCCAGGACGAGACCCGTCGGCTGAACCAGCTCCTCGGGCGCAGCGACCACCGCGGGCGCTGGGGCGAGATCCAGCTCCAGAACGTCCTCGAGAAGTCGGGGCTGCGCGCCGGGGTCGACTACGAGCTCCAGGTGAGCGCCTCGGGCGAGGGCGGACGCCAGCGGCCGGACTGCGTCGTGAACCTCCCGGGAGGGGTCCGGGTGGCCGTGGACGCGAAGTTCCCCTTCGACGCCTTCGAGTCCTCGATCGCGACCGACGACCCCGTCGAGCGCGAGCGGCTCGAGACCAAGCACGCCAAGGACCTCAAGAGCCACGTGCGCGCCCTGGGCGACAGGGCCTACTGGGAGTCGGTCGCCCCCTCCCCGGAGTTCGTCGTCTGCTTCGTGCCGAGCGACGCGGCGGTCGCGGCCGCCTACCGGGCCGACGGCGAGATCGACGGCTACGCCTGGGGCCAGCGGGTCCTGATCGCCGGGCCCACCGGGCTGCTCTCGCTCTTGTGGTCCGTGGCGCTCGTCGTGCGCCAGCAGCGCCTCTACGACAACGCCGAGCGCATCTTCGACCAGGCCGGCGAGATCGTCAAGCGGATCCGCAA
Organism: Actinomycetes bacterium; assembly: GCA_021779855.1. GTDB lineage: Bacteria > Actinomycetota > Acidimicrobiia > Acidimicrobiales > RAAP-2 > RAAP-2. The sequence continues at coordinate 42,563 of JAJXZW010000011.1, forward strand.
CGTGGCCGAGCCCGTGGCGAGGATGGGGCGCTCCCTCGACCAGGTGGTCGACAGCTTCAACAAGATGGTCGGCTCGTTCGAGTCCCGGCTGATCCCGGGCGCCCGCGAGCTCGAGCGGCTCGGCGCCCGCGGCGCGAAGGACCTGCCCGAGCTGTCGCCCGTGGAGCGCGTGGCGGCCCGGCCCAACCCCCAGCGCTGGGGCACGCCGGACGAGCCCCTCGTCCTCGAGGGCCCCGTCGTCGACGCCGCGCTCGACGAGGGCCCGGACCAGGGGCCGCCCGAGGGCGACGAGTAAGTTCGTGGGCCGTGGCCCGCTCGAGAGCTCAGCGCCGGCGCGTCTCGCTGGGGGTGCTCGTGGTCCTGGTCGCCACGTTCCTGGTACTCGTCTTCGCGCGCGACGTCTCGCGCGCCGCCCACGGCGCGACGACGGCCCGACGCAGCGAGAACCTGAGCTTCGCGGCGCTCGCCAACGCCCTGCTCACCTCGGAGAACCAGGTGGACGAGCGCCTGGCCTACCTCCTCGCCCACGGCGGCGGACTCTCCCGACCGGTCCTCGGGGCCCGGCTGGACCAGCTCGCCCAGGTGGTCGCCGCCTGGCCCGGCGAGGGCCGGCGGCTGCGCTCCCCCCACCTCGCCCACGGCGTGAGCCTCGAGCTCGACGACCTCACCCAGATGCGCGCCGGCGCCACGATGGCCCTGATCGACACGGTCGAGCGGGCCCTGCGGCTCCCCGTCGCGCCCGGAGCGGACGGGGCGGTCACCACGGGCGACCCGGCCAACGTCCTGCGCGCCACCGCCCTGCTGTGGAACCGGGACCGCTTCGCCCTCGTGCGCGAGCCGGGCCACGCCCGCCTGCTCGCGAACTCGGCGCAGACCCCGGGGGCGCTCCGGGCCGGTGACCTCGTCGTCCTGGAGCGCTCGCGTCGCCTCGCGCTGGTGCGCGCGATCGGCATCGCCGCGGTGCGGGTCGTGCCCGCCCCCCTTCCGGCCCCGGCGGGCACCCTGGTCGTGCCGCCGGTGTCGCGCGTCACGATCGACGTCTCGGTCGTCAACCGGGCCGACGCCGTCCAGCCGGTCGCCCTCACGCTCTCGGTCACCCCGCTCAACGGGCGCGGGTCGGTCTCGGTCCAGCGGGCCCACGCGACCCTCGCGCCACTCGGCGGGTGGGCCTTCTCCCTGGCCCCGTTCGCGACGGTGCCCAGCGAGCGCGCCCGGGTCGTCGTGCGCGTCTCGGGCGCGCCGGCGGGGTCGGGCCTGCCGGTCGAGCGGACCTACACGCTGGTCCTGTCGCCCTCGGGGACCGGCTGAGCCGGACGGGTTACTCGCGGGTTGGCGTAGAGTTGGCCACGCCCCCCTAGACGAATCGAGGAACAGTGACTGAGTCCATCACGGTGACCGACAACCGTACGGGCGAGACCCGCGAGATCCCGATCGAGCACGGCGGCGTCGCCGCCAGCGAGTTCGCCAAAGTCGTCCCGGGCGTCTGGTTCTACGACCCCGGCTTCATGTCCACGGCGATGGCCGAGTCGTCGATCACCTACATCGACGGCGACGCCGGGATCCTGCGCTACCGGGGCTATCCCATCGAGCAGCTGGCCGAGCGCTCGACGTTCCTCGAGGTCGCCTACCTCCTGCTCTACGGCGAGTTGCCCACCGCCGAGCAGTTCGAGGGCTGGAAGAAGGACGTCACCTACCACACCTACATCCACGAGAACGTCCGCAAGCGCTTCCTCGAGGGCTTCAACTACGACGCCCACCCGATGGGGATGCTGGTGTCGGCGATCGCGGCGCTCTCCACCTACTACAAGGAGGCCAAGGACCTGGCCGACCCCGAGGTCCTGAACAAGCAGATCATCCGCCTTATCGCCAAGATGCCGACGCTGGCCGCCGCCGCGCACCGCTTCTCGGTGGGCATGCCGTTCGTGTACCCCGACAACACGCTCGGCTACGCCCAGAACTTCCTGTCGATGATGTGGAAGGTGGCCGAGCCCCGCTACGAGCCCGACCCGGTCCTCGCCCGGGCGCTCGACCTCCTGTTCATCCTGCACGCCGACCACGAGCAGAACTGCGGCACCACCGCGATGCGGGTCGTGGCCTCCTCGCACGCCGACCCCTACTCGGCCACGGCGGCGGCCACGGCCGCGCTCTACGGCCCGCGCCACGGCGGGGCCAACGAGGCCGTGCTCAAGATGCTCGCGCGCATCGGCCACCTGGACAACGTGCCCAGCTACATCGAGGCCGTGAAGCGCCACGAGGTGATGCTCGAGGGCTTCGGCCACCGGGTGTACAAGAACTTCGACCCGCGGGCCAAGATCATCAAGCAGACGGCCGACGCCGTCTTCGAGGTCACTGGCAAGAACCCGCTGCTCGACATCGCCCTGAAGCTCGAGGAGGTGGCGCTCGGCGACGACTACTTCGTCTCGCGCAAGCTCTACCCCAACGTCGACTTCTACTCGGGACTGATCTACCAGGCCATGGGCTTCCCGACCGAGATGTTCACGGTCCTCTTCGCCATCCCGCGCACGGCCGGGTGGCTCTCGCACTACAAGGAGCTGCTGGCCGAGGACTCGAAGATCGCCCGGCCCCGTCAGCTCTACGTCGGGCCCGAGAAGCGCGACTACGTGGCGATGGACGCGCGGGGCTAGTCCCGCGGCGCGATCACGCGCGTCAGACCCTCCTGGACCATCGAGACCAGGAGTTCGCCCTCGCGGCTGAAGAGGAAGCCGCGCGCGAGGCCCCGCCCGCCGAAGGCGATCGGCGACTCGGTGTCGTAGAGGAGCCAGTCGTCGGCGCGCGCACGATGGTGGAACCACATGCAGTGGTCGAGGCTCGCGCCCATGAACGTCCCGTTGTTCCAGTCGATCCGGTGGGGCTTGACGATCGCGTCGAACAGGTTCATGTCCGAGGCGTAGGCGATCACGCACGCGTGCAGGAGCGGGTCGTCGTTCAGCTCGCCGTCGGCCCGGATCCACAGCTGCTGACGCGGGTCGGTGGTTCGGGCGGGGTCCCCCGGGATCGGCCCGATGAAACGCTGGTCGATGGGGTGGTGGCGCATGAGCCACTCGTCGAGGTCGCCGCGGCCGCTCGCGATTCGCTCGGCGAGGCGGGGGATCGACTCGGGCGCGGGCACCTCGGGCATCACCATCTGGTGGGTGAGGCTCACCTCGTCGGTGTGGAAGCTCGCCTCCATGTTGTAGATGGCCTTGCCGTGCTGGACGGCCACCACGCGCCGCGTGGTGAAGCTGCGCCCGTCGCGGATGCGGTCGACCTCGTAGAGGATCGGGGTCGTGGGGTCGCCCGGGCGCAAGAAGTACGAGTGCAGCGAGTGGACCCGGCCCCGCTCCACGGTGCGGCCCGCCGCCATGAGGGCCTGGGCCGCGACCTGGCCGCCGAAGGTGCGCTCGCGCTCCTCGGCCGGGTTCTGGCCCCGGTAGACGTTGATCTCGATCCTCTCGAGGTCGAGGATCCGGATGAGTTCGTCGAGGGCGTGGGACACGAAAACCATTGTGGCACCCCGGCTCCCGGTCCCCGGGGGCCCAGGCGGTAGGCTCGAGGGAGTGAGTGACCTCCTGCGTGCGCTGGTGACGTGGTCCCAGACCCCGCGCGGGAGGAAGATGGTCCGCTACGTGCTCGGCTCGGTCATCACCACGGCCGTCTCGTTCAGCTCGATCGCGATCCTCTTCGGCTTCCGCATCATCCCGGGGGTCATGTGGTCGACCCTGACGGGCAACCTGATCGCGACGGTCCCGGCCTACTGGCTGAACCGCACCTGGACCTGGGGTAAGCGGGGCCGGAGCCACTTCTTCAAAGAGATGGTCCCGTTCTGGGCGATGTCGTTCGCATCGATCGCCTTCTCTCAGGTGGGCGCGTTCTGGGCCCGCTACGAGGTCCACCACCACGCCTGGAGCCGGCTGGCCGACACCGGCCTCGTGACCGGCACCAACCTCCTGTGCTTCGGGATCTTCTTCGTCTTGAAGATCCTCGTCTTCAACCGGATCTTCCAGGTCCCCGAGGCCGCGCCGGTCGACGAGCCGGTCGCCGTGGGAGACCCCACCCTCTAGCGGTGGACCTCTCGCCCTCGGGCCTGTGGCGATGGGGCCACACCCATCGGGGGCGCACGTTCGTGCGCTACACCACCACCTCGGCGATCACCACGGCGATCTCGCTCAGCGCCGTCTCGCTCCTCTACGGGCTCCGGATCATCCCCGGGGTCCTGTGGGCGACCCTGACGGGCAACCTCATCGGCATGATCCCCGCCTACAACCTGAACCGGCGCTGGGCGTGGGGCAAGCGCGGCCGGAGCGCCCTGCGCGCCGAGGTGCTGCCGTTCTTCCTCATGTCGGCGATGGGCATCGCCTTCAGCCAGGTGGGCGCGCTCTGGGCCCGCCAGGAGGTGCGCACCCACGCCTGGGCCCACATCGTCAACACCGGGCTCGTGACCGGCACGAACCTCGTCTGCTTCGGTGTCTTCTGGGTGCTCAAGCTCCTCGTCTTCAACCGGATCTTCCACGTGCGCGAGCTGGCCGAGTTCGACCGCACCCTGGGCGACGACGAGCTAGCGGGACGGGCCTAGGGCGGCGACCCGTCCCTCGGGCGGCTTCTCAGCCCAGGTTGAACACGACGGTCACGGTCGTCGACACGGTCTTCTTGATCGTGGTCGTGTCGTAGACGCCACCGCTCGAGACCGCGACCGAGCCGACCGCGTTCACCTGGAAGGGGCCGTCGCGCGCGCTGCGCACCGAGCCGACCGATCCACCGGTGGCCGAGACGAGCGCGATGGCCCGGGCCTTGGCGTTGCGCATGGCGGCGGCGATGAGCCGCGGGCGCAGGGCGCCCAGGTCGCCGACGAGGTACTGCGGGCCCGACGACGAGATGTTCGCCCCCGTCTCGAGCACGGTGCCGATGTTCTGGCTCAGGTGCGCGACGAGCCGGACGTCTCTGGAGGTGAGGGTCACGTTCCGGCTCGCCTGGTAGTTGAGGATCCGACCCGTCGGGTTGCCGTTCACGTACTGGAGGTTGGGCGACGTCGAGACGCCGCTCAGCGCGAGCGTCGAGGTGTTGACGCCGCCGGCGCGGAGGTACGCGGTGAGGGCGTCGACGTCGTGGGCCACCATCGCCACGGCCTCCCGGGCCGTCGCCGCCGTCTCCTGGGCGGTCAACGACCAGACGGCCTGGTCAGCGGAGACGTTCGTCCCGGCCTCGCCGGTGACGGTGAGACCCGTGACGCTCCCGCGCACCGACACTCCCCGGCCGACCGCGACGAGCCCGACGACCAGGGCCACCGAGACCAGCAGCGAGCTCACGACGAGGGGCGTCCCCCGAGGTAGTCGAGGTGGGGACGCGTCCATCCGCCGAGGCTATCCCGCGTCCGTCGACGGGTCGGGGTGAGGGCCGCCGGACCCGGTGGACGGGCCCCGGGTCCGCCCGAGCTCGAGGCTCAGACGCGACCCGACAACGTGTATCAGTCGCGGAAGTTCGTGAACTGCAGGGGGACCTCGAGGTCGGCCTCCTTGAGCGCCTGGATGACCCGTTGGAGGTCGTCGCGCTGCTTGCCGGCCACCCGGACCTGGTCGCCCTGGATCGAGGAGCTGACCCCCTTGAGGCCGAGGTCCTTCACCAGCTTGTTGATCCGCTTGCCCACGTCCTGGCCGATCCCGGCGCGCAGCGCCACCTTCTGGCGGGCGCTCTGGTGGCTGGCCTCCTCGACCGAGCGGGGGTCGAGGGCCTTCAGGGACACCTGCCGCTTGACCATCTTCTCTTCGAGCAGCTGGTAGAGGGCGCGGAGGCGGTCCTCGGTCGAGGCCGAGAGGGTCAGCTCCTTCTCGGAGAAGTCGATCCGGGCGTCGGTCCCCTTGAAGTCGAAGCGGGTGGAGGCCTCGCGGTTGGCCTGGTCGACCGCGTTGCGCACCTCTTGGAGGTCGATCTCGCTCACGACGTCGAAAGTGGGCATGGGTGCATGGTAGGCGGCGAGCCGAATGGCCCGGGCCCGCGCTGCGGGTAGGATTCTGCGCGGGTCGGTGCCCGAGTGGCCAATGGGATCTGGCTGTAAACCAGACGGCGTAGCCTACGGGGGTTCGAATCCCTCCCGGCCCACCACGGAGCCCGGCTCGCCCGGGCCGGCGCGCCCCGGCGGCACTACGGTGTCGGGCGGCGAGAGGAGAGGCGTGAGGCGGATCGGGGCGTGGGCGCGGGCGGTGCGTCACACCTACGAGCGGCTCGCCTCGGGCTTCGAGTCGGGTGTCCAGCTCCTCGAGCGGCGCTACACCCCCCTCGGGCGCTTCAACCCGGGGCCCTTCGAGGGGTGGGGCTTCCTCTGGCGGCCGGCCCTCCAGGGGTTCGTGGCCATGTGCCTCATCCTCGCGGGCTCGTCGTTCACCAACTCGCCCTTCAAGCTGGACATGGCCGGCACCTGGTTCTTCGGCGAGCCGTCGTCGGCCCAGACGGGCACGCCCTCGACGACCAAGTACATGCTCTCGGTGGTGCTCGTCTACGGCGGGCTCCTGCTGCTGATGCGGGTCTGGCTGCGCCTGGCCGAGATCGTGAGGCTCCACCACGGCGCCAGCCTGCGCCGGCTGTGGTGGACGCTGTTGCTGTGGGCCGCGCCCATGGTCGTGGCCCCGCCGCTCTTCTCGCGCGACGTCTTCTCCTACGCGGCCCAGGGCGAGATGACCGCCCATCACCTGAACCCCTACTTCCTCGGGCCGTTCTCGCTCGGCTCGACCCCCTACCTCAACCCCGTCGACCCGCTGTGGTGGAACACCCCGGCCCCCTACGGCCCCTTCTTCCTCTGGATCGACGGGGCGATCGACCGGCTGACCCTGCACAACCCGCTGGCCACGGTGGTGGGGCTGCGCCTGCTGGAGGTGGCCGCGGTCGCCCTCATCGGCGTGGGCGTGGTCATGCTCGCTCGGGGGCTCGGCCGCGACCCCGGCGAGGCGTTCGTCCTGGCCGCCCTCAACCCGCTGATCCTGCTCACCATCGTCGGCGGCGCCCACAACGACGGGCTCATGACGGGGCTCCTGGTGGTGGGCCTCGGCTTCGCCGTGAACCGACGTCCGTGGTGGGCCCTGTTCTTCGTCTCGCTGGCCACCGCGGTGAAGGCCCCGGCCGCCATCGGCCTGGCGTTCGTCGCCTGGAACTGGCTGCCCCCCGACGCGCCGCTCAAGCAGCGCCTGCAGCCCTTCGCCGCCGGGGGGCTCGTGGCGGGGGCCGTCCTGCTCGTCTCGTCCTACCTCTCGGGGTTCGGCTTCGGGTGGGTGCGCAACCTGCTCACCCCCGGGACGGTGCGCTCGTGGGCGGCGCCGGCGACGGCCGTGGGGATGGCGGGTGGCAACCTGCTGCACGCGGTGGGACTCCACATGGTCTCGGTCACCGCGACCATCGGGGCGGCCCGGCTCGTGGGGCTCGTCGCCGCGACGGCCCTGACCCTCTGGCTGCTCTGGCGATCGGGGGAGAGGGGCTGGGTGCGCTCGCTCGGGGTGTCGCTGGTCCTGTTCGTCGAGCTCGGCCCGGTCGTCCAGCCCTGGTACCTGTCCTGGGGCCTCGTGGTGCTCGCGGCGAGCTACCGCGGCCGCGAGCACTTCTGGCTGCTGCTGCTCGCGATCACCGGCCCCTTCATCGGCCTGCCCGGCGGGCGGAACCTGCTCTCGGACCTGGTGCACTCGAACCCGTTGCTCATCGCGCTCGCCGTCGCGATCCTCGGTGGGGTGCTGGTGCTGCCGCTCGGGCGCTGGACCCAGTGGTCGTGGCCCGAGCGCGTGGGTGCCCTCGAGCTCGAGCCGGCCTAGCGGCGCTCGCGCGTCACGTACTGGTACTCAACGACGTCGAGCCACTGGCCGTGCTTGCGCCCCACCTCGATCTCGGTGCCGACCAGGGAGAACCCGCACTTCTCGTGGAGCCGGATCGATCCGGCGTTCTCACCCACGATCCGCGCGATCACCGAGTGGAAGCCGTAGCGCTGGACGAGCTCGAGCAGGTCATTGAGCACGAGCTCGCCCACGCCCCGGCCCCGGGCGCGCCGGTGCACGTAGACCGAGTTCTCCACGGTCGTGGCGTAGGCCGGGCGCTCGCGGAAGGGCGAGACCGAGGCGAAGCCCACGACGGGCTCGCCCCGGGCCCCGGGCTCGCCGGCGTCGTCCTCGTCGTCCACCACGACCAGGCACGGGTGGGTCCCCTGGTGGGCGGCGATCCAGTGGCGGTGCTCGTCGAGGGTGCGGGGCACCAGGTCGAACGAGACGGTCGTCTCGAGGACCTCGGGGTTGAGGATGGCCATGAGGGCCGGCGCGTCGTCGAGCTCGACGAGCCGAGTCCTCATCCGCCCAGGGTAACCCGGGCGGCGGCGGTGGATTGGCCCCGGGGGGACGGGGTAGACTGACCCCTCGCGGCGGAGCCGCGCGCCCTCTTAGCTCAGTGGTAGAGCACTTCCATGGTAAGGAAGGGGTCGTCGGTTCAATCCCGACAGAGGGCTCGCCAGGCGGCGTAGCTCAGGTGGTTAGAGCACACGGCTCATAATCGTGGTGTCGAGGGTTCGACTCCCTCCGCCGCTACCAGGCGTGAAGTGCAACGGACGTAGGAGGCCCCGATGGCGAAGAACGAGAAGCGCGTCCAGGTGACCCTGGCCTGCGAGGAGTGCAAGCGCCGCAACTACATCACCACGAAGAACAAGCTGAACGACCGCGAGCGCATCGAGATGCGCAAGTTCTGCTCGTGGGAGCGGCGCCACACGCTCCACAAGGAGACCCGCTAGCCCCGGGGGCCGGGGCCCTCCCCGTCCGTGACGGCCGAGCCGTAACGGTGGGGGGTCGACCGCCCTTCACGGTGCGCTGATCCGCCGGCCGCGGAGCCGCGGCCATGACACCACACCCGCACCGCGTCATCGCCCGCCGGACCGCCGGCCGTCGCGCGGGGGGCGTCGCCCTCGGGCCGGCCGTCCCCTCGCCGGCCGAGGCCGCCTCGAGCCCCCGGTTCGCCCCGTACGCCGCCCCCGGCCACGACCACGCCGCGGTGGGCGTCCACCGCGACGCCCCCGGGCTCAGACCCGGGACGACAGCTCGACCGGCCCGCGCCTCGGGCGGATCGAGGCCGACGGCAACTACCCCAGGGGGCGTGCCGTGGGTCGACGGCGCGCGACGTCGCCCTCACCGGGCGGGGCTACGGGCACGTCGTGGCACGGGGAGGGGATCGAGCCGACGCGGGTATTCTCGACCCGTCGGCACGAGCGCGACGCCCGGGTCGGGGCGGGGCTCGCCCCGAGGGCTGCTTGGTCCTCGACGCCGGCGCGGAGGACGCCCCATGATCGGTGCCGTGAACGGCTCCACCACAGCGATAGTCCTGGTCGGTGCGGTCTTCTTGGCGGCGGCCGTCGAGATGGTCGAGGCCCTGACGATCGTGCTCGCGGTCGGTCACACCCGCGGCTGGCGCACGGCCCTCGAGGGGACGGGCGTCGCCGTCCTCGCCCTGGCGGCCCTGGTGGCGGTGCTGGGGCCGGCCCTGGTGCACGTCCCCTTGAGCGTGTTGCGCCTGGTGGTGGGGGTGGTCCTTTTGATCTTCGGCCTCCAGTGGCTGCGCAAGGCGGTCCTGCGCTCGGCCGGGATCAAGGCCAAGCACGACGAGGACGCGATCTACGCCGAGATGACCGCCCGCCTCGCTGTCACCGGGGAGCGGCCGCCGCGGGACCGGGTGGCCTTCGTGGTGGCCTTCAAGGGGGTCTTCCTGGAGGGCCTCGAGATCGTGGTCGCCGTCTTGACCCTGGGCACCTCGGCCCACCGCCTGGGGCTCGCCGCGACGACGGCCGCGGTGGCCGTCGTCGTCGTCGCGCTGGCCGGGGCGCTCGTCGCCCGACAGCTCTCCGCGGTGCCCGAGAACGCCATGAAGATGGCCGTCGGGATCATGCTCGTGAGCTACGGGACCTTCTGGACCGGCGAGGGGCTCAAGGTCCGCTGGCCCGGGGGCGACGTCATGATCGCCGGCCTGGTCGTCGTCTACGCCCTGGCGTCCGCGCTCGTGGTGCGGCTCCTCGCCCCGGGCGCGCGCGAGCCGGTGGGGGCCCCGCGGTGAACCCCTTCCCCCGCGACGACAAGCCCCGGGCCGCCCGGCTCCTCGCGGGCTTCGGCCGGTTCTGGTGGGACTTCCTCGTGGGCGACACCCCCGAGATCACGCTGTCGGTGGTCGGGATCGTGGGCGTGACGGCGCTCCTGCGCGACGTGGCCCACGCGAACGTCGCGGCCTACGTGGCCCTCGTCGTGTTGAGCGTGGCGGCGCTCGCCCTCTCGGCCGCCCGGGCGCGGTCCCGGCGCGGCTGACGCCGGGGACCGGGCCCCCCGGGGGTGTTAGGATGGACCTCCCTGGGGGGCGCTCACCGAGCGCCTCCCGTAGGGCAGTGGCTCAATTGGTAGAGCACCGGTCTCCAAAACCGGCGGTTGGGGGTTCGAGTCCCTCCTGCCCTGCCCGGGGCGGAGAAGCGTAGAAGAGACCGAGATGAACCGCGAACAGAAGCGCATGTTGCAGCGACAGGGCCAGATGGGGGCCGACGGCTCCGCCGGCTCGCGGCGCACGTCGGTCGAGGACGTCCAGCGCCGTCGCTCGAGCGAGCGCACCCGCCCGCGCGACTTCGTCCGCCAGGTCCGCGAGGAGATGCGCCAGGTCGCCTGGCCGGTCCGGCCCGAGGTCGTCAACTACACCGCGGTCGTCCTGTTCGTGCTGGTCTTCATGACCGCTCTCATCTTCGGGCTCGGCGTGGGCTCGGAGAAGTTCGTCTCGTTCCTCTTCACCAAGTAGGCGCCGTGTCCGACCTCGAGACCCCCATCGACGACGCCCCCGTGGACCTCGACCCGGTCACCGGCGAGCCCCTCGAGGGGGCCGAGGGCGTCGAGCCCGAGATCGAGAGCGCCTTCGACCGCCCGGGGCGCTGGTACATCGTGCACACCTTCGCCGGCCACGAGCAGAAGGTCATCTCGGCGCTCAACAACATCGTCAAGAGCCGTGAGCTGGGCGAGCAGATCTACGAGATCTACCTCCCCGAGGAGGACGTCACCGAGTTCAAGGGCGGCAAGAAGGTCACCGTCGCCAAGCGGATGTTCCCCAGCTACCTCCTGGTGCGCTGCGAGCCCGACCCGGAGATCTTCTACGTGATCGCCTCGACCCCCGGGGTGACGGGCTTCGTCGGCGCCGAGAAGACCAAGCCGACGGCGCTGACCCGCCGCGAGGTCGACAACATTATCCGGCCCAAGATCGAGGGCGTCGAGCAGCCGGTCGCCAAGCGCCGGATGCCGACCCACGAGTTCGAGGTCAACGACACCGTCCAGATCAAGTCCGGCCCCTTCGCGACCTTCTCGGGCCACGTGGCCGAGATCAACGAGGACCAGCTCAAGGTCAAGGTCCTCGTCGACATCTTCGGCCGAGAGACCCCCGTGGAGCTCGACTTCACGCAGGTCACCAAGCTCTAGACAAGGAGAGTCCCATGGCGAAGAAAGTCGTCGCCGTCGTCAAGATCCAGCTCGACGCCGGGAGCGCCACCCCGGCGCCCCCGGTGGGCACCGCCCTCGGGCCCCACGGCGTGCAGACCATGGAGTTCTGCAAGCAGTACAACGCGGCCACCGAGTCGATGCGCGGCACGGTCATCCCGGTCGAGATCTCGATCTACGAGGACCGCTCCTTCACCTTCATCCTGAAGACCCCGCCGACGCCGGTGCTGCTGCGCCAGGCGGCCGGCCTGGAGAAGGGCGCCCACATCGCCGGGCGCGAGACGGTGGCCACGGTCACCCTGGACCAGGTCGCCGAGATCGCCCAGACCAAGATGAAGGACCTCAACACCGACGACCTCGAGTCGGCCAAGCTCCAGGTCATGGGCACGGCGCGCTCGATGGGCATCGCGGTCGCGGGCTAGGAGAAGAGATGAGACACGGCAAGAAGTACCGCAACGCCCTGGCCCAGGTCGACCGCGAGGAGCTCCTCGGGGTCGGCGAGGCGGTCGACAAGGTGAGGGCCCTCGCCACGGCGAAGTTCGACGAGACGGTCGAACTGGCGGTGCGCCTGGGCGTCGACCCGCGTCGCGCCGAGCAGATCGTGCGCGGCACCATCACGCTGCCGGCCGGCACCGGCAAGACCAACCGGGTGGCCGTCTTCGCCGCCGGCGAGGCGGCCCAGGCCGCCCGGGACGCCGGCGCCGACGTCGTGGGCGCCGACGACCTCGTCGAGCGCGTGCGCGGCGGGTTCCTCGACTTCGACGTGGCCATCGCCACCCCGGACCTGATGGGCCTGGTCGGCGGGCTGGGCCGCGTGCTCGGGCCGCGCGGCCTGATGCCCAACCCCAAGACGGGCACCGTCACGGCCGACGTCGCCAAGGCCGTCACCGACTTCAAGGGCGGGCGGGTCGAGTACCGCACCGACAAGGTCGGCAACGTCCAGCTGCGCGTGGGCAAGGTGAGCTTCGCCCGCGAGGACCTCATCCGCAACGTGGTGGCCGTGGTGGACGAGCTGGTGCGCGTCAAGCCCGCCAGCTCCAAGGGCCGCTACGTGCTCAGCGTCACGGTCTCGTCGACCATGGGCCCCGGGGTCAAGGTCGACCCGGCCCGGGCCCGGGAGCACGAGGAGTCCCTGGCCGGCTCGGTTTGACCCGACCGACGCCCGGTGGCTAGGCTGGGCGCCCGCACGATCCGTCGTGCCACAGAACGAAGAACGCCGAAGACATCCGGTGCGCGCGAGCGCCTAAGGGACGCCAGTCCGCCTGACGAGGGGTTCGAGCCTCGCCTCGTGCCCGGGTGCCTACGGCCCCGACAGAGCCGGTCGAACCGGCGGGAGGCGAGATGGCGAGCAAGGTCCGCACCGAGAAGGTGGCGGCGGTCGCGGACGTGAGGTCCCGCGTCGCGGCCACCCCGACCGCGGTGGTCACCGAGTACCGCGGCCTCACCGTCGCCCAGATCCAGGAGCTGCGTCGCCAGCTGCGCGCGGCCGGGGCCGACTACAAGGTCTTCAAGAACACCCTCGTGCGCCGGGCCGTCGACGGGACCGCCGTCGAGCCGCTCGCCGCGTTCTTGGAGGGCCCGACGGCCATCGCCTTCGTCTCGGGCGACGTCTCGGCCGTCGCGAAGGCCCTGCGCGACTTCGCCCGGGGCGTCCCGGCGCTCGTGGTTAAGGGCGGCGTGCTGAACGGCCAGGCCCTGAGCGGGCGCGACCTGGCGGCCCTGGCGGACCTGCCCAGCCGCGACGTCCTGCTCGCGCGCCTGGCCGGGCTGATTGCCTCGCCGCTCACCACGATGGCCGGCCTGCTGAAGGCAGCGCCCCAGGGCCTCGCCTACGGCCTCGCGGCCCTGATCGACCAGCGCGGTGGCGCGCCGGCCGGCCCCGCGGCCGAGACCGCGGCCCCGGCCGGGGTCGAGGAGGCCGCCCCGTCGGCCGGCGACGACGCCGGGGCCCCGGCGACCCCCGAGGCCCCCGTGGCCGAGGGCGGCACCGACGGCGCCGAGGCGGCCGCCGAGGGCGCCTCGGCCGAGTGAGCACCCGATCGAGAGAATCGAAGAGAAAGGAAACACCATGGCTACCCTGACCAAGGAGCAGATCCTGGACGGCATCGCCGCCCTGTCGGTCATCGAGCTGAGCGAGCTCTTGAAGGAGTTCGAGGAGAAGTTCGGCGTCACCGCCGCCGCGCCCGTCGCGGTCGCGGCAGCACCGGCCGCCGGGGGCGGCGGGGCCGCCGAGGAGGTCGCCGAGGAGAAGTCGAGTTTCGACGTCATCCTCGTGAGCGGAGGCGACAAGAAGATCCAGGTCATCAAGGAGGTCCGCGCCCTCACGAGCCTCGGCCTCAAAGAGGCGAAGGACCTGGTCGATGGGGCCCCCAAGCCCGTCCTGGAGAACGTCTCGAAGGCCGACGCCGACAAGGCGAAGGGGGCCCTCGAGGGCGCCGGCGCCACCGTCGAGCTCAGGTAACGCCCGCCGGCGGGCCCCGGGGCCGATCCCCGGGGCCCGCGTCGGCGGTCAAAGACTTGACCTGGGGGGTCCGCCCCCCTAGGGTGTGGCCAACCTAACGCCGGCCCCCCGGGCGCCGGTTGCACAGCCGCGGGCGGAACCACTAGTGTTATAAGACCGTGTTCCTGCCCCTGGCCTCGTCATCCCCTGACGGCGCTGTGCGCTTCGATCCGGCACGTTCCCGCAGCCACCCACCTACACGGAGGATAGACCGTTGACGTCTCGGTCCACTAGCCCGGAGCGGTTCAATTTCTCGGCTCTGGGCGAAGCGTACCCCCTGCCGAACCTCCTCGAGATCCAGCGGGACAGCTTCGACCTGTTCATGCGCCAGGGGTTGCGCGAGGCCTTCGAGGCGATCTCGCCCATCACGGACTTCACCGGCAAGCTCAGCCTCGAGCTCGAGTTCGACCCGGACGACCCCGACCTCAAGAGCCCGCCCAAGTTCACGGTCGAGGAGTGCCGCCAGCGTGCGACCACCTACTCCCAGCCGATCTTCGTGCGGGCCCGCTTCCTCAACTCCGAGACCGGCGAGATCAAGGAGCAGACGGTCTTCATGGGGGACTTCCCCATCATGACCGAGCAGGGGACCTTCATCATTAACGGCACCGAGCGCGTCGTCGTCAGCCAGCTCGTGCGCTCGCCCGGGGTCCTCTTCCAGCCGGGCAAGGACGAGAAGGTGGCCTTCGAGGGCACCATCCACCCGAGCCGCGGCGAGTGGCTCCAGGTCGACCTCGAGGAGAAGCGCAACAAGGCCGCCAACGCCGGCGCGCGCATCGCGCGCAAGCGGCGCATCTCGATCTTCACGCTGCTGCGCGCGCTCGACACCTCCCTCGACGAGGAGTTCTTCGAGCGCTTCGTCGCCCACTTCGACTTCCTGGAGGACCAGTTCCACCAGGACTGGAAGAAGGCGCACCTCGACATCGCCAAGCACCTCGAGAAGTTCAACCTTGAGGACACGCCCGAGAACTTCGCCCGCGCCAGCCAGGAGACGGCCTGGCTCGAGATCTACCGCCGCGCCCGTCCGGGCGAGGTCCAGACGGTGGAGGCCGCGCGCCAGTACTTCGAGGGCGCCTTCTTCTCCGACAAGCGCTACGACCTGAGCCGCGTCGGCCGCTACAAGCTCGATCGCAAGCTGGGCACCGAGGTGGAGCGCAACGTCGAGCTCTTCGGCGACCGGCTCGAGCGGCCCAGCGCCGACCTGCACGTGCTCTCCAAGGCCGACGTGCTGGCGACCGCCACGTACCTGTTGAACCTGGCCCGCGACCGCACGGCCAAGGAGACCGGCTACCACATCGACGACCAGGACCACTTCGCCAACCGGCGGATCCGCAGCGTGGGCGAGCTGATCCAGAACGCCCTGCGCACGGGCCTGTCGCGCATGGAGCGCGTCGTGCGCGAGCGGATGAACACCCAGGACGTCGAGGCGATCGCGCCCCAGACGCTGATCAACATCCGCCCCGTCATGTCGGCGATCAAGGAGTTCTTCGCGACCTCCCAGCTCAGCCAGTTCATGGACCAGAACAACCCGCTGTCGGGCCTGACCCACAAGCGCCGCCTGTCGGCGCTCGGCCCGGGCGGGCTCAGCCGCGAGCGCGCCGGCCTCGAGGTCCGCGACGTCCACTCCTCGCACTACGGGCGCATGTGCCCGATCGAGACGCCCGAGGGCCCCAACGTCGGGCTCATCGGCTACCTCGCGACCTACGCGCGGATCAACGAGTACGGCTTCATCGAGACCCCCTACCGCGTGGTGGAGGGCGGCCGGGTCACCGGCGAGGTGCGCTACTTCACGGCCGACGAGGAGGAGCGCTTCGTCATCGCCCAGGCCAACACCGAGCTCGACGCCGACGGCCGCATGACGGCCGAGCGCGTGCTGGTGCGCCGCGGCCCGGTGGGCACGGGGCTGCGCGTGGGCTCGGCCAACCGCTCGAGCTCGACCACCTCGGAGATCGACTTCGTCACGGCCGACGAGGTCGAGCTGATGGACGTCTCGACCAAGCAGATCATCTCGGTCGCCACCTCGCTCATCCCCTTCGTCGAGCACGACGACGCCCAGCGGGCGCTCATGGGCGCGAACATGCAGAAGCAGGCCGTGCCCCTCGTCCTGCCCGAGGCCCCCTTCGTGGGCACGGGCATGGAGGGCCGCGCGGCCCTCGACTCGGGCGACGTCCTCATCGCCGAGGGCACGGGCGTCGTCAAGTCCGTCTCGGGCGACCGGATCGTGGTGGAGTACGACCGGGACGCGGTCGACCGCTACGGCAGGGCGCTCGGGCGCAAGACCTACCTGCTCAACAAGTTCCGCCGGTCCAACCAGGACACCTCGATAAACCAGAAGCCCCTCGTGGTGGGCGGCGAGTCCGTCGTGACCGGCGACCTGCTGGCTGACGGCACCTCGACCTACCACGGCGAGCTGGCCCTGGGCAAGAACCTGCTCGTGGCCTACATGCCGTGGGAGGGGTACAACTACGAGGACGCCATCATCGTCAGCGAGCGGCTGGTCCGCGACGACGTCCTGACCTCGATCCACGTCAAGGAGTACGAGATCGACGCCCGCGACACCAAGCTGGGCGCCGAGGAGATCACCCGGGACATCCCGAACCTGCCCGACGACATCCTCGCCGACCTCGACGACATGGGCATCGTGCGCATCGGCGCCGAGGTCGAGCCGGGCGACATCCTCGTGGGCAAGGTGACCCCCAAGGGCGAGACCGAGCAGTCCCCCGAGGAGCGCCTGCTGCGGGCGATCTTCGGCGAGAAGGCCCGCGAGGTGCGCGACACCTCGCTGAAGGTCCCCCACGGCGAGTCCGGCAAGGTGATCGACGTCAAGGTCTACAACCGCGACGAGGACCACGAGATGCAGCCCGGCGTCAACCAGCTGGTCAAGGTCTACGTGGCCCAGAAGCGCAAGATCACCGAGGGCGACAAGCTCGCGGGGCGCCACGGCAACAAGGGCGTCATCTCGAAGATCCTGCCCGAGGAGGACATGCCCTTCCTGGCCGACGGCACCCCGGTCGACATCATCCTGAGCCCGCTCGGCGTGCCGAGCCGCATGAACGTCGGCCAGGTGCTCGAGAGCCACCTCGGCTACGCCGCCCGCCACGGCTGGGAGGGCGTCGAGGTCAACCCGCTCGTGGGCACCTCGGGCCACGAGGACCAGGCCGACCCGTCGCGGCGCCCCTTCCGCAAGACCCGTCCGCGCACCGAGCCGGCCGTCTACGTGACGACCCCGGCCTTCGACGGCGCCCACTGGGACGAGCGCGAGGCGGCCCGGGACAAGCCGACGATCCAGGAGACCTTCCAGCGGCTCAACGTCGACGGCCAGAACGGCAAGCGCCTGATGGCCGGGGACTCCGACGGCAAGGTCACCCTCTTCAACGGTCGCACCGGCGAGGCGTACGACAACCCGATCTCGGTCGGCTACGCGTACATCCTGAAGCTCAGCCACATGGTCGACGACAAGATCCACGCCCGCTCCACCGGCCCCTACTCGATGATCACGGCCCAGCCCCTCGGGGGTAAGGCCCAGTTCGGCGGCCAGCGCTTCGGGGAGATGGAGGTCTGGGCCCTCGAGGCCTACGGCGCGGCCTACGCCCTGCAGGAGCTGCTGACGGTCAAGAGCGACGACATGAAGGGCCGCGAGCGCGCCTACGAGGCGATCGTCAAGGGCCAGAACCTGCCCGAGCCGGGGATCCCGGAGTCGTTCAAGGTTCTCATCAAGGAGATGCAGTCGCTGTGCCTCAACGTCGAGGTGCGCGACAAGGGCGGGGCCCACGTGGACCTCGCCGACACCGAAGAGGACTTCTTCTCGGTCACCCGCGAGCTGGGCATCGACATCAGTCGGCCCGAGCGCGGCTCGGACGAGGAGGACGCCCGCCGCGCCGCGGAAAGGAAGTTGTCATGAGCCCGCTCGACGTCAACCAGTTCAACGAGATCTCGATCGGCCTCGCGACGACCCAGAACATCCGCAGCTGGTCCTCGGGCGAGGTGAAGAAGCCCGAGACCATCAACTACCGCACGCTGCGCCCGGAGAAGGACGGCCTGTTCTGCGAGAAGATCTTCGGGCCCCAGAAGGCGTGGGAGTGCGCGTGCGGCAAGTACAAGCGGGTGCGCTTCAAGGGCATCGTCTGCGAGCGCTGCGGCGTCGAGGTCACCAGTGACAAGGTCCGGCGCGAGCGCATGGGCCACATCGCCCTGGCGGCCCCGGTCGTGCACATCTGGTACCTGCGCGGGACCCGCTCGTGGCTGGCCTACCTCCTCATGGGCACGGCGCCCAAGGAGGAGCTGAAGGCCAAGCAGCTGGAGAAGGTGATCTACTTCGCCGCCCACATGGTGACCTTCGTGGACGACGAGAGGCGCCACGTCGAGCTGCCCGACCTGCGCCAGGCCCTGGCCGAGGAGATCGAGGAGATCGACGACCGCGAGGCCAAGGCCGTCGAGGCCAAGCTGCGCGACGTCGAGGCGAGGGCCGCCACCCTCGAGGGCGAGGGGGCCAAGGACTCCGAGCTGCGCGCCCTGCAGCGCGCCAGCGAGCGCGAGATCGAGGCCGTGCGCGCCCGCTTCGCCGAGGAGCGCGAGGTCGCCCGCCAGGCCTTCGACACCTTCGAGGGCCTCCACTCCCGCCAGATCGTCGAGGACGAGGTCCTGTACCGCGAGATGGAGTTCCGCTACGGCGAGTACTTCGAGGGCGGCATGGGCGCCGACGCCATCCTGCAGCTGATCGACCGGATGGACCTGGACGAGGAAGAGCGGGTCATGCGCGAGATGATCGAGGCGAAGGACGGCCGCAAGCCGCTCAGCGCCCAGCGTCACGCGAAGTTCCTCAAGCGCCTGGCGATCGTCCAGTCGTTCAACCGCCGCGACGCCCACGGGCACCGCGTGAACGACCCGCGCGCGATGATCCTCGAGGCGGTGCCGGTGATCCCGCCGGACCTGCGCCCGATGGTCCAGCTCGACGGCGGCCGCTTCGCCACCTCGGACCTCAACGACCTCTACCGGCGCGTGATCAACCGCAACAACCGCCTCAAGCGGCTGCTCGACCTGGGCGCCCCCGACATCATCGTCAACAACGAGAAGCGCATGCTCCAGGAGGCCGTCGACGCCCTGTTCGACAACGGGCGCCGCGGCCGGCCGGTCACCGGCCAGAGCGGGCGCCCCCTCAAGTCCCTCTCGGACATGCTCAAGGGCAAGCAGGGCCGGTTCCGCCAGAACCTGCTCGGCAAGCGCGTCGACTACTCGGGCCGCTCGGTCATCGTGGTGGGCCCGCAGCTCAAGCTGCACCAGTGCGGTCTGCCCAAGGAGATGGCCCTGGAGCTCTTCAAGCCCTTCGTCATGAAGCGGCTCATCGAGACCCAGGTCGCCCAGAACATCAAGAGCGCCAAGCGCATGGTCGAGCGGCGCAAGTCGGTCGTCTGGGAGGTCCTCGAGGAGGTCATCCGCGAGCACCCGGTGCTGTTGAACCGCGCCCCGACGCTCCACCGCCTGGGCATCCAGGCCTTCGAGCCGGTGCTCGTCGACGGCAAGGCCATCCAGATCCACCCGCTGGTCTGCAAGGCCTTCAACGCCGACTTCGACGGCGACCAGATGGCCGTGCACGTGCCGCTGTCGGCCGAGTCCCAGGCCGAGGCGCGGATCCTGATGCTCTCGACCAACAACATCTTCACCCCGGCGACCGGCCGGCCGATCACCGAGCCGGGCCAGGACATGGTCTTCGGGACCTACTACCTGACCCTGCCGGCCGAGGGCGACGACGCGAACCCGCGGGTCTTCCGCCACACCTACGAGGTGGAGAGCGCGCTCGAGGAGCGCACGCTCGGGCTGCGGAACCCCATCGAGATCCGTCCCGCCGAGGGCTCGTCCCTCGACGCCCGCCTGGCCGCGGCCGGCGTCGAGCCCACGGGCGCCAGCCGTCGGCTCGTGACGACCCCGGGCCGGGTCCTGTTCAACGAGGCCCTGCCGCCGGGGTTCCGCTACGTGAACCAGCAGATCGGCAAGAGCACCGTGCCGGTGGGCACGATCGTCGAGGAGATCTCCGCGGGCTACTCCCGCCAGCAGGTCGCCACGGCGCTCGACGCGATCAAGGCGCTGGGCTTCCGCTACGCGACCCGCTCGGGGCTCACGATCTCCATCGAGGACATCGTGACCACGCCCGACAAGGCCGCCATCCTCAACAAGTACGAGGAGCAGGCCGCCAAGGTCGAGACGAACTACCGGCGCGGCGTCATCGTCGACGACGAGCGCCGTCAGCAGGAGATCGAGATCTGGACCAACGCCAACAAGGAGGTCGGTGACGCGGCCGAGCGGGCGATGAACTCGATGACCGAGAACCCCATCCGCATGATGGTCGACTCGGGCGCCCGGGGCAACAGCCAGCAGATCCGCCAGATCGCGGCCATGAAGGGCCTCGTCTCCAACCCGCGCGGCGAGATGATCCCGCGGCCGATCAAGTCCTCGTTCCGCGAGGGCCTCTCGGTCCTGGAGTACTTCATCTCGACCCACGGCACCCGCAAGGGCCTCGGCGACACCGCCCTGCGCACGGCCGACTCGGGCTACCTGACCCGGCGCCTGGTCGACGTCGCCCAGGAGCTCATCGTCAAGGAGGCCGACTGCGGCACCGCGCGGGGCCTGTGGGTCGAGAACGTGGGCCCGGACCGGCCCGGCCGGCGCGCGCACCTCGAGACCAAGCTCTGGGGCCGCGTCGTCGCCGAGGACGTCGCCCTGGCCGACGGCTCGGTCATCCCGGCCGGCACCCTGCTCTACGCCGACGACGTCGAGCGGCTGCGCGACGACGCGACGGTCGAGCGGGTGCGCGTGCGCACCACGCTGACCTGCGACGCCCTCCAGGGCGTGTGCGCGGCCTGCTACGGCATGTCGCTCGCGACCCACCAGATCGTCGAGCTGGGCGAGGCCGTCGGGGTCATCGCCGCCCAGTCGATCGGCGAGCCCGGCACCCAGCTCACGATGCGCACCTTCCACTCCGGTGGCGTGACCGAGAGCGACATCACCCACGGCCTGCCCCGCGTGGTCGAGCTCTTCGAGGCCCGCACCCCCAAGGGCGCCGCGGTGGTGGCGGAGTTCTCCGGCGCCGTGCGCGTCGAGCTGATCGGGCGCGAGCGCAAGGTCACGATCGTCGGCGACGAGGGCCAGGTCCAGGAGGAGTCGATCTCGATCGCCCGCCACCTGCTCGTCGAGGACGGCCAGGAGGTCGAGGTGGGCACGCCGTTGCACGACGGCCCGCTCGACCCCAAGCTGATGATGAAGTTCCGGGGCACCCGCGAGACCCAGCAGTACCTGGTCGAGGAGGTCCAGAACGTCTACCGCGACCAGGGCGTGTCGATCCACGACAAGCACATCGAGCTGATCGTGCGCCAGATGACCCGCCGCGTGCAGGTCGTCGACGCCGGGGACTCGGCGTGGCTGCCCGGGGCGCTCATCGACGTGAAGACCTTCAACGACGCCAACGACGAGCTCGAGGCCCAGGGCAAGGAGGCGGCCGACGGCCGCGCCCAGCTCATGGGGATCACCAAGGCGTCGCTCGCCACCGACTCGTGGCTCTCGGCGGCCTCGTTCCAGGAGACGACCCGGGTGCTCACCGAGGCGGCCATCGAGGGCAAGCACGACTCGCTGGTGGGGCTGAAGGAGAACATCATCATCGGCAAGCTGATCCCGGCCGGCTCGGGGCTCGACTACTACAACGAGCGCGAGCTGCGCCTGGAGATGCCCGACGCCGAGATGCTGCCCGAGTGGGCCCGGGGCACCGAGGAGGACCTGGACCTGGCGAGCCTGCTGGGCGAGCTCACCGGGGACGACACCTTCAGCGCCGACCTGGCGGCCTTCCAGAACATCGGGACGGCCACCTACGACGAGTCGGCGCTGCCCGAGGACGACCTGGAGAACCCCGAGGACCAGCTCGGCGGCCAGGCCCTGTAGGCTGGTAGGCCCGCCGGGCTTGCCGGGGTGCTCGGAACGGGCGTAGGATTGCTAGTCCGCTCCGGGTGGCTCCGGGGCGCCCCGAGTCCGAGAAATTACGAGAGAGGTTTCGCGTGCCCACCATCGAGCAGTTGGTCCGCAAGGGCCGACAGGACAAGGTCAGCAAGACCAAGACGCCGGCCCTCAAGGGGGCCCCGCAGCGTCGTGGGGTCTGCACCCGCGTCCACACGGTCACGCCCAAGAAGCCGAACTCGGCCCTGCGCAAGGTGGCTCGCGTCCGTCTGACCTCGGGGGTCGAGGTCACGGCCTACATCCCGGGGGTGGGCCACAACCTCCAGGAGCACTCGATCGTGCTGGTGCGCGGCGGCCGCGTGAAGGACCTGCCGGGCGTGCGCTACAAGATCATCCGCGGCGCCCTCGACACCTCGGGCGTGCGCGACCGCAAGCAGGCCCGTAGCCGCTACGGCGCCAAGAGGGAGAGCTGATGCCTCGCAAGGGCCCCGCCGTCCGTCGGGAGATCCCGGCCGACCCGATCTACAAGTCGGTCCTGGTCACCCAGATCATCAACAAGGTGCTCGAGCGCGGCAAGCGCACGATCGCCGAGCGCATCGTCTACACCGCTCTCGAGCAGGTCGAGCAGAAGACCGGCTCGGACCCCATCGCCACGCTCAAGCGGGCGCTGGAGAACGTCCGCCCCGAGCTCGAGGTGCGCAGCCGCCGCGTCGGCGGCACCACCTACCAGGTGCCGGTCGAGGTGCGCCCGCGCCGCTCGACGACCCTGGGCATCCGCTGGCTCACCGACTTCGCGAAGAGGCGCCGCGAGAAGACCATGGCCGAGCGCCTGGCCAACGAGATCATGGACGCCGCCAACGGCGTCGGGGCGGCCGTCAAGCGGCGCGAGGACATGGCCAAGATGGCCGAGTCCAACAAGGCCTTCGCCCACTACCGCTGGTAAGGATCGCCCATGGCCCCCCGTGAGTACCCCCTGGAGAAGGTGCGCAACATCGGCATCATGGCCCACATCGACGCGGGCAAGACGACCACGACCGAGCGCATCCTCTACTACACCGGCAAGAACTACAAGATCGGCGAGGTCCACGAGGGCGCCGCGACCATGGACTGGATGGTCCAAGAGCAGGAGCGCGGGATCACCATCACCTCGGCCGCGACGACCTGCTACTGGAACGGGCATCGCATCAACATCATCGACACGCCCGGCCACGTCGACTTCACCGTCGAGGTGGAGCGCTCGCTGCGCGTGCTCGACGGGGCGGTGGCGGTCTTCGACGCCGTCGCCGGCGTGGAGCCCCAGACCGAGACGGTCTGGCGCCAGGCCAACAAGTACTCGGTGCCGCGCCTGTGCTTCGTGAACAAGATGGACCGGATCGGCGCCGACTTCTTCCGCTGCGTCGACATGATCGAGGACCGCCTCGACTGCGTGCCCGCGGTCGTCCAGCTGCCCATCGGTGCCGAGGCCGACTACCAGGGCGTGGTCGACCTGACCGCGATGAAGGCGATCGTCTACCACGACGAGAAGGGCGAGTCGTTCGAGACCATCGAGATCCCCGACCACCTGAAGGACCAGGCGGCCGAGTACCACGGCAAGCTCATCGACGTCCTCACGACCTTCGACGACCACCTCATGGAGAAGGTGCTGGGCGACGAGGAGGTCACCGCCGAGGACCTGCGCCGGGCGCTGCGCCGGGGCACCATCGAGGGCCTCTGCGTCCCGATCCTCAACGGCACGGCCTTCAAGAACAAGGGCGTCCAGCCGATGCTCGACGCCGTCGTGGACTTCCTGCCCAGCCCGCTCGACCTGCCCCCGACCCAGGGGACGCTCCCGGGCAAGGAGGACGTGGTCGAGCGCAAGCCCGACGACGCCCAGCCCTTCAGCGCGCTGGCCTTCAAGATCATGACCGACCCCTACGTGGGCAAGCTCACCTACCTGCGCGTCTACTCGGGCACCCTGGAGAAGGGCGAGACGGTCGTCAACACCACCAAGGGCTCGCGCAAGGAGCGCCTCGGCCGGCTCCTGCTCATGCACGCGAACAACCGCGAGGACCTCGACGTGATCCGCACCGGCGACATCGTCGCCGCGGTCGGGCTCAAGCAGGTCACCACCGGCGACACGCTCTGCGACCCCGACCAGCCGATCCAGCTCGAGACCCTCGAGTTCCCCGAACCGGTCATCCACGTCGCCGTCGAGCCCAAGACCAAGGCCGACCAGGAGAAGCTGGGCAAGGCCCTCTACGCGCTGTCCGAGGAGGACCCGACCTTCCGCGTGCGCACCGACCAGGAGACCGGCCAGACGGTCATCTCGGGGATGGGCGAGCTGCACCTCGAGGTGCTGGTCGACCGCATGCTGCGCGAGTTCGGCGTCGACGCCAACGTCGGCAAGCCCCAGGTCGCCTACCGCGAGACGATCCGCAAGGCCGTCGAGAAGGTGGAGGAGAAGTACGTCCGCCAGACCGGCGGGAAGGGCCAGTACGGCCACGTCGTCATCTCGGTCGAGCCGACCGGCGCCGGCGGCGGCTACGAGTTCCTCGACGAGATCACCGGCGGGGTCATCCCCAAGGAGTACATCCCGGCGGTCAACCAGGGGATCACCGAGTCGCTCACCTCGGGCGTGCTGGCCGGCTACCCGATGGTCGACCTGCGGGTCCGGCTCACCTTCGGCAGCTACCACGACGTCGACTCCTCGGAGATGGCCTTCAAGATCGCCGGCTCGCTGGCCATCAAGAAGGCCACCCGCCTGGCGAGCCCCGTGCTCCTCGAGCCGATCATGTCGGTCGAGGTCGTCACCCCCGAGGACTACATGGGTGACGTCATCGGCGACCTCTCCAGCCGGCGCGGCCGGGTGGAGGGCATGGAGCAGGTCGGCAACAACCAGGTAATTAGGGCTCTCGTGCCGCTGGCCGACATGTTCGGCTACGCTACGGACCTGCGCTCGCGCACCCAGGGGCGCGCGACGTACACGATGCAGTTCCATTCCTACGCGGAGGTTCCGGACGCGATCGCCAAGGAGATCGTGGCCAAGGCGACCGGCGCGTAAGAGGGAAAACACCAAGGTCCAAACCGTCGTCGGGGAGGGCCGCAAGAACCGACCGCTCAAGGGGAGCGGTCACGAGCAGAAAGTCAGTCCCCGACAATGGCAAAGCAGAAGTACGAGCGCACCAAGCCGCACGTCAACATCGGCACGATGGGACACATCGACCACGGCAAGACGACCCTGACCGCGGCCATCACGAAGGTCCTCTCCGAGCGCATCCCCGGCTCCGCCTTCACCCCGTTCGACCAGATCGACAAGGCCCCCGAGGAGCGCCAGCGCGGCATCACGATCTCGATCGCCCACGTGGAGTACGAGACGGCCAACCGCCACTACGCCCACGTCGACATGCCGGGCCACGCGGACTACGTCAAGAACATGATCACCGGCGCCGCCCAGGTGGACGGCGCGATCCTCGTCGTCTCGGCGACCGACGGCCCGATGCCCCAGACCCGCGAGCACGTCCTGCTCGCGCGCCAGGTCGGCGTGCCCTACATCGTCGTGGCCCTCAACAAGGCCGACATGGTCGACGACGAGGAGCTGCTCGAACTGGTCGAGATGGAGGTCCGCGAGCTGCTGAACTCCTACGGCTTCCCCGGTGACGACACCCCGATCGTGCGCGTCTCGGCCCTGAAGGCGCTGGAGGGCGACGCGGCCTGGGGCGACAAGGTCATGGAGCTCATGGAGGCCGTGGACAGCTACATCCCCGAGCCCCAGCGCGCCACCGACCGGCCGTTCCTCATGTCGATCGAGGACGTCATGTCCATCACCGGCCGCGGCACCGTGGTGACCGGCAAGGTCGAGCAGGGCGTCGTCAAGGTCGGCGACGAGGTCGAGATCGTCGGCCTGCGCCCGACCCAGAAGACCACGGTCACCGGCATCGAGATGTTCCGCAAGCTCCTCGACGAGGGCCGGGCGGGCGACAACCTCGGCGCGCTGCTGCGCGGCACGAAGAAGGAGGAGGTCGAGCGCGGCCAGGTCCTGTGCAAGCCGGGCTCGATCACCCCGCACACCGAGTTCGAGGCCCAGGTCTACGTGCTCACCAAGGAGGAGGGCGGCCGCCACAAGCCGTTCTTCGCCCACTACCGCCCGCAGTTCTACTTCCGCACCACCGACGTGACCGGCACCATCGAGCTGCCCGCGGGCACCGAGATGGTGATGCCCGGTGACAACACCGAGATGACCGTTCAGCTCGGCAAGCCGATCGCCATGGAGGAGGGCCTCACCTTCTCGATCCGCGAGGGCGGCCGGACCGTCGGCTCGGGTCGCGTCACCAAGATCATCAAGTAGGCGGTGATGGCCGACAACCGACAGATGATCCGGATCCGGCTGAAGGCCTTCGACCACAGCGTCCTGGACCAGTCCACCGCGAAGATCGTCCAGACGGTCGAGCGGACCAACGCCCGGGTCCAGGGGCCGGTGCCCCTGCCCACCGAGATCCACCGCTACACGGTGGTGCGCGGGCCCCACAAGCACAAGGACTCCCGGGAGCACTTCGAGATGCGGGTGCACAAGCGCCTGCTCGACATCGTGGACCACACCGCCAAGACGGTCGACTCGCTCCAGCGGCTCGACCTGCCGGCCGGGGTGGACATCGAGATCAAGATCCGCCAGTCCTAGGCCGGGCGGCCCGCGGGCTTTGCGCCCGCGGGCCCGCTCGGTGTAGGCTGGACCGCTCCCCTCGGGGAGCCAGCAGACGTGCCCGGTTGCCACTGCGGTGGGACGCCGGGCCGACCAGTTTCGCGCTCCGTTCGGCTCTGGCTCGAACGGAGCGTCTGTGTGTCGGCGCCGCCGACGCACGGGATAGAGAGAGGACAGCGTGGCGACCAAGGCCATCGTCGGTGAGAAGGTGGGCATGACCCAGGTCTGGGACGACCAGAACCGGGCCATCCCCGTCACGGTCGTGCGCGTCGCCCCGGTGCGCGTCGTCCAGGTGAAGACCCCCGAGAAGGAGGGGTACGCCGCGCTCCAGGTGACCTGGGGCGTCCGGCGCGCCACGGCCCTCACCAAGCCCGAGCGGGGCCACTTCGACAAGGCCGGCGTCACCCCCGGCCAGGGGCTCGTGGAGCTGCGCCTCGACGACGTCGCCGGCTACAGCGTGGGCCAGGAGATCGCGGCCGACGTCTTCGAGCGGGGCGAGCGCGTCGACGCGACGGCCGTCTCGAAGGGGAAGGGCTTCGCCGGCGGCATGAAGCGCCACAACTTCGGCGGCCAGGGCGCCGCCCACGGCAACCACAAGCACCACCGGGCCCCCGGCTCCATCGGCGCCTGCGCGACGCCCGGGCGCGTCTTCAAGGGCACCCGCATGGCCGGCCGCCTCGGGGGCGAGCAGGTCACCACGACCAACCTCGAGGTCGTCTCGGTCGACCCCGAGCGCCACCTGCTGCTGGTGAAGGGGGCCCTGCCCGGATCGCGGGGCTCGGTCGTCGTGCTGCGGACCTCGGTGAAGAACCCGATGAAGGCCGGAGGTGTCCGATGACCGAGGCGATGCTGCGCGGTCCGATCTCGAAGGTCCGCCCGGCCTTCGCGGAGCGCTCGGTGACCAAGCGCTCCCTCGCCGGGGCCGACCTCGGCGTGGTGGCGCTCGAGCCCTCCGTCTTCGGGCGCGAGCCCCACGTGGGGGTGATGCACCAGGTCGTCAAGGCCCAGCTCGCCGCCCGGCGCGCGGGCACCCAGTCGACCAAGACCCGCACCGAGGTCTCCGGCGGTGGGCGCAAGCCCTTCCGCCAGAAGGGGACCGGCGGCGCGCGCCAGGGCTCGATCCGCGCCCCGCACTACCCGGGCGGCGGGATCGCGCTCGGGCCCAAGCCCCGCGGCTACGCCCAGCGCACGCCCAAGAAGATGATCCGCCTGGCGCTCCACTCGGCGCTGTCGGACCGGGCCGGCGAGGGCCGGGTGGCCCTGGTCGACTCCTTCGCCGCCTGGGAGACCCCGCGCACGAAGGACGCCCTGGCGGCCCTGGTGGCGCTGGGCCTCGAGGGCAAGGTCCTCGTCGTGCTGGGCCGTGACGACGCGGTGGCCGCCAAGGCCTTCGCCAACCTGCCCCAGGCCCACACGATCGACGTCGGCGAGCTCAACGCCTACGACGTCGTGAACAGCGACTGGGTCCTCTTCAGCGAGGCCACGCTGCCGAGTGCGAAGGAGGCCCTCTGATGCGTGACGCCATGAGCATCCTCCTGCGCCCGGTGGTCTCGGAGAAGACCTACGCCCAGATGGAGACGGGCACCTACACCTTCGTCGTGGACCGCGCCGCGACCAAGGTCGACGTGCGCAACGCCGTCCAGCAGGCCTTCAACGTGACCGTCGTCAAGGTCAACACGCTCAACCGCAAGGGCAAGCGCACCCGCAACCGCCGCACCGGCATCGTCGGCTCGACCCCCGCCACCAAGCGGGCGATCGTGACGCTCAAGTCCGGTGACACCATCAACCTGTTCGAGAGCTAGGAACCATGGCCCTTCGCAACCGCAAGCCCACCAGCCCGGGCCGGCGCTTCCAGTCGGTCTCGGACTTCGCCGAGCTGACGACGGACCGACCCGAGAAGTCGCTGCTGGGCGCCAAGCCCCAGACCGGCGGCCGCAACACCAAGGGCCGCAAGACGTCGCGCCACCGCGGCGGCGGCCACAAGCAGCAGTACCGCGTGGTCGACTTCAAGCGCAGCAAGGACCACGTCCCCGCCAAGGTCGCCACCATCGAGTACGACCCGAACCGGACCTGCCGCATCGCCCTCCTGCACTACGCCGACGGGGAGAAGCGCTACATCCTCGCCCCGAACGGCCTCAAGGTCGGCGACCGGGTCGAGTCCGGCCCGCGCGCCGACATCCGCCTGGGCAACGCCCTGCCGCTGCGCTACATCCCGACCGGCTCGACGGTGCACAACGTCGAGCTGCGCCCGGGCGGTGGCGGCAAGATGGCCCGCAGCGCCGGGATGAGCGTCCAGCTCGTCGCCAAGGACGGCGACTTCGCCACGCTGCGCCTGCCCTCGACCGAGATGCGCCGCGTCCCGATCGACTGCCGGGCCACCCTCGGGGTCGTGGGCAACTCCGAGCACGAGCTCATCAAGATCGGCAAGGCCGGTCGCAACCGCTGGAAGGGCGTCCGCCCCCAGACGCGCGGCGTGGCCATGAACCCCGTCGACCACCCCCTGGGCGGTGGCGAGGGCAAGACCTCGGGTGGTCGCCACCCGGTCTCGCCGTGGGGTCAGCCCGAGGGCCGCACGCGCCTGCCCAAGGCGTCCGATGCCCTCATCGTTCGCCGCCGCCGCGGGCGCGGGGCGCGGAGGTAACCCATGTCACGAAGCCTTAAGAAGGGCCCCTTCATCGACGGCCACCTGCTCAAGAAGGTGGAGGCGCTGAACGCGGCCAACGAGAAGCGGGTCGTCAAGACCTGGAGCCGGCGCTCGACGATCATCCCCGACATGGTCGGCCACACCTTCGCCGTGCACGACGGTCGCCGCCACATCCCGGTCTTCGTGACCGAGGCGATGGTCGGCCACAAGCTCGGCGAGTTCGCCCCGACGCGGACCTTCAAGTTCCACGCCGGCCAGGAGAAGGCCGGGAGGCGCTAGATGACGGCCCCCAAGACCAACGAGCGGCCCGGCACCCGCGCGACGCTGCGCCAGTTCCCGATGTCGGCCACCAAGGCCCGCGTCGTGCTCGACCTCATCCGGGGCGAGGACGTCCAGAGCGCGCGCGAGATCCTCGCGGGCACCACCCGCGAGGCGGCCCGGGTCGTGGACAAGGTCCTGGCCTCGGCCGTCGCCAACGCCGTCAACAACGACGGCCTGGCCGCCGAGGAGCTCTACGTCTCGGCCTGCTACGCCGACGAGGGCATCACGATGAAGCGCTTCAGCCCGCGTGCCCGAGGCCGGGCCGGTCGGATCCGCAAGCGCACCTGCCACATCACGGTGATCGTCTCGCGCCTCGACGACGAGGCCCTCGAGCGGCTGCGCGCCGAGCGCTCCAGCCAGGCCGCCGCGAGCCGGGCCCGCCGCGTGGCCTCGAGCCGGCGCCGGGAGCGCCCGGCCCGCGAGGCCGCGCCCGTCGAGGCCGACGAGGTCGAGACTGACGAGGTCGATGTCGACGAGGTCGATGTCGACGAGGTCGAGACCGACGAGGTCGATGTCGACGAGGTCGAGACCGACGAGGTCGATGTCGACGAGGTCGAGACCGACGAGGTCGAGACCGACGAGGCCGACGAGTCCCCCGAGGACGAGGCGAGCGAGAGCGACGAGACGGTGGCCGAGGCCACAGAGGAGAGCCACTGATGGGCCAGAAGGTCAACCCCTACGGCTTCCGTCTCGGGATCACCACGGACTGGAAGTCGCGCTGGTTCCGCGAGCGCGGCTACAAGGACCTCGTCATCGAGGACTGGAAGATCCGTGACTACCTGACCAAGCAGCTCGAGAGCGCCGCGGTGAGCCGCATCGAGATCGAGCGGACCTCGGACCGCATCCGCGTCGACATCCACACCGCCCGCCCGGGCATCGTGATCGGCCGGCGCGGCGCCGAGGCCGAGCGACTGAAGAAGGAGCTCGAGCGCATCACCGGCCAGAAGAACAAGATCTCGCTCAACATCCAAGAGATCAAGCAGCCCGAGCTCGACGCGGCCCTCATCGCCCAGGGCATCTGCGACCAGCTCGTGCGCCGGGTCGCGTTCCGCCGCGCCATGAAGCGCGGCATCCAGACCGTCCAGAAGGCCGGGGCGCTCGGCGTGCGCATCCAGGTCTCGGGCCGTCTGGGCGGGGCCGAGATGAGCCGGCGCGAGTCGTACCGCGAGGGCCGCGTGCCGCTGCACACGCTGCGCGCCGACATCGACTACGGCTTCCGCGAGGCCCGCACCTCGACCGGCCGCATCGGCGTGAAGGTCTGGATCTACAAGGGCGACATCCTGCCCTACCAGCTCTCCAACGAGGAGAAGATCGTGCGCGAGGCCGCCATGGCCGCCGGCGACGCGGTGCCGGTGGGCGCGGCGCCCGCCGCGCCCAAGGGCGTCGTGCGCGCCGGTGGCGGCCGCCGCCGCG
>JAJXZW010000012.1 GCA_021779855.1 Actinomycetes bacterium
CCCGCGCGCGAGCCGGCCGTCGCGCCGGTGACCGAGGCCGTCCCCTCGGTGCCCGCGCGCGCGGTGCCCCCGCGTCCCAGCCAGACGCCCCCGCCGGCCCCCGCGCCGTCGGGTCGCACCCCGACTATCGGCCAGATGCTGCGCATGGACCAGGGACGCGACGAGGCGTAGCCCTCGCCCCCGGCTGGTAGGGTCTCCGCTCACCCGTCACGGTAGAGGAGTGGAGATGGCCGCCAGCTCGAAGACCACGTCCAAGGCAGCGTCGAAGAAGGCCCCGGCGAAGAGGGCGGCCAAGGCCACCGCCAAGGCCCCGGCGAAGAAGGGCGCCAAGGTCCCCGCGGCGAGGGCGGCCGCCCAGAAGGAGCGCGAGGCCAAGGCCAAGGCCGCGGCGAAGGCGACGGCCGCCAAGGAGCGCGAGGCCCGGGCCCGCGCCGCCCAGAAGGAGCGCGAGGCCAAGGCCAAGGCCGCCGCCGCCGCCCAGGCCAAGGCCGCCAGGGAGCGCGAGGCCAAGGCCCGCGCCGCCCAGAAGGAGCGCGAGGCCAAGGCCAAGGCCGCCGCCGCCGCCAAGGCCAAGGCCGCCAGGGAGCGCGAGGCCAAGGCCCGCGCCGCCCAGAAGGAGCGCGAGGCCAAGGCCAAGGCCGCGGCCCGGGCCCGCGAGGTCGCGCGCAAGGCCCGCGAGAAGGCGGCCGTCGAGGCCAAGCGCCAGCGCGAGATCGAGGCGAAGAAGAAGTCCGTCGAGGCCGAGCGTCTGCGCAAGCTGCGCGAGATCGAGCGCCGCGAGGCCGAGGAGCGCAAGCGCCAGGAGCGCCGCGAGGCCGAGGAGCGCAAGCGCCATGAGGCCCTCGAGCGCAAGATGCACTCCAAGCCCTACGCCGAGGACGCCCCCTTCCTCGAGGAGTTGCGCACCCTGCTCGGCGAGACTCGGGCCGCGACCATGCACCAGATCGACATCGCCGAGAGCGAGGCCAACGAGATGCTCGTCGACCGCGAGCGCCTCGAGTACGACGACGAGGACGGGACCGGGGCGGCGTCGGACATCCAGCGCGACCAGCTCAAGGAGTTCGCGGTGACCCTGCGCACCAAGGTCGACGAGATCGACGTGGCCCTCGCCCGCGTGGCCGACGGCAGCTACGGGCGCTGCGACGGCTGTTACGAGCCGATCAGTCAGGCCCGCCTGCGCGCGCAACTGCCGGTGTTCACCTGCGTCTCGTGCCGCGCCACCGTCTAGGGGCCCGCGGCACGATCAACCTCGGGGTCGTCGCGGTGGCGCTCAGCGTGACCGCGCTCGATGCGCTCACCAAGGCCTGGGCCCGCCACGCGTTGACGCACCACGCCGTGCACGTCGTCGGCCCGCTCTGGCTCCGCCTGCACTACAACACGGGGGCCTCGTTCTCGGTGGCGAGCTCGGGCCCCCTCCTCGTGACCGTGGCCACCGCGGTCGTTGCCGTGGCCGTCGTGGCGGTGGGCCTGCACGCGCGGCGGGGGTGGTCCACCACGGGCTTCGGGCTGCTCATCGGCGGCGGGGTGGCCAACCTCCTCGACCGGCTCGCCGCGACGCCGCACGCCGTCACCGATTTCGTCGCCGTCGGGAGCTTCCCGGTCTTCAACCTGGCCGACGCGGCGATCACCGTCGGCTTCGGCGTGCTGGCGGTGGTGGCCCTGCGCGGCCAGAACCTGGCGGCGCGATGACCACCGAGCGGCTCGACCTGCGCGTCCCCGAGGTGCTGGCCGGCGAGCGGGTCGACCGCGTCGTGGCGACCCTGGCCGAGCGCTCCCGCACCGAGGTGCGCGCCGTGCTCGAGGCGGGGGGCGTGCGCCTGGACGGTGTCGCGGTGACCCGCGGCGCCACGCCGGTCGCCCCGGGGCAGCGCCTGGAGGTCGACCTGCCGGTGCGCGACGACGGGACGGTCGCCCCCGAGCCCGCGGTCGCCGTCTCGGTCGTACTCGAGGACGACGACTTCGTCGTGGTCGACAAGGCGCCCGATCTCGTGGTGCACCCCGGTGCCGGCCAGCGCCGGGGCACCTTGGTCGCGGGGCTGCTCGCGCGCTACCCCGAGATCGCGGTGCTCGCCGCGCTGGGCGAGCCGGAGCGCCCGGGTGTCGTCCACCGGCTCGACAAGGGCACCTCGGGGCTGCTGGTCGTGGCGCGCACTGCCACCGGGCTGGCATCGCTGCGCGAGCAGATGGTGACACGGTCCGTCTCGCGTACCTACACCGCCTTCGTCCAGGGGCACGTGGCCGAGGACCGCGGGGTGGTGGACGCGCCGATCGGGCGCTCGGCCCGCCAGCCCACGGCGATGGCCGTGCGCGGCGACGGCCGTCCCGCGCGCACTCGCTACCGGGTGCGTGCGCGCTACGACACGCCCTACCCGATGACCGAACTGGAAGTGGAGCTCGAGACGGGGCGGACCCACCAGATTCGGGTGCACCTCGCCTCGATCGGCCACCCGGTCGTGAACGACGCGCGCTACGGTCACCGGCGCGACGAGCGGCTCGCCGAAGGGCGCGTCGCCCTGCACGCGAGCGCGTTGGCCTTCTCCCACCCGCGCACCGGCGAGAGGGTGCGGGTCACCCGTGAGCTCCCCGGCGACCTCGCGACGCTGCGCGAGGGGGCCTCGGCCTAGGCGACCTCGTGGGCCGCGACGACCGAGGCGTCCTGGCGCAGCACGGCCAGGGCCTCGTCCTCGGCGCGGCGCACCCGGCGCACGCCGATGTCCATCTTGGCCGCGGTCGCCTGCAGCGACAGCGGCGTGGCGCCGTTGAGGCCGAAGCGCAGCGTGATTACCTCGCGCTGGAGGTCGCTCAACTGGTCGAGGGCCCCGTGGATCTGGTCGTTGATCATCGAGGTCTCGAGGCTGCCGACCCAGTCGTCCTGGCTCGGGGCGACGAGGTCGCCGAGGGTCGTGGCCGAGTCGGCCGAGGCCGGCTGGTCGAGGCTGGCCGTCACCCCGGCGAGGCCCTTGAGGTTGTCACGCTCGGCCTTGGCCATTCCGGTGGCCTCGGTGAGCTCGTCGTCGGTGGGCGGGCGGCCGAAGGTCGAGGTGAGCTCGGCCGTGGTCGCCTCGAGCCGCTGGAGCTGCTCGCCGACCTCGAGGGGGATGCGGATGGTGCGCCCGTGCTGCTGGACGGCGCGCTGGAGCGCCTGGCGGATCCACCAGGTCGCGTAGGTGGAGAACTTGAAGCCGCGCTCCCAGTCGAACTTCTCGACCGCGCGCAGCAGGCCGAAGACGCCCTCTTGGACGAGGTCGACCATCTCGACGCCCCGGTCCTGGTAGCGGCGGGCCCAGTGCAGGACGAGGCGGAGGTTGGCCGCCACCATCTGCTTCTTGGCCTCCTCGTCCCCGGCGGTGACCCGTTTGGCCAGCTCGACCTGCTCGTCGTAGTTGGGCATGGGGTAGCGGTCGAGGTCGCGCATCAAGAGGCCGAGCATGTCAGTGGTGTTGACGGCCGACCGGCGGGGGGTGATGGTGCTCACGGCGACTCCTTGTCTAAGGGGGGCCAATAGTCTCGCGTCTCACGGATTCATTTCTCCTATGAGCGCCTTAATAATTTACCACGGGCCCGGCCCCGGGCGCAAGGATCAGGCGCTGTGGGTGCGCGCCACGGGCCGTCCGCCCCGGGCCTGGTCGACCATGTCGGCCAGGCTGTAGCTGGCCAGGTGCTCGCGCATGTGGTTGCCCACGTCGGCCCAGACCTCCAGCAGGACGCACTGGCCCTCGTGGTCGCAGGCCCCGTTGCGGTGGGGCTCGCCGAAGTCGCCGGCGTTGATCGGCCCGTCGACGGCCGCGACGATCTCGGCCAGGGTGATCGCCCGCGCCGGGCGGGCGAGCACGTAGCCCCCGCCCACGCCGCGCTTGGAGCGCACCAGCCCGGCTCCCTTGAGGCTGAGCAGGATCTGCTCGAGGTAGGGCTGGGGCAGCCCGGTGCGCTCGGCCAGGTCCCGGACCGAGGTGGGCGAGCCGTCGTCGCGCAGGGCCAGGCTCAACAGGGCCCGACTGGCGTAGTCGCCACGGGTGGAGACCCTCACGCCCCCATGCTACCGGGACCCCGGCGCGCCCCGGGGGTGACCGAAGGTCCCGAAACTCTGGCACACTGGCCCGGTGAGCGACGCCGAAACACCCCAGACCCCGACGAGCGAGCCGGTCGGACCCGACGTGGTCCTGCCCCCCGGGGAGGAGCCCCAGAGTCCCGGGGAGGGGGAGGCCACCGACTACATCAGCCAGCCGGCCAAGGTGATGCGCATCGGCTCGATGGTCAAGACCCTCCTCGACGAGGCGCGCACCGCCCCCCTCGACGAGGCCGGCCGGACCCGCCTGCGCGAGATCTATCAGACATCGGTCGAGGAGCTCTCCGGGGCGCTCTCGCCCGACCTGCGCACCGAGCTCGGGCGCATGACCCTGCCCTTCGCCGCCGAGGTCCCCTCGGAGTCCGAGCTGCGCGTCGCCCAGGCCCAGCTGGTCGGGTGGCTCGAGGGGCTCTTCCACGGGATCCAGGCCTCCCTCTTCGCCCAGCAGGCGGCCGCCGCGGCGCAGTTGGAGAAGATGCGCGACCGCTCCCTCCCGCCCGGGCCCGACGCTCGGGCCGGGACGTACCTCTAGGGGGCTAGCCTTCGAAATCCCATCGGTGTAGTTTGCGCAGGAGAGGAGGTCGCCGGTGCCCGACGGGTTCGTCCACCTGCACAACCACACCGAGTACTCGATGCTCGACGGCGCGGCGCGCATCGAGGAGCTCGTGCTCGCGGCCAAGGCCGACGGCCAGCGCGCCCTCGCGATCACCGACCACGGCAACCTCTACGGCGTCATCGACTTCTACCAGACGTGCCGCGCGCACGGGGTCACGCCGGTGCTGGGTCTCGAGGCCTACATGGCGGCCACGAGCCGCTTCGACCGGCCGGCGCGCCGTGGCCGCATCGACGACACCGGCGGCGAGACCGAGGGGGGCCAGAAGCTCTACCACCACCTGACGCTGCTCGCCATGACCGACGAGGGCTACCGCAACCTGCGCGAGCTCTCGTCGCTGGCCTTCCTGGAGGGCTACTACTACAAGCCTCGCGTCGACTGGGAGCTGCTCGAGCGCCACGCCGAGGGGCTGGTGGCGACCTCGGGCTGCCTGGGCGGGGTCGTCCTGCAGGCCCTGCTCCAAGACGACTACGGGCGGGCGCGCGAGCTCGGGGGGCGCCTGCAGGGGATCTTCGGCCGCGAGAACTTCTTCATCGAGCTCCAGGACCACGGCCAGCCCGAGCAGCGCCGGACCAACCCGCGGCTGGTTGAGCTCGCCCGCGACCTCGGGGCGCCGCTGCTCGCCACCAACGACCTGCACTACGTGCGCCCGGGCGACGCCGAGATGCACGACGCGCTCTTGTGCATCGGTACCGGCGCCCGGGTCTCGGACCCGGACCGCTTCCGGTTCCAGAGCGACCAGCACTACCTCAAGACCGCGGCCGAGATGCGCGAGCTCTTCTCCGAGCTGCCCGAGGCCTGCGACAACACGCTGCTCGTCGCCGAGCGGGCCGGGGTCACGATCGACTTCGACAACGACGCGCTGCCGGAGTTCCCGTTGCCGGCGGGCTACCTCGACCTCTCGCACAAAGACGGCGCCGCGCGTTACCTACGCGACCTCGCCTACCAGGGGGCCCGGGAGCGCTACGGCCACGACCTCTCCGACGCGGTGCGCGAGCGCCTGGAGTACGAGCTCTCGGTGATCGGGGAGATGGGATTCGCCGACTACTTCCTCGTCGTGTGGGACCTGATCCGCCACGCCCGCGAGAGGCGGATCCGCGTCGGTCCGGGCCGGGGGTCGGCCGCGGGGTGCTGCGTCGCGTACTGCCTGCGCATCGTCGACATCGACCCCATCGCCAACGGGCTCATCTTCGAGCGCTTCTTGAACCCCGGGCGCAAGCAGATGCCCGACATCGACATGGACTTCGACGAGCGCTTCCGCGGCGACATGATCCGCTACGCCGCCGAGCGCTACGGCGCCGACCACGTCGCCCAGATCATCACCTTCTCCACGATCAAGGCGCGCGCCGCGGTGCGCGACGCCGCTCGCGTGCTCGGCTACCCGCCCCAGCTCGGCGACAAGATCGCCAAGGCCATGCCCCCGCTCGTCATGGGCCAGGACCTCCCCCTCGAGGCGTGCTTCGCCCCGACGCCGGGCTACGAGGGCCGCTTCGCCGAGGCGGCCGAGCTGCGGGCCCTCTACGGGAGCGATCCCGAGGTCCGCCACGTGGTCGACGTCGCCAAGGGCTTCGTGGACAAGCGCCGCCAGGACGGGATCCACGCGGCGGCGGTCGTGATCACGAAGGACCCCGTGCTCGCCTACGTCCCGGTCCAGCGCAAGAGCGGCCCCAACGCCGCGGGCGACGACGCCCCGATCGTCACCCAGTACGAGGCGACCGCCATCGAGAAGCTCGGCCTGTTGAAGATGGACTTCCTCGGGCTGCGCAACCTGGCGATCATCGAGCGCACGCTCGACCACATCGAGCGCCGTCACGGCGAACGCGTCGATATCGACCGGGTGCCCCTCGACGACCCGGCCGTCTTCGAGATGCTGCGCCAGGGGAGCTCGATCGGGATCTTCCAGCTCGAGGGCGACAAGATGCGCCAGCTCATGCGCCGGCTCGCGCCGACGTCCTTCGACGACATCGCCGCCCTGAACGCGCTGTATCGGCCGGGACCCCTCAGCGAGAACGTCCACAACGACTACGCCGACCGCAAGAACGGTCGCCAGCGGGTCACCTACGACCACCCCGACCTCGAGGCGATACTCGGCGAGACCTACGGGCTGATGATCTACCAAGAGGACATCATGCGCGTCGCCACCACGGTGGCCGGGTTCTCGATGACCGAGGCCGACGACCTGCGCAAGGCCTGTTCGAAGAAGATCAAGGAGATGATCCAGGCCCAGCGGGCCAAGTTCGAAGAGGGCGCCGAGCGCCAGGGCTACGGCCG
The DNA here is from genome assembly GCA_021779855.1 of Actinomycetes bacterium. Lineage (GTDB taxonomy): Bacteria > Actinomycetota > Acidimicrobiia > Acidimicrobiales > RAAP-2 > RAAP-2. Next base: position 6,951 of record JAJXZW010000012.1, read on the forward strand.
GGCGCTGGGCAAGGCCATCTTCGACAAGATCGAGCCCTTCGCCGACTACGCCTTCAACAAGAGCCACGCCTACGGCTACGCGCTGGTGGGCTACCAGAACGCCTGGCTCAAGGCCCACTACCCGGTCGAGTACATGGCGGCGCTGCTGACCTCGTTCCGCGAGGACAAGGACAAGTCCGCGCTCTACCTCAACGAGGCCCGCCAGATGGGGATCACGGTCGGCGTGCCCGACGTCAACGCCTCCTTCGCCGACTACACGCCCTCACCGAGCGAAGAGCGGACGATCCTGTTCGGGATGGCCGCGGTGCGCAACGTCGGCGAGGGCCTCGTGGAGCGGATCGTCCACGAGCGCGAGGCCCACGGGCCCTTCGCCTCGGTCTACGACTTCGTGCGCCGCGTCGACCCGGTGGTGCTGAACCGGCGCACCCTGGAGTCCCTCGTCAAGGCCGGCGCGTTCGACTCCTTCGGGGTGAGCCGACGGGGCCTGCTGCTCGCCGTCGACGAGATCGTGGAGCTGACGCTCGCGCGCCGAAAGGACCTGTCGCTCGGCATCTCCACCCTCTTCGCCGCGCTCGGGGGCGAGGGCGGCGACGACTGGGAGGGGACCGAGGTGCCGATCCCGCCCGAGGAGTTCGACACTCCCGTCAAGCTCGACTTCGAGCGCGAGATGCTCGGCACCTACGTCTCGGACCACCCGCTCTACGGGGTCCAGGCGGCGCTGGCCCAGCGCACCGACGGCTCGCTGGGCGAGATCCGCGAGCGGGCCGAGGAGATCGCTCGCGCCGGCCGGCCCGTCACCGTCGGGGGGCTGTTGAGCGAGGTCCAGCTCCGCCAGACCAAGGCGGGGCGCACCTACGCGCGGGTGGTGCTCGAGGACCTCGGGGGCTCGCTCGAGGTGAACTTCTCGGCGGCGAGCTTCGAGCGCTTCAGCGGCTTCCTCGTGAAGGACAACGTCGTGCTGATGCGGGTGCGGCCCAACGAGGGCGACGAGGACCTGCGCTTCAGCGCCGTCGACGTGGAGGCCTTCGCCCAGTCGTCGGGGGCCGGCGAACTGCGGCTCTCGTTGCGGCCCGAGGACCTCACGGCCCGGTCGATCGCGACGTTGCGCGAGATCCTGGCGCGCTACCCGGGCCCGAGCCCGGTCGTGGTCGACACCGGCGCCGCCGGCAAGGTCTTCCGGCTCGGGCCCGACTACACCGTCGACATCGCCGGGGTGGTGGCCGAGCTGCGCAGCGAGTTCGGCCGCCGGGTCATCTCGGCCTAGTCAGGGCCGCGCCCCGGCCGCCCGGGCCTGGCGCCACGTGTAGAAGAGGGCCGGCCGGGCGCCGACGACCTGGACGATGAGCTCGCTGAACGAGCCGTAGCCGCCGCCCGCGCCGTCCGCGACGTAGCCCGCGCCCATCACGTAGGCGCAACCGCCCGAGGGGCAGGGCTCGCGCGCCGCGTCGACCAGGATGTTGTCGCGATGGCCCCAGCAGCCCGGGGCGCCCGCCGCGGTGCAGTCCGCGTTGCGGGTGGCCGTCCCGGCCCAGCCGTCGAGGTACATCCAGCCGTAGTTGGCGTCGAGCGCGTTGTCCCCGCCGGCCCAGTTCGAGGCGTAGGCGCCGGTGGCCCCGGCGACCGGGGCGCTCATCAGGGGGTCGCCGTCGTGGGCCGCCCCGACCTGGGCCTCGGCGTCGAGCGTGCGGCTCAGCCCGAGGATGGGCGCCTCGCCGCGGCTCACCCGCTCGACGTCGCCGAGCACGAAGAGCTGCTCGGCGACGCTGAGCCGGGCCCAGTTCCGCGGCAGGCGCACCGGCGCCAGGTGCTCGAGGGCGTGGGCGTGGTCGGTCGCGGCGACCTCGGCGGCCACGCAGGCGCTCGCGGTGGCGGCGAGGGCGAAGCCCGCCCCCCGCCAGGTCCAGCACGGGGGCAGGGGCTGGCCCACCGTGTAGGACACGCCGGGGGCGAGGGAGTACGCCGGGTCGGCGGGCACGTCGCGCGCCGGGTTGCGCGGCGGCGCGAGGCCCGCGCCGCCGGCGGTGGCCGCGCCGATGGCCCCCGCGAGGACCGCGGCGAGGGCCGTCGTCACGAGGCGCGCGCGCACGTCCCACCCCCTTCTCGACCGGGCGAAGCGTACCGGGTGAGGGCGCCGCGCGCGGGCCCGGCCCGGTGAATCTCCAACGCACGCCCGGCTGAGCATCGGCCCGGGACCCGGGTCACGGGCCTCCCGTAGAATGGGGACCATGGCGATGACGGTGACGACCAAGGACACCACGGCCCTGAGCGACGCCGAGTTGGCCGAGATGGCCGACCTCTGCGTCGATCGGGAGCCCAACTTCGACATCGGGTTCCTCTCCAAGCAGCGTGAGGAGTGGGTGCTCGTGACCTACGCCAAGGAGGGGTCGCGGCTCCGGGGGTACTCCTTCTGCTCCCTCGAGCGCATCGGCGGCACGCCGTCGCTCCTGGTGGGACTGCTGCTCGTGGACCGCAACGCCAAGTCCGACCAGACCCTGCGCGCGATCCTGCACGACCAGTTCCGCCGGGCCCTGCTGGCCTTCCCCGACGAGGACGTCCTGCTCGGGACCCGGCTCACCTCGCCCGACGGGTACCGCGCGTTCCTGGGCCTCGAGGACGTGGTGCCGCGCGTCGGCTACCGGCCGACCGGCGAGGACCGGGCCTGGGCGCGTCGCCTGGCCAAGCGCTTCGGCGCGGAGAAGGCCATCGACGACAAGACCTTCGTGATGTCGACGGTGCCCGGCCCCGTCGGCGGGCTCGACTACGTGGCGGCCAAGGGCGCGGTGCCCGACGGCGTCGCCGGTCTCTTCTCGGGGGTCGATCCCGCCTCGGGCCAGCGGCTCGTGGTCTTCGGTTGGGCCATGGCCGAGGCGCTCGCCTCGGGCAAGTTGCCCCGCTAGCTCATCCCCGGGGCAGGAGCCCCGTGCAGCTCTTGTAGCAGTGGCCCTCGACCGGGGCCGACAGTGTCGTGAGCACGTAGGCCGGCCGAAAGCCGAGGGCCGTCGCGAGCTCCTTGCCCGAGAGGGTGGTGCGCCGGGTGGACTCGATGGTGCGGATGGCGTGCGCGTCCTCGCACAGCAGCCAGATGTCGTCGCCGAACCAGCCGAAGCGCACCCAGGTCGAGCCGTCGTCGGGGCGGCGCAGCAGCTGGGGCCCGCGGTCGGGGGCGACCAGGGCGACGCTCGGCCGCTCGCCGCGGAACTCCCAGTACGGGGCGCTCGGCCCCCGGAAGCCGAACAGTGGGCCGTCGGCGGGGGTGACCAGCCGCTCGAGCCACACGCGCACCCGGCGGCCCCGGTACGTGCCCAGGCGGCGGGGGAGCTCGGCCAGCGTGACGCTCTCGGGCTGGGCGAGGTCGTCGCGTTCGAGGTCCTCCGCGAGCACCGCCTCGACCACGTCGAACAGGGCCAGGTCGGTCTCCTCACCCGGCGGCCACGGCACGCGCCAGCGCACCAGGGCCTGGCTCGTGAGGTCGATGACCGTGGTCGACTCGTTGGTCGAGCCGAGCACCAGGCCGTGGACGGTCGAGCCCCCCACCAGGGTCACCGCGTCGCGATGGGGCATGTGGGTGATCAGGCGGCGCGTCGCGCGCACCGCGGGGTCCCGGGTGATCAGCGCCACGCCAGCGCCTCGGCCAGGGCCGCGTCGAGTGCCGCGGGGTCGTCGACGGGGGCGGTGCACACCCCCGCCCGACAGACGTAGGCCCGCCCGGCACTGCGCCCGACGAGCAGCGGCGACCGGCCCTCACCGGTGATGACGACGGTGCGCGGCACGACCAACGATCGTAGGTGACGGGCGAGGGGGCCCTCGGCGCCGGGCACGGCGACCTCGACGCCCTGGAGGGCGAAGCCGGCCGCCTCGACGAGGTCGGGTACGGCCAGGGGGTGCTCGAGGAGCGTGGCCGCCAGTGCCACCAGGCGCTGGGCGAGGGCGAGGCGGTCGGGGTCGGCGTCGACGAGGGCCAAGCGGGCGAGGGCCCGGGTGGCCAGCGCGTGGGCCGACGGGGTGGCGCCGTCGAGGACGTCCTTGGGCCGGGTCACCAGGCCCAGGGTCTCGCGGTCGGGGGTGGCGACGCCGGCGCCCGCGTCGGGCGCGCGCGCGCTCGGGCGCGGCCCCTCCCAGTGACGCTCCACGAGCGCGTCGGCGATCGCGCGCGCCCGATCGCGCCAGCGGTCGTCCCCGGTCGCGACGAAGGCGTCGAGATGGGCGTCGCAGAGCGCGGCGAGGTCCCCGGCCGTCGCCGCGACGCGCCGGTGCTGGGTGCGCCACCACCGGGACTCCGCTCGGTGAGTCGCCCAGAGGCCCTCGAGGAGGCCGAGCGCGCGCGAGCGGTGGGGCTCGGTCCCGGCCGCGAGGAGGGCCTGGGCGAGGTAGGCGTTCCACTCGAGCACGACCTTGTCGTCGCGTGCGGGCTGGGCCCGGCGCGCGCGGGCCTCGGCGAGGCGTCGGGCCGCCCCCCCGAGGTCGGGCGGGTTCGCGAAGGGCTCCCCGTCGGCCAGGCGGGGCACGCTGCGGCCCTCGAGGTCGCCGGCGTCGGTGATCGTCCAGCGCGCGAGGGCGCCCTCGACCACCGCCGGGGGCTCCCCGGCCAGCGCCTCGCGCACCTCCTCGGGGGTCCAGGTGACGTGGCCCCCCTCGACACCCCCGGCGTCGGCGTCGAGCGCGGCGGCGTACCCGTCGGGGGTGCGCAGCGTTCGCTCCACGAAGTCGAGGGTGGCGAGCCCCACCTCCCGCCACTCGGACCGTCCGAGGGCGCGCGCCGCCTCGAGGTAGCAGCGGGCGAGCAGGGCCTGGTCGCTCAGCATCTTCTCGAAGTGGGGGACGTGCCAGAGGGCGTCCACGCTGTAGCGGGCGAAGCCCCCGTCGAGGTGGTCGTAGAGGCCCCGCCGGGCCATCGCCTCCAGTGCCCCGGCGAGCGCCCGTCGGGCGTCGTCGTCGTCGAACTCGAGGAGGGCGCGCAGGTAGCTCGGCCGGGGGAAGCGCGGCGCCGGCCCGAAGCCGCCGTCGGCGTCGGCGCGCTCGACCAGCGCGTCGCGCAGGCCCCGGCGCACCTGGGCGAGGTCGACCGGGCGCACGGCGGGGCTCAGGTGGTCGATCAGGCGCACCTCGCGCTCGATCGCGTCGGCCAGCTCGTCGGCCTGGGCCTCGACGAGGGTGCGCTGCTCGCCCCACGCGTGGTCGACGGCCGCGAGCAGGCGGGCGAAGCCGACCAGCCCGCCGCGGTCGCGGGGCGGGTAGTAGGTGCCGGCGAGGAAGGGTCGCCCGTCGGGCAGGGTGAAGACCGACATGGGCCAGCCCCCGTGGCCGCTCGAGAGCTGGACCGCGGCCATGTAGAGGGCGTCGACGTCGGGCCGCTCCTCCCGGTCGACCTTGATCGGGACGAAGCGCTCGTTGAGCACCCGCGCCACCTCGGGGTCCTCGAAGGACTCGTGGGCCATCACGTGGCACCAGTGGCAGGCCGCGTAGCCCACCGAGAGGAAGACGGGCCGGTCGAGGCGACGCGCCTCGGCCAGGGCGTCCTCGCCCCAGGCCCACCACGCGACCGGGTTGTCGAGGTGCTGGCGCAGGTAGAGCGAGCCGAGCGCGCCCGGGTCGTCGCGCAGCCGTGGGCTCACCGGGCGGCCCGGCCGGGCTCGGCGCGCCGGGCGAGGACGACCTCGCTCGTCCACTCGCCCCTGACGAACTCGTGCTCGACGAAGTGGGCCTCGCGGCGCCGGCCGGCGCGCTCGAGGGAGCGGATCGACGCCTCGGTGCGCGCGTCGCGGCACCCGACCAGCCGGTGCGGCCCGAGCTCGTCGAAGGCGACGCCGAGCAGGACGCCGTATACCTCGGTGGCGTAGCCCTGGCCCTGGTGCGCGGGCAGCAGGCTGCCACCCATCTCGCCCTGGCGGTGCGTCGGGTCCCACCACAGCGCGAAGTCGCCGACCATCTCGTCGCTCTCGCGCAGGGCGACGCACACGTTCATCCGGGGCTCGTCGGAGTCCCGCGCGAGCCGGGCCTCGAGGAGGTCGCGGGCCTCGTCGGCCGTGCGGGGCTGGCTGTAGAGGTACCGGTTCACCGACGGGTCGGCCACGAGCTCGGCGCAACGGTCGAGGTCGGGCCCGGCGAAGGGGCGTAGGCGCAGCCGCGCGGTCTCGCGCGCGGGGTCGAGGCGGGTCACCGCACCGTTCTAGCGCCGGGGCGTCGCCGCAATAGCGTGGTTGCGTCCAGGAGGCCGGATGAACAAGACCGTTCGCTGGGGCGTCGTGGGCACCGGGCGCATCGCCCAGACCTTCGCGAGCGACCTCGCCCCCCTCGCCGAGGGCGAGGTCGTCGCGGTGTGCTCGCGCTCGGCCGAGTCGGCCGAGGCCTTCGCCCGCCGCTTCGGGGTGGCCCGTCACTACGCCGGCTACGAGGCGCTCTGCGAGGACCCCGGAGTCGACTGCGTGTACGTGGCCACGCCGCACCCCTTCCACCACGCCAACGCCCTGCTGGCCCTCTCGCGGGGCAAGCCGGTGCTCGTCGAGAAGGCCTTCACGATGACCGCCGACGAGGCGCGCGAGGTCGTCACGGCGGCCCGTCGTGCCGGTCTGTTTGCGATGGAGGCGATGTGGACGAGGTTCCTGCCCCACGTGGTGGCGCTGCGCGAGCGCGTCGCGGCGGGGGTGCTCGGCGAGGTCGTCCTCGTGCTCGCCGACCACGGCCAGTGGTTCGCCCGGGACCCGGCCTCGCGCCTCTTCGCCCCCGAGCTCGGTGGGGGAGCGCTGCTCGACCTCGGGGTCTACCCCGTCTCGTTCGCCTCGATGCTCCTGGGCGCGCCCTCGAGCGTGCGCTCGATGGTGACCCCGGCCTTCACGGGGGTGGACGCCACCGTCTCGATCCTGCTCGGCCACCCCTCGGGGGCCCAGGCCGTGCTCGCCTGCAGCTCGTCGGCGCGCAGCGCGACGCGGGCGAGCGTGGTCGGCACCGAGGCCCGCCTCGAGGTCGAGGGGGACTTCTACGCCCCGAGCGCCTTCTCGATCGTCGGGCGCGACGGCTCGCTGCTCGAGCGGGTCGAGGGCCCCGTGGCCGGTCGGGGCCTGCAGTTCGAGGCGCTCGAGGTGGCCCGCTGCCTCGGGGCCGGTCTCACCGAGAGCCCCGTCATGCCCCTCGACGAGACGGTGTCGATCATGGCGACGATGGGGCGGGTCCTCGGGGGCGCGGCGTCGGGCTGAGCCCGGCGGAACGGCGGCGGCGGAGCCCGTCTTCTGCTACCGTTCCGACAGACCGCCTCCGGGCGTTCACGCAGTGGACACAAAAGCGGCACCAACGGCGGTGCCATCCAAATGGTTGGGGAGATTATGAAATTCACAAAGGGTAGGGCCCTCGCGGCCGTCACTCTGGCGGGCACGTTCGTTGCCCTGGCCATCCCGAGCGTGGGGTCGGCCGGGGGGACCGTGTCCGCCTCGTCGTTCAACGCGAACTACACGACGATGGCGAACCTCAAGGCGATCACCGCCGCGGGTTCGGGTGGCATCGGCGTCATCCTGCCGGACGAGGTCTCGTCGAACCGGTACGTCGACTTCGACGCGCCGAACCTGACGACGGCCCTGACCGACGCCGGCCTGCCGGCGAGCGACCTCAACGTCCAGAACGCGCTGGGCGTCGACGCCAACGAGATCAGCATCGCCCAGGGCGACATCGCCGCCGGCGACAAGGTGCTCATCATGGACCCGCTGGACTCGACGACCGGTGTGACGATCGAGAAGGCCGCGGCCAAGGCCGGGGTCCAGGTCATCGACTACGACCGCCTCACGGTGGGCGGGTCGGCCCCGTACTACGTCAGCTTCAACAACGTCGCGGTGGGTCAGCTCATCGGACGCGGTGAGCTCGCGTGCATCAAGGCCTACAAGATCAAGAAGCCCCTCGTCTACGTCATGAACGGCAGCACTACGACCGACAACAACGCGGTGCTCTTCGCCCAGGGCTACGACGGCGTGCTGAACAAGGCCGGCTACAAGGCCAGCGTGGGCGGTGCGGGCAACGCCAAGACGATCAACGAGACGGGAACGGGCACCTGGACGCCGTCCCAGGCGCTGACCGACTTCCAGGGCGCCTACTCGCAGAACCCGAAGATCAACGCGGTCGTGACGCCCAACGACGAGAACGCCGCGCCGATCATCGCGTACTTGCAGAAGAAGGGCCTCAAGCCCTACACGATGCCCTTCACCGGCCAGGACGCGACGCTCACGGGCTTCCAGAACATCATCTCGGGCTACCAGTGCGGCACGGTGTACAAGCCGATCTGGAAGGAGGCCCAGGCGGCCGCGGCCATCGCGCTCTACCTGCGCGCGGGCAAGACCCCGCCGAGCTCGCTGGTGAACGGCTCGACCAAGGACCCGAGCACGGGTCGTGCGGTCCCGTCGGTCCTGCTGCAGGCCACGTGGGTCACCCCCGCGCTCGTCGAGTCCACGGTGATCCACGACGGGGTCATCAACCCGGTGGCGCTGTGCACCAAGGTCCGTCCGGCGGTCGCGGGTGACCAGAAGATCCCGACCTACGCCCAGGACTGCGCGAAGTACAAGATCCACTAGGTCGCGTCAGCTACGACCGTGCCCGAGCCCGTGACGAACGAGAGCGTCCCTCCGCCCGTCACGGGCTCGGGCGCGTCGGGTGACCCGGCGCCGCTGCTGAGCCTGCGCGCGATCACCAAGAGCTTCGGCGCCGTCCAGGCCCTGCGCCACGTGGACCTGGACATCCCCGCCGGCCGGGTGACCGCGCTCATCGGCGACAACGGCGCGGGCAAGTCGACGCTGATCAAGGTGATCGCCGGCATCTACGAGCCCACCTCGGGCGAGAAGTTCTGGCTCGATCGGAGGGTCGACACCCACACGCCGCGTTCGGCCGCCGAGCTCGGGATCGCCACGGTGTACCAGGACCTCGCGCTGTGCGACAACCTCGACATCGTCGCCAACATGTACCTCGGCTACGAGAAGACCCGGCGCGCGGTCCTCGACGAGGTGACGATGGAGGTGCGCACCCGTCAGACGCTCGCCGACCTCTCGGTCTCGAACATCCAGTCGGTGCGCCAACTCGTCGGCTCCCTCTCGGGCGGCCAGCGACAGGCGATCGCGGTGGCGCGCGCGGTGATGCGCGACGCCAAGCTCGTGATCATGGACGAGCCGACGGCGGCCCTGGGTGTCACCCAGACCAAGAACGTCCTCGACCTCATCACGACGCTGGCCTCGCGCGGCATCGCGGTGCTGGTCATCTCGCACAACCTGAACGACGTGTTCGCCGTGGCCGACCGGATCGCCGTGATGCACCTCGGCGCCCTGGTGAGCAGCGGCCCCGTCGCCGACTACGACACCGCCAGTGCCGTCGAACTGATCACGACGGGCACGACTACTCGCGCCGCCTAGCCGCGGCGAAGGACCCCCCTATGTCCCTCGACACCAGCACCCTCGAGACCGAGGATGCTCCCTCCCCACGCCAACGACTGCGCGCCCTGGTGGGCGGCGACCTCGGACTCGTCCCGGTCCTGATCGCCCTCGTCGTCCTGGTCGTCTACTTCCAGGTGCGCAACTCGGTCTTCCTGTCGGCGGCGAACGTCACCAACCTCTTCATCCAGGCCGTCATCTACGTCTTCCTCGGCATGGCCGAGGTCTGGCTCCTCCTCTTGGGCGAGATCGACCTCTCGCTCGGCTGGGTCGCGGGGATGGGCGGGTCGATCGCGGCCATCCTCACCAACGTGCAGTACGGGTGGCCGTGGTGGGCGGCCTTCTTCGTCGCCCTGGCGGTCTCGGCCGCCATCGGGGCGCTGTGGGGGCTGTTCGTGGTCCGCCTGCGGCTGCCCTCGTTCATCGTCACCTTGGCCGGCAACTTCATCGTCGAGGGCGTCCTGCTCTACATCCTCGACCACGTCTTCCAGGGCGGCGGCGCCCCGGTCCAGGAGAAGGTCCTGAGCGACCTCACGAACGGGAACCTCACCCCGACCTGGACGTGGGTCTTCGTCGTGGCGACCGTGGTGGTGTCCACCGTGGTCGCCCTGTCACGCGAGCGGGCGCGCCGGCGCGCGGGGCTGGCTAACGCGCCCCTCTACCGGCTGGTCGTCAAGCTCGTCGCCCTCGCCGTCTTCGGGGTCTTGCTGGCCCTGGTCTTCAACGCCGACCGCGGCTCGTTCATCCCGATCCGGGGGATGCCCTTCGCCGTGCCCCTCGTCTTCGGGGTGATGGTGCTCTACTCGTTTGTGCTGGCGCGCACCAAGTTCGGGCGGTACCTCTACGCCATCGGCGGGAATCCAGAGGCCGCCCGCCGGGCCGGGATCCCGGTGGACCGCTACCGGGTCTACGCCTTCCTGCTCGGCGGGCTGACCGCGGGCATCGGGGGCCTCTTCTACGTCTCGCGGCTGGGCGGCTACTCCTCGAGCTCGACCGACTCGACGGTCGTCCTCTACGCGGTGGCCGCGGCGGTCATCGGCGGGACGAGCCTCTACGGCGGACGGGGCAAGATGACCTACCCGGTGGTGGGCGGGATCATCCTCGCGGTGATCATCAACGGCCTGGTCTTGATCCAGGTCTCGGCGACGATGGAGTTCGTCGTCACCGGCGTCGTCTTGCTGGCGGCGGTGACCGTCGACTCACTGGCCCGGCGGAGCCAGACCCTGCTCAAATAGCTCAGTGCACGTGGGCGAGGTCGCCCCGACGCACCTTGCCGCTCGTGGTGCGCGGGATGGCCGTCACGTAGCGGATCTCCTTGGGCTTGGCCCACGGGCCGATCGCCTCCTCGGCGGCCGCGCGCAGCGCCCCGTCGAGGTCGCGGGCGTCGGCGACCACGAGTGCGACCACCCGCTCGCCCCACTCGTCGTCCGCCAGCCCCGTCACGGCGACGTCGGTGACGCCGGTGACCCGTGCGAGGACGGCCTCGAGGTCCTCGGGCCAGACCTTCTCACCGCCGGTGTTGATGACGTAGCCCAGGCGGCCGAAGACGGTGAGCCGTCCCTCGTCGAGCCGGGCCGCGTCGCCGGTGGGGAACCAGTCGTCGCGGCCGTCGGGCCCGACGCAGGTCGGCCGGTCCCGGTCCCGGTAGCGGGTGAAGAGGGTCGGGCTGCGCACGCAGAGCTCCCCGTCGACGACGGCGAGCTCGACGCCCGGCAGGGCCACGCGGTCGTAGACGACACCCGAGCCGGTCTCGGTCATGCCCCAGGTGGTGACGACGTTGTCGGCGAGGGCGTGGGGCGGTCGAGCGCCCCCGAGCAGGACGGTGCGGTAGCGGGCGGGGTCGAGGCGGGCGAGCTGGGCACCCACGACCGCGACGTGGCTCGCTCCGAGGTCGGGCCCGGAGTCGGGTCGCTCGGGGTCGCCCCAGACGAGGGTCGCGTCCGAGAGCACCCCGCGCAGCACCACGGCGAGCCCCCCGATGTGGCAGGCCGGCAGGCAGGGGAACCAGGCCGGGGGCGCGTCGTCGCGCAGCGTCGCCTGGGTGATCCGCGCGCTCGCCTCGAGCGCCGCCCAGGTGAGCTCGGCGGCCTTGGGCGCCCCGCTCGAGCCCGAGGTGAGCATCACCAGGCCCACGCCGTCCTCGACGCCGCGACCCTCGGGTCGCGCCCGGCGTCCGGCCGCGTCGAGCACGTGGGTCGGGGCGAGCCGCTCGAGCTCGACGGCGCGCGCGCGGGGCGAGAGCCGCTGATCGAGGACGCAGAACGCGTCGCCCGAGGCGGCCACCTCGTGCACGGCCCGCTCGAGACCGGGTCCCAGCGCGAGGTCGAGGGCGACGAGGTCACGCACCCCGCGAGCCTACGGGGCGCGTGCTAGTAAGGCGCATGGCCTCGGTCCGCTACGAGCGTCGGATCAGTGTCCCGGCCGACCAGGTCTGGGCGCTCGTGGGCGACCCGGCTCGGATCGTCGAGTGGTTCCCCGGCGTCCTCGAGGCGCGGCTCGTGGGCGATCGGCGCACCCTGCGGCTCGCCACGGGCGCCGAGATGCCCGAGCGGATCCTCGCCGCCGACGCGCGCACCCGCCACGTCGCCTACCGCCTCGAGACCGACCTCGTGGGCTTCCACCTGGGGACGATCGACGTCTTCGAGCTCGGGCCGAGCGACACGCTGGTGGTCTACGCCACGACGGCCGAGCCCGACACCATGGCGCTCGTCATCGGTGGCGCCACCGACGAGGCCCTCGACGCCATCGTGCGCCTGAGCGAGGGGACAGGGGGTTAGGGGTGGGGCGGAAGATCCTCTTCGTCACGACCGACCAGCAGCGCTACGACACGCTCGGGGTCAACGGGGGCCGCGTGGCCTCGACGCCGGTGGCCGACGCGCTCGCGCGCGAGGGGGTGCGCTACACGCGCTGCCAGCCGACGTCGGTGGTCTGCATGCCCTCGCGCGCCTCCATGCTGACCGGCCAGTACCCCTCGACCCACGGGGCCTGGATGAACGGCGTCGCGCTGCGCGTGGACGCCCCGTCGGTGGCGGCGGCCCTCCACGACCGGGGCTACGCCACGGCCCTGGTGGGCAAGGCCCACTTCGAGCCGTTCCTCGACCCCTTCGGGCGCTACGCCGAGAACGCGCTCTCGAACCTGGGGGTGCCGACGGTGGAGCAGCCGTGGTTCGACGGACGCCTCGGGGTACACCGCGGCTTCGACTCGATGGAGCTCGCGACCCACGGCGTGCTCGGCCCGCTCCACTACGCCCGCTGGTTCCGCCGCACCCACCCCGAGGCCGTCGAGGGCTTCTACCCGGTGCTCGACGCCGACCTCAACGTGAACGCGGCCGGGGGCGGCGACACCGGCGCGCCCCAGGTGCACTACAACGACGTGCCGCGCGAGTGGTACCACACCGACTGGGTCGCCGACCGGACGATCGCCTGGCTGGAGAGCCTCGACGCGACCCGGGACTGGTTCTGCTGGATGAGCTTCCCCGACCCCCACCACCCCTGGGACCCACCGGCCGAGGCCGTCCGACGCGTCGACTGGCGCGAGGTGCCCCTGCCCGAGAACTACCCCGAGCGGCGCGAGGAGCGCGAGCGCCTGCTCGACGCCAAGGCCCGCCACTGGCGGCTCTGGTACGACGGGCGCGTGGTGTCGAACTACGAGGCCCCGGCCCACTGGGTGCCGGCGACGCTCACCGCCGACCAGGTCCGCGAGGTCAACGCCCTCAACGCGGTCGAGGTCGAGCTCATCGACGAGGCCATCGGCCGGGTGCTCGCCGTGGTGGAGGCCCGTGGCTGGGGGGAGGAGACCGACGTGGTCTTCACCTCCGACCACGGCGAGCTGCAGGGCGACTTCGGGCTGCTCTTCAAGGGCCCCTACCACGTCGACGGGCTCTTGCGCCTTCCGCTGGTGTGGCGACCGGCCCGCTCGGCGGGCGTGGCGCCCGCGGTGGTCACCGCCCCGGTGAGCCTGGTCTCGCTGGCCGCGACGTTCCTCGGAATCGCCGGGGGTGAGCGGCCGGCGTGGACCGAGGGCGACCCTCTGCCCCTCGAGGACGCGGCGGCGCCGACTGACGCGGCCACCGTGACCGAGTGGGACTCCGCGCTCTTCGGGGTGGACGTGCACGTGCGCACGATCCTGACCCGCTCGCACCTGTACACCGAGTACCAGAGGGGCGCGATGCACGACGGCACCGAGGGCGAGCTCTACGACCTCGCCGACGACCCGCTCCAGCGGGTGAACCTCGCCGCGGACCGCGGCGCCCGGGCGATGCGCGCCGAGCTCAGCGAGCGGCTCGCCGCGCACGAGGTGCGCCCGGTGGAGCGGGCGGCCCCGGGCCGCCTGGTCGCGCCGGTCTAGCACTTCGGTAGCGTGGACGCCATGACGACCGTGATCCAGGGCCCCCCGACCGACCCCCTCGACGCCTTCCGCGCCCAGGCGCTGCCCCTCTGGGAGCGCTCGGGCGAGTACGGCGACATCATCTACGAGACGGCCGAGGGCATCGCGCGCATCACCATCAACCGGCCGGAGGTGCGTAACGCCTTCCGCCCCCAGACACTCTTCGAGCTCGAGGACGCCTTCGAGCGGGCCCGCGACGACGTGTCGGTGGGAGTGGTGATCCTCACCGGGGCCGGACCGGACGCCTTCTGCTCCGGCGGCGACCAGCGGATCCGCGGGACCGACGGCTACCTGGGCGACGACGAGGTCGCCCAGCACGGGGTGGGCCGGCTCAACGTGCTCGACCTCCAGGTCCAGATCCGCCGGCTGCCCAAGCCGGTCATCGCCCAGGTAGCGGGGTACGCCATCGGCGGGGGCCACGTCTTGCACCTGGTGTGCGACCTCACGATCGCCGCGGACAACGCGCGCTTCGGCCAGACGGGCCCGCGCGTGGGCTCCTTTGACGGTGGCTACGGCGCCTCGCTGCTCGCGCGCACGATCGGGCTCAAGCGGGCCAAGGAGGTCTGGTTCCTCTGTCGCCAGTACGACGCCGAGACGGCGCACGCCTGGGGTCTCGCGAACACCGTCGTGCCGCTCGCCGACCTCGAGCGCGAGACCGTGGCCTGGTGCCGCCAGATCCTGACCCTGTCGCCGATCGCGCTGCGCATGCTCAAGGGTGGCTTCAACGCGGCCGACGACGGACTCGCCGGCATCCAGCAGCTGGCCGGGGACGCGACGATGCTCTTCTACATGTCCGAGGAGGGACAGGAGGGACGCAACGCCTACGTCGAGCGCCGCCGACCCGATTTCTCGAAGTACCCCAAGCGCCCATGACCTCGGCCCCCGGGCCGGTCCGTCGCTGGGTGCTGGCGGCGCGCCCGCGCACGCTGCCCGCCGCCGCGGTGCCGGTGGTGCTCGGGGTCGCCCTGGTGCGCCCGACGCCGGTCGAGTGGACCAACAGCGTGCTCTGCCTGGTGGTGGCCCTCGCTCTGCAGGTGGGGACCAACTACGCCAACGACTACTCCGACGGCGTGCGCGGAACCGACGTGACCCGCGTGGGGCCGTTCCGGCTCACCGCGTCGGGTCTGGTGGCCGCGGCGCGGGTGCGCGACGCGGCCTGGCTCACCTTCGCGCTGGCCGCGGCGTCGGGGCTGGTGCTCGCCTCGCGCACGTCGTGGTGGCTGGTGGCGATCGGGGCGAGCGCGGTCGCGGCCGGGTGGCTCTACACCGGCGGCCCGCGGCCCTACGGCTACCTGGGCCTGGGCGAGCTGTTCGTCTTCATCTACTTCGGCCTCGTCGCCACGGTGGGCACCGCCTACGTCCAGCACGAGTCGATCCCGGCGCGTGCGTGGTGGCTCGGCGCCGCCACCGGGGCGATGGCCTGCGCGCTGCTCGAGGCGAACAACCTGCGCGACGTGGAGGGCGACCGTGCGGCGCGCAAGCACACCCTGGCGACGCGCCTGGGCCGAGAGCGCGGCGCGTGGCTCTACGGGCTCTGGGTGGCGGTCGTCGCCGGCGCCCTCGCGGGGGCGCGCGAGCTGGCGGCGGCGCTGGTCGCCCTCGTGGTCTACGCCCCGGCGCTGCGCCTGGCCTTCTCGCCCCGGCGCGGGCGCGAGCTGCTCGCCCTGCTGCGCGACTCGGCGCGCGCCCAGCTGGCCCTCGGGGGGGTGGTCGCGGTGCTGCTCGCGACGGCCACCTACTGGGGCTAGCCGAGGAAGTCGCGCACCACGCCCGCCACCCTCGCGGGGTCTTCGAGGTGAGCCGCGTGGCCGAGGCCCTCGAGCACGACCAGCCGGGCCCCCGCGATGGTGCCGGCGAGGCGGGTCCCGGCCTCGACGAACTTGGGGTCGAGCCCCCCGGCGAGCACGAGCGTGGGCACCTCGATCCCGGCGAGCGCCCCGAGCAGCCACGCCTGGGTCCCGGTCCCGGCGCGGCGCAGCGAGTCGGCGAGCCCGGCGGCGTCGGTGCTGCGCGCCGCGCGCTCGGCGTCGTCGCGCGCGAGGGTGGAGAAGAGGGGCTGAGCCAGCCACTCCTCGAGGAAGGCCGGGGCGCCGACCCGCCCGATCCGGCTCGCCAGAGCCTCGTCGCGCGCGCGGCGCGCGGCGCGCTCGGACTCGTCCTCGATGCCGGCGCTCGCGCTCAGCAGGACGAGGCGCGAGACGAGCCCGGGGTGGCGCAGGACCACGTGCAGGGCGACGCGCCCGCCCATCGAGTACCCCCCCAGGGCGACCGGCCCGGCGCCCGCGGCCGCCGCCACGAGGTCGGCCGCCTCCTCCAGCGAGGCGCTGAGTCCGGCGCTCGTACCGTGGCCGGGCAGGTCGGGGCTGAGGACCTCGTAGTCTGTGGCGAGAATGGTCCGGTAGCGACGGGCCGAGTCCCGGGTCTGGGTGAAGCCGTGGAGCCACACCAGGACCGGGCCCGAGCCCTCGCGCGCCACCCCGAGGAGCCCCATTGACCCGTAGCGTACCGAGCCCGAGCGAGGTGCAGGCCACCTTCGCCGCGACCCTCTTCGACGAGTGGCGCCGGGCCGGACTCACCGACGTCGTGCTCGCCCCGGGGTCGCGCTCGACGCCGCTCGCCCTGGCGGCGGCGTCGACCGAGGGGCTGACGCTCCACGTGCGCCTCGACGAACGCTCGGCCGCGTTCTTCGCGATCGGCCGGGCTCTCGCGAGCGCCCGCCCGGTCGCGGTGGTGGTGACCTCGGGCACGGCCGCGGCCGAGCTGCACGCCGCCGTCGCCGAGGCCGACCTCGCCCGGGTCCCGCTGCTCGTGGTGACCGCCGACCGCCCGCCGGAGCTGCGCGGGGTCGGCGCCCCCCAGACGATCCTCCAGAGCCACCTCTACGGACCGATGGTTCGGCTGTTCGAGGAGCCCGGCGTCGCCCGGGCCGAGGCCGCGCCGACGTGGCGGCCGCTCGCGACGCGCCTCTACGCGGCCGCGCGGGGCCGTCGGGGCGAGCCGGGCCCGGTGCACCTCAACGCCGCCTTCGTCGAGCCACTGGTCGGCACGGCCTACGAGCTGCCGGCGGCGCGCGCCGAGTCCGACGGGCCGACCCACGAGGTCGGCCCGGCCGCCGGCCTGGACCTCGCCGGCCGGGCCGTGCTGTGCGTGGTGGGCCTGGGGGTCTCGCCCGCGACCGTCGCGCGGGCTCGCGCGGCCGACTGGGCCGTGGTGGGCGACGCCACGGTGGCGGGCACGCTGGCCCACGCCGACGTCGTCCTGCGCGACGACGCCCTGGCCGCGTGGCTGGCGCCCGAGGTCGTGGTGCGCCTCGGCGGGGCGCCGGCCTCGAAGTCGCTGGCCGCCCGCCTCGGGGGTTGGGGCGCGCCCGTCGTCGCCCTCGACGGGGAGGGTCCGGTCGCCGACCCCGACGGCGTCGTGACCCACCGGATCGGCGGACGTCCCGAGCCGGCCGAGCCGAGCCACCGGGGCGACCCCCGCTACGTGGCGCGCTGGGCCGCGTCGAGCGAGGCCGTCGAGTCGTACCTGGCCGAGCGGCGCGACGAGGTGCTCGACGAGCCGGCCGTCGCCCGGATCGTGGTCGCGGCGGCCAACGAGTCCGGGGTCGACCTCGTGGTCGGCTCGTCGATGCCCGCGCGCGACGTGGAGTGGTGGGCGCCCCCGCGGCGGGCTCGGGTCTTCTCGAACCGCGGCGCCAACGGCATCGACGGGGTCGTCTCGACGGCGTTGGGGGTGGCTGCGGGCTCGCGGGCCATCGCCCTGGTGGGCGATCTCACCTTCTTGCACGACGTCTCGGGCCTCGTGAGCGGACTCGGCCCGGGCGGCGGGTCGCTCGTGCTCGTCGTCGCCGACAACCGGGGCGGGGGGATCTTCTCCTTCCTCGCCCAGCGCGCGCTGCTCGCCCCCGAGAGGTTCGAGGCGCTCTTCGGTACCCCCCACGACCACGACCTCGTCGCGGTGGCGCGCGCCTTCGGGGCGTGCGCCACGCGGGTCGGCGACGCCGCGGCCCTGGCGGCCGAGGTCGGCGCGGGCCTCGCGGCCGGGGGCCTGCGCGTGGTGGTGGCGACCGTGCCCGACCGCGACGAGAACGTGGAGCGTCACGAGCGGCTCGTCGAGGGCGCCTGCCGCGCGGTGGGGGCGCTGCGGTGATCGCCACGGTCACCACGTCGTCGGTCATCGCGGCCGCCCCCCTCGCGCTCGCGGCGGGACTCGTCTCGTTCGTCTCGCCCTGCGTGCTGCCGCTGCTGCCCGGCTACCTCGCCTTCCTCTCGGGCTCCGCCGGGAGCCTCGAGGGATCCCGGGGCCGCGGACGGGCCGTCGTGGGCTCGATCGCCTTCATCGTCGGCTTCGCCCTGGTCTTCGTGAGCCTCGGGGCGATCTTCGGCCAGACGGGTCGCGAGGTTC
This sequence comes from Actinomycetes bacterium, assembly GCA_021779855.1. GTDB lineage: Bacteria > Actinomycetota > Acidimicrobiia > Acidimicrobiales > RAAP-2 > RAAP-2. The sequence continues at coordinate 25,137 of JAJXZW010000012.1, forward strand.
GCCTCCACCAGCGCGGCCTCGAGGAGGTCTTCGGGCTGGTCACGATCGCGCTGGGCTTCTTCTTCGCGGGGTGGTGGCCGTCGCGCTGGCTCCAGCGCGAGCGTCGGATCCACAGGGTGCCCCGGGCCTCGGTCCTCGGCGCGGGAGCCCTCGGCTTCACCTTCGGGCTGGGCTGGACCCCCTGCATCGGACCGACGCTCGCGGCGATCCTCGGTCTCGCGGCCTCCTCCTCGGGGGCGACGGCGCTGCGCGGCTCGGTGCTCGCCTTCGTCTACTGCCTGGGGCTGGGCATCCCCTTCGTGGTGGCGGCGCTCGCGACGGAGTGGATGGCGACGGCGTCGTCGTGGCTGCGTCGCCACGCCCGCCCGATCGGGACCGCGGGCGGGCTGCTGCTGATCGTCATCGGCGTGTCGGAGGTGACCGGTCTCTGGCACGCCTTCGTGGTGTGGCTGCAGGTGCACGTGCCGAACACCTCGACGGCCCTGTGAGGGCGCGCTCGTAGACTGAGCCCGTGAAGCTGAGCGAAGACTGGCGCCGGAGGGGCCTGATCTACCAGGTCACCGACGAGGCCGTGCTCGACCAGCTCGACGCCGGCTCGGTGACCGCCTACATCGGCTTCGACCCGACCGCGTCCTCGCTCCACCTGGGCAGCCTCATGCAGATCTGCTCACTGCGCCGCCTCCAGCTGGCCGGCAACGCCCCCATCGCCCTGGCCGGGGGCGGGACCGGACTGATCGGGGACCCCAGCTTCAAAGACGCCGAGCGGCCCCTGCTCGACGCCGACACCATCGGGGCCAACGTCGAGGCCATCGGGCGCCAGCTGGCCCGCTTCCTCGACTTCACCCCCGACGGCGGGCCGGCGCGGGCGCAACTGCTCGACAACGCCGAGTGGCTCACCCGGATCCCCCTCACCGACTTCTTGCGCGACGTGGGCAAGCACGTGACGGTCAACCAGATGGTGGCCAAGGAGGCGGTGCGCGTGCGCCTGGAGCGCGAGGACGTCGGCCTGTCGTTCACGGAGTTCACCTACATGCTCTTGCAGGGCTACGACTTCGTGCGGCTCAATCTCGACCACGGCTGCACCCTCCAGCTCGGAGGGTCGGACCAGTGGGGCAACATCACCCTCGGCGCCGAGATCGTGCGCAAGATGACCGGCCACGCGGCCTACGGGCTGACCTCGCCGCTCATCCTGCGCGCCGACGGCACCAAGTTCGGCAAGACCGCGTCGGGGGACAACGTCTGGCTCGACGCGGCGCGCACCTCGCCGTTCGCGATGCACCAGTTCTTCCTGAACTGCGACGACGTCGTGACCGGGACCCTGCTGCGCTTCGTGACCTTCGTGGACCACGACACCCTGGCCGAGCTCGACGAGGCCACCGAGAGCCACCCCGAGCGGCGCGCCGCCCAGCGACGTCTGGCCGACGAGGTCGTGACCCTCGTCCACGGCCCCGCCGCCGCCGCTCGGGCCCGGCGCGCCGGTGAGGCGCTCTTCTCCGAGGCGATCGCCGAGCTCGACGAGGCGACCCTGCTCGAGGCGGTCGCCGACGCGCCGTCGTCGAACTGGCCGCGCGCTGAGGTCGCGGTCGGCGTCGACCCGGTCGAGCTGGTCGTGCGCACGGGCCTGGCCCGCTCCAAGGGGGAGGCGCGCCGCTTCCTCGACCAGGGGGGCGTCTACGTCAACAACGCGCGTGTCGCGCCCACCGACCTCGTCGGGGTCGCCGACGCCCTGCACGACCGCTATCTCGTGGTGCGCCGGGGCCGTCACCAACTCCACCTCGTGGTGCTGGTGTGAGGGCGCGCGCCGCGCTCGCACTGGTGGCGAGCGGCCTGGTGCTGGCCGCCTGCGGGGGATCGCTCTCGGGCGCCACGGCGGTGGCCACCTGGGCGAAGAACGCGAACTTCACCGCCAACACCCGCACGCTCCTCGACGACGCCCGTCACGCCGTGACGGCACTCGCGGACCCCTCGAGCACCGCGAACGACCTGCACACCGTCTGCGGGGTGCTCCAGACCGACGACGAGGCCGCCTACAACAGCCTGCCCTCGCCCGACGCCGCGGCGACCCGACTGCTCAATCGCGCCTACAACCAGCTCGGCACCGGCGCCAGCCACTGCTACGACGCCGGCGCCTCGGTGAGCGCGCGGGCCCGGGCGCTGCGCGAGGTCACCGTCGGCAGCGCCGACCTCGCCGAGGGGGCCGCGCGGATCGCGAGTGGGCTCGTCCCCTAGGCCTCGCGCGCCTCGGGCGGTCGCAGGTCGATCTCGAGGCGCAGGACGCCGTCCTCGAGCCGGGCCGTGGCGTCGCCGACCATGGCGAAGTCCTGGAAGTCGATGCGGGCCTGCTCGAGGAAGCGCTGGCGCTCGGGTCCCTCCACCGGGGGCAGGCCGCGTCGGCGCACCGCCTCGGCCCGGTCCCGGAAGCGCTGGATCATGTCCTGGGGGTCGAATCCGTCCACGGACTGATGCTAGGGGCCGGGCCGGTCTCGGGGAGGGGCCGGGTAGTATCGGGTAACGACTCGCCGAGCGAGAGTCGCGGCCGCCGTCCCCTGAGGGCCCGCGGTCAGTGAGGAGTTGACGTGAAAAAAGGTCGCCACCGTCGCTTTGTCGAGGCTCGCGAGCTCAAGCGCTCGACCGGGCCCCGGGCCACCACCTGCGCGGAGTGCGGCGCCGCCCCCGACGACGTCCACGCCGAGTGGTGCCGCGCCGAGGAGGACCGCTTCGACGAGATCCTCGGTTCGCTGCCGAGCGCGACCCTCGCGGACGAGGACCCGCTCGCGGCGGAGAACTAGCGCCGACGGCGCACCACGGGGTGCGCCAGCCGGGTCTCGCGGGGCTGGGTCGCGCGCCGGTCGAGGTGGGCCATGAGCATCGCGTACACCTCGTCGCCGACCATGGCGACGAGTTCGTCGCGCATCGAGTCCGCCACCCGGGCCTTGCCGACGAAGGCCTCGGGCGCCTCGGTGCACCACCAGTGGAAGTCGTCGCCGCCACCGCCCCAGTGGCGCCGGTCCCACTGGGTGATCCGAGTGATCACGTGGCCGTCGTCGAGGACCTCGTCCTCGCGGCGCAGCGGCAGCTGCCAGCAGACCTCGGGCTTGAGCCCGACGTAGCTCTCCCCGGTGTCGAGCGCCATCACGTGGAAGGCGCAGCCCGCCCCGCGGTGGAAGTCCGGCCGGTTCAAGAAGATGCACGCGTCCTGGACGAGGCGGGTCGTCATCTCGCCCGAGCGCGACACCTTGGTGGTGCCCTTGGCCCCCTTGGCCTTGAACTGCCACTGGTCGGCGCTGAGGCGCGTCGCCGCGCGCTCGACCCGGTCGCGGTCGGCCTCGTCGGAGAGGTGGGCGCCGTAGCTGCAGCAGCCCTGGACGAGCTCGGGGGCCGGGCCCGTGAGCACGCCCTGGCAGCCGTGGCCGAAGATGCAGGTCCAGTTGCTCTCGAGGAAGGTCACGTCGAACATCCAGGTCCGCGCGAACTCGGGGTCCTCGAAGCTCACCCACTCGTGGGCATCGGACGGGAGTCGGGTCACGGCAAGAAACTAGCCTCCGTTCGCCCGGGCCCGATCCACCCCTAGACTCGCGCCGTGAGCACGGTGGAGACCTTCGACGTCCTCTCCCTCACCGACGGGGCCCGCTCGGTGGTGCGAGAGGCCCTGGCCGCCGAGGCCAACCACGAGGGCCTCGCCCTGTGGGTCGAGGTCACCGGTACCCGGGGCCCGGGCTACGCCTACGACCTGTACTTCTCGGAACTGTCCCTGGCGCCCGGTGACGCGGCGGTCGGGCGCGACGGCGACCTCAGCATCGTCGTGCCCGCGGCGAGCGTCGAGCGCCTGCGCGGCAGCCGCCTGGAGTTCTCCGACGAGGGCGGGGGCGGGCTGGTGCTCGTGAACCCGAACGCGCCCACCCGCGAGGAGATGAACCCGGGGATCCCCGAGGAGATCCTCGCCCACGGCGTCGAGGGCCCGCTCGGGCTGGTCGCGACCCGCGTCCTCGACGAGCAGGTGAACCCGGCCATCGCCAGCCACGGCGGACGCTGCGACCTCGTGGCCCTCGACGAGGCGGCCCGGGTCGCCTACGTGCGCCTCGGGGGCGGCTGCCAGGGGTGCGCGCTGAGCCGCATGACGCTGAGCCAGGGGATCGAGTCGATGCTGAAAGAGGCCATCCCCGAACTGGAGGGCGTGGTCGACGTGACCGACCACGCCTCGGGGGCCAACCCCTTCTACGCCCACGAGTAGCCCCGGGCGTCTTTCGTAGACTGGGGCGATGCTGCGCTTCTTGACCGCGGGCGAGAGCCACGGCCCCTCCCTCGTCGTGGTGGTCGAGGGCCTGCCGTCGGGGCTCGCCGTCGACGCCGACGAACTCGGCGCCGAGTTGGCCCGGCGGCGCCTCGGCTTCGGGCGCGGACCGCGCATGCGCTTCGAGCGCGACCAGGTCCGGCTGCTCGGGGGGGTGCGCCACGGGCGAACCCTCGGCTCGCCGGTCGCCGTCGAGATCGCCAACACCGAGTGGCCCAAGTGGGAGGAGGAGATGGCCGCCGCCCCCGGCACCCCGAGCAAGCGGCTCACCGCGCCGCGGCCCGGTCACGCCGACCTCGCCGGGATGCTCAAGTACTCCTTCGACGACGCGCGCGACGTTCTCGAGCGCGCGAGCGCGCGCGAGACGGCGGCCCGGGTGGCCGCGGGGTACCTCGCCAAGGCCCTCCTGGCGAGGATGGGGGTCGCCGTCGTGAGCCACGTCGTGCGCGTCGGCGAGGCCGTGTCGTCGGGAGCGCGCCCGGGACCGGCCGACCTGGCCGCGGTCGACGCGAGCGAGGTGCGCTGCTTCGACCCCGGAGCCGCCCAGGCCATGGTCGCCGAGATACGGGCCGCGGCGAAGGTGGGCGACTCCCTCGGCGGCGTGGCCGAGGTCATCGCCTACGGGGTGCCGGTCGGACTGGGCAGCTACGTCCACTGGGACCGCAAGCTCGACGGGCTGCTGGCCGGCGCGCTCATGAGCATCCAGGCCGTCAAGGCCGTCGAGATCGGCGACGGCCAGGCCCAGTCGGCCCAGCGCGGCAGCGTCGCCCACGACGCGATCGCCACCGCCCCCGCACACGTGCGCGGCGGCGGGTTCGAGCGGCGCAGCGATCACGCGGGGGGCCTCGAGGGCGGGGTGAGCTCGGGCGCGCCGATCGTCGCACGGGTCGCGATGAAGCCGCTGGCCACCCTGAACCGCCCCGTGCTCGAGACGGTCGACCTCGCCACCGGCGAGTCCACGGTCTCGTTCAAGGAGCGCACCGACGTCACCGCGGTGCCGGCCCTCGGCGTGGTCGCCGAGGCCATGACCGCGCTCGTGCTCGCGCGCGAGTCGCAGCGCAAGTTCGGCGGCGACACGGTCGAGGAGCTCACCCGCAACCTTGAGGGCTACCTCGCGGGGCTGGGTTCGCACGCGTCGGCCGCGCGGCCGACCTAGCCGTGGCGCGAGTAGTGCTGGTGGGCCTGCCCGGCGCGGGCAAGTCGGCGCTGGCCCGGGCCCTCGCCGAGCGGTGGGGCTGCGCGGTCCTCGACACCGACGAGGTGCTGGCCCGCCGCGTCGCGGCCCCGACGGCCGCGTACCTGCGCGACGTGGGGGAGGACCGGTTCCGCGCGGCCGAGTTCGACGCCCTCGTCGAGGCGCTCGGCGCCGACGCGGTGGTCGCGACCGGGGCGGGGGCCGTCACGCGCGCCGACGCGCGCGCACGGCTGCGCGCCGAGCGCACGCTCTGGCTCGACGCCCCCGACGCGACGCTGCTCGCGCGCGTCGCCGACGGTGACCGTCCGCTCCTGGGCGACCGCCCGGCGGAGGCCCTGGCGCGCCTGCGCGCGGAGCGGCTCCCCCTGTACCAGGCGGTCGCCTCGGCGGTCGTGGACACCTCGGGGAGCCTCGACGAGGCGCTCCAGCGCCTGGTCGAGGCGGTCTCGTGAGGATCCCGGTCGAGCTCGGCGAGCGCGCCTACGAGGTCGTCGTGGCCGACGGGGCCCGCCGCGAGCTCGCCGGGCTGCTGGCCGCGCGCGCGCCGCGGGCCCGGCTGGCCGCCCTGGTGACGAGCGAGCCGCTGCGCGCCGAGCCCTGGTTCGACCTCGAGACCGGTCTCGAGCAGGTCGTGCTCAGCGTCCCCGACGGCGAGGCGGCGAAGTCGCTCACCCAGCTCGAGGCCCTGGTGGAGCGGCTGGCGATCGCCAACCTCTCGCGCGACGACGTGGTCGTCGCCGTCGGCGGCGGGGCGGTCTGCGACCTGGCGGGCTTCGCCGCGTCGGTCTACCGCCGGGGCGTGGGCGTGGTGCACGTGGCGACGTCGCTCGTGGCCCAGGTCGACGCGGCCGTGGGCGGCAAGACGGGGGTCAACCTGCGGGCCGGCAAGAACCTGGCCGGGACGTTCCACCAGCCCTGGGGCGTGCTGTGCGACACCGATGTGCTCGCGACGCTGCCCGAGCGCGAGGTCCGCAACGGCCTGGCCGAGGTCGCCAAGTGCTGGCTGATCGAGGGACGTCGCGCCGAGGCCGTCGCCGGGACGCCCCTCGTCGCGCTGGTGGAGGCGGCCGTCGGGCTGAAGGCCCGGGTCGTCGCGCGCGACGAGCGCGAGGGCGGACCGCGCGCCGTGCTCAACTACGGCCACACCGTGGCCCACGCCCTCGAGGCGTTGGCGCTGGCGCGCGGGGACGACGTGCGCCACGGCGAGGCCGTCGCCACGGGGCTCGCCGTGGCGGCCCGGCTGGCCCGGGCCCTCGGGCGAATCGACGGGGGGGGCGTCGCCTACCACGACGCGGTGCTCGGCGCCTTCGGCCTGACCCCGTGGTCGACGCCGGCCTACGAGCCCGGGGCGCTGATCGAGGTGATGGCGCGGGACAAGAAGGCCCACCACGACCTCACCTTCGTCCTCGACGGCCCCCGCGGCATCGAGACGGTGTCCGGGGTCGACGCGGGACTCGTGCACGACGTGCTAGAGCGGTTCGAGGAGGAGAGATGAGCGGCGTGATCCTGTTGCTGTCGGGGCCCAACCTCGACCAGTTGGGCCGACGGGACCCGGCGCTCTACGGCACGGCCACGCTCGAGGAGCACGTGGCGCGCCTCAGCGAGGTGGCCCGGTCGCGCGGCTACGCGCTGCGCCACGTGCAGTCGAACTTCGAGGGCGATCTCATCGAGGCGGTGCGCGACGCCACCGACTGCGCCGCGGTGATCGTGAACGCCGGGGCGCTCACCCACACCTCCTGGGCGCTCGCCGACGCCCTGGCGACCTTCGCCGGCCCCCGGGTGGAGGTCCACCTGTCCAACCCGGCGGCACGCGAACCGTTCCGCCACGTCACGACCCTGGCCGGCGTGGTGGAGGGCTCGATCGCCGGCTTCGGCGCCCTGAGCTACGACCTCGCCCTGGTGGCGGTGCTGCGGCGTCTCGGGGACGGGCCCGGCGTCGTCGCCGGCTCCTAGACTCGTCCCCGCACGCTTTCGCGAAAGGGAAACGGGCCCATGGCCGCCATCACGACCTCCGACATCAAGAACGGCATCACGATCAAGCTCGACGAGGGCCTCTACACGATCATCGAGTTCCAGCACGTCAAGCCGGGCAAGGGCGGGGCCTTCGTGCGCACGAAGCTGCGCAACCTGCGCACCGGGGCCGTCATCGAGCGGACCTTCCGGGCCGAGGAGCGGCTCGAGCAGGCGATCATCGACAAGCGCGACACGCAGTTCCTCTACCGCGACGGCGAGGACTACATCTTCATGGACCAGACGACCTTCGACCAGGTGCCGGTGCGCGCGACGACCCTCGGGGAGGCGGCGAACTTCCTGGTCGAGACGGGCCGGGCCATGCTCGTGTCCTACGAGGACGAGGTCATCGGGGTCGAGCTGCCGGCGTCGGTGGAGCTCACCGTCACCGAGACCGAGCCCGGGGTCCAGGGCGACCGGGTCTCGGGGGCCCGCAAGCCGGCCACCCTCCAGACCGGCTTCGTCGTCCAGGTGCCGCTCTTCGTCGGGCCGGGTGAGACGATCAAGGTCGACACCCGTACCGGCGAGTACATGACCCGGGCCTAGGGTGCGCCCGGGCCCCGAGCGCCACCGGGCGCGCGAGCGGGCCCTCGAGATCCTCTACGAGGCGGCGATCAAGGGCCGTCGCGTACCCGAGGTCCTCGCGTCGCTCGCGGTGGCACCCGACCCCTACGCGGTGCGCCTCCTCGAGTCGGCCGAGGCCCACCGCGAGCGCGCGGAGGGCCTGATCGCCGCGTGCGCGATCGACTGGCCCCTCGAACGCATCGCCCTCGTGGACCGGCTGGTGATGACCCTCGCGGTGGGCGAGATGCTGCTCGATGACCCGCCGCCCCTCGCCGTTATCCTGGACGAGGCCGTGGAGCTGGCCAAGGTGTTCTCGACCGAGGGGTCGCCGTCGTTCGTGAACGGCGTGCTGGCCGAGGCCGCGCGGCGCCTCAGGGACTGACGAGAGGGGACCCCGCGTGCCGGGAATGGGTCAGAAGGGCGTCTCGCTCACCAACGCCCTCACCGTCGCGGCCTTCCACCACAGCGCCTACCAGGTCGCCCTCTACTGGATCATCGCCGTCGCCGTCGTGGCCCTCGCGGCGGCGGCCCTCACCGGCCGGCTCGGCTCGTTCAACCTGTCGGCGGCGGGGCTGGCCGAGCCGCGGGCGCGCACCGTGCTGCGGGTGGGCTTCGGCGTGCTCTGGCTCGTCGACGGACTCCTGCAGTTCCAGCCCGGGATGCCCCTCGGGCTCGCCAACGACGTCGTCCAGCCGGCGCTCGCGGGGACGCCCGGATTCTTCAAGCCCGTGGTGCGCCACGCGATCACCCTGTGGAACCTGCACCCCGTCGCCCTCGCCACGGGGGTCGCCTGGCTCCAGGTCGGCCTGGCCCTCGCCCTCCTCAGCTCGAACGGCCGGCTCGGCCGGCTGGCCGGGGCCGTGTCGGCGGGGTGGGCGCTGGGCGTCTTCGCGGTGGGCAACGGGCTGGGCGGGGTCTTCGCCCCGGGGGCCTCGATCCTCTTCGGCTGGCCCAGCGCCGCCTTCTTCTACCTGGTCGCGGGGGTGTGGCTGGCCCTCAGCCCGGACTACTTCGCCCGGCGGTTCTCCACGGTGACGACCCGACTGGTGGCCGTCGTGCTCGTCCTCGGGGCGCTCGTGCAGGCCCTGCCCTCGGCGGGCTTCTGGCGAGGCGGCGACGCCAACGCCCTCACCCGGATGTCGCGCTCGATGACCGCCATGGCCCAGCCCCACGCCCTCGCCTGGGTGGTGCGCCACGTCGGTGACCTCGCCGGGACGATGGGCGGGGGCTTCAACGTGATCGTCCTGCTGTGGCTGCTCGGCACGGCCGCGGGCCTGTGGTGGGCGACGCGGCGCCCGGCCACCTGGCCCTACCGGGCGCTGGCGGTGGGCGCGGTCGTCGTCTGGGTGGCGGCCGAGGACCTGGCGGTGTTCGGAGGGGTGGGCACCGACATCAACTCGATGGTCCCGATGGCCTTCCTCGCCTGGTGCGCGCGCCCAGCCCTCGCGGCGCGCGCACCCTACCCCCGGCGCTGGCCGCGCGAGCTGCGCTCGAACTCGGGCTCGGTGGTGGCCGCCTTCGCCGCGGCCATGGTGCTCTTCTCCTCGGTGTCGATGGCGGTGGCGGCCGCCTCCCCGGCCGAGTCGACCCTCTTTCTCGCCGCGAACGGCTCGGTGGGCTCCGAGCACGTGCGCGAGACGCCCTTCACCCTCACCGACCAGCACGGGCAGCCCTACACCCTCGGCGAGCACGCGGGCCGCTACACGATCCTCGCGTTCCTCGACCCGGTCTGCTGGACCGACTGCCCGATCATCGCGAACCAGCTCGCGAGGGTGCGCGCGGCCCTCGGCCCGACCGCTCCGGTCGACGTCGTGGCGGTGGCGGCCAACCCCGAGCACCAGACGCTCGCGAACGTGCGCCACTTCATCGCCATCCACCACCTGGGCTCGATGCCCGACTTCTACTTCGTGACCGGGCCGGTCGCCAAGACCCGCAAGGTCTGGAACGCCTACGGCATCGGGGTCTCGAACGAGAAGGGCTTCGCGATGAGCATCCACGCGGACTACCTCTTCGTGATCGACCCCCGGGGCTACGTGCGCTGGCTCGTCCCGGACGACCCCGGGACCGGGGGGGCCCAGACGACCTCGACGGTGACCGAGCTGCTCGGGCTGCTCGGCCAGATCGGGCTGCGCTAGCCGGTCGGGGAGTCCTCGTCGCGGTGGACGCGGCGCAGGTACTCGTTGTAGGCCTCGAGGGCGGCGTCCTCGGCCGGGTCGGCCGGCGGCGGCCGAGGCGCGAGGCGCTCTTCTCTCAGCATCTTTCGGGTCATGTAGAGGGCGTAGAGGGAGAAGAGGGGCCACTCGAAGACGTAGGCCCACGACAGGTGATTGCCCGTGAGGGCCCGGTCCAGCTCGAAGCCGAAGGCGGTCCAGCACAGGGCCTCGGCCAGGACGAGGCCGATGTATATCAGAAGAATGTTCTTATTTTCGCCGGACAACGGTCCTCAATTTATTCGTCGTTCTGGCTACTGTTCACCGGGAGCCGTAAGCACCGGTCGCTAAGGAGCTTGGTATGACGATGAGTGGAAGATTGGGGGCCGTCCTAGGACTCTTCGTGATCGCCGTCGGGCTGATCATCTGGGTCTTGATGGGCCTCCTGACGCCGGGGACCCCGGAGGGCGTCGTCAACTACGTGGGCTCGTCGGCTCCGGGCCAGCCGGTCAACCTGACGCTCCAGACGGTGGGCACGATCGGTTTCGGCGACCACCCGACGTGGGTGAGCTACCTGGCGAGGACCCCCCAGGGCGAGTGGGTCCACGACACCACCTGGCAGCTGCCGGCCGACACCCTCATCAACGTGACCATCTACCAGTACGACTCGGGCGGCCCGCTGCGCAACCAGGAGTTCGGCCAGGTCACCGGCACCGTCGGCAACTACGAGACGGTGAACGGCAAGACGATCCGCGCCTTCAACTCCTACAGCGGCGCGGGGGTCGGCCACACGTTCACCGTCCCGGCCCTTGGGATCAACGTCCCGCTGATCGCCAACTCCGCCTCGACGCTCTGCGGCTTCGCGCCCTGCCATGTGTCATCGGCGCACCAGCTGATCCACTTCAGCTTCAAGACGCCCGCCAGGACCGGCGAGTACCACTGGCAGTGCTTCATACCCTGCGGACTGGGCTACCTGTACGGCAACGGAGGTCCGATGTCGACCCAGGGCTTCATGGGCGGCTTCTTGGACGTGGTTTCGCAGTAACCGGATTCGAGCGACGACGACGGAGATATTGCAATGAACAACGAACCTCGCCACATGCGCCGGATCGTGACCGCCTGGGTCATCGCGTCGGTGATCGGTGACCTGCTCTGGTGGTTCCTGGTCGGTCCGCACATCCCGCCGGGGAACATGACCGAGTCGGCCCACTGGAACCAGTTCGACTTCAACGTCCTCGCCGTCACGGCCATCCCGGTCGTCTTCATGGTGTGGCTCTGGATGGGCTACGCGCTGGTCAACTGGCGCGACAAGCCCGGCGTGCCCGACCCGGTCGGCGGGGAAGCCGCGAAGGCCCCCTACCGGGTCCAGGCCGCCTGGATCTCGATCACCTCGATCGTGGTGATCGCGGCCGCCATCTACGGCACCGTCGCCCTGATCGGCGACCACGGCTCCGGCGGCGGCGAGGGCCCGAACCCCGTCTGGGCCCCCGAGGGCGCGGTCGCCGCCAACACCGCGGCCATCCAGGGCAAGGCGACCTGGTCGCCCGCAGGCCACCAGCCGCTCGTCGTCCAGGTGATCGCCCAGCAGTGGAAGTTCACCTACCGCTACCCGGCCTTCGGAGGGATGGAGACGAGCCGGCTCATCCTGCCGGTGGGCACCGACGTGGTCTTCGACGTGACCTCGCTCGACGTCATCCACGACTTCTGGGCGTACCAGTTGAGCGTGAAGGCCGACGCGAACCCCGGGGTCAACAACGTGGCCTTCGCCGACACCCATCAGACCGGTCAGTTCATGGTCCGCTGCGACGAGCTGTGCGGCATCTGGCACGGGGCGATGTACAACAGCGGGCGGATCCTCTCGAAGACGGCCTTCATGGCCTGGGCGACCAAGACCGAGGCCCAGAACGCCTCGAACACGAAGTACCTCCCGCCCTTCGCGTGGACCTACACCCCGGACGCCAACGGCGCCAGCGGCGGGCTCTACCCCGACGGCAACGTGACGCCCTACAGCCCGTACGACACCTACGGCGCCAAGCAGCCGGCCTCGTGAGCGTCGGACCAGTTCGAGTAATGCGTGATCACTGTCAAGAAATGGAGATGGTGCGATGACAATTAGCGCCGAGCGACCCACCGAGACGGCGGCCGGCACTGCGGCGCCCGCGGGACCCCGAAGGGTCTCGTGGACCAACCGTCCCGGCTGGATGAGCCAGCACCTGGGCACGGCGTTGGTGCTGGCGTTCCTGGGCTACCTGCTGGGCCACTGGTGGGGCAACCACATCGCCGGTAACTACCACTACATCAACGGAGCGAGCGGCCAGAACAGCGTGGCCGACTTCCTGGCCCTGCTGCTCATGGTGGTCGGCTGGCTCGTCGGCATCGGTGCGCTGAACTACCCGATCGCCAAGCTCTTCGGCCGCGAGGCGGTCGAGGAGGCGCCGGCCAAGGGGATGAGCCGGTACTTCCGCTACACCCTCGACCACAAGGTCGTGGGCATGCAGTACGTGGTGGGCACCCTGCTCTTCTTGTTCACCGGGGGCCTGCTCGCCATGGCCATCCGGACCGAGTTGCTCAACCCGACGGTCCACATCTTCAACCCGGGGACGTACATCGAGATCGTGTCCGAGCACGGCACGATCATGATGATGATGGCGACCTCGGTCGTCGTCGGGCCGCTGGGCAACTACCTGGTGCCCCTGATGATCGGCTCTCGGCGGATGGCCTTCCCGCGCATCGAGGCGTTCAGCTTCTGGATCTTCTCGGCCGGCTACATGGTCATCTTCTCGGCCCTCTTCTACGGCGGGTTCCCGACCGGGTGGACGGGCTACGCCCCGCTGCAGAACCAGGCCGGTCCGGGAATGATCTCGTACCTGTTCGGCTTCGCCGTCATCGGCATGGGCATGATCGCGGCGGGCTTCAACATCGCGGTCACGATCATCAACTACCGCGCGCCGGGGATGACCTGGAGCCGGGTGCCGATGTTCGTGTGGTCGATCCTCGCGACCGCGTCGCTGCTCACCCTGGCCACGCCGGTCCTGTTCTCGGCCGGGCTCTTCGGCATCTTGGACCACGTGGTGCTGACCAGCCTGTACGTGAACGAGCACGGTGGGAGCTCGTACCTGTGGGAGAACCTCTTCTGGTTCTTCGGCCACCCGGAGGTGTACATCATGGCCCTGCCGGGCTTCGGCATCGTGGCCGAGATCGTGCCGGTCTTCACCCGAAAGCCGTTGTTCGCCTACAAGGTCGCGGCGGCCGGCATGATGGGCGTGGCGTTGCTGTCGTTCTTCGTGTGGCAACACCACCTCTTCCAGAGCGGCATCAACCCCGACATGCGGCCCCTGTTCATGCTCACGACCGAGCTGATCTCGATCCCCACGGGCTTCATCTACCTGGTGGGCATGGGTTCGCTCTACAAGTCGAAGATGCGCCTCGAGATCCCGATGCTCTTCTCGCTCGCGCTCTACTTCAACTTCCTGATCGGTGGGATCACCGGCGTGTTCCTCTCGGACGTGCCGGTGAACGTGACCGTGCACGGCAGCTTCTTCGTGCTGTCGCACTTCCACTACACGATCATGGGTGGGCTGATCTTCGCCTTCATGGCCGGCCTCTACTACTGGCTGCCCAAGATGACGGGCTACATGATGAACAAGAAGTTGGGCCTGTGGCACTTCTGGACCATGTTCATCTTCTTCAACATGACCTTCTTCCCGATGTTCATCATCGGCCTGCTCGGTCAGCCCCGTCGCGTCTTCGAGTACGCCCACGGCCTCCAGGGCCTGAACGACTTCTCGTCGATCAGCGCGTTCTGCCTCGGGGCCTCGTTCCTGCTGTTCTTCTGGAACCTGATGTACTCGATGATCATCAACCCGAAGAAGGCTCCGGCGAACCCGTGGGACTCGCTGGGCCTCGAGTGGCAGACGGCGAACCCGGTTCCGCTCTACAACTTCGAGCGGATCCCGGTCATCGTGACCGAGCCCTACCGCTACAGCGAGCCGGGCGCCCCGGCGTACGCGGACTTCGGCGGGGGGGGATCGGACGGCGGTTCGTCGGGTGCGGTCGGCAGTTCGGTCGAAGAGTGAGTGGAGAGATCCAAGATGACTGACACCTACAAGGACTCGACGGCGCCAAACGCCACGCCCGAGGAGCGGGAGTTCGAGTTCCGCTCGCACATCGGGTCTATCTGGACCGGGGGACGGCTCGCCATCGGCGTGGCCACGTTCATGTACGCGTCGCTGGCCTTCGCGTACTTCTACCTCCGTTCCAGCAACAATTCCCACCTGTGGCGGATCCCGGGGCAGCTGGCGCCCCTCTACTACGGCTGGACGATCCTGATCTGCATGCTGGTCATGGCGGGTCTGGGGATGTACGGGCACAGCCGGCTGCGCAAGGGGTTCACCAACGACTTCCAGGTGGCCGGCTGGACGGGGGTGGCGGCGGGACTCATCGCCCTCTTCTTCCAGATCTGGGAGCTCGTGGTCCTGCCCTTCTACCCGGGCTCGAGCGGTTACGCGTCGACGTTCGTGGCCTTCGTGGTCATGAACATCATGACGATCGTCTTCGCGACGTACTGGCTGGAGACCGCGGTGGCCCGCTCCCTGCGCCTGCGCAAGGAGCTCGGCGGGACCAGGCCCGAGCTCTCGTCGGCCCACACGGCGCGCTCCTTCCGGGCCAACGTGTCCTCGATGTCGTACTACCTGGGATACGTCGGTATCATCAGCATCGGGTTCTTCCTGATGTTCTACGTGCAGTAGCCGTCGGGTCGGATCTGAGTTAAGGAGAGTTGGCTGTGGACATCTACATCGGCCCCCAGGTCCAGACGATGGTCTTCCTGCTGGGCGTGCTCGGGGCTGTGATCATTTGGGGAGCCTTCCAGCACCGGAATCACAGCGAGAAGTAGGCGGTCGCGAGCCGCATGTCGCATCGGGTGCGGCGGCTCCGGAACGCGGCGCTGGTCGCGGGCGTGGTTGCGTGGGTGGTGTTCCTCGCGCCCCCTCTCGACTCGTGGGCGGGGCGCTACGAGTTCATGAACGCGCTGCAGTTCGGCGTGTTCGCGTTCTGGGTCCCGGCGGCGCTGGCCGTGGGCGCACCCTGGCGGTTGACCCGCGCGGGTCGCGCCCTGGCGGCGGGCGACACGAGGGTGACCTGGCTGACGCGCTGGACGGCGCGGCGCGAGGCGTTCTCGCGCGAGGCGCGCGCGGTGGTCGTGACCGTCGTGTTCATCCTGCTCGAGGTGTTCTGGCGCCTCGCGCCGGTGGTCGATGACGTCGCGGCGCACGGGTGGGGCCGGGCACTCGAGTCGGTGACCCTGGTGGGCGCGGGCGTGGCCCTCTTCGTGTCGATGGTGGAGTCGCCGCCGCTCACGCCCCTGCCCAAGCGCGTCCTGCGGATCTTCATGGCCGCGCCGGTGATGTGGACGATCTGGATCATCGGGTACATGGACGGCATGACCGGCGCCGGGTGGTACCGGGTGTTCCACCACGTGGCCGGGGCCGGGGTGTCCCTGGTCGCCGACAAGGAGATCGCCACCGGGGTGCTCTGGGCGACGTCGGCGGTGATCTTCATCCCGGTCGTCTTCTGGAACATGGTCCACTGGCTCCAGTCCGAGTCGACCCCGGACGAGGAGATGTACGACCTGGTGCGCGAGGAGCGCACCCGCGGCCTCTTCGGGCCGCGGGCGGAGCGCTTCTAGCCCTGTCTAGCCGCCCGGCGGCGGGCTCACCACCGGCAGGCGCGGCGTGACGAGCGGGGACCCCAGGGTCCGGCTCGCCTGGGAGATATCGCCGAGGACCTGGTCGCGCTCGCGGTTGAGCTCGGACGCCTGGTAGGCGAGGTTGGCCTTCAGGGACGCGTTGGTCGGGTCGTCGAGCAACTGGCGGATGTCCTGAATGGCCTTGAGGGCGGTGCCGCTGATCCAGTGGTCGAGGGCCGTGTGGGCGGCGTCGACGTGCTTGCCCGCGGCGGTCAGGGTGACCTGGATGTTGTTCGTGAGGTCGTAGACGGGTTGCCCGGCGAACGAGCACGGGACCTCGTCCTCGGCGATGTAGGTCTTGGTGGTCGCGAGGTTGGCGGGCGACAGTGCGCCCCTGACGAACCGGGCGTAGAGCGAGAAGCTCTCCGAGACGCCGAAGGCGCACTCGCGGGCGTCGCTGCGCATCTGGGTGAGGACGGCGTTCTGGGCGGCGATGTCCTGGGACACGGTGATCGGGTGGGGCAGGTCGGTCACCACCGAGATCGCGATGATGACCGCGGCGATCGACGACACGAGGAACCAGGGCCGCCGGAACCAGGGCACGCGCCGGTTCGTCAGCGACGAGATGGCCATCGTCGAGGGGTCGTACTCCTCCTCGGAGAGGTCCAGGTGGTCGGTCACGGGACGAGACTACCGGCGGTCCGGGCGATGCCCTCGGCCCAGCGCGCCACCTGGGCGGCGCCCAGGGTGTAGGTGCCCGAGTGGCTCTCGTTCGCGAACGGGGTGGCCAGGTCGGCGAGCCCGCCGTGCGGGCCGATGAAGTACATGATCTCGTTGTGGGCCATCTGGTTCGAGCGGCGGCCCACGGTGATGGTCACGCCGTAGTCCGACCAGACCGGGTCGATCTCGGACAGGCTCCCGGTGAGGAAGTACACGTTCCCCAGGTGGTCGAGCCCGGTCCGGGAGAGGGCCGGGGGATCGGCGGTCCCCTTGAGGTCGCGCGGGTCGGTGTTGACCACGACGAAGTCCACCCCGTGGGCCCGGGACCCCAGGAGCGACTCCGCCCGGCGGATCTCCTCGCCGACGACCGGGCAGATGTCGGTGCAGGTGCCGTTGAAGAACGTGAGGACGACGACGTGGCCCCGGGCGCCTCGGAGGGTCCAGGGACGCCCGTGCTGGTCGGTCAGGCTGAAGCCCGGGGCCACCTCCGAGCTGATGGGCTTGAGTCCCATGAGGGCGTCGAGACTGGAGGCGAGCGGTCGGGTCGACCCGGCGGGGGCCGTCGTCGTGGCGTGGGGCGCCGGGGTCGAGCCGACGCGACCGAAGTAGTAGTCGGCCACGAGCCCGATGACCCCGAGGAGAACCAGGAACGTGACGAAGCGCCCGACGTAGCGGCTCGACGCCTTCGGCGTCCCCTCGGCCAGGGCGCGCCGGCGCTGCTCCTCGGAGAGCCCGCGGGGTGCGTCGGCGCGTTGCTCTTCGGACAGGTCGGAGATGAGGGCCTCCCGGGTGGTGCAGTCGCCGCGATGGTCGTCCTACGCTACCACCGGTCGGATTCCTCGATCCGGGCGTTGAGCGCGCGGGGAGGGCGAAGTAGCCTCGCGGCGTGAGCGATTCGCCTCGTGAGACGTCACCCGACGCGCCCCCCGAGCGGCTCCGCGGGGCCGCGGCGCTAAGACTCCACCTGACGCTGGCCGGCGGTCTCGCGCTCTGCACGGTGGCGTTCTGGTTCGAGCTGCATCGGGCCGAGGGCGGCAACAGCCTCAGCTGGGCGTACGTCTTCGAGTGGCCGCTCCTCGGGATCTTCGCCGTGTACATGTGGTGGAAGTTCCTGCACCCGGGCCGCGACGTCGTGCGCGAGAGGGCCCGGGCCCGGCGCCGCCCGCCCGCCCCGGTCGTCGAGGCGCAGTACCAGGGCATGCTCGAGGCCTGGCAGGCCCACCAGCGCGAGCTCACCGAGCGCCAGGCGGTCGAGGACGCCCAGAGGTCGTCCCGCCCGCCCTGGACCCCGTCGTGAGGGCCCTGACCCAGGGCTGGTCCTGGGACCCCACGGTCTACGCGCTCGCGCTGACGGTCGCGGCCCACGAGCTCGGGCTGCGCCGCCTCGCCCGACGCTCCTCGGCGAAGAGCCGTCGCGCCAGGCGGCGTCGCGCCGGGGCCTTCTACGCCGGGCTCGCCCTCTTGCTCCTCACGATCGACTCGCCCCTCGACTACTGGTCGGGCAGCTACTTCTACGTCCACATGATCGAGCACATCGTCCTGATGTTCTTCGTGCCGTTCCTCGTGGTGTGGGGCGCGCCGTGGAACCCGCTGCTCTTCGCCCTCCCGGTGCGCTGGCGGCGGGCCACGGGGCGGTTCTTCTACCTGAGCCCCCGGGCCCGGCCGTACCGGGCGGTCGGTCGCCTGGTGCGCAACCCGTGGTTCGCGCTCGTCTTGATGAACGTGGTGATGCTCGCCTGGCACGTCCCGCGGCTCTTCGACCTCGCCGAGACCAACACGGCCGTCCACATCGTGCTCATGCACGGTAGTTACGTCGTGGCGGGGGTCCTCTTCTGGCTCCAGATCGTGCCCTCGTTCCCGATGACGCCGCGCAAGGGCTACGTCTGGCAGGGGAGCGCGATCCTCTTCACGAACCTCGTGATGACCATGCTCGCCATCTCGATGAGCATCCTGACCTCGACGAGCTGGTACAGCGTCTACGACCACGTGCCCGGCGTGACGCTCTCGCCCTTCGCCGACCAGCAGATCGGCGCGGCGATCCTCTGGATCTGCGGCGACTTCTGGGCGCTGCCGGGGATCAGCTACGTCATCCGCAAGGCCATCCGCACCGAGGGCTCGGCCGGCGCGGTGCTCGACCGGTTGACCGGGCGCGCGTCCCACTTCGGCTCCGAGGTGCCCCACTGGCCCGCCTCGAGCGTGGAGGCCGCGATCAACGCGAAGTACGAGTTGGAGTAGCGCGGCGCTGCTACCATGACCCGCGACGTCGTGAAGCGGGTCCCGTGAGGCCCGTACGACCGGAGGTGACGTGACCGAGACCGAGGACCCGCGCACCCCGAGCGGGGCGGCCCGACCCCTCCTGTCGTCGTCCGACGTCACCCGGGCGTTGCGCCGGATGGCCCACGAGATCCTCGAGCGCAACCACGAGGCGCCCGTGTGCGTCGTCGGCCTCCGACGCGGCGGGGTGGCCCTGGCCGAGCGCCTCGCCCACGACCTGCGGGAGGTGGGTGCGGCCGACGTCGAGCTCGGCCAGCTCGACGTGGCCTTCTTCCGCGACGACCTGGCGGCGCGGCCGGTCACCGGCGCCGGCGCCACGGCGCTGCCGGCGCTCGAGGACCGGGTGGTCGTGCTGGTCGACGACGTCCTCTACACCGGACGCACCGTGCGCGCGGCGCTGAACGCCCTCGTCGAGTGGGGCCGGCCCCGGGCCGTGCAGCTCGCGGTCCTGGTCGACCGCGGCCACCGGGAGCTGCCCATCCGCGCCGACTTCGTGGGCAAGAACGTCCCCACCGCCCGCGAGGAGTCGGTGCGCGCCACCCTCGACGGCGTCTGGCTGGAACGGCCGTGAGCGTCGCGTCGATCCGGGGGCGGAGCCTGCTCGGCCTGGCGGACCTCTCGCGCGAGGGCGTGCTCGAAGTCCTCGACACGGCCGAGACCTTCGTCGAGGTCCACAGCCGCGAGGTGAAGAAGGTGCCGGCGCTGCGCGGGCGGGTCGTGGCCTCGCTCTTCTACGAGGAGTCGACCCGTACCCGGCTCAGCTTCGAGACGGCGGCCAAACGCCTCTCGGCCGACGTGCTCTCGCTGGCGGTGGCCTCCTCGAGCGTGAAGAAGGGGGAGTCCCTACGCGACACGATCGCCACGATCGACGCGCTGGGCATCGACGCCGTCGTGATGCGCCACGCCGCCTCCGGCGCCGCCGAGGCCGTCGCGCGCTACGTGCCCCACGTGCGGGTCATCAACGCCGGCGACGGCCTCCACCAGCATCCGACCCAGGGCCTGCTCGACGCCTTCACCCTGCGCCAGGCGCTGGCCGAGCGGGCCGGCGTGTCCGGCCCCGACTCGGGCGCCTCGCTCTTCGCGGGGCTGAACGTCCTCATCGTCGGCGACATCCGCCACAGCCGCGTCGCGCGCAGCGACGTCGCGGTCTACACCACCCTCGGGGCGCGCGTGCGCCTGGCCGCGCCCGGGACGCTCCTGCCCCCGGGGGTGGCGAGCTGGCCGGTCGAGGTCGTCGACGACCTCGACGCGGCGCTCACCGAGGCCGACGTGGTCTGCCTGCTGCGCCTGCAGCGCGAGCGCGGTAGCGGGACCTTCGTGCCGGGGCTCGCCGAGTTCACCCGAACCCACGGTCTCACCGTCGAGCGCCACGCGCGCCTCCGGCCCACCGCGTTCGTGATGCACCCCGGCCCGATGATCCGCGGGGTGGAGATCGACTCGGCGGTGGCCGATGCCCCGAACGCGCTCGTCGAGCGCCAGGTGGCCAACGGCGTGCCGGTGCGCATGGCCGTGCTGTACCTCACGATCGCCGGGCTCGGGCGGGAGGCGGGGTGAGGCTCGTCGTGCGCGGGGGCGAGGTCGTGGGGCCCGACGGGCCGGTGCGCGCCGACGTCGGGGTCGAGGACGGCCGGATCGTCGTCGTCGGTCCCGACCTCGAGGCGCCCGGCGACGCGCGGATCGTGGACGCGACGGGCTGCTGGGTGGGGCCGGGCCTGGTCGACCTGCACGCCCACCTGCGCGAGCCGGGCCACGAGGAGGCCGAGACGATCGAGAGCGGGGCCCGGGCCGCGGCCCGGGGCGGCTACAGCGCGGTGGTGGCCATGCCGAACACCGAGCCGGCGCTCGACACCGCCGCGATGGTGGCCTTCGTCCAGGCGCGAGGGCGCGAGGCCTGCGTCGAGGTCGCCGTGGCCGGGGCCGTCACCCAGGGCCGGCGCGGCGAGCTGCTGGCCCCGATGGCCGAGATGGCGGCGCTCGGGGTGCGCCTCTTCACCGACGACGGCCGGGGCGTCGAGGACCCCCTGGTGCTGCGCCGGGCGATGGAGTACGCGCGGGGCCTGGGCGCGCGCATCGCCGAGCACTGCGAGGACGAGCGCCTGGCCGCGGGCGGCGTGATGCACGAGGGCGCCCTCTCGGGGCGGCTCGGCCTGGTCGGCCGGCCGGCCCTGGCCGAGGAGCTGATGGTGGCCCGCGACCTCGAGCTGGCGCGCCTGACGGGCTGTCCCCTGCACGTGATGCACCTGTCGAGCGCGCGCGCCCTCACCCTGGTCGTCGCGGCCCGCGCCGAGGGCCTGCCGGTCACCTGCGAGGTGACCCCCCACCACCTCACCCTCGACGAGACCGCGGTCGAGGGCTACGACCCGCTGTTCAAGGTCCACCCGCCGCTGCGCCCGCGCGCCGACGTGGAGGCGCTCGTGGCGGGCCTCGCCGGCGGCGCGATCGACGCGGTCGCGACCGACCACGCCCCCCACGCTCCCGAGACCAAGGACCGGACCTTCGACGAGGCGCCCCCCGGGATGCTCGGCCTGGAGCACGCCGCCGCCTTGACCCTGGAGGCCCTCGGGGGCGCCGCGGCGTCCGCGGCGGCGTTCTTCGCGCTGCTCAGCCGGCACCCGGCGCGCATCGCCGGGCTCGACGTCGCCGATCCCCGTTCGGGGCTGGGCGCCCACGGCGGGCGGGTCGCCGCGGGCGAGGACGCCAATCTGGTGGTCTTCGACCCGCGGCGGCGCTGGCGCGCGAGCCGCGAGGACCTCGCCAGCCGGGCCCGCAACACCCCCTACCACGGGCGCGAGCTCACCGGCCGGGCGCGGGCCCTGCTCGTGGCCGGCCGCGTGGTGCTCGACGCAGAGGAGCTCGCGTGAGAGAGGCGGCCCACCTCGTGCTCGCCGACGGCGCGGCCTTCGCCGGCGAGGCCGCCGGCTTCGCGCCGCGCGACGGCCTCACGACGGGCGAGTTCGTCTTCAATACCGCCCTCTCGGGCTACCAGGAGGTCATCACCGACCCCAGCTACGCCGGCCAGGTCATCACCTTCACCTACCCCCACGTGGGCAACTACGGGGTCACCCCCCTCGACGACGAGTCGGTGCGCCCCTGGTGCCGCGGGGTGGTGGTGCGCGAGCTCAACCCCGTCGGCTCGAACTGGCGCGCGCGCGAGGAGCTCGAGTCGTTCCTCGCGCGCCACCGCGTGCCCGCACTCGTCGGGGTCGACACCCGCCGGCTCACGCGCCACCTGCGGGCCCACGGCGCCCTGCCCGGCGCCTTCGGCACGGCGCCCCTAGCGACGCTCGAGGCGGCCGCGCGCGAGGCCCGCGGCACCGACGACACCGACTTCGTGACGACGGTCACGACCTCTGAGGCGTACCGGCGCGGGGGGGCGGGGCGCCACGTGGTCGCCCTCGACTACGGCATCAAGCGCACGATGGTCGACCAGCTGGCCCGGCGCTTCTCGGTGAGCGTGGTGCCCGCGACCACGACGGCTGACGAGGTGCTCGCGCTCGCGCCGGACGGCGTCTTCCTCTCCAACGGCCCCGGCGACCCGGCGGCCCTCGACGGGCTCGCGGCCGAGCTCGCCCGCCTGCTCGGGCGGGTGCCGATCTTCGGGATCTGCCTCGGCCACCAGCTGCTCGCCCGGGCCCTGGGCGGGCGCACCTACAAGCTGCCCTTCGGCCACCACGGCTCGAACCACCCGGTGAAGGACCTCGCGACCGGGCGGGTCGAGATAACGGCCCAGAACCACAACTACGCCGTCGACCCCGACTCGCTGGCCCGCGCCGCCGTCAGCCACGTCGACCTCAACGACGGCGTCGTCGAGGGCCTGGCGCTGCGCGAGGAGCGGTGCTTCTCGGTCCAGTACCACCCCGAGGCCGGGCCCGGGCCCCACGACGCGCGCTACCTGTTCGAGCGCTTCGCGCGCCTCGTCGAGTCCGCCCAGTGGTGGGAGGGCTGATGCCGCGCCGGGACGACCTCACGACGATCCTGGTCATCGGCTCGGGGCCGATCGTGATCGGCCAGGCCTGCGAGTTCGACTACTCGGGCACCCAGGCCTGCCAGGTGCTGCGCGAGGAGGGCTACCGGGTGGTCCTCGTGAACTCGAACCCCGCGACGATCATGACCGACCCGCGCACCGCCGACGTCACCTACGTCGAGCCGCTCGACGCCGACGTTCTGGTCGCGATCATCGAGCGCGAGCGGCCCGACGCCCTGCTGCCGACCCTCGGCGGTCAGACGGCGCTGAACCTCACCATGGAGCTGGTGCGTCGCGGCGAGCTCGAGCGCCTCGGGGTCGAGGTGATCGGCGCGCGGCCCGAGGCCATTGAGACGGCCGAGGACCGCGAGCGGTTCAAAGAGGCGATGGCCGACATCGGCCTCGCCGTACCCGAGTCGGACTTCGCCCACGCGGTGGACGAGGCCGTGGCGATCGCCCGGCGCATCGGCTGGCCGATCATCGTGCGCCCGAGCTACATCCTGGGCGGTGCGGGCACCGGGATCGCCGAGGACGAGGCCACCTTCCGGCGACTCGCCGCCGAGGGCATCGCGGCCTCGCCCATCGGCGAGATCCTGGTCGAGCGCTCGATCGCCGGCTGGAAGGAGTACGAGCTCGAGGTGATGCGCGACGCGCACGACAACTGCGTGGTGGTCTGCTCGATCGAGAACCTCGACCCGATGGGGGTGCACACGGGCGACTCGATCACCGTCGCGCCCCAGCAGACGCTCTCGGACGTCGAGTACCAGGCGATGCGCGACGACGCCTTCGCCGTGCTGCGCCGCGTGGGGGTGGAGACGGGCGGCTCCAACGTCCAGTTCGCGGTGAACCCCGCCAACGGCGACCGGCTGGTGATCGAGATGAACCCCCGGGTCAGCCGCTCGAGCGCGCTAGCCTCCAAGGCCACCGGGTTCCCGATCGCCAAGATCGCGGCGCGCCTCGCCGTGGGCTACAGCCTCGACGAGATCACCAACGACATCACCCGGCTGACCCCGGCCAGCTTCGAGCCGACCATCGACTACGTCGTCACCAAGTTCCCGCGGTGGGCCTTCGAGAAGCTGCCCGGCTCGACGCCGACCTTGGGCACGCGGATGCAGTCGGTGGGCGAGGTCATGGCCATCGGGCGCACCTTCGCCGAGAGCCTCCAGAAGGCGGTGCGCTCGCTCGAGCAGGGGCGCCTGGGCTTCGCCCTCGGCCCCGACAGCGAGTTCGCCCGGCTCGACGGGGCGGCCCTCGCCGAGCGCTGCCGCGTGGCCACCCCCGAGCGGCTCTTCGCGCTGCACGAGGCGCTCGCGCGCGGCACGGCCGTCGAGGACCTCGCCGCCCTGACCGGCATCGATCGGTGGTTCCTCGACCGCATGGCCGAGATCGTCGAGCTCGAGCGCACGGTCCTCGGCGCCGACCTCGCCGCGCTCGAGGCGCCCGCGTGGCGGCGCCTCAAGCGCGGCGGCTTCTCCGACGCCCAGCTCGCCCAGCTCGCCGGGGCCGACCCGGACGAGGTGCGCGCCTGGCGCGAGGCGGCCGGGGTCAGGGTCACCTACAAGACCGTCGACACCTGCGCGGCCGAGTTCGCCGCCACGACGCCCTACCACTACAGCACCTACGAGGACGAGTCCGAGGTGGCGCCCTCGGCGAAGGACCGCGTGATCATCCTCGGCTCGGGCCCCAACCGGATCGGCCAGGGGATCGAGTTCGACTACTGCTGCGTGCACGCGGCGCTCACGCTGCGCGAGCTCGGCTACGAGACGGTGATGGTCAACTGCAACCCCGAGACGGTCTCGACCGACTACTCGACCTCGGACCGGCTCTACTTCGAGCCCCTCACCGCGGAGGACGTCGCGAACGTCGTCGCGGCCGAGCGGGCGGCCTGCGCGGACGGGGCGCGCGTCGCCGGGGTCGTCGTCTCCCTGGGGGGCCAGACGCCGCTCAAGCTCGCCCCGACCTTGGAGGAGGGGCTGGTGCTGGGCACCTCGGTCGCCTCGATCGACGCGGCCGAGGACCGCGAGCGCTGGGCCGCGATCTGCGCGCGCCTCGGACTGCGCCAGCCGCCGGGGGACGTCGCGACGACCCTCGCCGAGGCGCGCGCCGTCGCCAAGCGCGTGGGCTACCCCGTCCTCGTGCGCCCGAGCTACGTGCTCGGGGGCCGGGCGATGGAGATCGTCTACGACGACGACGCCCTCGCCCGGGTGATGGGCGACCTCACGAGCGACCACGGAGCCCTGGCGCGCGAGGGCGGGGTGACCCGCGAGAGGCCCATCCTGATCGACCGGTTCCTGGAGGACGCCACCGAGGTCGACGTCGACGCGGTGCGCGACGCGGGCGGCGAGGTCTTCGTCGCGGGAATAATGGAGCACGTAGAAGAGGCCGGGGTCCACTCGGGCGACTCGGCCTGCGCGCTGCCCCCGGTGAGCCTGACCCCCGCCACGCTCGCCACCCTCGACGCTCACACCCGGGCCCTCGCCGAGGCGCTCGGGGTCGTCGGGCTGATCAACGTGCAGTACGCCGTCAAGGGCGAGGAGGTCTACGTGCTCGAGGCCAACCCCCGGGCCTCGCGCACCGTGCCCTTCGTCGCCAAGGCCACCGGCGTGCCCCTGGCGGCGGTCGCGGTGCGGGTGATGGTGGGCGAGCGCCTGGCCGGCCTGCGCGCCGCGGGCCTCGTGCCCGCGGCCACCCCGGTGCCCGAGCACGTGTCGGTCAAAGAGGCCGTCCTGCCCTTCAGCCGGTTCCCGGGGGTCGACACCGTCCTCGGGCCCGAGATGCGCTCGACGGGCGAGGTGATGGGCGTGGGCGAGACCTTCGGCATCGCCTTCGCCAAGTCCCAGCTCGCGGCCGGCTCGCGCCTGCCCGACGCGGGGCGGGTCTTCTTCTCCCTCGCCGACGTCGACAAGGTCGAGGGCCTCGCGCTCGCGCGACGGCTCTTCGAGCTGGGCTTCGAGCTGGCCGCGACGGTCGGCACGGCCGGCTTCTTGCGCAGCCACGGGGTCGAGGTCGCGACCCTCGTCTCCAAGGTCGGCCAGGGCGACCTCGGCGTCGACGCCGTGGAGTTGATCGCCTCGGGCGGGGTCCAGCTCGTGGTGAACACCCCGACCGGCTCGACCGCGCGCAGCGACGGGGCGGCCATCCGCACGGCGTGCGTCGGCCACGGGGTGCCCTGCCTGACGACGCTGTCGGCCGGCTTCGCCGCGGCCCGGGGGATCGAGGAGACGCGCCGGCACGGCTGGCGCGTGCGCCCGCTCCAGGAGCTCCACGGTGGCTGACCTCTCGACCCGGGTCGGCTCGGTCCGGCTCGCCTGCGCGGTCCTCACCGCCTCGGGCACGGCCGGGGTCGGCGACGAGCTCGCGGCCTACGGGGAGCTCGACGGCCTCGGGGCCGTCGTCGTGAAGTCCCTCGCGGCCTTCGCCTGGCCGGGCAACCCGGCGCCGCGCCTGGCGACCTGGGGCGCCTCGATGGTGAACGCGGTCGGCCTCTCGGGCCCGGGGGTGGCCGCGTGGCGCGCCGACGGGCTCACCCGGCTGCGCCGGCGCGGCGCGACGGTCGTCGCCTCGATCTGGGGGCGCACCGTGGCGGAGTTCGAGGCCGCGGCCGCCGGGCTCGCCGGCGCCGAGGTCGTCGCGGTGGAGGTGAACGCCAGCTGCCCCAACCTCGAGGGGCGCCGGGAGATCTTCGCCCACTCGCCCGAGGCGACCGCGGCCGTCGTGGAGGCGGCCGGCGCCGCGGGTCTGCCGCGGTGGGCGAAGCTGAGCCCGAACACGCCCGACCTCGTCGAGGTGGCCGGGGCGGCCCTGGCCGCCGGCGCCGAGGCGCTGGTGCTCGTGAACACCGTGCTCGGGATGGTGATCGACGTCGAGGCCCGGCGCCCGGCCCTCGGCCACGGCGGCGGGGGACTGAGCGGTGGCGCGATCGCCCCCATCGCGCTGCGCGCGGTCTACGACTGCCGCGAGGCCTTCCCGGAGGCGGCGATCGTCGGCGTGGGCGGGATCGCCACCGGCGAGGACGCGGTGGCGATGGCGATGGCCGGCGCCGACGCGCTCGAGGTGGGCACCGCCACCTTCGCCGACCCGCGCGCGCCCTTCCGGGTGCGCGACGAGCTCGACCGCTGGCTCGACGACCACGGCGTCGCCTCGCTCGGCGAGATCGTGGGGGTGGCCCATGGCGACGGGTGAGACCTTCGGGGTGCGCCTGGCCGGCGCGATCGAGGCGCGGGGCCCCCTGTGCGTGGGACTCGACCCGAGCGCCGCGGTGCTGGCCGACTGGGGCCAGCCCGACACGGCCGAGGGGGCGCGCTACCTCGCCCTCACCACGATCGAGGCCGTCGCCGAGACGGCGGCCGCCGTCAAGGCCCAGGTCGCCTTCTTCGAGCGCTTCGCCTCGGCGGGCTACGCGGCCCTCGAGCGGGTGGTGGAGGTGGCCCGCGAGGCGGGGGTGCTGCTCATCGCCGACGCCAAGCGCGGCGACATCGGCTCGACCAACGAGGGCTACGCGCAGGCCTGGGCGGGGGAGGGCTCCGCGCTGCGCGCCGACGCGGTGACGCTGCACCCCTACCTCGGGGTCGCCTCGCTCGCCCCGCTGCTCGCCGCGGCCCGGGCCAGCGGCACCGGGGCGCTGGTGCTCGCGGCCACCTCGAACCCCGAGGGCCGGCGGGTCCAGGAGGCCCTCTACGAGGGCCGCAGCGTCGAGGCGGGGGTGTGCGCGGCCGTGGCGGGGCTGAACGCGGTGGAGGGGTGGGGGTCGGTCGGGGTCGTGGTCGGCGCGACGCGGGCCCCCCTCGGCTTCGACCTCGCCGGCCTGGGCGGGCCCGTCCTCGTCCCGGGGGTCGGGGCCCAGGGGGCGGGGCCCCGCGAGGTGGCGGCGGTGACGGCCGGCTGCGCGCGCGCCAGCGTCCTCGCGAGCGTCTCGCGCGCGCTGCTCGCGGCCGGCCCGTCGCGCCGGGCCCTGCGCCGGGCGGCCGAGCGCTGGCGCGACGACCTCACTGAACTCCTAGCCTGATCACCCGGCGCCGGGTAGTCTGAGCCCGTGGTCCCAACTCCACCGTCCCTGACCCAGCAGCAGCGCGTCGAGGCCTCCCGGCTCGCGGTCGCCAACCGCCGGCGCCGCGCCGAGGTCAAGCGCCTCGTCAAGACCGGGCAGCTCTCCCTGGAGGAGTTGTTCGAGCTGGCCGCGCGCGAGGACTGCATCGCCCAGATGCGCGCCTACGACCTCATCAGCGCCCTGCCGGCCATCGGCGAGGTGAAGGCCGAGCGCATCATGAAGGCCGCCCAGATCGCCAAGACCCGGCGCATCCGGGGGCTGGGGCCCAAGCAGCGCGCCGAGCTGTTCCGGGCCCTTGTCCGGTGAGTCCCTCGTCGTCGTCCTGATCGGCCCGGGCGGCGTCGGCAAGGGCACGCTGGCGCACCGCCTCGTCGAGCGCGACGGCCACCTCTGGCTGTCGCGGAGCTGGACGACCCGCCCGCCCCGGCCCCACGAGACCGACGCCGACTACGCCTTCGTCTCGCCCGAGGAGTTCGCCCGCGCGATCGACGAGGGCCGCTTCCTCGAGTGGGCCGAGTTCCACGGCCACCTCTACGGCACGCCCCGGCCGACGCCGCCGGAGGGCGACGACGTGCTCCTGGAGATCGACGTCCAGGGGGCCGAGCAGGTCCGCCGGCTCGTCCCCGACGCCGTGGTCGTCCTGGTGACCGCGCCCGACGACTCGTCGCTCGAGGCGCGCCTGCGCGGGCGCGGCGACGACGAGTCCCACGTGCGGGCGCGCCTGGCGAGCGCCCCCGCGGAGGTCGCCCGGGGCCGGGCCCTGGCGGACCGGGTGGTGGTCAACGACGACCCGGACCGGGCGGCCGCGGAGATCGTCTCTATACTGGAGGGGCTGCGCCGAGCCCGGCGCACCCCCGCCTGAGAAGGACGCCCCATGGCCGAACGCCCCACCCTCGTCGACCCGCCCATCGAGGACCTCCTGGCCAAGGTCGGCGCGTCGAGGTTCACGCTGGTCGCGGTGTCCTCGATCCGGGCCCGCCAGATCAACGAGTACTACAACGGGCTCGGCGCCGGCCACGGCGGGGTCATCCCGCCCCAGGTGACCAGCCTGTCGAACAAGTCGCTGTCGATCGCCATGGAGGAGCTCTTCGAGGGCAAGCTCCAGTATCACCGCCCGACCCCCGAGGAGATCGAGGCCGAGCGCGAGGCCGCCGAGGCGGCCGCCGAGGCCCGGGCGGACGCGGGCCTCGACCTCGACGCGTTCACCGATGCCCTCCGCGACGCCTGAGCCGGGGCCCTACCGCATCGTCCTAGGCGTCGCCGGCGGCGTCGCCGCCTACAAGTCGGCCGAGTTGATCCGTCGGCTGCGCGCGCGCGGCTACGAGGTCGAGCCCGTCATGACCCGCGAGGCCGCGCGCTTCATCGGCCCGACGACCCTGGCGGCCCTGGCCGGCCGGCCGGCGCGCACCGAGCTCTTCGACGACCCCACGACGCCGATCCCGCACACCCGGCTCGGCCAGGGCGCCGACTGCGTCGTGGTGGCCCCGGCGACGGCCCACCTGATCGCCCGCTACGCGCTGGGCCTGGCCGACGACCTGCTCAGCGCCACCCTGCTCGCGACCCGGGCGCCGGTCGTGCTCTGCCCGGCGATGCACACCGAGATGTGGGAGAGCCCCTCGGTGGGCGAGAACCTGGCCACGCTGCGCCGGCGCGGCGTGCTGGTGCTCGGCCCCGACGCGGGACCGCTCGCCGGCGGCGACGAGGGGCCGGGACGCCTCGCGGAGCCCGAGGCGATCTGCGCGCTGGTCGCGCGCGTGCTCGAGGGCTACCGCGGACCCCTGTCGGGCCGGCGGGTCCTCGTGAGCGCCGGGGGCACGCGCGAGGCGATCGACCCGGTCCGGGTCCTCACGAACCGCTCCTCGGGCCGCCAGGGCCTCGCCCTGGCGGAGGTCGCGGCCCGCCTCGGGGCCGACGTGACCCTCGTCACGGCCGGGGCCCACGAGGTGGCCCCCGACGTCGCGCGCGCCGTGACGGTCGTGCGGGTCGAGAGCGCGGCCCAGATGGCCGACGCGCTGGCGCGCGACTTCGCGCGCGCCGACGCCCTGGTGATGGCGGCGGCCGTGTCGGACTTCACCGTCGGGGCCCGCCCCGAGAAGATCAAGCGCGCCGACGGCGCGCCGACCCTCGCGCTCGTGGCGGCCCCCGACGTGCTGGCCGGGCTCGCGGCCGCCCGCCGCCCGGGCCAGGTGCTCGTGGGCTTCGCCGCCGAGACGACCGACGTCGAGGCGAACGCCCAGCACAAGCTCGAGGCCAAGGGCGTCGACCTGCTCGTCGCGAACGACGTCACCGCCCCCGGGGCCGGCTTCGACCACGAGACGAACGAGGTCGTGATCCTCGCGCGCGACGCGGCGCCCGAGCGCGTCGCGCTCGCCTCGAAGGGGGCCGTCGCCGAGGCCATCTTGGCTAGGGTGGCTGCGTTGCTGGAGCGAGGAGCCCGATGAGCGACCGCACGCTGTTCACCTCGGAGTCGGTGACCGAGGGCCACCCCGACAAGATCGCCGACCAGATCTCCGACAGCGTGCTCGACGCCATCGTCGCCCAGGACCCCGACGCGCGCGTGGCCTGCGAGACCCTGCTCACCACCGGGCTGTGCGTGGTGGCCGGCGAGGTCACCACCAGCGCCTCGGTCGACATCACCTCGATCGCGCGCCGGGCGATCCTCGACATCGGCTACGACGACGGCGCGAAGGGCTTCGACGGGCGCACCTGCGCGGTGCTGGTCTCCCTCGGGCGCCAGAGCCCGGACATCGCCGGGGGCGTCGACCGGGCCCTCGAGCTGCGCGACGGCACCGGAGGCGAGGACGAGCTCAACGCCCTGGGCGCCGGCGACCAGGGGATGATGTTCGGCTACGCCTGCGACGACAACGAGGACTTCATGCCCCTGCCGATCTGGCTGGCGCACCGGCTCTCGATGCGCCTGGCCCAGGTGCGCCGGACCGGGCTCGTGCCCTACCTGCGACCCGACGGCAAGACCCAGGTCACCGTCGCCTACGAGGACGGGCGGCCCGTCGGGGTCGACACGGTGCTCGTCTCGACCCAGCACGAGGACCACGTGAGCCACGCCCTCATCGAGCGCGACGTGATCGAGCACGTGATCGCCCCGGTGCTGCCCGGCGACCTCGACCACCGCTCGATGCGCACGATCGTCAACCCCTCGGGCAAGTTCGTCCTGGGCGGCCCCCACGCCGACGCCGGGCTCACGGGTCGCAAGGTCATCGTCGACACCTACGGCGGGATGGCCCGCCACGGCGGGGGCGCCTTCTCGGGCAAGGACCCGTCCAAGGTCGACCGCTCGGCGGCCTACGCCGCGCGGTGGGTGGCCAAGCACGTGGTGGCCTCGGGGGCCGCGCGCCGCTGTGAGGTCCAGGTGGCCTACGCCATCGGCATGGCCCGGCCGGTCTCGGTGCTCGTGGAGACCTTCGGCACCGAGCGGGTCGACACGGCCACGATCGCCAAGGCCATCGACGCCCTGTTCGACCTGCGCCCGGCGGCGATCATCCGCGACCTCGACCTGCGCCGGCCGATCTACGCGCGCACCGCGGCCTACGGCCACTTCGGCCGGACCGACCAGGGATTCACCTGGGAGCAGACCCCGCGGCTCGACGACCTGCGCCGCGAACTCGACCTGGCCTAGTGGCCGGGGTCGTCCGGGTCCTCACCGAGGTCGCCCCCCTCGAACGGGGCTTCGACTACCGCGACGGGGGGATGGCGCTCTCGGTGGGCGACCGGGTGCGCGTCGCGCTCGGCCCGCGCTCGGTGCGCGGCTGGGTGATCGACCAGGGCGTCACCGAGCCCGAGCGCCCCGCCGAGGGGCTGCGGGCCGTCACCGCGTCGCTCGGGCTCGGGCCGCCGCCCGCGGTCGTCGAGCTCGCCCGCTGGGCCGCCTGGCGCTACGGCGCGCCCTGGAGCCACTTCCTCGCCACGGCCTCGGCGCCCCGGATCGTGCGCGAGCTCCCGGTCGCCCCCGCCGCCGGCCCGGCCGACCCGCCCCCGCGGCGGGTCTGGGCGCCCGGGACCTACCAGCTGGCCCCCACGACCGACCCCCTCGACCTCGTGCTCTCGGCCTACGAGGCGACCCGGGGGCGCGAGGGCTCGCTCCTGGTCGTCGTGCCCCACGAGGGGTGGGCCGAGCGGCTGGCGTCGCGGCTGGAGCGCCGCGGGCTCGCCGTCGCGCGCGAGGACTGGGCCCGGGCCCGGGCCGGCTGGCCGGTCGTGGTGGGGACGAGGGCGGCGGCCTTCGCGCCCGCGCCCCGTCTGGCCGGGGCGGTCGTGCTCGACGCCGACGACGACGCCCTCGCCTCGAGCGCCGCCCCGACCTGGGACGCGCCGACCGTGGTCGCGGAGCGGTGCCGGCGCGACGCGGCCCCGCACTGGACGGGCGCCCTCTGGCCCTCGCCGGCGCTCGTCGGGCGGGGGGGCTACGCGCGCGACCCCGACCTCGTCGGCGGGTGGCCACGGGTCGTCGTGGTCGACCGGCGCGACCGCGACCCCCACGAGGGGGCGCTCGCGCCGGAGGTGCTCGAGGCGGCGCGGCGCGCGCTCGCGAGCGACGAGCCGGTCGCCCTCGCCGTCCTCCACCAGCGCCTCGGGACGGGTCGACTCCTCGCGTGCGGGCGCTGCGGGGCGCTCGTGCGCTGCCCCACGTGCGGCCAGGCCGAGGCCGAGGCCGGGGGCGCCCTGGCGTGCCCGGGGGGGCACACGCGCGAGCGCTTCTGCGCCGCGTGCGCCTCGACGGCGCTGCGCCGGGTGCGCTCGGGCGTGACGACCCTCGCGCGCGACGTCGCGGCCCAGCTGGGCGTCGCCGTCGCCGAGGTCACCGCCGCGCGCCCCTACGACGGCGCGGCGCGCGTGGTGGTGGGCACCGAGGCGCTCTTCGCCTCGGTGCGCCGGGCCGGGGCGGTCTGCGTCGCCGACGCCGACCAGTACCTGCTGGCCCCGCGCGCGGCGGCCCGCCGCCAGTTCGTCCACGCGCTCGGGCGCGCCGGCCGGCTCGTCGGCTCCCGGCGCGAGGGGCGCGCCGTGCTCTACGTGCAGACCCGGCGCGGCGCGGACCCGGTGCTCGAGGCGGTGGTCGCGGCGCGCTTCGACGACCTCGTCGCCGAGGAGGCCGCCGAGGCCGCGCTGCTGGGCCTCTCGCCCTTCGGGGGCGAGGCCCGGCTCTCGGGCGAGGGCGCCGGCGAGCTGGCGGCGGAGCTCGCGGCGCACGGGGTGGAGGTGCGCGAGGGCGCGGGGGGCTTCGTCGCGCGCGCGCCCGACGTCGCGACGCTCTGTGACGCACTGGCCGCGTGCGCGTCGCGGCGGCGGTGTCGGGTCGCCGTGGCGGGGGGCGACGGGTAACGTGGTCCGGTGAGCCTGCTGCCGATCCGCGTCTTCCCCGACCCGGTCCTCACCACCCCCACGACCGAGGTCACCGAGATCGACGGCGCCCTGGCCTCGCTGTGCGACTCGATGATCGAGACGATGTACGACGCGCCGGGCGTGGGGCTGGCCGCGAACCAGATCGGGGTCGCCAAGCGGTTCTTCGTCTACGACGCGGGCGAGGGCCCGCGGGTCGTGGTCAACCCGCGGATCGTCGAGACCTCGGGCGAGTGGGAGTACGACGAGGGCTGCCTCTCGGTGCCCGGGATGGGCTGGGCGATCACCCGGCCCGGGACGGTCCACCTGGTCGGGGTGGACCTGGAGGGCCGCGAGCTCGACGTCGTCGCCACCGAACTCGAGGCCCGCATCTTCCTGCACGAGACCGACCACCTCGACGGGCGACTCCTGCTCGACCGGCTGGACGAGGACGAGCGTCGCGAGGCGCTGCGCGAGCTGCGCGGCCGGCGGCTGCGGCTCGGACGCCGCGCCGACTAGATGCGTCTCGCCTTCCTCGGCACGCCGCGCGCGGCGGTGCCGACCCTGGAGGGCCTCTGCGACGCCGGCCACGACGTCGCCCTCGTCGTCACCCGGCCCGACCGCCGCCGGACCCGGGGCGGGCGGCCCGAGCCGAGCCCCGTGAAGCGCGCCGCCCTCGAGCGGGGCCTGCGCGTCACGAGCCGGCTCGCCGACGTGCTCGACGTCGGGGTCGAGCGCGGGGTGGTCGTCGCCTACGGTGCGCTCGTGCCGCCCGCGGTGCTCGCGGCGGTGCCCATGCTCAACGTCCACTTCTCCCTGCTGCCGCGCTGGCGCGGCGCCGCCCCGGTGGAGCGGGCCATCCTGGCGGGCGACGAGCGCACCGGGGTGACGATCATCACGCTCGAGGAAGCCCTCGACACCGGGCCGATCCACGCGTCGGCCGCGGTCGAGGTCGACGAGAAGGACGCCGCGGCCCTCACCGAGGAGCTGGCCGCCCTCGGGGCCCGACTGCTCCTCGGGGTGCTCGAGGACCCCACGGCGCTCGGGGGCGCGCGACCCCAGGTCGGCGAGGCGACCTACGCGAGGAAGCTCACGAAGGCCGAGCGGGCCCTCGACCCCTCGACGGGGGCCGCCCGGGCGGCGCGGGTGGTGCGCCTCGGCGGCGCCCACCTCGAGTGCGCGGGCCAGCGGCTCCTCGTCGAGCGCGTCGCGCCGAGCGGGGCGCGCGTCGCGGCGGGCACCGTCGCCCTCGTCGAGGGCCGGGTGGTCCTGGGCCTCGACGACGGCGCCCTCGAGCTCCTCGAGGTGCGCCCGGCCGGTCGGGGCTCGATGGCGGCGTCGGCGTGGTGGCGCGGACGACGCGCCGACGCCCCGGCGACGTGGTCGGGCGGCGCGGGCGACCCCCTCTAGGCTGAGCGCGTGAGCGCGCACCCCCCCGGTGAGGTCGGGGCGCTGCGCGTGGCGCCCTCGATCCTGTCGGCCGACTTCGGGCGCCTCGGCGCGTGCGTCGCCGAGGTCGACGCCGAGACCGACTGGCTGCACGTCGACGTGATGGACGGCCACTTCGTGCCCAACGTGAGCCTGGGCCCGCCGGTGGTCGCCTCGCTGCGGCGCTACAGCGAGCGCTTCTTCGACTGCCACCTCATGATGGATGAGCCCGGGCGCTACCTCGAGGCCTTCGCCCGCGCCGGCGCCGACGGCTGCACCGTGCACGTCGAGGTGGGCGGCACCGACGGGCTGATCGACGCGATGCGCGCCCTCGGCCTGCGCGTCGGGCTCGCCGCCAACCCCGACACGCCCTTTGGCGCCGTCGAGGCGTTCCTCGGACGGATCGACCTGCTGCTGCTCATGACCGTCTTCCCGGGCTTCGGGGGCCAGTCCTTCATGGCCGAGGTGATGGACAAGGTCGAGCGGGCGCGCGCGGCGATCGAGGCCGGCGGGCTCGGGGTCGACCTCGAGGTCGACGGCGGGATCGACCCGGGGACGGCCCCCGTCGCCGTCGCGGCCGGCGCCAACGTGCTGGTCGCCGGCTCGGCGATCTTCGCCCGGCCCGATCCCCTGGGGGCGGCCCGGGCGCTGCGCGCCGCCGCCGCGGCCGCTCGATGATCGACCTCGAGGGGGCGATGGCCGCGGCCCGTGCCGCGGCCGCCACCGCCCGCCTCGACGCGCCGCCCAACCCCTGGGTGGGGGCGGTCGTGCTCGACGACCTCGGCGAGGTGCTGGCCACCGGGGCGACGGCCGCCCCGGGGGGTCCCCACGCCGAGGTGGCGGCCCTGCGCGCGGCCGGGGCGTGGGCGCGGGGCGCGACGCTCGTGGTGACCCTCGAGCCCTGCGCCCACACCGGGCGCACGCCGCCCTGCGTGGAGGCGATCGAGGCGGCCGGGGTCTCCCGGGTCGTGGTCGGGGTCGTCGACCCCGACCCCCGCGTGGCCGGCCGGGGCCTGGCGCACCTGCGCGCGGCCGGGGTCGAGGTCGTCGAGGGCGTCGACGGGCCCGCCGTCGCCGACCAGCTGGCCGCGTACCTGACCCACCGGCGCACGGGCCGGCCCTACGTGGTGGGCAAGGTGGCCGCCACCCTGGACGGCATGGTCGCCGTCGCCGACGGGACCAGCCAGTGGATCACCGGCGAGGCGGCCCGCGCCGACGCCCACCGCCTGCGCGCCGAGAGCCAGGCGATCCTCGTGGGGGCGGGCACGGTGCGCGCCGACGACCCGCGCCTGACCGCTCGGCTGGGGGAGCGCACCTACGAGCCCCTGCGGGTGGTGCTCGGGGCGGCCCCGGCCGCGGCGCGGGTCCGCCCCTGCCTGGAGCGCTCCGGCGAGCTCGGCCCGATCCTCGACGAGCTGGGCGCCCTCGACGTGCTCCAGCTGCTCGTCGAGGGCGGCCCGCGCACCCTGAGCGCGTTCCTCGAGGCCGGCCTGGTCGACCGGCTGGCCTGGTACGCGGCGCCGGCCCTCGCGGGCCCGGCGGGCCTCCCGGCCCTGGTCGGGCTGGCCACCCCTACGATGGAGTCCCTGAGGCGCGGCCGCCTGGTCGCCGTGACGCGCCTCGGCGAGGACGTACGGCTCGACGTGGAGGTCTGATGGCGCTGGCGACGATCGAGGAGGCGATAGCCCAGATCCGCGCGGGCGGGATCGTGGTGGTGGTCGACGACGAGGACCGCGAGAACGAGGGCGACCTGGTGATGGCGGCCGAGGACGTCACCGCGAAGTCGATGGCCTTCTTCCTCGAGCACACCTCGGGGGTGATCTGCGCGCCGCTCGAGAGCGAGCGGGCCGACGAGCTCGACCTGCCGCTGATGGTGAGCGCGAACACCGAGAGCCAGCGCACCGCCTTCACCGTCTCGGTCGACTACCGCCACGGCACCACGACCGGGATCTCGGTCCACGACCGGGCGGCCACGGTGCGCGCCCTCGTCGATCCGGCGACGCGCTCGACGGACCTGAACCGGCCCGGCCACGTCTTCCCCCTGCGCTACCGCGAGGGCGGGGTCCTGAAGCGGGCCGGCCACACCGAGGCCACCGTCGACCTGTGCCGGCTGGCCGGCAAGGCGACGGTGGGGGTGCTGTGCGAGGTGGTGACCCCCGACAAGTCCGACATGGCCCGCCTGCCCGACCTCGAGGCCTTCGCCGAGCGCCACGGGCTGCCGCTGGTCACGATCGCCGACCTCATCCGCTACCGGCGACGCCACGAGAAGCTCGTGCGCCGGGTCGCCGAGGCGAGCCTGCCGACCGAGTGGGGCACCTTCAGCGCCCTGGTCTACGAGAGCGTGCTCGACCACGAGCAGCACATGGCCCTCGTCTACGGGGACCTCGCGAGCCGGCCCGACCCGCTGGTGCGGGTCCACTCCGAGTGCCTGACCGGCGACGCGCTGGGCTCGCTGCGCTGCGACTGCGGCCCCCAGCTGCACACCGCGCTCGCCAAGATCGCGGCCGAGGGAGCCGGGGTCGTGGTCTACCTGCGCGGCCACGAGGGCCGGGGGATCGGCCTCGGCCACAAGATCCGGGCCTACGCCCTCCAAGAGAGGGGCCGCGACACCGTCGACGCCAACCTCGACCAGGGCCTGCCCGTCGACTCGCGCGAGTACGGGATCGGTGCCCAGATCCTGGAGGACCTGGGGGTGCGCGCCATGCGGCTCATGACCAACAACCCCGCGAAGTACGGCGGCCTCGAGGGGTTCGGGCTGCGCATCGTCGAGCGCGTCGCGCTCGAGAGCCAGCCGACGCCCTTCAACATCGACTACCTGCGCACCAAGCGCGAGCGGCTCGGACACCTCCTCGAGGGGCTCGATGAGCTCGAGTGACAAGACCCTCCTCGACCCCGTGGCGCAGGCCCGCCTCGCCGGGCGGGTGGGCCGGCACCTCGACCCGGCCCCCGAGGGTCGCGGCCGCCGGGTGGCGATCGCCTGCGCCCGCTTCAACGGCGGGGTCACGACGCGCCTGCTCGAGGGCGCCCTCGAGGCGCTGGCCGAGCGCGGCGTCGAGCCCCACGACGTGACCGTCGCCTGGGCGCCGGGCGCCTTCGAGCTGCCCCTCACCGCCCGCGCGCTCGCGGCCGGCGGACCGGACGCGGTGATCGCCCTGGGCGCGGTGATCCGCGGGGACACCGGCCACTACGACTTCGTGGCCGGCGAGTGTGCGCGCGGCCTGCAGGACGTGGCGCTCTCGACCGGGGTGCCCGTCGTCTTCGGGGTGCTCACCACCGACACGGTCGACCAGGCGCTCGAGCGCTCGCGCGCCGACGGGTCCAACAAGGGTCGCGAGGCCGCCGAGACGGCGCTGTCGAGCGCCGCCCTGCTGCGCGGGCTCGCCGCGCGGTGAGGGTCGAGGGGGTCGTCACCGCCTTCGACGAGGCGCGCGGCGACGGCGAGGTCACGACCGACCGGGGCGAGCGGCTCTACCTGCACTGCGTGGCGATCGCCGACGGCAGCCGGCGCGTGGCGCTGGGCGCGCGGGTCGCGGGCGTGCGCCAGGTCGGGCGGCGGGGGGCCGACGAGATCGCGGCGGTCGAGCCCCTCTAGCCCTTCGTCTTCAGCACCGGAGGCGGGCCGAGGGTGACGAGGGCCGCCGAGCGCACGGTGGCGGCCTGGATGATGGCGGCCTCCATCGCCTGCAGGGCGGCCGAGCGCTGGGCGGCCGAGTGCGCGGCGCGGATCGAGTGGCGGAACAGCACCCTCGCCTGGGCCACGGCCTGGCGGAAGGCGGCGTCGATCTGGTCGGCCGCCTGGCGGTAGTCCTTGAGCTCGCACTCGTAGAGCGCCTCGGCCGGGCTCTGGCTGTCGCCCCGGGTGTCGCTGGGGCTCGGGCCGCTCGCCCCGCCGCCCGCGACGAGCGCGGCGCAGCTCGCGTAGGGACCGGTCGGCGAGGTCAGCGTGGTGGTCGTGGTCGTCGGACCCCCGTGGTCGTCGGCCGTCGCGACGGCCGGGGTCGCCAGGATGGCCAGGCCCACCACCAGGGCCAGGACGGTCCGGGCCACGACACTTCTCACCTGGTCCAAGGTAGCGAGGGCCATCTCAGAACTGGCTGTGAGGATCCTGGAAAAGGGGTGAGAACCGGGGCGGCCCCCGGGCGGCCCCCGACCGGGGGCCGGCGCCCGGTCCGGTACGCTCGCACCGGGGAAGGGGAGGCATGGCGACGATCCTGGTCGTGGACGACGAGCCCGGCGTGCGCGACGTCCTCCAGGACGCCCTGGAGGGGGCCGGGTACGACGTCGTGACGGCGGCCAACGGGGCCGAGGGCCTCGACCAGCTGCGCCGCAACCACGCCGACCTGTGCGTGCTCGACATCAACATGCCCACCGTGAACGGCTTCGAGTTCGTCGAGCGCCTGCGCGAGTCGGGCGCGAAGACGCCGGTGCTGGTGCTGACGGCCCGCGACTCGACCGGTGACGTGGAGCGGGGGCTGCGCCTCGGCGCCGACGACTACGTGAAGAAGCCCTACAACCTCCAAGAGCTGCTGTTGCGGGTCGCGGCGATCCTGCGCCGAGCCACCGACGAGGACGAGGACGACCGGGTGATGACCTGCGGGCCGCTCGTGATGAACGTCGACCGCCACGAGGTCACCTACGCCGAGGAGGCCGTCGACCTCTCGGCCACGGAGTTCCGCCTGCTCCAGGTCCTGCTCGAGCACGCCGAGCGGGTCGTCACCCGCGAGCAGCTCCTGCGCGACGTGTGGAACATCGACTTCGACTCGGAGACCTCGGTGCTCGACACGTACATCTCCTACGTGCGGCGCAAGGTGCACCGAGACGGCTTCGCCCCGATCACCACCGTGCGCGGCGTCGGCTTCAAGGTGGTGGAGCCCCCGGCGACCCCGTGAGGATCGCCACCCGGCTGACCCTGCTCTTCGTCTCGGTCACCCTGGTGGTCGCCGTGGCGGTGGGCTGGCTGGCCCTCTCGGTGGCGAGCCACGCGCGCTACCAGACCCTCTACGACCAGATCAACGCCGTCGTCGACGCCGGGCTACGCAACCCTTCGACGGCCCTCAACAACGCGCTGTACGTCAACCAGTACAACAACTACGACCTGGCCCTCGTCGTCGTCTACCCCTCGGGCAAGACCTCGGAGGTGGCCGAGCCGTCGGTGCCGCTCAGCGTGTCGCCGACGATGGCCGACGTCGCGGCCTCGCGCAACCAGGTGGTCGCCGTGGCGGGCCTGCCGGGGTTCGCCATCCGCTCGCTGGACATCGGCGGCGGCGACTACCTGGTGGTCGCCGGCTCCACCCGGGCCATCGCCCGCCAGACCGAGCACGAGGTGCTCGTCGTCGTCGTGGGCGCGGTCCTCATCGCGCTGGCGGCCGGGGCGCTGGCGCGCGTCGTGATGCGCCGGGACCTGCGCGCGATGGGCCGGCTGATCGACTACGCGGTGGCCGTGGCCGAGGGGGCCGAGGTGGGCGAGGTGCCGGCCCCCACGGGCAGCCGGGACCTCACGGACCTGCGCGACGCGCTGGCGGTGATGGTGCGCGCCCTCGCCCAGCGCATCGAGATCGAGGCCCGCAGCGCGCGCACCATGCAGGAGTTCATCGACGACGCGTCCCACGAGCTGCGCACACCGCTCACCGTCGTCAAGGGCTACACCGACCTCCTGGCCCAGGGGGGCCAGGGGGAGGCCCAGCGGGCCCGGGCGCTCGAGCGCATGGGCCGCGAGATCGCCCGGATGGAGTCGCTCGTGCGCGACCTGCTCCTCGTCGCCCAGCTGCGCGAGGCCCCCCACCACCCCGACGAGGAGGTCGACGTCTCGGCCCTGGTGCGCGCCCGGGCCGAGGAGTTCGCCCTCGAGCACCCCGGGCGCCGGGTGGAGGTGGGCGTCGACGACGGCGTCGTCGCCTCGACGCGCACCGACTACCTCGAGCGGCTGCTCACCAACGCCCTCACCAACGTCGAGCGCCACACCCCCGCCGACGCCCCCGTGCGCGTCGCCCTCTCGGACGAGGGGCCCGTGGCCCGCCTCGTCGTCGAGGACGGCGGTCCGGGGCTGCCCGTCTACGGCGAGCGGCCCCGGCGGTTCCAGCGCTTCGACGAGTCGCGCTCGCGCGACACCGGGGGCTCGGGGCTGGGCATGAGCATCATGGCCGACATCGCCGAGTCGATGGGCGGGCGCCTGCGGACCGCGCGCAGCGGCCTCGGCGGGCTGCGGGTGGATGTCGAGTTCCCGCGCGCTCAGCCCGGGCGGGCCGCGGCGCGCACGTAGGCCCGCTGGAGCTCGGCCAGGGCCTGGCGGTAGAGGTCGGCGTGCTCGCCGAGGCGCTCGCCGCCGGCGCCGACCATGGCGGCGACCGTGTCGATGACGAGCTGGGCCGCCGCGAGGCGCGGCGGCTCCTCGGCCAGGCGCAGCGCCGCCACCTGCAACAAGACGAAGAGGTGGTTGGCGAGGATCGTCTCGACCGGCGTGTCGCGCAGGTACGCGGCCTCGGCGGCCAGGGCCTCGTCCTCGGGGGCGGGCTGGGTCGCGGCCTCGTCGCTCACGGCGCCACGGTAGCCGCCGACCGGCGCCGGGGCCCCCGAGCGCCCCGGCGGGGGGCGCGGCGCGCTCTGCTAGCCTGGTCCAACAGTGCAGCAAGCGGGTCCGACGGGTTCGGACCCCACCCGGCCACCGACGTGCGCCGTGGTACCGGTCCCCGAGTCCCGCGACCTGCGGCGGCGCCGATGGCGTCGCGTCGAGCAAGGAGTGGGCTATCGCAACAGCACCGGGAGACCGTCGCGTCAACGACCGCATTCGCGTCGACACCGTCCGCCTGATCGACAACGAGGGCAACCAGAAGGGCGTGGTATCGACTCGCGAGGCGCTGGCGTTGGCCCGCAGCCTGGACCTGGACCTCGTGGAGATCGCGCCGACGGCGCAGCCCCCGGTGGTGCGGATCATGGACTACGGCAAGTTCAAGTTCGACGAGGCCCAGCGGGCCAAGGAGTCGCGCCGCAAGTCCCAGAACGTGGGCATCAAGGAGATGAAGTACCGGCCCAAGATCGGCGCCGGGGACTTCGAGACCAAGACGCGACTCGTCGAGAAGTTCCTCGGCGAGGGTCACAAGGTGAAGATCACCATCATGTTCCGCGGTCGCGAGTCGGCCCACCCCGAGCTGGGCAAGAGGATCCTCGACCGGATCGTCGAGCGCCTGGCCGACGCGGCCCGGGTGGAGGCGGCGGCCAAGCTCGACGGGCGGAACATGACCATGGTGCTGGGCCCGGACAAGCGGGCCCGGGCGAGGACCGGCGAGGACGCCACCGACGGCGCCGAGGACACGAACGAGGAGGGATGAGATGCCGAAGATGAAGACCGACACCGGCGCGAAGAAGCGCATCAAGATCACCGGCACGGGACGGCTGCGCCGGGGCAAGGCCTTCCGCGGCCACCTCATGGAGGGCAAGAGCTCGGTGCGCGCGCGCCGGCTGGGCCGCGAGGCGGACATCGCGCCGGGCCAGGCCAAGCGCGTCAAGAGGATGATGGGCCTGTAGGCGCGAGGACGAGGGAAGAGAGTCAGACATGGCACGAGTCAAGAGGGCCGTCAACGCCAAGAAGCACCACAAGGCCGTCCTCGAGGAGGCCAAGGGCTACTACGGCGACCGCAGCCGGACGTTCCGCGCGGCCAACCAGGCCGTCCAGCACTCCGGGGTCTACGCCTTCCGGGACCGCCGGGCGCGCAAGGGCGAGATGCGCAAGCTCTGGATCCAGCGCATCAACGCCGGGGCTCGCGCCCACGGGCTGAGCTACAGCCGGTTCATCGCCGGGCTCAACGCCGCGGGCATCGAGGTCGACCGGCGCGTGCTCGCCGACCTCGCGGTCACCGACGACGCCGCCTTCGCCCAGATCGTGGCGCTCGCCACCGACGCCCTGGCGAAGTAGGCCGCCATCGAGGCGCTGGGGGCGAGCCACCAGCGCGTCCGCCGGCTGCGGCGCCTGGTCGCCAAGCGGGCGCTGCGCTGGCGCGAGGACGCGTGCGTCCTCGAGGGGCCCGACCTCGTCGAGGCGGCCCTCGCGGCCGGCGCCGAGCTCGAGGCGCTCTACGTCGACGGCGCGCGCGCCGACGACCCGCGCCTCGTGGCGCTCGCGGCGCGCGCCGGCGCGCGCGGGGTGCGGACCTTCGCCCTCGCCCCGGGGGTGCTCGAGCGCGTCGCCGACGCGGTCACGCCCCAGGGGGTCCTCGCCGCGGCGCGGCTGCCGGTCGCGCCCCTCGAGGCGGTGCGCCCCGGCACGGTCCTCGTGCTCTGCGACCTGCGCGACCCCGGCAACGTGGGCACGCTCATCCGCACCGCCGACGCCACCGGCGCGGCCGGGGTGGTGCTCGCCGGCCCGGGCGTCGACCCGACCAACCCCAAGGCGCTGCGCGCGAGCGCGGGGTCCGTCTTCCACGTGCCGGTCGTGGTCGCCGGGCTCGACGAAGCGCTCCGCGACCTGCGCGCCAAGGGCGCGACGCTCCTCGCGAGCGTGGCGCGCGGCGGGCAGGACCCGTGCGCGAGCGACCTCGCGGGGCCGTGCGCGCTGCTCATCGGCAACGAGGCCACCGGGCTGGCCGACGACGTCGTGGCGCGCTGCGACGCGGCGCTCACGATCCCGATGGCCGGGCGCGCCGAGTCGCTCAACGCGGCGATGGCCGGGGCGATGCTCGCCTACGAGGCGATGGTCCAGCGCCGGCACGGTCGGGGCCCGCGCACCTTCTAGCCTGGGGTCCACATGCCCGACGACCGTATCGACTTCACGACCCTCGCCGAGGACCTGGTGAACCGGGTCCGCGCGCTGGCCTCCCTCGACGCGCTGCGCGAGGCCGAGGCGTCCCTCGTCGGGCGGCGCTCGCCCTTCGCCGAGGCCCAGCGGGCGCTGGGCGCCCTCGGGGAGGAGGAGCGCCGGACCCGCGGCGCCGCCCTCCAGGGGGCCCGCCGGCGGGTGGCGGACGAGCTCGAGTCCCGTCGCGCGCTGCTCGCCGCCGAGGAGCGGCGCCGCGCGCTCGAGGCGGACCGGCTCGACCTGGGCGACGTGGTGGACGCGGCGGTGCGCCTGCCCGTCGCGGTCGGCCACGGGGGGCTCGTCGCCGCGACCCAGCGCGAGCTCGAGGACGTCTTCGTCGCGATGGGCTTCACGGTGGAGGAGGGCCCCGAGGTCGAGAGCGACTGGTACAACTTCGAGGCC
The DNA here is from genome assembly GCA_021779855.1 of Actinomycetes bacterium. GTDB lineage: Bacteria > Actinomycetota > Acidimicrobiia > Acidimicrobiales > RAAP-2 > RAAP-2. Next base: position 68,990 of record JAJXZW010000012.1, read on the forward strand.
CTCAACATGCCCCCCGCCCACCCGGCCCGCGGGCTCTGGGACACCCTCTACGTGGACCTCGGCGCGCCCGAGACGGTCGTGCTGCGCACCCACACCAGCCCGACCCAGATCCACCTCATGGAGCGGGCGACCGCCGCGGGCACCCTGCCGATCCACTCGGTGATGCCCGGGCGCTGCTACCGGCGCGACACCCCCGACGCGCGCCACCTGGTCGCCTTCCACCAGATCGAGGGACTCGTCGTCGCCGAGGGGATCACCTTCGCCGACCTCGCGGGCACCATCGAGTCGTTCACCGCCGCCTACTTCGGCCCCGCGATCACCTCGCGGCTGCGGCCCGGCTTCTTCCCCTTCACCGAGCCCTCGGCCGAGTTCGAGGTGACCTGCACGGTCTGTCGGGGCGAGGGCTGTCGCACCTGCTCGATGACGGGCTGGGTCGAGCTCGGCGGCTGCGGGATGGTCGACCCGGCGGTGCTCGCCGCGGTGGGGATCGATCCCGCGCGCCACCGCGGCTTCGCCTTCGGCTTCGGCATCGACCGCTGCGCCATGATGCGCTACGAGATCGCCGACCTGCGCGCCCTGACCGAGAACGACGTGCGCTTCGTGGAGCAGTTCGCGTGAGGATCTCGCTCGCCTGGCTGCGCGACTTCGTCGAGCTGCCCGAGTCGCCCGAGGAGCTGCGCGGGGTCCTCGACGACCTCGGCCTCGTGGTGGAGGGAGTCGAGCGCGTGGGCGAGGGCCTGGAGGACGTCGTGGTCGCGCGCGTCGAGCAGATCGCGGCGATCCCCGGCGCCGACCGGATCCGCCGGGTCGTCGTCGAGGCCGGCGACGGCCCGCTCGAGATCGTCTGCGGCGCCTGGAACTTCCACGAGGGCGACCGCGTCCCGCTGGCCCCGGTGGGGGCGGTGCTGCCCGGCGGCTTCGCCATCGCCCGGCGCACCATGCGCGGGGTCACCTCCCACGGGATGCTGTGCTCGGGCCGCGAGCTGGGCCTCTCGGACGACCAGTCGGGGCTGCTCGTCCTGAACGACCAGCCGGGCGCGGAGCCCGGCCGCCGGCTGGTCGAGGTGCTCGGCCTGGCGCCGGACGTGGTCTTTGACGTCTCGGTCGAGGGCAACCGGCCCGACGCGTGGTGCGTCGAGGGCGTCGCGCGCGACCTCGCGGTGCGCCTGGCGCGCCCCCTGCGCGCCCCGCGCCTGGCGAGCCCCCGGGGCGCGACCGCGACGGCGGCGGTCGCCGGGGCCCGCATCGAGGCGCCCGACCTGTGCGGGCGGCTCACGGTCTCGGTCCTGCGCCACGTCAGGATCGGGCCGAGCCCGGCGTGGGTCGTCGAGCGGCTGCGCGCGGCCGGGATGCGGCCCATCTCCAACGTCGTCGACGCCTCGAACCTCGTGATGCTCGAGCTCGGCCAGCCCACCCACCCCTACGACCGGGCCCGGGTGGCCGGGGCGACCCTCGGCGCGCGCCGGGCCCGCCCGGGCGAGGTCCTCACGACCCTCGACGGGGTCGAGCGACGCCTGGCCACGCCGGGGCGGGGCCTCGGCGACACCGGCGAGGACTGCGTGATCGTCGACGGCGGGGACCGCGTCCTCGGCCTCGCCGGGATCATGGGCGGGGCCGCCAGCGAGATCACCGAGGCGACCACCGAGGTCCTGGTCGAGGCGGCCTGCTTCGACCCCATGGCCATCGCGCGCTCGTCGAAGCGCCACGGGCTGCGCACCGAGGCCTCGGCCCGCTTCGAGCGCGGCGTCGACCCGACGCTGGCCCTGCGGGCCGTCGCCCGGCTGGTGGCCGTGCTCGAGGAGAGCTCGCCCGACCTCGAGTGGCTCGCCGAGCCCCTGGACGTGACCGGAGACCTCCCCGAGGTGCCGACCCTCACCCTCGCCGCGCGCGACGTGGCCGACCTGCTCGGCACCCCGATCGCCGCCGACGAGGTGCGCCGCCTGCTCACCGGCCTCGACTTCGCGGTCGAGGGCGACGACCCCTTCGTCGTGCGCCCCCCGGCGCGCCGGCTCGACGTGCGCGCGGGCCTCGAGGGGCGCGCCGACCTCATCGAGGAGGTGGCCCGGCTCCACGGCTACGGCCGGCTGGCTCGGCGGGTCCCCTCGTGGCCCGAGGTCGGCGGGCTGACCGACCGCCAGCGGATGCGCCGGCGCCTGCGCGACGCCGTGGTCGCCCTGGGGGCGCTCGAGGTGTGGACCCCCACACTCGTCGCCCCCGGCGAGCACGCGCTCGTCGAGGTCGGCCCGCCGGTCGCGGTGGCGAACCCCCTCTCGGCCGAGGAGTCGGTGCTGCGCGGCACCTGCGTGACCGGGGTCGCGCGCGCCTGGCTGCGCAACCTCGAGCGGGGCCGGGGCGACGTGGCGCTGTTCGAGGTCGGCACGGTCTTCACCCACCCCGAGGCCGCCGCGCACCCGCGGCGCACGCGCGGGGGCGTGGGCGGGGCGAGCGAGGTGGACCTGCCCGAGGAGGGCGAGCGCCTCACCCTCGTGCTCGGGCGCCCCGGCGACGACGCCGTCGCCGCCACCGTGCTCGCGCGGGCCCTGCTGGGCCGCCTGGCGCTCGCCGACGTGGTGGTGCGCGCCCTCGCCGACGCGCCCTCCGGCGTGCACCCCACCCGGGCCGCCGCCCTCGTCGACCGGGCGAGCGGCGCGCGCCTCGGCGTCGTGGGCGAGGTCGACCCGGCCCTCGTCGCCGCCCTGGCGGGCGGCGAGGCGCCC
>JAJXZW010000013.1 GCA_021779855.1 Actinomycetes bacterium
GAGGTGGCGAGCCCGTCGTCGACGAAGCGCACGTCGCCGCCGGCGCGGCGCTCGGTGGCGACCACCGTGAGCCGACCGGGCAGGGGGGCGAAGCGCGGGGCGTGGGCGCGCGCCGCCTCGCGCGCGGCCCCGACCCCGACCCCGGCGATCGCCGCCGCGGCGGCCAGGGCGATCGCCACGTTCTGGTCGTTGTGGGCGCCCACGAGGCCGAGCTCCCCGGCCAGCCCGCTGTCGTCGGGGCCGACCCAGGTGACCGTGCCACCGACGAGGTCGCGGCGCGCGCGCAGCGCCCCGACGTCGGCGAGCAGCGTCACGTGCTCGCCCGGGGCGCGCGTGACGGCGAGCTTGTCCTCGTGGTAGCGCTCGAGCGAGCCGTGCCAGTCGAGGTGGTCGCTGCCGAGGGCGGTGACGGCGACCACGGCCGGGGCGACCTCGAGGTCGACGCTCTGGAAGCTGGAGACCTCGACCACGACGTCGCGACCCTCGGTGTCGAGGGCGGGGTCGTAGGGGGGGCGGCCCAGGTTGCCCGTGGCGACCGCCGCTCGCCCGAGCGACTCGAGTACGAAGGTCGTGAGGGCCGTCGTGGTGGACTTGCCCTTGGTGCCGGTCACGGCGACGACGCGCGAGCGGTCGGCGCCGAGGAGCCAGAGGTTCAGTGCGGAGGTGACGAGGGTGCCGCCGGCCTCGAGGGCCAGCACGTCCGCGCGACGACGGGGCACGCCCGGGCTCTTCAAGACGACGGCGCAGCGCCCCAACGCCTCGAGGCCACCCTGGGAGGTGACGAGCACCCCCTCGCCGAGGTCGCGGTCGTCGACGACCACGAGCTCGCACGTGCCCTCGAGCCGGGCCCGGGCCGCGCGGCCCTCCACGCCGTAGCCCCAGAGACCGACGCGCCGGCCGGCGAGGTCAGCGAAGCCAGTGGGCCGGGACACGACTTCCCCCCTGGGGCTCGAGCAGCTCGAGGAGCGAGTGGGTGGGGCGGCACTCGCGCGCCACCGTGGCGAGCGGTTCGGCACCGGTCCACTCGGGGAGCGAGGCCGCCTCGAGGAGCGCCGCGGCGCTCTCGGCGGGGTCGCCCACGCACTCGAAGGGCTTGGGGGTGGCCCCGAGTCCCACGAGCGCGCGCAGCTGGGCCTCGCGGGCCGGGTCGGCGAGGGGCTCGACGCCGAGCAGCGCGGCGAGGTGGGCGCGCTCGACGAAGGGGGCCAGCACGAGGCTCACGAACAGGCACTTGTCGCACTCCCCGCACCAGCCCGGGGCCCGGTCCTCGGGCCGCTGGGCGAAGGCGCGGTTGCAGCTGCGAAAGACGGGGAGGTAGCGCTCGAGGCGGCTGAACTCGCGCGCCACCCAGATCTCGCTGCGGTCGCGCAGCACGCTCGCCACGCTGAGGGCCGGGCCCACCCGCTCGGCTAGCGCCGCGGCGACGAGCTCCTCGGCCGCGAGCGACTTGCTCCACTGGTGGTTCACCGCCCGGCCGCCGATGACCAGATTCGGTGCCGACGCCGAGTGCTCGTTGCTCATGGCGACGCCGCCCCGCCCGGTCGCGAGCGCCGCCACGGCGGCGAGCAGGGTGACCATCGCGGTCACCGGCACGTGGCCCCGCCACAGTGTCGGGTCGCTCGACAGCTGTGGGTCGAGGGTGCGGGTCGCGCGTACGACCTCGAGGCCGGTGAGCGCGGCGGCCGCCTCGAGCGGGGCGAAGCGGCCGGTGGAGGGGCTCACGACGAACAGGGCGCGGTCGAGGTCGTGCGAGAGGTGCTCGACGGTGACGACCGAGTCGATGCCCCCGCCGAAGGGGACGAGGACGCCCGCGGGGTCGAGCGCCGGAGCCACCCGGGGGGCGGGGCTCCCGCCCACCAGGGGCACCTCGGTCAGGGAGAGGCCGTGGGCGAAGGCGAACTCGCCCAGTCCGTCGACGAGGGCCGCCTGGATGAGGCGGCGCCCCTCCTCGCCCACCGGCGTCGCGGCGAGGTCGACCCGTCGGGCGGCGCCGGCCTTGTAGTACGAGAGGCCCGCGAGCAGGTACCAGAGCTCGGCCACGGCCACCACGTCGGGGCGGTCCAGCCGGCCCGTCCCCTCGAAGGCGACGGACTCCTCGAAGGGACGGCCGTCGAGGCTGTAGCGGCCCCGCAGGGTGTCGCGGCCGACCTCGAGCCCGACGTAGGCGAAGACCTCGGCCCGGGCCGGCCCTGAGCCGTCCGTCATAGGGCCTCCATGCTACGGGCGGCGGCGCACGACGAGCGCGAAGCGCCCCGTCGGCCGCTCGGCGCGGTCGGAGAAGAACGTCGTCCCGCCGTCGGTCACCTCGGTCGTGACGAGCACGTGGTCGCCCCCGACCCCGAGGCGCTCGAGCTGCGCGGCCGCCACCGCGCGCAGGTCGAGGCGCCAGTGCCCGGGACCGTCGGGCGTGAGGGCGCTCGCGTGGCCGTCGAAGCGCCGGGCCACCGCCTCGCCGACCTGGTAGGCCGCCCCCGAGATCGACGGGCCGAGCACCGCGACCACGCGGGCCGGGTCCTCGAAGCGCGCGAGCGCCGCGGGGATGGCCCCCGCGGCGAGGCCCCGCCAGCCGGCGTGCGCGACCGCCACGAGTCGACCCGGGTCGAGCAGGGCCACGGGCACGCAGTCGGCGACGAGGACGCCCACGGCACGCCCGCACCCGCGCTCGACGAGCGCGTCGGCCTCGGTCGAGGGGACCGCGTCGGCGGCGTCCACCACGCGCGCGCCGTGGACCTGGCGCACCAGGGCGACCGGCGCGCCCAGCGCCGCGCCCAGGCGCCGGCGGTTCTCGGCGACGGCGGCCGGGTCGTCGCCGACGTGGGTGGCCAGGTTGAGCGACCCGTAGGGCGCGCGGCTCACGCCGCCCAGGCGTGCGCTCACGACCAGCTCGACGCCGAGCGCGTCGGCCTCGGCGAGCCCGTACAGGGGCAGCCCCCCGACCTCGCGCGCCTCGAGCGCTACGCGTCGCACGTGTCGCAGACCCCCGAGAGCTCGAGCACGTGGCGCAGGTCGTGGAAGCCGTAGCGCCGTCCCACCTCGCTCGCCCACGCCTCGAGGTCGGGGGCGTCGACCTCGATGGTGCGCCCGCAGCGCCGGCACGCCAGGTGGTGGTGGTGGGCGTCGACGACGCAGCGCCGGTACAGGCTCTCGCCCCGGTCGGTCATGACGACGTCGACCTCACCGGTGCGCACGAGGCTCTTGAGCTGGGAGTAGACGGTCGCCAGGGCGATCCGACCGCCGCCGTGGGCGATGAGGGCGTGCAGCTCCTGGGCGCTCACGAACCCCTGCAGGCGCGACAGGGCCCGCACCACCTCGCGCCGCTGGGCGGTGTCGCGGGTCGTCACGGTGCGAGCGTACCGGTCGTCGCGTTGCTAACTGGAATCATTTCAGATAGTGTACCTGGAATGGTTCTGGGTAATGCGCGACGGGGCCGGTCCGGCGCTCGGATCGCCGGCGGACTGGCCCTCGCGGGGGTGGCCCTCGCGGGCTGCGCGGCGTCGGTGCCACCGGTCGCGCCCGGCACGCTCGCCGTCGTCGGCGCCGAGAGCCAGTACGCCGACGTCGCCGCCCAGGTCGGGGGCCGCTACGTGTCGGTGGTGGCCGTGATGAACAACCCCAACGCCGACCCCCACGGCTTCGAGGTGTCGCCGAGCGTCGCGCGCGAGGTGGCCCGGGCCCGCCTGGTCGTCCAGAACGGCGCCGGCTACGACGACTTCATGCGCGTGGTGGAGGCGGCCACCCCGAGTCCGCGGCGCCGGGTCGTCGTGGCCCAGCGGGTGCTCGGGCTCGCCTCGTCGATCCCCAACCCCCACCTCTGGTACGGCCCCGCGACGATGCCGGCCGTGGCCGCGGCGATCGAGGCCGACCTCGCGCGCCTCGAGCCCGCGCACCGGGCGTACTTCGCGGCGCGCCTCGCGCGCTTCGACGTCGCGATGGGAGCCCTGCGCGCGAGGATCGCGGCCTTCGCCGCGCGCTTCGCGGGCCGCCGGGTGGCGACGACCGAACCCGTCGGGGACTACCTGCTGAGCGCCCTCGGCCTCGTGAACGCCACCCCGTTCCGGTTCCAGGCGGACGTGATGAACGGCGTGGACCCGGCGCCCCAGGACGTGGGCACGGTCGAGTCGCTCCTGACCGGTCGTCGGGTCGCGGCCCTGCTCGTGAACGCTCAGGTGTCGAGCCCGGTGACGACCACCCTCACGGGACTCGCCCAGGGCGCCCACGTGCCCGTCGTCGCGCTCTACGAGACGATGCCGCGGGGCTTCACCTACCAGCGCTGGATGACGGCGGAGATCGACGCGATAGAGAGGGCGCTCACCACCGGGCGCTCGACGAGGAGGCTGACCTGATGGGATGCGAACCACTGCCCGCGGGCCGGCGCGAGCTCGTCCACGTCCACGAGGTCGAGGTCTCGCTCGGGGGGCGCACCGTCCTGCGCGACGTCGACTTCCGCATCGCCGAGGGCGAGTTCGTGGGTCTCATCGGCACGAACGGCTCGGGCAAGACGACGCTGCTGCGGACGATCCTGGGTCTCCAGCCGACCTCGAGCGGTGAGGTCGTCGTCGCCGGTCGCGAGGGGCGCCGGGGCGGGCCCGTCGGCTACGTCCCCCAGCGCGTCACCTTCGACCACGACGTCCCGGTGCGCGTCGCGGACTTCGTCGCCCTCGGGGTCGACGGGACGCGCTTCGGCCTCGCGCGACGGGGCCGGGGGGTGCGCGAGCGCGTGGACCAGGTGCTCGCCTCGCTCGAGCTCGGCGCCCTCGCCGGTCGTCGGATCGGCGCCCTCTCGGGCGGGGAGCAGCAGCGGGTCCTCATGGCCCACGCGCTCGCGAGCCGGCCGCGCCTCTTGCTGCTCGACGAGCCGCTGGCCAACCTCGACCTGTCCGGGGTCCACGAGACCATCGCCGTCCTCGACCGCGTCCGGCGCTCCGAGGGGGTCGCCGTCCTGCTCTCCGCGCACGAGATCGGCCCCCTGGTCCCGGTGATGGACCGGGTGGTCTACGTCGCCCAGGGGCGCGTCGCCTGCGGCACGACCGAGGAGGTGGTGCGCCCCGAGGTGCTGAGCGCCCTCTACGGCCACCACGTCGACGTGCTCCACGTCCACGGTCGGGTGGTGGTGGTCGAGGGCGAGCCGGGCGACCCCGGCGCCCACCCCGAGGTGGTGGTGCGCTGATGCACTGGCTCGTCGAGCCCGGCTTCTGGTCGAACCCGGTCGTGGGCCCGGCCCTCATCCTGGGGGCGGTCGTGGCGGCGGTGTCGGCCGCCGTGGGGGTCGTCGTCGTGGTGCGCGGCCAGTCCTTCGCCGGCCACGCGCTCACCGACGTCGCGATGGCCGGCGGCGCCGGGGCCTCGCTCGTGGGCGCGACGCCGCTCGTGGGCTTCCTTCTCGCGGGGATCGTCGGGGGGGCGTCGATCGAGGCGGCCGGGGCCGAGAGGGTTCGCGACCGCGACGTCGCCACCGGCGTCGTCCTGGGGGGCGCGGCCGGACTCACGGCGCTCCTGCTCTACTTCGTCAGCTCCTCGACCTCGGCCACCGGCTCGACCCAGTCCGTGCTCTTCGGCTCGGTCTTCACGGTCTCGCCGTCGGTCGTGCCGCTGGGCGTGGCCGTCGCGGCGGCGACGCTCGCCACGCTCTTCGGGGTGCGTCGACCGCTCCTGCTCAGCTCGCTCAGTCCCGAGCTCGCCGCGGCGCGCGGCGTGCGCCCCCGCGTGGTGAGCCTGGTCTTCGTCGTGGTGCTCGCCGCCTCGGTGGCGCTGAGCGCCCTCGTGATCGGGGCGATCCTCTCGACGGCGCTGCTCGTGGGCCCGGCCTCCGCGGCCCTCAGGGTGTCGCGGGGCCTCGTGGGGGCCACGGTCGGAGCGATCGTCGCCGGGGTCGCCGCGGTCGAGCTCGGGATCGTCGCGAGCTACGACAGCTTCTACTGGAGCGCCGCGCACCGCAGCGTCCCGGTGAGCGCGTGCGTCGTCGCGGTGGTCCTGGTCGAGGTCGCGGCCTCGGCCGGCTGGTCGCGGTGGCGCCGGGGGAGGGGCTAGGCGTGTTCGAGCCCTTCATGGTCAACGCCTGGCTGGCCGGGACGCTGGTGGCGGTCGTGAGCGGCGCCGTCGGGCTCTTCGTCGTGGAGCGCCACCGCGCCTTCGCCGCCCACGCGATCCCCAACGGCGCCTTCGCCGGCGCGGCCGGCGCGACGCTCGTCGGGGCGAGCTCCCTCCTCGGGCTCGTCGTGTTCGCGGTCGCCGCCGCACTCGGCGTCGCTGCGCTCGGGCGCCGACGCAACGACGTGGTGACCGCGCTGGCCCTGGTGACGATGCTGGCCCTGGGGGCCGCGTTCCTCGCGGCGAGCGGGGCCTACGAGCCGGCGATCGACGCGCTCCTCTTCGGCGAGGTGCTCGGCGTCTCGCGCGGCGAGGTGGTCGCCCTGGCGCTGCTCGTGGTGGGGGCCGGGGCCGTGCTCGTCCTCGTCTTTCGCCCCCTGCTGTACGCCTCGCTGAGCGAGGAGGTGGCGGCCGCCCGGGGCGTGGCCGTGCGTGCGCTGGACGCGACGTTCCTCGTGCTCGTCGCCATCACCGCGGCCCTCGCCGTTCCCGTGGTGGGGGCTCTCCTCACCTTCGCCCTGACCGTGGGCCCGCCGGCGGCCGCGCGGACGCTGGCCCGGGGGCCCGGGCGGGCGCTGGCGCTGGCGGCGGCGCTGTCGCTCGCCTGCGTGTGGGCGGCGATCGCGAGCGCCTACCTGTCGGGATGGCCCATCGGCTTCTTCGTCGGCGCCTACGCCGCCGTCGAGTACGTGGCCGCCCGCGCCGCGTCGGCCTGGAGGGAGGGTCGGGCGCGACCCTAACGTGGGGCCGATGGACCCCGGTGGACTCCTCGACGCGTGCGCGTTCCCACCGGCCGGCGCCGCGGCGGACCTCGCGGTGTCGGGCGGCCCGGACTCGGTGGGCCTGGCGCTGCTCGCGCTCGAGGTCGGGCTCACCGTGACGCTCCACCACGTCGACCACCACGCGCGTCCCGACAGCGGCGGCGACGCCGACTTCGTGCGCGCGCTGGGCGGGCGCCTCGGCGTGACGGTGGTGGTGCACGACGTGTCGGTCCCGTCGGGCCCCAACTTCGAGGCCCGCGCGCGCGCCGCGCGCCGCGCCGTCCTGCCCGCGGGGGCGCTCACCGGCCACACCATGGACGACCTCGCCGAGACGGTGCTGTTGAACGTGCTGCGCGGCGCCGGACTCGACGGGCTCTCGCCCATGGTGGGCGATCCGACCAAGCCCCTCCTGGGCGTGCGCCGCGCGGCGCTGGCCCGCTACGTCGCGGGCCACGGCGTCGAGGCCCGGCGCGATCCCACCAACGTCGACCCGCGCTACCGGCGCAACCGCCTGCGCCACGAGGTCCTCCCGCTGCTCTGCGGCGTGGCCGAGCGCGACGTCGTGCCCCTCCTCGCCCGCCTGGCCCGCCTGGCCGCCGAGGACCGCCGGTGGCTCGAGGACCTCGCCGAGGCCGACCAGGGGCTCGCCCTCGCCGAGGCTGACGTCACGGAGCTCCGCGGGTGGCCGCGGGCCCGGCTCGCGCGGTGGCTGCGCGCCCGGCTCGCGCGCGCCGACGAGCTCGGCGAGGTGCACCCGCCGAGCGAGGCCGAGGTCGACCGGGCGATCGCCGTCGTCGACGGGCTCGCCGTGGCCACCGAGCTCTCGGGCGGGCGACGCCTCGCGCGCCGCGCCCGCCACCTCGCGCTCGAGGACCGTTCCACTACGCTGGCCGACCATGAGTAGCGGGCCCGTCGAGCTTGGCTGGACGAACGGCAACCTCGGCGAGGTGGTCGTCTCGGCGAAGGAGATCGCCGACCGGGTGGCCGAGCTCGGCGCCCAGGTCACCGCCGACTACGCCGGCGACCCGCCCCTGCTGGTCTGCGTGCTCAAGGGCGCCCTCAACTTCATGAGCGACCTCATGCGGGCGATTCGCCTACCCGTCGAGGTGGACTTCATGGCCGTCTCGTCCTACGGTGCGGCCACCAAGACCAGCGGCGTCGTACGGATCGTCAAGGACCTGGACACCGACCTCGGGGGGCGGACGGTGCTCATCGTCGAGGACGTCGTCGACTCGGGCCTCACGCTCAACTACCTGCGCCAGTACCTGGGGGCCCGGGGCCCCAAGAGCCTCGAGGTGTGCGCGCTGCTGCTCAAGGCCGGCGAGCAGCGCGTCGAGCAGTCGCTGCGCTACGTGGGCTTCACCATCCCCTCGGACTTCGTGGTGGGCTACGGACTGGACGTCAACGAGCGCTACCGCAACCTCGACGCCATCTACACCTACGTCGGCGAGGCCTAGGCCGTGGTCGACCAGCCCCGGGTCGAGCGGCTCGTGCGCGAGCTCCTCGAGGCCCTCGGGGAGGACCCCGAGCGCGACGGGCTGCTCGAGACGCCCCGCCGGGTCGCCGACATGTACGTCGAGCTCTTCGAGGGCGTCGAGGCCGACCCGGGTGAGCACCTGCGGGTCACCTTCGAGGTCGGCCACGACGAGATGGTCCTGCTGCGCGACATCCCCTTCGTCTCGCTGTGCGAGCACCACCTCGTCCCCTTCGTCGGCCACGCCCACGTCGCCTACCTGCCCGGACCCGACGGCCGGATTACCGGGCTGTCCAAGCTGGCCCGCCTCGTCGAGGGCTACGCCCGCCGGCTCCAGGTCCAAGAGCGCATGACGACCGAGATCGCCGAGGCCATCGAGCGCGAGCTGGCGCCGCGGGGCTCGATCGTCCTGCTCGAGGCCGAGCACTTCTGCATGACCATGCGCGGGGTGAAGAAGCCCGGGATCACCACGGTGACCTCCGCGGTTCGCGGGGTCTTCCGGGACGACGTCGCGTACCGCGCCGAGGCGCTGCAGTTCGTCACGCCGCGCCGGGGCCCGTGGCGCTAACGCCCGGCGTCATGGGCGTCGTCAACGTGACGCCCGACTCCTTCTACCCCGCCTCGCGCACGGCGGCCGTCGACGAGGCGCTCGCGCGGGGCCGGTCGCACCTCGCCGACGGTGCCGACCTCCTCGACGTCGGGGGGGAGTCGTCCCGGCCCGGGGCCGAGCCCGTCGCCGAGGCCGAGGAGGCCCGGCGCGTGCTCCCGGTCCTCGAGCGCCTGGCCGAGCTCGCCACCGTGTCCGTCGACACCACCAAGGCGCGCGTCGCGCGCGACGCGATGGCCGCGGGCGCGCGGATCGTGAACGACGTCTCGGGCACCCTCTACCGGGTCGCCGGGGAGCGGGGGGCCGGCTACGTGGCGATGCACCGCCGGGGCGACGCGCGCACGATGCAGGTCGACCCCCGCTACGAGGACGTGGTCGGCGAGGTGCTCGCCCACCTCGACGGCCTGGCGGGTCGGGCGCGCGCGGCCGGGGTCGGCGCGCTGTGGCTCGATCCGGGGATCGGCTTCGGCAAGACGACGGCCCACAACCTCTCCCTGCTCGCCCACCTCGACGACCTCGTGGCCCTGGCCGAGCGCCACGAGGCCGGCGTGCTCGTCGGCACCAGCCGCAAGCGCTTCCTCGGTGAGCTCGGTCCCGCCCCGCTGGGCGTGGACGACCGGCTCGAGGGCTCGGTAGCGACCGAGGCCTGGTGCCTGGTGCACGGGGCCGCCGTCATCCGGGTGCACGACGTGCGCGCGGCCGTCCAGCTGCGCGACCTCCTCTCGCGCCCTCCCGAGGCGGTGGCCCCGTGCCGATAAGGGGCAAGTGGGCCGCCGGCATCGAGCCGAGGGGCTTCACGTGGGTCTACCGCGGCGCCTTCGCGGTGGCCGAGCGGCCGGGCGGCGCGGTGGGCGTGCACCGTCAGGTCCGCCGCGACGAGGAGCTCCTGTGGCTCAAGCACCAGGGGTTCTCGCGCGTCGTGACGGTGGCCGCCGACGTGCCCACACCCTCGGTCTACGGCGAGCACGGCCTCAGTCTCGGCCACTACGCGATGCGCGCCGGCGCCGTGCAGAGGGACGTGCTCGCCGCCTGCTACGGCGACCTCGCGCGCTGCCTGGGCGCCGGCACGGTGGTCCTGCTCCACGACGACGAGGTCTCCGACCGGCTGCTCGGAGTCGTGGCGGGCTTCCTCGTGTGGTCGGGGCGCGCCCCCACCGTCCCCGCCTCGCTCACGGCCGTCGAGCGGCTCTTCCGCCGCTCGGTCGGGCCCGAGGGCCGGGGCGTCCTCTTCGACCTCCCCGGGGCCGGGCGTGCGTGACGTCATCGAGGTGAGGGGTCTGCGCGTCTCGGCGGTCGTCGGGGTGCTGGCCGAGGAGCGCCTGCGTCCCCAACCCCTCGGGCTCGACCTCGACCTGGTACGGCCCTTCGAGGCCGCCGCCATGAACGACGACCTGGACGAGACGACCAGCTACGCCGTGGTGATCGCCCTCGTCGAGTCGGTGGTGCGCACGAGTGAGTTCTTGCTGCTCGAGACGCTGGCCCACCGAGTGGCCCGCGAGGTCCTGGCCCTCGACCCGGCGATCGCCGAGGTGACCGTCGCAGTGCGCAAGCTCCGTCCCCCGATCCCCCAGGACGCCGACACGGTGGGTGTGCGCACGACCCTCGCGCGCTGATGCGCGCGTACCTCTCGCTCGGCTCGAACGTGGGGGACCGCCGCGCCCACCTCGAGGGCGCCCTCGCCACCGTGGCGGCGGGCGATCCCTTCCGGGTCTCGTCGGTCTACGTGACCGAGCCGGTCGGCGGCGTGGCCCAGGACGACTTCTGGAACCTCGTCGTGGAGCTCGAGACGACCGCGGACCCCCACGAGCTGCTCGCGCGCGCGCGCCGCGCCGAGGCCGCCGCCCACCGCACGCGCGAGGTCCGCTGGGGGCCGCGCACGCTCGACGTCGACGTGCTGCTCGTCGGGGACGCGGTGGTCGACGAGCCCGAGCTGACGGTGCCCCACCCGCGACTGGGCGAGCGGGCCTTCGTCCTGGTTCCCCTGGCCGAGCTAGCCCCCGAGCTCGTCACCGACGACCAACTGGCCACCGCCGTCGGCCGGGTCGAGCGACTGGGTACACTCGAGACGTTGCGCTAGTCCGAACGGCACCCTCGGGGCCGGAACGGGGGGACGCCATGCAGATCGCCGTCGTGGGCGCCGGCCGGGCCGGCACCGCCTTCAACCTCGCCCTCGCGCGCGCGGGCCACCGCGTGCGCCTGGTTCACCACGACGAGCTCGCCGACGCGCTGCCGGCCGACCTCGTGCTCTTGTGCGTGCCCGACGGGGCCCTCGCCGAGGTCGCGGCCGCCCTGCCCGTGGGCGGCCACGTCGTCGCTCACGTCGCCGGGAGCCGAGGCCTCGAGGAACTCGCGCCCCACGCGCGCCGCGCGCTGCTCCACCCGCTGGCGGCCCTGCCCGAGGCCGAGGTGGGAGCCGCGCGCCTCGTGGGCGCGCGCTACAGCGTGGCCGGCGACGAGGTGGCGCTCGCGCTCGTCGAGAGCCTGTCGGGCACGGCCGTCTTCGTCGAGCCGTCGCGGCGGGCCGCGTACCACGCGGCCGCCGCGGTCGCGGCGAACCACACCGTCGCCCTGCTCGGGCACGTCGAGGCGCTCGCCCGCGCCGCCGGCCTGGAGCTGGTCGACTACCTGGGCCTCGTCGCCCAGGCCGTAGAGGACGTCGCCACCCTCGGGGTCGATCGGGCCCTCACGGGTCCCGCGTCGCGCAACGACGTCGCCACGGTCGACAAGCATCTCGAGGCGATCCCGGCGGGCGAGCGCCCGACCTACGTGGCGCTGGCGCGAGCCGCCTTCGACATCGCCGAGCGACGCCGCGCCACGGTCTAGATGCGCGTTCTCAAGCGCCTCGACGAGTGGCGGGCCTTCGCTGAGGGTCTGCGCCGAGGGGGCCGCACCGTGGGCCTGGTGCCCACCATGGGGGCCCTGCACGCCGGGCACCGGGCGCTCGTCGACGCGGCCCGTCGGCGCGGGGACGCGGTCGTGGTGACCCTCTTTGTCAACCCCCGCCAGTTCGACGACCCGGCCGACCTCGCGCGCTACCCCCGCACGCCGGCCGCGGACCTGGCCCTGGTGCTGGAGGCGGGGGCCGATCTCCTGGTCGAGCCGACCGTGGAGGCGATGTGGCCCCGTGGGGACCGGAGCGTCACGGTGAGCGCCGGTGACCTCGCACGCCGCTTCGAGGGCCGGGACCGGCCGGGTCACTTCGACGGCGTGGCCAGCGTGGTGACCAAGCTCTTCGCCGTGACCGGGCCGTGCCGGGCCTACTTCGGCGAGAAGGACTACCAGCAGCTGTGCGTCGTGCGCGCCCTCACGGCCGACCTCGGCTTCGACGTCGAGGTGGTCGGGGTGCCCCTGCAGCGCGACCCCGACGGCCTCGCGCTCTCGAGCCGCAACGCGCGCCTCAGCCCGACGGGACGGGCCCGTGCCCTGGGCCTCTCACGCGCCCTGGCCGCCGCGGCCGCCGGGGTGGCCCCGGCGTCGACGCTGGGAGAGCGGATGCGCGTGGTGATGGAGGACGCCGGCGTCGAGGTCGCCTACGCCGAGGTCGTCGACCCGGCGACCCTCGGGCCGCTCGACGACGACGCCGCCGGGCCCGCACGGGCGCTCGTGGCCGGGGTCGTCGAGGGCGTGCGCCTGATCGACAACGGGCCGGTGGAGGTGGGCTGATGCTCTTGGCGATGGACGTGGGCAACACCGAGACGCTGATCGGGCTCTTCGGGGAGGACGGCCTCGACAGTCCCGACGCGATGGGCTTCGCCCGGGCCTCGGGCGAGCACGGACTCGCCTACCACTGGCGCACGGCGACGGCCTCGTCGCGCACGCCCGACGAGCACGCGGTCACCCTCACCCAGCTGCTCGACCTGGAGGGCCTCGACCTGCGCACCGCGGTATCGGCCATCGCGGTGTGCTCCTCGGTGCCGATGGTCACGACCCAGCTGCGCCGCATGGCGGGGCGGTGGTTCGCCGACCGGCCCCTCACGGTCATGGGTCCGGGCACCAAGAGCGGCATGCCGATCCTGTACGAGAACCCCCGCGACGTCGGCGCTGACCGGATCGCCGACGCGGTGGGCGCCTACGACCTCTATCCGGGGGCACTGGTGGTCGTCGACATGGGCACGGCCACCGTCTTCGACGTGGTCTCGGCCGCCGGCGAGTACCTCGGCGGCGCGATTGCGCCGGGCGTCGCGATCTCGCTCGAGGCCCTCTACGCCCACGCCTCGGCCCTCCGCTCGGTCGAGCTGGTGCGCCCGCGCTCGGTCGTGGGCCGCTCGACGGCCGAGTCGATCCAGAGCGGCGTCCTCTACGGCTTCGCCGCCCAGATCGACGGCATGGTCGAGCGGATCTGGGACGAGGTGGGCGAGTGCACCGTCATCGGCACCGGGGGGCTGGCGTCGTTCGTGGCGCCCCACACCGCGCACGTGGGCGTCGTCGAGCCGTGGCTCACCCTGCACGGAGTGCGTATCGTTCATGAGAGGAATCACCCGAAAGAGAGCCCGTGACCTCCCCGTACCAGTTCGCCCACGACGCCTTCGCCGCGCGGCTGCGCGAGTCCTTCGACCATCTGGCCCCCGGCGAGGAGTCGGGCGAGGTCGTCCGGGTCGCCGGTCGGGTGATGCTGCTGCGCACCCAGGGACGAGTCGCGTTCGCCACCCTGCGCGACTCCTCGGGCGAGGTCCAGCTCTTCAGCCTGGAGACCACGACCGAGGGGTACGAGGCGTTCACCCGGCTCCATCTGGGTGACTGGGTGGGGGCCATGGGCGAGGTGGTGCGCACCCGGCGCGGGGAGCTCTCGGTGAAGGTCCTCACCTGGGCCGTCCTGGCCGAGGCCCAGCGCACCTTCGGCGAGAAGTGGGCCGGGATCACCGACGTCGAGCTGCGCTACCGCCACCGTGAGGCCGACCTCTGGGCCAACGAGACGACCCGCGCGTCGCTGCGCCGGCGCAGCGAGGTGGTGCGCGCGCTGCGCGAGCACTGCTGGGCCCAGGGGTTCATGGAGGTCGAGACCCCCATCCTCAACCTGGTGCCCACCGGGGCGGCCGCGCGGCCCTTCGTCACCTTCCACAACGCGCTCAACAGCGAGTTCTTCCTGCGCATCGCACCCGAGCTGTGGCTGAAGCGGCTCGTGGTCGGGGGCTTCGAGCGCGTCTTCGAGCTGGGGCGAGTGTTCCGCAACGAGGGGGTGAGCCCCCGGCACAACCCCGAGTTCACGATGCTCGAGCTCTACGCCGCCTACTGGGACTACGCCGACATGATGCGCTTCACCGAGGAGCTGGTCGCCGGCGCGGTGGCGGCCGTGCTCGGCACGACCGAGGTCGTCTACCAGGGGCGCGCCGTCTCCTTCGCCACCCCGTGGGCCCGCCGGCCCATGGCCGAGCTCGTGAGCGGGGCCCTGGGCGAGGAGGTCTCGGTGCGCACGCCCCGAGCGACCCTGGCCGAGCGCCTGGCCGAGCGGGGCGTCGAGGTGGCCGACTCCTGGGGCGCGGGCCGATGCGTCCTCGAGCTGTTCGAGCACCTGTGCGAGGGGGACCTGTGGGCCCCGACGTTCGTCACCGACTACCCGGTCGAGGTCTCGCCGCTCGCCCGGCGTCACCGCGGCGACCCGGAGCTCACCGAGCGCTTCGAGGCGTTCGTCACCGGTCGCGAGCTGGCCAACGGATTCTCCGAGCTCAACGACCCCGTCGAGCAGCGGGCCCGCTTCGAGGATCAGGCCCGCCTGGCCGCGGCCGGCGAGGACGAGACCATGTCGATCGACGAGGACTACATCGCCTCGCTCGAGTGGGGCCTGCCGCCGACGGCGGGCCTCGGAGTGGGCGTCGACCGGCTGGCGATGGTCGTCGCCGACGCCGCCAACATCCGCGAGGTGATCGCCTTCCCGACGCTGAAGCCGCGCCGCGACGGCTGACCCGCTAGTAGGCGGGGAGGTCCTCGAGGAGCGAGGCGATGAAGGCGCCGAAGGCGTCGCGCAGCGTCGCGCTGCCCACCGCGGTGAGCGCCCGCAGGGCCTGGTCGAGGAAGTCGTGCGCGGTGTCGATCGTGCGCGCGATGCCGTCGGTGGCCACCACGAGCTTGCGGGCGCGCTCGCGCTCGTCGTCGCTGAGGACCCGCCCCAGGAGGGCGCGCAGCTCGTCGCCGCGGGCCGGGTCCTCCAGGGCGAAGAGCGTCGGGAGGTTGTAGATGCCCTCGGTCAGGTCCTGGCCGGCCGGCTTGCCGAGCTGGTTGTTGACCGCCGTGAGGTCCAGCACGTCGTCGCGTAGCTGGTAGACCATCCCGAAGCAGCGACCGAACTCGGTGAGCGCGTCGCGCTCGGCGTCGGCGTGCGCGGCGGTCATCGCGCCCATGCGGCAGCTGCTGGCCATGAGGGCCGCCGTCTTGCCCTCGATGGCCTCGAAGTAGTCGGTGGGGGAGCGCTCGAGGCTGAAGGCCGTGCGCACCTCGCTGGTCTGGCCTCGGGTCAGCCACGCCAGCGTCGAGGCCATGAGGCTGGCGGTGGCGGCGCCGAGGTCGGCGGCGATGCCGGCCGAGCGGGCCATGAGGTAGTCACCGGCGACGATCGCGATGAGGTTGCCGTAGCGGGCGTTCACGCTCTCCACGTTGCGCCGGATGACGGCCTCGTCCATCACGTCGTCGTGGTAGAGCGACGCCAGGTGCATCAGCTCGAGTGCGGCCCCGCCCATGAGGTCCTCCCGGGTGGCGCGGCGCTCGCCGCCGGTGGCCGAGGCGACGGCGAGCAGGGGGCGCAGCCGCTTGCCGCCGGCGCGCAGCAGGTGCGTCGTGACCGTGTCGAGGTACGGGTCGCCCAGCACGACCGACTCGGTGAGCAGGTCCTCGAGCAGGGCCATGTCCCGGTCGAGGCCGGGCAGGGCGAGCAGCGGCGACGAATCCACCCTTCCACCATAGAGGGTGCGTAATCGCTGCTCCGAGGGGCTCGTCCCCCCCGCAAACGGCGACCATTACACTGACTTTCAGTCGATAGTTAGGACGAAGAATTGTTTGAGCGCTTCACTGACCGGGCTCGGCGGGTCCTCGTGCTCGCCCAAGAGGAGGCCCGCGACCTCAACCACGCCTTCATCGGGACCGAGCACATCCTGCTGGGCCTCATCCGCGAGGGCGAGGGGGTGGCCGCCAAGGCCCTCGACGCCCTCGGGGTGACCTTCGACGTCGTGCGCGAGAAGGTGGAGGAGGCCATCGGGGCCAACACCAACCCGTCGCCGGGTTCGCCGCCCTTCACCCCCCGGGCGAAGAAGGTGCTCGAGCTGTCCCTGCGCGAGGCCCTCCAGTTGGGCCACTCCTACATCGGCACCGAGCACATGCTCCTCGGGCTCGTGCGCGAGGGCGAGGGTGTGGCCGCCCAGGTGCTGAACGACCTCGGTGCCGACATGGGCCGGGTGCGCACCCAGGTCATCCAGATGATGTCGGGCCAGTCGGGCAAGGAGGCCAGCGTCGCCTCGGGCCCGGGTTCGGTCAAGGGCGACACCGAGTCAACCGGTGGCTCGGCCGTGCTCGACCAGTTCGGCCGCAACCTGACCCAGCTCGCCCGCGAGAACAAGCTCGACCCGCTCGTCGGCCGCGAGAAGGAGGTCGAGCGGGTGATGCAGGTGCTCAGCCGCCGGACCAAGAACAACCCGGTCCTGATCGGCGAGCCCGGTGTGGGCAAGACGGCGATCGTCGAGGGGCTCGCCCAGCGCATCGTCGCCAACCAGGTCCCCGTCACGCTCGCCGACAAGCAGCTCTACACCCTCGACCTCGGCGCGCTCGTGGCCGGCTCGCGCTACCGCGGCGACTTCGAGGAGCGGCTGAAGAAGGTGCTGAAGGAGATCCGCACCCGCGGCGACATCATCTTGTTCATCGACGAGATCCACACACTCGTGGGCGCCGGCGCGGCCGAGGGGGCGATCGACGCCGCCTCGATCCTCAAGCCGATGCTGGCCCGCGGCGAGCTCCAGACGGTGGGCGCGACGACGATCGACGAGTATCGCAAGCACATCGAGAAGGACGCGGCCCTCGAGCGCCGGTTCCAGCCGGTGAAGGTGGAGCAGCCCTCGGTGGCCATGACCATCGAGATCCTGAAGGGGCTGCGCGACGTCTACGAGGAGTTCCACGCGGTCAAGATCACCGACCAGGCGCTGATCGCGGCGGCCAACATGTCCGACCGCTACATCTCGGACCGTTTCTTGCCCGACAAGGCGATCGACCTCATCGACGAGGCGGGCAGCCGCCTGCGGATCCGCCGCATGAACACCCCGCCGCAGTCCAAGAAGCTCGACGAGGACATCCTGCGCCTGCGTCGCGACAAGGAGGCCGCCATGGAGTCGGGCGCCCTCGAGCAGGCCAAGGCCCTCGAGGAGCAGGAGCGCGACCTCGTGGCCAAGCGTGAGGAGCTCGACGCCCAGGTCACGTCCTCGGGCGGGGAGAGCTTCGACCTCGTGGACGAAGAGACCATCGCCGAGGTGCTCGCGACCTGGACGGGCATCCCCGTCTACCGCATCACCGAGGAGGAGACGACCAAGCTCCTGCGCATGGAAGAGGAACTCCACAAGCGCGTCATCGGCCAGGACGAGGCGGTGACCTCGCTCAGCCGGACGATCCGTCGCACCCGCGCGGGCCTGAAGGACCCCAAGCGGCCGGCCGGGTCGTTCATCTTCCTCGGCCCGACCGGGGTCGGTAAGACCGAGCTCGCCAAGACCCTGGCCGAGTTCCTCTTCGACGACGCCGACGCGCTGATCCAGCTCGACATGAGCGAGTACATGGAGAAGCACTCGGTCTCGCGCCTGGTGGGCTCGCCCCCGGGCTACGTGGGCTACGACGAGGGCGGCCAGCTCACCGAGGCGGTGCGGCGCAAGCCCTTCAGCGTGGTGCTCTTCGACGAGGTCGAGAAGGCCCACCCCGACGTCTTCAACACCCTCCTGCAGATCCTCGAGGACGGCCGCCTGACCGACTCCCAGGGCCGCACGGTCGACTTCAAGAACACCATCTTGATCATGACCTCGAACCTCGGCACGGCGGACCTGCGCCGGGCCGCGGTCGGCTTCGGCAAGGGGTCGGACACGGTGACCCACGAGCGGATGCGCGAGAAGGTGAACCAGGCCCTCAAGGCCCACTTCCGGCCGGAGTTCTTGAACCGGATCGACGACACCATCGTCTTCCACGAGCTGACCAAGCCCGAGGTCATCGCGGTGGCCGACCTGTTCATCGGCCGGCTGCGCGAGCAGCTCAGCGCCCAGGGACTCGGCCTCGAGCTCTCGGCCAAGGCCCAGGAGTTCCTCGCCGAGAAGGGGTACGACCCCGAGTTGGGCGCCCGACCGCTGCGCCGGGCGATCCAGCAGTACGTCGAGGACGTGCTCAGCGAGAAGATCCTGTTCAAGGAGTTCCACGCCGGCCAGACCATCGTGGTCGACGCCGTTGAGGGGCCCGAGGGCAAGTACCTCACCTTCGAGGGCGTCGAGGGCCTGCCCCCCTCGGTGGACTTCGAGGGCCTCGCGCCCCAGGCCTAGTCACAGCCCGCGCCTAGCCTGCGCCCCGTGCGCGGGACCGGTTACGTCTGCTCGTTGTGCGGGGCGCTCGCTCCCCGCTGGCAGGGACGCTGCGGGGCCTGCGCCCAGTGGAACACCCTTGAGGCCGCGCCCGACCCGACCCGCGGGCGACCCGGCCCGGACGCCGTGACCCAGCGTCTGGCCGGGGTCGACCCCGAGGGGGCGTCGCGGCGCCCGACGGGCGTCGCCGAGCTCGACCGGGTGCTCGGGGGCGGCCTCGTGGGCGGCTCGACGACCCTGCTGTTCGGCGAGCCCGGCGTGGGCAAGTCGACGCTCGCCCTCACCGCCCTGCTCTCGGTCGCGGCGCGCGGCGAGTCGGTGGTTCTGGTGGCGGCCGAGGAGTCGGCCGGCCAGGTGGCCGGCCGGGCCCGCCGGATCGGCCCGGTCCCCGAGGGCGTCGAGGTGGCCACCACCACCTCGGCCCCGGCCGCGGCCACCCTCATCGCCCGGCGGGCTCCGTCCCTGTGCGTCGTGGATTCGGTCTCGGCGATGAGTGACGACGGGCTGCCCTCCGCGACCGGCTCGGTGCCCCAGGTCCGCCAGGCGGCCGAGCGGCTCTGCGCCGCGGCGAAGGCCGCGGGCACGGCCCTCGTGCTCGTGGGCCACGTGACCAAAGACGGCGACCTGGCCGGACCCCGGGCGCTCGAGCACCTGGTCGACACGGTGGTGCGCGTCGAGGGCGACCGCCACGGGCCCCTCCGGGTGGTGCGGGCCCTCAAGCACCGCTTCGGGGCGACCGGGGAGGTGGGGCTGTTCGAGATGGGCGAGACCGGACTCGTCGAGGTGGCCGACGTGGCCGCCCTGGCCGGGCCCCGCCTGAGCGTACCCGGGGTGGTGCGCACGATCACCAACGACGGCAGCCGGGCCTTCCCGGTCGACGTCCAGGTGCTCGTCGCCCGCTCGGCCGGGGCTCCGCGGCGCGTCGCCTACCAGGTCTCGGCGGCCCGGCTCTCACTCCTGCTGGCCGTGCTCGAGGCGCGCTGCGGCATCGACCTCGGCCCCCACGACGTCTTCGCGGCCGCTGCGGGCGGGCTGCCGGCCAGTGAGCCGGCCGTCGACCTCGCCCTCGCCCTCGCGATGGCCTCGGCGGCCGCGGGCACGGCCGTCGACCCCCACCTCGTGGCCCTGGGCGAGGTGGGCCTCGCGGGGGAGCTGCGCGCCGTCGGCGGGCTCGAGCGACGGGTGCGCGAGGCCGTCCGGCGTGGGGCGCGCGCCATCCTCGCGCCCGAGCCCGCCGGCGTCGACGGCGTCGCCTCGGGCCTGGTGCGCCCCTGCCGGGGCCTCGTGGAGGCCCTAGCCGCGGCCGGGCTGGCCTAGGTGCGCCGAGCCGTTCCATCTGCTACAATGGTTAACCCCCAAAACGCCCCCAAACGGGAGCGGAATCCCTGATGAGGAGCATTGTGGTCATGGCGCCGCGTAAGTACAAGAAGGGCGATCGACTCGTCTACCCCCACCACGGGGCGTGCACCGTGGAGAAGATCGAGAAGATGGAGGCCTTCGAGGTCAAGCAGGACTACCTCAAGCTGAAGGTCGCCTACACCGACCTGACCCTGATGGTGCCGGTCGCCAACGCCGAGGCCGTGGGACTGCGCGAGGTGATCAACGACGAGGAGGTCGAGGAGGTCTTCGCGGTGCTGCGCAAGCGCGAGGCGCGCATGCCGACCAACTGGTCGCGACGGTTCAAGAACCATTCCGAGAAGTTGCGCTCGGGCGACATCTACCAGGTCGCCGAGGTGGTGCGGAACCTCTCGATCCGCGACAAGGACAAGGGCCTGTCGGCCGGCGAGAAGCGGATGCTGACCCGGGCCCGCCAGATCCTGGTCTCGGAGCTGACCTTCGCCCTCAACGTGGACACCGCGGCGGCGGAGGAGAAGCTCGCCTCGGTCCTGCCCTAGCCGTGGGCGTCGCGGCCGTGGTGGTGGCCGCGGGTGAGGGCCGGCGCTTCGGCTCGCCCAAGCAGTTCGCCGACCTCGACGGATCGAGCGTCGCCCGGCGCTCGGTCGAGGCGAGCCGCAGCGTCGCCGACCTCGTGGTGCTCGTCGTGCCCGCCGGCTACGACGGTGACGGCGAGGGGGCGGACCTAGTCTGCGAGGGCGGTACGACGCGTTCGGCGTCGGTGCGCGCCGGACTGGCCCACGTGGGTGACGCCGAGGTCGTGGTGGTCCACGACGCGGCCCGCCCGTGGGCGCCGCCGGCGCTCTTCGCCGCGGTGGTGGCGGCGGTGCGCGCGGGGGCCGACGGCGCGGTGCCGGGCCTCGAGGTCACCGACACGCTCAAGCGGGTCGGCCTGTCGGACGGCCAGCACGTCATCGAGGGGACGGTCGCGCGCGAGTCCCTGGTCGCCGTCCAGACCCCCCAGGCCTTCCGCTCCCGCGCCCTGGTCGCGGCCTACGCCCTCGGGGGCGAGGCGAGCGACGACGCGGCCCTCGTGGAGGCGGCCGGGGGGCGGGTCGTCGTCGTCCCGGGCGACCCGGCGAACCGGAAGATCACCCGGCCGGTGGACCTGTCGGCGGAGGGCGCGCGCGCGTGAGGATCGGCCAGGGCATCGACGTACACCGCGTCAGCGATGACCCGGTGCGTCGCCTCTGGCTCGGGCTCGTGCACGTGCCCGACGCGCCCGGCCTCGTCGGCCACTCCGACGCTGACGTGGTCACCCACGCCCTGTGCGACGCACTGCTCGGCGCGGCCGGGCTCGGTGACCTCGGACGGCACTTCCCCGATACCGATCCGGCGTTCGCCGGCGCGTCGTCCCGGCGGTTCCTCGAAGCGGTCGTCGAACTGGTCCACGGGTCCGGCTACGTGGTGACCTCGGGCGACGTCACCGTGATCGCCGAACGGCCCAAGCTCGTCCTCTATCTGCCCGCGATGTCCCACGAGCTCTCCTCGGTGGTGGACGCACCGATCTCGGTCAAGGCGACCACTCCCGAGGGCCTCGGCGCCCTCGGGCGCGTGGAGGGAATCGGCGCGAGCGCGGTCGTCCTGCTGAGCGCGTCGTGAGCCCGCGACCGGGTCGCCCCGGGCCGTCCCGCCGACCGGGCGGCCGCCCACCCGCCCGTCGGACACCGTCGGGCCCACCGACGCGCCGCGCGCCGCGCTCCGAGGGCGTCGGCGGCGACCAGGTCGAGGGACGCCGCGCGGTGCTCGAGCTGCTCGAGGCGCGGCGCCGCACGGTGCGCGCGGTCTACGTCGCCGACGGGCAGGAACCCTCGGTGATCCTCGACCAGATCGAGGTCCTGGCCCAGCGTCGCCGTGTCCCGCTCCACCTCGTCGCGCGGGCGCGCTTCGACAAGATGGCCGCCACCGAGGGTCACCAGGGGGTCCTCGCCCAC
Organism: Actinomycetes bacterium; assembly: GCA_021779855.1. GTDB lineage: Bacteria > Actinomycetota > Acidimicrobiia > Acidimicrobiales > RAAP-2 > RAAP-2. The sequence goes on from JAJXZW010000013.1 coordinate 21,786, forward strand.
GCCGCGCCGATCGAGGCGGTCGGGCTCGAGGAGCTCGTCGCCGACCCCCGGGCCTTCCTCCTCGTGTGCGACGGGGTCACCGACCCGCGCAACCTGGGCGCGATGCTGCGCAGTGCCGACGGGGCGGGCGTCACCGGCGTCGTGCTCGCCCGCCACCGCTCGGCGCGGGTCTCGCCCACCGCGGCCAAGACGGCCGCGGGCGCGGTCGAATACCTTCGCTTCTGCGACGTCGGCGGGATACCGAGCGCGGTGGACCAACTCAATCGGAGTGGCATTCTTACGATTGGTCTTGCCGGTGAGTCCAGTGCATCCCTCTATGACCTCGACCTCGTGTCGACTCCCGTCGCGCTGGTGGTCGGGGGCGAGGAGAAGGGACTGTCACCCCTGACTCGTAAACGTTGTGGGGTGGTTGTCTCGATTCCCCAGATGGGTCATCTATCTTCCCTCAACGCGGGAGTCGCCCTCTCAGTCGCAGCGTTCGAGGTCGCAAGGCAACGGCGAGGCTGACAAGTTGGTGATACTCGCAGTCCTTGTGGCTGTGTGGTTTACCAAAGTAGATCCGATTGCCGTCGTGTGTCGGTTCAAGCATCATTGGTCCTCCACGCTCAGCAAGGGCAATTGAGCGCAGTGCCGCGACCGTTGTGGGGCGGCGGAAGGATCAGGTGAGCGTGTCGAATATCCCTTCCCCATCTCCATTCCGCCGCTGCACAGCATTCGTACGCAAGAGGATGCGCAGACCTCGTATGGCCTCAATCCTGCTTCGACTCGCTTTGGTGGCTCTAGTTGGATCTCTCCTACCTATAGTGCTTCTCCAGTCATCGGCCTCAGCAAGTTCCGTGTATCACGTCGTTACGTTTGAAGAGAATGACAGTGCTTCCGATGGCGTGTATGCCACACAAACCGAGAACGCAGCAATGCCGTTGACCGCGTTTGCATCTTTGAGCCCTGCATTCAGCAATCCTGGCTTCACGTTTGTTGGCTGGAATACCGCATCAAACGGGTCTGGTACTTCCTATGCGGACGGCCAAACCTACGGGTTCACTTCGGATTTGGTCCTCTATGCGCAATGGCAAGGCAGTTATCACGTGGTGACGTTTTATGAGAACGACTCGCCAAGCGACAATGTGTACGCGACACAGACATCCAATTCTCCCGAATCTCTTACTCGCTTCTCCAGTCTCACGCCAAGCTTCACCAATCCTGGCTACAGCTTCTCTGGCTGGAATACCGCTTCAAATGGGTCGGGTACGTCCTATTCCGACGGATCTCCCTATTCGTTCACATCTGACTTGGGTCTTTACGCTCAATGGACGGCGAACGCGTCGCTGGCCGTGAACTTCGTCGACAACGGAGGTACCGGCACCGTCGCACCGCTCTCGGCCCCAACTGGGACATCGGTCGTACTTCCTGGTGGGAGTGGGCTCAGTGATCCCGGCTACGCGTTCACGGGCTGGAACACCCAGGCCAACGGTTCGGGGACGGCCTTTTCGGTGGGGTCAACCATCACCTTGTCGTCGAACCTCACCCTCTACGCGCAGTGGACCACGTCGAAGTTCGTAGTGACCTTTGACGCCGACGGCGGCACGGCCAGCATCCCCTCCGAGCAGTTCGCCGCCGGTTCGACACCGTTCGCGCTTCCCAACGCCACGTTGGCGGGATCGACCTTCGAGGGGTGGTTCACAGCTCCCTCGGGTGGTTCACTCGTCGGAGCCGCGGGCGCTTCCTACGCGCCGATCGACTCGGTCACCCTCTACGCGCAATGGTCGACGCCCACCCCCTCGACGTCGAGCGCGCCGCTTGTCCTCACCTTCGCGCCTAACGGTGGAAGCGGCTCCCTGGCTCCGGCGACCGTCGCCGACGGAGCGCCGACGAACTTGCCCGGCGGAGTCTTCATCCGACCGGGCTACGTCTTCGAGGGCTGGTCCACGTCGTCGAAGGGGAGCGGCACCGTCTACGCCCCTGGTCAGTCCTTCACACCCACGACCTCGGAGACGCTCTACGCCGTGTGGCGGCGGGCCCCCGCTGCGGAGACCCTGTACGGGGCCGTCGGCGACTTCCCGCACTTCACGACCGCGCTCACCCCCGCTCTGTCGAGACAGGTCATGACGCTAGCCCGCGTCATTCGAGTGAAGGGGTGGCGTAAGGTCGAGCTCCTCGGCTACACCGCGTCGACCGGGTTGGGCAGCGTCGACCGGGCACTGAGCGTTCGGCGCGCCGACGTCGTCGCGCGGGCCCTACGGGCGGATCTTCGCCGACTCCACGTGAGAGGCGTCACGATCCGGGCCAGCGGGGAGGGCTCCATCGACCGGCGGACCGCACCCGTCTACTCGCGCGTCGAGGTCTTCCTCGCCTAGGCCTCTCGACGGTGCGCGGGCGGATCGGGGGGAGGCGTACCCGGCCCGGCGAGGGCCGGGTGAGAGCCGGTGGAGGGATTCGAACCCACGACCTGACGATTACAAATCGCCTGCGCTAACCAGACTGCGCCACACCGGCGTAGCCCCCAGGCTAGTGAAGGCCGAGCCCGGACTCTAGAGTGGACGCGATGAGCGACCGGATGCCCTCCAGCCACGAGGCGCGTCCGGCGGGCTCTCATTACCAGCCCTCCCTATGGGTGGTCGTCGTCATCATCGTCTTGTTCATCGGTGGCGCGGTGTTGATGCTGCGCACGCCCGGTGCCTCGGCCCCGGGCTCGCCGACCACCATCCCCACGGCGAGCGGCGCACCGACCACGACGACCACCGGCGTCGTCAACCGGGCGAAGGTCACGGTGCAGGTGGCCAACGGCACCCACGTCACCGGCCTCGCCGCCTCCTACACCCAGAAGCTCCAGCTGCTCAACTGGGCGACCCTGCCCCCGGGGAACTCGACACTCGCCGGGCGGACCATCATCTACTTCAACCCCGGCTACGTGAACGCCGCGCGCGAGATCGCCACGGAGATAAAGATGCCGGTCTCCATCGTGCGCCCGCGCGGTGGGGCGAACCCCATCGCGAACGCGGCCCACGACGACATCATCCTCGTCCTGGGTCCGAACGCGGCGGGTTAGTTGTAGTGCCGAGGTAGGTAGTCGACGTCGGAGTGCGATTGCTCGAGACCGAACCGCTCGAGCACCGCCCGTAGGACCTCGGTGGCCATGGGCCGGAGTTCGTCGAGGGGGCGGTTGCGGTGGCGACGGACGCCGAGGTCGACCTGGGCCGTCGCGTCGAGCCCGTAGCGCCGGGCCACGTCGATGAGGAGCGCGATCTCGACGTCGTAGCCCGGGGCGAGGTCGATCCCGTCGAGGGCGGAGCGTCGTAGGGCGGTCTCGCCGGCGAGTGGCTGGCGGACCCCGTCGAGACCGGGGAAGAGGAGGGCGAGGATGGGCCGGGCGGCGAGCTCGTTCACTCGCCCGCCCCCCGTCGGCATGTCGAAGTAGGGCCGCTCGTAGATGGGCTTCACGAGCTGGATTCGGGGCGACTCCAGGAGGGGCTGGACGAGGCGAGCGACGTAGTCGGGGGTCGTGTTCACGACGTCGCCGTCGAGGAAGACGAGCAGGCTCGAGGTGGTGGCCTGGACTCCGGCCGCTAGCGCCCGGCCCTTGCCGCCGGGACCGTCGGCCTGGACGACCTTGGCCCCGTGGCGCTCGGCGACGCGAGCTGACCCGTCGGTCGAGTGGTCGTCGACGATCACGAGCTCGTCGATCAGCTCCTCGTGGTCGCGCACGGCGTCGATGACCGCCCCGACGGTGGCGGCCTCGTCGCGGACCGGGACCACGACGGCGATGGATGCCTCGCCGCGCAGCTCGCGGACCCGGGAGTAGGAGTAGGCGGAGGTCGGCAGCGTCCAGGGGGCGTCGGCCATGGGACGAGGCTAGGCGTGGAGGGGGCGCCCTTGACAATTCCGACCCAAGCGGTAAGAATTGCGGTGTCATCAAGAGCGACTGAGGGACGGCCCCTTTGACGTCGCGACAACCAGTGTGGGTCCCGGGCTAGCCCTCCACACCAGGTGCCAAAGGCCGATCGATGAAAGGGAGACATGGGATACTCGCTCGGACTCATCTGTCGAGAGTGTGCCGCCACCTATCCCGCGGAGGCGCGCTACGTCTGCGAGCGGTGCTTCGGCCCCCTCGAGGTCCGCTATGACCTCGAGGCGGCGCGCGGTCGGGTCACGCGCGCCTCGATCGAGGCCGGCCCTCAATCGATGTGGCGGTACCGCGAACTGCTGCCTGAGGCCGGCGACGAGCCGGTGGACCTCGGGACGGGGTGGACGCCGCTGCGCCGCGCCGACCGGCTCGCTGAGCGGCTCGGCGTGCGCGAGCTCTGGCTGAAGGACGACACGCGCAACCCCACCGGATCGTTCAAGGATCGCGTGGTGTCGGTGGCGCTGTCGGCCGCCCGTCGGCTGGGCTTCTCGACGGCCGCCTGCGCCTCGACGGGCAACCTGGCCACGTCGGTGGCCGCCCACGCGGCGGCGATGGGCTGGCCCAGCGTGACGATCATCCCGTCGGACCTGGAGGCCTCGAAGATCGTCATGGCCGCTGTCTTCGGGGGCGTCGTGCTCGGCGTCGAGGGCAACTACGACGACGTGAACCGGCTCTGCGTCGAGCTGGTGAGCGAGCACCCCGACTGGGCGTTCGCGAACGTCAACCTGCGCCCCTACTACGCCGAGGGCTCTAAGACCCTCGCCTTCGAGGTCGTCGAGCAGCTGGGGTGGCGACTCCCGGACCAGGTGGTCGTACCGATCGCCTCGGGGAGCCAGTTCACCAAGGTCGCCAAGGGCTTCGACCAGCTGCGTGCGCTCGGACTGGTCGAGGGGGCGGCGCCCCGCCTCTTCGGCGCTCAGGCAGCGGGCTGCTCGCCCGTGGCGACGGCCTTCGCCGAGGGCGCGCCGGCCATCCGACCCCAGAAGCCCCGTACGGTGGCGCGCTCGCTGGCCATCGGCAACCCGGCCGACGGACCCTACGTGCTGGACGAACTGCGCGCGGGCGGCGGTGACTGCGGATCGGTCACCGACGAGGAGATCCTTGAGGGGATCGAGTTGCTCGCCGCCACCGAGGGGGTCTTCGCCGAGACCGCCGGCGGGACGACGATCGCGTCGCTGCGCCAGATGGTCCAGCGCGGCACGCTCGACCCCGAGGGGTCGGTCGTCGCCATCATCTCGGGTCACGGCCTCAAGACGGTCGAGGCGCTCGAGGGGCGCACGACGGTGACCGCCACGATCCCGGCGACCCTGGCCGCCGCGCAGGACGCCCTGGCGGCGCGACTGCTGGTGGAGGCGTCGTGAGCGTCGTGGTGCGCCTGCCAGCCCAGCTGCGCGCCCTGGTGGGTGGCGCGGGCGAGGTCCCGGTCGAGGCCCGCACCGTGCGCGAGGCGATTCTCGCCGTCGACGCGGCCCACCCCGGGCTGGCCGAGCGGGTGCTCGACGACGAGGGGGCGCTGCGGCGCTTCGTCAACGTGTTCGTGGCCGACGAGGACGTCCGATTCCTCGACGGACTGGACACGACGGTGGCCGCAGGCGAGACGATATCCCTGGTCCCAGCGGTCGCGGGGGGTTGAGCGCCGCGTTAGCACTCTCATAGGGTGACTGCTAACATCGATGGGTACCGAGTTGTGGTGACTCTACAGGAGGAGAACCGTGGCGAAACTGATCGCTTTCGACGAAGAGGCGCGTCGCGCCCTCGAGCGCGGCATGAACAAGCTGGCCGACGCGGTCCGGGTGACCCTGGGGCCCAAGGGGCGCAACGTCGTCCTGGACAAGAAGTGGGGTGCTCCCACGATCACCAACGACGGCGTGTCGATCGCCAAGGAGATCGACCTCGAGGACCCCTACGAGAAGATCGGCGCGGAGCTGGTGAAAGAGGTCGCCAAGAAGACTGACGACGTCGCCGGTGACGGCACGACCACCGCGACGGTGCTCGCCTGGGCCATGGTTCGCGAGGGCCTGAAGAACGTGGCCGCGGGCGCGAACCCGATGTCGCTTAAGAAGGGCATCGAGGCGGCCGTCGAGGCGGCCGTTACCTCGCTACAGGAGCTCGCCAAGCCGGCTGACACCAAGGAGCAGATCGCCCAGGTGGCCTCGATCTCGGCCGCCGACGCGGAGATCGGCCAGATGATCGCCGACGCCATCGACAAGGTGGGCAAGGACGGTGTCATCACCGTCGAGGAGAGCCAGTCCTTCGGGATGGACATGGACCTGGTCGAGGGGATGCGCTTCGACAAGGGCTACATCGCGCCGTACTTCGCGACCGACCCCGAGCGCCAGGAGGCGGTCCTCGAGAATCCCTACATCCTGCTCGTGAGCCACAAGGTCGCCTCGGTGCGCGACATCCTGCCGGTCCTCGAGAAGGTCATGCAGTCGGGTCGCGCGCTGCTCATCGTGGCCGAGGATGTCGAGGGCGAGGCGCTCGCGACCCTCGTGGTCAACAAGATCCGCGGGACCTTCAAGTCGGTCGCGGTGAAGGCCCCGGGCTTCGGCGAGCGGCGCAAGGCGATGCTCCAGGACATGGCGATCCTCACCGGCGGCACGGTCGTGAGCGAGGAGATCGGCCTCAAGCTGGAGAACGCCGGATTGGAGCTGCTCGGCTCGGCCCGCAAGGTCGTGGTGACCAAGGACGAGACGACGATCGTCGAGGGCGCGGGTTCCGAGGACGACATCAAGGGCCGCATCAGCCAGATCAAGGCCGAGATCGACAACACCGACTCCGACTACGACCGCGAGAAGCTCCAGGAGCGCCTGGCGAAGCTCTCGGGCGGCGTGGCCGTCATCAAGGTCGGGGCGGCCACCGAGGTCGAGCTCAAGGAGAAGAAGCACCGGATCGAGGACGCGGTCTCGACGACCAAGGCGGCCATCGAGGAGGGTGTGGTGCCGGGGGGCGGTGTGGCCCTGCTGCGCAGCCAGACCCGCATCCAGGATCTGGCCGACAAGTTGAGTGGTGACGAGGCGACCGGGGCGCGCATCGTGGCCCGGGCCGTCGAGGCGCCCATCAACCAGATTGCGGTGAACGCCGGTCTGGAGGGCGGTGTCGTGGTCAACAAGGTCCGCGGGCTCGCCAAGGGGACCGAGGGCCTCAACGCCGCGACCGGCGAGTACGAGGACCTGATCGCCGCGGGTGTGATCGACGCCGCGAAGGTGACGCGCTCGGCGTTGCAGAACGCGGCGTCGATCGCGGCCCTCTTCCTCACGACCGAGGCGGTCGTGGTGGACAAGCCCGAGGAGAAGGCCCCGGTTGCCGCAGGCGCGGGGATGGACGACTACTAGACCGTTCCGCGGTCAAGGGGCGTGGACGGCGCGGGGCGCGAGCCCCGCGCCGTTGCGCGTCCGGTGGGACCGTCCGGGCGGGGCCGTCGGACGCCGGGCGAGGGGTCCCTCTAGCATGGGTCCCGTGACCACGTCCGAGCCGCTCACTCCCTCTCGCGGGCTCAACGTCGTGCACCTCTTCTGCCACCGCGGAGGCGACGTCGACCCGGTCGCCCTCGCCACGGCGGTCGAGGGGGCGACCGCCGCTGGCCTCCAGGTGCTCTGCCTCGCCCTGATCGGGGCGAAGGCCGACGTCGGGTTTATGGTGATCGGCCCCGACCTCTGGGAGATCCGGCGGTTCCAGTCGAGGGTCCAGGCGGCCGGCCTACGGGTGGACGACTCCTACGTCTCGGTGACCGAGGTGAGCGAGTACGCCCAGGGCATGCCCGAGGCGATGCTGAACGCCCGGCTCTACCCGGTGCTGCCGCCCGAGGGCAAGCGGGCCTTCTGCTTCTACCCCATGTCCAAGCGGCGTGGTGAGACGAACAACTGGTACGCGCTCGACTACGAGCGCCGCGAGCGACTGATGCGCGAGCACGGGTCGACCGGCAAGACGTTCCGCGGGCGCGTCCTGCAGCTGGTGACCGGCTCGACGGGACTCGACGACTGGGAGTGGGGCGTGTCGCTCTTCGCCGTGCACGTGGACGACCTCAAGGAGTGCGTCTACACGATGCGCTACGACGAGGGCTCCACCCTCTACGGGGAGTTCGGGCCCTTCTACACCGGCATCGTGGGCACGCTCGACGAGGTCCTCGACGCGGCCCTCGGCTAGGGCCGTGCCCGGCGACGTCCCCGAGAAGACGCTGCGGCGCTGGGCCGAGGCCCTGGCGGGCGTGGCCAAGACGGGCCTCGGTTTCTCCGACAGCCCCTACGAGCGCGAGCGCTTCGAGGAGGTCCTCGCGATCGCGGCCGACATCCGCGCGGCCGCCGACGAGGGGCTCGAGGGCGTGCCCGACGCCGCGGGCGTGGTGACCCAGTGGCTGGCCGAGGTGGGCCGTGGTGTCCCCGGCTACCAGACCCCCAAGGTCGCCGTGGGGGCCGCGGTGACCGACGGCGAGGGCCGCCTGCTGCTCATCCAGCGCTCGGACTCGGGCTACTGGCTCTACCCGACCGGTTGGTGCGACGTCGGCTACTCCGCCCCCGAGGTCGTGGTGAAGGAGGTCCGCGAGGAGACGGGAGTGCTCGCCGAGCCGGTGCGCCTCATCGGCGTGCTCGACGGCATGCGACTGGGCGAGTCGCGCATCCCCCTCTACTCGCTGCTGTTCCTTTGCCGAGCCGTGGGCGGCGACCTGCGTCCCCACCCCCAGGAGGTGCTCGACGTCGGCTGGTTCGAGCGTGATCACCTCCCGAACCCGATCATCGGCGCGGAGCGCTGGGCCGGTCCCATCTTCGCCGCGATCGACGGCGAGGTCCGCGACGTCTTCTACGACGACCTGCGCCGGCCGGTGTGGAGGGGGGAGGGGTGATCGAGGTCGTGGCCGCGACGTCGGTCGACGACGAGCTCGTCGCCGGCCTCAACGCCCTCGTGGCCCAGCTCTCGTCGAGCGCCCCGCCCCTCACGCGCGAGGCCGTCGCGAGGATCGTGGGCTCGCCGGCGACCACGCTCTACCTCGCGCGCGACGACGGGCGCCTGGTGGGCACCCTGACGCTCTGCGCCTTCGCCATCCCGACCGGCGTGCGCGCCTGGATCGAGGACGTCGTCGTGGACGCCGGTGCGCGGGGCCGCGGCGTGGGCGAGGCCCTGACGCGACGGGCCCTCGAGGACGCCCGCGCGCTCGGCGCCCGCACGGTGGACCTCACGAGTCGGCCGTCGCGCGAGGCTGCCCACGCCCTCTACCGACGAGTCGGCTTTGAGGTGCGCGACACCAGCGTCTACCGGCTGCGCTTCGACTAGATGCGCGAGCCCGTGCTCGACGGCGACGGATTCGTCCTGCGGCCGTGGCGCGACGACGACCTCGACGCACTGGCGGAGATGAACGCCGACCCCGTCGGGATGGCTCACTTCCCCGCGACCGTCGACCGCGAGCGGTCCGCGTCGCTCATCGAACGCGAGCGCGAGTCCCTTGCCGCGACGGGGCTGGGCCTTCGGGTCGTCGACCTGGAGGGCCGCTTTGCGGGCTTCGTCGGGCTCTCGAGGGTCACGCGACGCACCCCGATCCACGGCGAGGTCGAGGTGGGGTGGGGTCTCGCCCGGTGGGCCTGGGGACGGGGCCTCGCGACGCGGGGTGCGCGCCTCGCCATCGAGGACGGACGGCGCCGTTTGGGTGTGGGCGACGTCTACGCCGCGACCAGCGTGCACAACGCGCGCAGCGAGGCCGTCATGGTGCGCCTCGGCATGTCGCGCCGCCCGGACCTCGACTACGTGCTCGAGGAGTTCCCCGACTGGCCGGGCTCCCCCCACGTCGTCTACGTGCTGATCCGCTGAGTCAGTCCACCCGCCGCAGGGCGACCCAGGTGAAGGGCTGGGTAGAGCCCCACGGGGTGGTGTGCACGACGCGCTCGGCGCGCACCAGTGCGAAGCGCGGACCGATCGCTGTGGCGAGCGCCTCGGCGTCGTAACGCTCGACCGGCAGTCCCGAGCAGGTCTCGGGCCCGTCGGGTGCGAACGTCGCGATCACGGCCACCGAGCCCACGTCGGTCGCCCGCAGGAGCACCTGGGCGTAGTCCTCGCGACGCGAGGGCTCGGTGAGGAAGTGGAAGACGGCCCGGTCGTGCCACACCCGATAGGCCCGCGTGGGGGACCACGTCGTGACGTCGGCGACGACCCACTCGACCCGGGCCGCGGGCCCGGGGTCCCCGATCCGGTTCCGCGCCTCGGCGAGCGCGCTCGCGGCGACGTCGAGGACGGTGAGGTCGACGAAGCCGCGCGCGAGCAGCGCGTCGACGAGTCGTGACGCCCCGCCCCCGACGTCGACGACCGCCGCGTCGGATGCGATCCCGAGCGCGTCGAGGAGGGCGAGCGACTCGAGCGGCTCGTCCTCGGTCCAGGACCGCTCCTCGGGGGCGGTCGCGCGGTAGCGCTCGTCCCAGTAGACCACGGCCTCACGTTAGGGGTGACGCGGCTGGGTACGATGGCCCATGCCCGCCGAGGAGCTGACGGTCGACGACGAGTCGGCGACGGTGGCCCTGTGGGAGGCGGCGGGCCTCACTCGACCCTGGAACGACCCGCGCGCCGACTTCCGCCGGGGGCTCGAGGGCGCGACCTCGACGGTGCTCGGCGTGCGCGAGGGCGACGCGCTGGTGGGGGCGGCGGTGGTCGGCGAGGACGGCCACCGGGGCTGGCTCTACTACGTCGGGGTCGAGCCGGGCCACCAGGGACGCGGGGTCGGCCGGGGTCTGGTCGAGGCCGCCGTGGGGTGGCTCGGGGCGCGGGGGGTCCCCAAGGCGCTCCTCATGGTGCGCGGCGAGAACGAGGCCGCCCTCAGCTTCGACGCGACGGTGGGCTTCGCTGAGGAGGACGTCGTGGTCCTCGGACGACGGCTGGACGTGCGGTGAGCGAGTCGGTGCGCGACAAGGCGTCGGTGCGCCGGGTGGTCGAGGCGCTCGCGCGCGCGGGCCTCGACACGTCGGTCCGGGTCCTCGACGACTCGGCGCGCACCGCGGCCGACGCGGCGGCGGCCCTGGGCGTCGAGGTCGGCCAGATCGCCTCGTCGATCGTCTTCCGGCTCCCCGACGACCACCCCCTCCTCGTGATCACGAGCGGCCGCCACCGGGTCGACACCGCGAGGGTGGCCGCCGCCCTCGGCCACGTCGAGCTGCACCGGGCCGACGCCGACTACATCCGGGCCTGGACGGGCTTCGCGATCGGCGGGGTGAGCCCGGTGGGCTGGAGCAGCTCGGTCTCCGCCGGGACCAGCGCGACGGGCTACCCGAAGGAGGCGACCGTCGTGATCGACGAGGCGCTCGGCGACTACGACGTCGTCTGGGCCGCCGCCGGCCACCCCCACGCCGTCTTCGCGACGACCTACGAGGAGCTGGTTCGGGCGACTGGCGCGACGCCCCTCGCGGTGGCCGAGGACTGACGACGTGACGGCCACGTCTGATGCTGGCAGACTGGCGAAGTGGGCACACCGGACGGGGCGGCCGTCGACCGCTACCTCGCGAGCACCCTCCTCGGGGACGACCCGGTACTCGAGGCCGCCCTCGCGGCGAGCGACGAGGCGGGTCTCCCGCCGATCGCCGTCTCACCGCTCCAGGGCCGTCTCCTCGGCCTGCTCGCGCGCGCCGTGGGCGCCCGTCGAGTCCTCGAGGTCGGGACGCTCGGCGGCTATTCCGCCATCTGCCTCGCCCGGGGGCTCACCGAGGGCGGCCTCCTCGTCACCGCCGAGCTCGAGCCCCACCACGCCGAGGTGGCGCGAGCCAACCTCGAGCGTGCCGGCCTCGCCGACCGGGTCGAGGTCCGCGTGGGCCCCGCGAGCGAGACCCTGAGGGCGCTGGCCCGCGAGGGGGCGGAGCCCTTCGACCTCGTCTTCATCGACGCGGACAAGTCGGGCTACCCGGAGTACTTCGAGCTCGCGCTCGGGCTCGTACGGGTGGGCTCGGTGATCGTCGCCGACAACGTCGTGCGCGACGGCGAGGTCGCCGACGCCGACTCGGCCGATGAGGCGGTTCGGGGGGTTCGCCGGTTCTTGGAGCGGGTGGGTCGCGAGCCGCGCGTCGAGGCGACGGCGATCCAGACGGTCGGGGTCAAGGGCCACGACGGGTTCGCCGTCGCCGTGATCGTGGCGTGACCGGCCCGGAGGTCTACACCCACGGTCATCACGAGTCGGTGCTGCGCAGCCACCGCTGGCGCACCGCGGAGAACTCGGCCGCCTTCGTGCTCGCGCAGCTCACGCCGTCGGCGCGCGTCCTCGACGTGGGGTGCGGGCCGGGCACGATCACGGCCGACCTCGCGCGGCGCGTGCCCGGCGGGGCGGTCCTCGGGATCGACCGCAGCGCGTCGATCGTGGAGGCGGCCCGGTCGGAGCACGCGGCGGCGAACCTCTCGTTTCGCGTCGGGGACGTCTACGCGCTCGACCTGGAGGACGCGTCGTTCGACGTGGTCTACGCCCACCAGCTGCTCCAGCACCTCACCCGGCCGGTCGAGGCGATCGTCGAGATGCGCCGGGTCCTGCGGCCCGGGGGGCTGCTCGCGGTGCGCGACGCCGACTACGGCGGCTTCCTCTGGGCGCCGGCGGACCCGGTCCTCGACCGCTGGAACGACGCCTACCACCGGCTGGCGCGGCTCAACGGCGCCGAGCCCGACGCCGGGCGCCACCTGCCGGGCTGGGTGCGAGCGGCGGGCTTCACCGCGCTCGAGGTGACCTCGTCGACCTGGACCTACGCGAGCGAGACGGAGCGCCGCTGGTGGGGCGGCCTGTGGGCCGAGCGTGTGACCGAGAGCGACCTCGCCCGCCAGCTGCTCGAGCACGCGCTGTGCGACGCCGCCGAGCTCGAGGCGTTCGCCGCCGCCTTCGCGCACTGGGCCGCGAGCCCCGACGGGGTCTTCGTCGTGCCCAACGTCGAGGTCGCGGCTCGTCGCTAGGGGCCGTGCTCGGCGTGGCTTAGAGTGAGGTCGACGAAGGAGCAGCATGCCCTACGGCGACATGGACGTGGCGGCGAGCCCGCTCGAGCTGATCGGCCGCACCCCGATGGTGCGTCTGACCAAGGTCGTCGACGGCGTGGCCTGCGACGTCATCGCCAAGCTCGAGACCACGAACCCGGGGGGCAGCGCCAAGGACCGGCCGGCCCTGACCATGGTCGAGGCGGCCGAGCGCGACGGCCTGCTCGGGCCGGGCTCGACCATCATCGAGCCCACGAGCGGCAACACCGGGGTGGGCCTGGCCATCGTGGCCGCCCAGCGCGGCTACTCGTGCGTCTTCGTGATGAGCGACAAGATGGCGCCCGAGAAGATCGACGTCCTGCGCGCCTACGGGGCGCAGGTGGTGGTCTGTCCCACGGCCGTGCCACCCGAGCACCCCGACTCCTACTACTCGACCGCCGAGCGGCTCACCCGCGAGACCCCCCACGCCTTCCGGCCCGACCAGTACTCCAACCCGAACAACCCCCGCGCCCACTACGAGACGACCGGGCCCGAGATCTGGGCGCAGACCCGCGGGCGGGTGACCCACTTCGTCGCCGGCGCCGGGACCGGCGGGACCATCTCGGGCGTCGCGCGGTACCTGAAGGAGCAGAACCCCTCGGTCCAGGTGATCGCGGCCGATCCCGAGGGCTCGGTCTTCTCCGGTGGGGCCGGCCGCCCGTACCTCACCGAGGGGGTGGGCGAGGACTTCTGGCCGGCCAACTACGACCCGTCGCTCGTGGACCGGGTCGTGGCGGTGTCCGACGCCGACGCCTTCGCTATGGCGCGCGCGGTCACGCGTCGCGAGGGACTCCTCATCGGGGGCTCGGGCGGCACCGCGGTGGCGGCCGCGCTGCGCGTCGCGCGCGGCCTGCCGGAGGGCGCCGTCGTCGTGGTGCTCATCCCCGACTCGGGCCGCGGGTACCTGTCCAAGATCTTCAACGACACCTGGATGACCGAGTACGGCTTCTTGCGACCCCACGACGTGGACGACGTCGGGGACGTGCTGGCGGCCAAGCGGGCCCGACCCGGCGAGGAGCTCGACGACCTGGTGCTCGTGACCGAGGACGTACTGGTGCGCGACGCGATCGCCCTGATGCGGGCGAAGGACGTGAGCCAATTGCTCGTGACGGTCACCGACGAGCTGCCGCTCGCCGCGAAGGAGGTCTCCGGATCGCTCAGCGAGCTCGGCCTGCTCGAGGCGACGACCCGTGACGCGTCGGTCCTCGGACTTCGGGCGAAGGACGTGGCGGACCCGCCGCTGCCCATGGTGGGGGTGGGGATGCCCGTCACCGACCTGACCCGCGAGCTCTCGCGCACGGCCGGGGTCCTCGTGCTCGACGGCGGTCATCCGGTGGGCGTCCTCACGCGATCAGACCTCTTGAGCTTCCTCGAGCAGCGGAGGGCCGGATGAGCGGTTTCAACACGCGCGCGATCCACGTGGGCTCCGAGCCCGACGCCACCGGGGCCGTCAACCCGGCCGTCTACCTCACCTCGACCTACGCCCAGGACGCGGTCGGGGTGCCGCGCTTCGCCGACTACTCCCGGGTGGACAACCCGACGCGCCACGCGCTGGAGGACTGCCTGGCCGACCTGGAGGGGGCCGAGTGGGGTGTGGCCTTCGCCTCGGGGCTGGCCGGCGAGGACGCCCTGCTGCGCACGCTGGCCCCCGGCGACCACGTCGTACTGGGCAGTGACGCCTACGGCGGCACCTACCGGCTGCTCACGCGGGTCTTCGGCGCCTGGGGGGTCGAGGTGACCTGCGTCGACCTCGCCGACCTCGACGCGGTGGCCGCGGCGATGCGGCCCGCGACGCGCGTCGTGTGGGCCGAGACGCCGAGCAACCCCCTGCTCGGGATCGCCCCGATCGGCGCCCTGGCCGACCTCGCCCACGCCCACGGGTCCCGCCTGGTGGTCGACAACACCTTCGCGACCCCGTACCTCCAGCGACCCCTCGAGCACGGCGCCGACGTCGTCGTGCACTCGACGACCAAGTACTGCGGCGGCCACTCCGACGTCGTGGGTGGCTTCGTCGCCACGAGCGACGAGGAGCTGGCCGAGCGGCTGCGCTTCCACCAGTACGCGATCGGCGCGGTGCCCGGGCCGCTCGACTGCTACCTCGTACTGCGCGGGCTGAAGACCCTCGGGGTGCGCATGGAGCGCCACTGCCAGAGTGCCGCCGCCGTGGCCGACTTCCTGGCCGGACACCCAGCCGTCGAGCGCGTCTACTACCCGGGTCGCACGGACCACCCGGGCCACGAGGTCGCGCGCCGCCAGATGTCGGGCTTCGGCGGCATGGTGAGCTTCACGGTGGTCGGGGGCGACGAGGCCGCGCGCGAGGTGTGCGAGGCGACGCGCGTCTTCACGCTGGCCGAGTCGCTGGGTGGCGTGGAGAGCCTGATCGAGCTGCCGGCCGCGATGACCCACGCCTCGACCACCGGATCGGTGCTCGAGCCCCCCGCCTCGCTGATCCGCCTCTCGGTCGGCCTCGAGGACGTCGACGACCTCATCGAGGACCTGGGCGAGGCACTGGGCTGAGCGGCCGCGGCGGCTTCTCGCCCGTCGCGCCCGGGGGCCGTCGCTAGGGTTGCCCGGGGGGTGTGATGGGCGCACGGGTCAGGATCCTGGGCTTCTCGGTGTCGCGCGACGGCTACGGCGCCGGGCCCCACCAGAGCGAGCGTGAGCCGCCCGGCGAGGGCGGCAGCGAGGGCGTCGACGACGCCCACGTCCGTCGTGACGTCCACGCGCTCGCCTTCACCGACTGGGGCCGCCGGCGCGGCACTAGAACGGTGGCGTGAGCGTGGCGCAGATCACCCCGGCGCGCGCGTCGTCGGTCGGTGAGCTCGCGGTGCGCCGGGCCCTGCCCACGCGCGGCCGGCGCACCGTCGGACCGTGGTGCTTCCTCGACCACCTCGGCCCCGCGACGTACCGCGAGGACCTCCGCTACGACGTGGCCCCCCACCCCCACATCGGCCTCCAGACCGTGACCTGGCTGCTCGAGGGCGCGATGGTGCACCGCGACAGCCTGGGCAGCGAGCAAATGATCCGCCCGGGCCAGGTGAACCTCATGTCGGCGGGCGACGGAGTCGTCCACTCCGAGGAGAACCCCGGGCTCGACCGCGGTGAGCTCCACGGTGCCCAGCTGTGGCTCGCCCAGCCCGACACGACCCGCCACGGGGCTCCCGCCTTCGCGCACCTCGAGGACCCGCCGCGCCTCGAGCTGGACCAGGGGTCCGCCACGCTGGTCGTGGGGACCGCGATGGGGATGGCCTCGCCGATGCGCGGCGACGCTGGCGGCCTTGCGCTCGAGTTGCGCCTCGCTAGGGGCACGACCGCGGTGGCCCTCGAGCCGGCCTTCGAGCACGCCCTGCTCGTCGCCGAGGGCGAGGCGGTTCTCGGGGGCGAGTCGGTCGCCCCGGGCTCGCTCGCCTACCTCGAGCCCGGCGCGGACGAGGTCGACCTCGTCACCCACGAGGGGGCCGTGGCCCTGCTCATCGGTGGTGTCCCCTTCCCCGAGCCGGTGGTGATGTGGTGGAACTTCGTCGCGCGCAGCCACGAGGAGATCGCGCGGGCCTACGAGGACTACCTCAAGCACGACGAGCGCTTCGGCGAGGTCGACTCGTCGCTCGCGCGCCTCGAGGTCACCCCACCCCCATGGTTCGGCTCGCGGCGCTGAGCGCGAGCGAGGGTCCCCTAGGCGCGACGGCCCGCCCGTAACGTGGGCGGGTGTCCGCCCTGACCCACACCCTCGCGGTGACGTGGTCGCCGTTCGTCTTGGTGGCGGGGCTCCTGCTCATCGGCCAGGTGGCTGCCGGCGAGGGCCTCTTCACGCTCATCGGGTCGTGGTGTGCGCGGGTGCCCGGGGGCGCGCGGGCGAGTCTCGTCGTCACGCTGCTCGCCGTCGCCGCGGTCACGGCCGTGTTGAACCTCGACACGGCGGTCGTCTTCATGACCCCGGTCGCCCTGCACGCGGCGCGACAGCGCGCATCCGACGAGCGGGCCTTCCTCTACGGGACGGTCTTCATGTCGAACGCCGCGTCCCTGCTGCTCGTCGGCTCGAATCTGACGAACCTGCTCGTGGTGGCCGACCGCGGAGGCGGAGGGTCGGACTTCGCCGCGCGCACGGGCCTGCCGTGGGCGGCGTGCGTGGTGGCCACGGTGGCCGTGGTGCTTGCGTGGTGGTGGCGGGCTCTGGGGGCGGGGACCGGGGCCGGCGGCGCGCGCGAGCCCTTCCGGGCCGGCCCGGGGACAGCCGGCGCCACCCTGGCCGTCGCGGCCATGCTGCTCACCCGCCAGCCCGCGCTGTGGGTCCTCGGCGTCGGGCTCGTCGTGGCGGCCGTCGACGTCACCGTGCGCCGGCGCCTCGAGCTGCGCGAGGCGCTCGCCGTCACGAACCCCCTCCTGCTGGGGGCGCTGTTCGCGGTGGCGACCGCCGTGGGGTGGTTCGCCCGCACCTCGGGCTTCGCCGCGGGCGCCCTCGCCCACACCGACGTCGCGGCGACCACCGCCCTGGCCGCCCTGACGACCGTCGTGATCAACAATCTCCCGGCGGCGTCGTTCTACGCGGCCCACGCCGTCGCCCACCCGCTCGCCCTCCTGGTGGGTCTCGACGTGGGTCCGAACCTCGCGGTCACCGGGGCCCTGTCGTCGCTGCTGTGGCGCCGGATCGCCGCGCGCGAGGGCGCCTCGACCTCTCCCGCGACCTTCAGCCGGGTGGGCGCCGCTGTCGCCGTCGTGGCCGGTGCGGCCGCGACGCTCCTCCTTCGCGGCTAGTCGGTGGGGACTGGCTCGAGGGGCCAGAGTGTCGCGTTGTCGACCCGCTCCCAGGCCATCCCCTCCAGGGGGACGCCCCAGGCGACCGCGCGTACCGCCCTCACGAACCCGCCGTGGGTCACGACCAGCAGTCGGCGGTCCGGCCAGGCGAGTTCGGCCTTCTCGAGGAATCGCCGGGCGCGCAGCGCCACGTCACGGAAGGACTCGCCCCCGGCGGGGCGGGCGTCGGGGTCGACGAGGACGTCGTCGGCGATGCCCGTGTTGGCCGGGGTGACGGCGGCGAGCGGACCGCCCTCGAGGTAGCCGAAGGAGCGCTCGCGCAGGAGCGGGTCGATCAGGCGGGTGACGTCGAGGGCGCCGGCCACGATGTCCGCGGTCTCGAGCGCGCGGGTGAGGTCGCTCGCCAGGATGAGGTCGACTCCTCGCGCGCGCACTGCGTCGACCGCCTCGAGGGCCTGGGCCCGGCCCTGGTCGGTGAGCCGGGCGCGGTCGTCTTGACCTTGGCAGCGTCGGGCCACGTTCCAATCGCTCTCACCGTGACGCAAGAGGGTCAGTGAAGGCGGGGCCATCGCTCCCACGCTAGAGAGCCCGAGTCGCCGCACTCGCGTCACGCCGTCCCCGCCGGGAGCGTCCGCGGGGCGTGTCGGCCCATTCTCAGGATTCTCTAAGGGCACCTTCCAGCGTGCTCACGGCGCTCTTTCCTTGGGTTACGGGCACAGCGGGTCACCGGGGGGACCTTGGCCCCCTGGAGTCGGAGGGCCCTCCGTCGTTAGCATCGAAACGTGGCCCTCCTCCTCCCCGATCGCTCGCCGAAGCCCCGTCGCACGGGGCTAACGATGACGATCGACAAGGGCCTGCCACTCGGCCAGTTCCGCGACCTCGTGGAGAGCCACGGCGAACTGATCGACCTGGTGAAGTTCGGCTGGGGGACCTCGGTGGTGACGAAGGACTTCCCGGAAAAGGTCGCCACGTTGGCCGAGAGGGGCATCGACTTCTACTTCGGCGGGACCCTCTTCGAGAAGTACGTCCTGCAGGGCCGCTTCGACGAGTTCCGCGATCTGTGCGCCACGGTCGGCTGCCCGATCGTCGAGGTCTCCAACGGGACGATCGACATCACCAACGACGACAAGGCGGACTACGTGAAGCGCCTCTCGGACGACTTCCGGGTCATCTCCGAGGTCGGGTCGAAGGACCAGCTGAGGTCCGACACCATGGCGCCTCATCTGTGGATCCGCTACATCCGGGCCGACCTCGACGCCGGGGCCGAGCTGGTCACCCTGGAGACCCGCGAGGGCGGCAAGGGAGGGATCTGCCGGTCCAACGGCGAGCTGCGCTACGGGCTGATCGAGGAGATCCTCGACGCCGGCCTCCCGCACGACCGGCTCCTCTTCGAGGCCCCCTCGACCGAACTGCAGACCTACTTCGTCAAGCGAGTCGGGCCCAACGCCAACCTCGGAAACATCGCCGTCACCGACATCGTCCCGCTGGAGACGATCCGGCTCGGCCTGCGCTCCGAGACCCTCCTCGAGTTCGAGCCGCGCGACTGGGAGGACTAGGTGCGCGAGCCCCGCGACGTCTTCCACCTCGCCGTCCCCTGCTACGACCTCGACGCGACCGTCGAGTTCTACGTGGGCCGGCTCGGCTGCAAGCTCGCGCGCCGCTACGACGACCGCGTCACCCTGGACTTCTTCGGGGACCAACTCGTCTGCCACCTATCCGCAGCGCCCGAGCGACTCACGCCGATGAACGAGCTGCCGATGTACCCGCGCCACTTCGGGGTCACCTTCCGGGAGGGTGAGGACTTCGACGCCCTCCACGCGTTGTGTCAGCAGAGGGGCGTCCCGTTCTACGCCGACGTGAGCCGTCGCTTCGAGGGGCGTGCGGAGGTCCACCGGACCTTCGTCGTCTGTGACCCGGCGAACAACCTCCTCGAGTTCAAGCACTACGACGACCACCGAATGATGTACTAGGCGGGCCATGGAATCGAGGCCGCCTCTGACACCGGAGTCCCTCGCCGCGCTCGTGGCGCGCCGAGGGGCGGACGCGCCCGACGCGCCCTACCTCGTGGAGGTCCGGGGCCCTCGGGCGGTCACCTTCGGGTCGCTCGCCACCGACCTCGCCCGGGGCCGGTCCTGGCTGGCCGCAGAGGGGCTCGTCCCGGGCGCGCGGGTCGGGCTCGTCGTCGCCGACCCCCTCGACTTCTGTCGGTGGTTCCTCGCTGGGCTGAGCGCGGGGCTGTGGGTCGCGCCCCTCGACCCGACTCCCGCCCCGGGGGCCGCCGCGACCACGGCCGAGCGGATCCGGACCCTCGCGCTCGACGCCGTCCTCGCCGATCGCCCCCGGCTCCAGGGCCTCACCCGGCCCTGGCTCGAGGTCGCGCGCGCGCGCGCCGGGGCCGTCCTGGACCCGCCCGGCGCCGTCGGGGGGATCCTGCTGGCCTCCTCGGGCACGACGGGCACGCCCAAGGTCATGGCCCTCACGGTGGCCCAGGTCCTCGCAACGGCTGGGCTGGTCGCCGAGCACCACGGCCTGCGGCCCGGGGAGCGGGGCTTCAACCCGCTGCCGCTCTGGCACGTGAACGCCGAGGTGGTGGGGGTGCTGGCCACCCTCGTCGCGGGGGCGTCGCTCGCTCTCGACGACCGGTTCCACCGCACCGGGTTCTGGAAGGTGGTCGACGAGTCCGGGGCGACGTGGGTCAACGCCGTGCCGGCGATCATCGCCCGCCTCGTCGAGCCCGAGGCCGGCGAACGGGTCCCCGAGCGCGTGCGCTTCGTGCGCAGCGCGTCGGCCCCGCTCGCGCCCTCGCTCGAGGGGACCTTCGAGCGCGTGACCGGCGTCCCGGTCGTCCAGTCCTACGGCATGACCGAAGCCGCGAGCCAGATCTGCGCCAACCCGGTGGGGGGGCCGCGCAAGCCCGGCTCGGTGGGTCGCCCGGTCGGCGTGTCGCTCCGGGTGGTGTCGCTCGAGGGGCGGACGGTTCTCGGCACCGGGACGGTCGGCTCGATCGAGATCGCCGGGCCCACCGTCATCGACCACTACGAGTGGGGCGCCTACGCCGACCGGTTCGACGACGAGGGCTGGCTGCGCACGGGCGACCTCGGCTACGTCGACGAGGACGGGTACGTCTTCCTCGTCGGGCGCAGCGACGACGTGATCAACCGCGGTGGGGAGAAGGTGTACCCGCTCGAGATCGAGCACGTCCTCGCCGCCGTCGAGGGTGTCGCGGCGGTCGCGGTAGTCGGGGAGCCCGACGAGGTCTTCGGGCAGGTACCGGTCGCCTTCGTCCAGCCCCGCGACGCCGACGACCTCCGGGGTGACCGGGCCGCCGCGCTCGTGGCGCGGCTCCGCGAGGCCGCCGGGGTAGCCCTCACCCGGCCGACGCGACCGGTGACGATCAAGCTCGTGGAGGCCTTCCGCGCGCACGCGACGGGCAAGATCCAGAAGAGCCGCCTGCGCGACGGGACGGTGCCGGTCGCCTACGTCGAGGCCGTCTAGCGGTGACCGAGGTCGCGCCGGTTGTCGCGGTGGCCGACGCCACCCGGGGGACGCGCCAGCGCCTCGACCACGTCGACGCGATGCGCCCGATCAAGCAGTCGGCGGTCATCTCGACCCACGCGTTGATCTACTTCGCTCCGCTCTCGACCAGCCTCTGGGCGTCGGGGATGCTGACGCTCACCCACTTCTCGCGTGACGCCTTCTTGTTCGTCTCGGCCTGCATGCTCGCCTACAGCTACCGCGACAGCGCCCGCGTCGCGCTGGGGCGCTACTGGCAGCGTCGGTTCATGTCGGTGGGTCTCGTCTACCTCGCCTGGACGGTCATCTACGTCCCCGTGTCCATGGCCCGGCCGACCTCGGGCTTTCCCTTCTACCACCTGTCGGCCTCGACGCTGTTCTCGACGGTGGGGCTGCGACACCTGGGGGTGGCGCTGGCGACGGGTTACTACCACCTGTACTTCCTGCTCCTGCTGCTGGAGTTCTACGTCCTCTTCCCCTACCTCTTCTGGCTCATCCGCCGGTGGCCGCGCTCGCACCTGGCCCTCGTGGTCGTGGCCGCACTGTGGCAGTTCGCCGTGCCCTACCTCTTCCGCCACGGGTACCTCGGCTTCACCATCTCCCCGTGGCTCGAGACCCGCCTCGTCTCGAGCTACCTCCTCTACCTCATCGGGGGCGTGGTCTGCGCCTTCCACCTCGAGGCTTTCCACGACTGGGTCGTGCGCCACTGGCGCGGATTGCTGGTGGCCACCGTGGCCCTGGCGGCGGTGCCGCTCGTGCTGGACGCGCTGCACCGCCACTACGGGATCATCTCGTCGGCGCTGGTGCCCGGCGGCGACCCCTTCGCCTCGGCCGTAGTCCCCTACAACGTCGGGGCGATCATCGCGATCTACCTCCTCGGGGTCTTCCTCGTCGACCGGCGCCGTAGCGCGCGGACCCGCGCGATCACCAAGTCCGGCTCCGAGGCGGCCTACGGCATCTACGTCAGCCAGCTCCTGTGGATCCTCTTCTTGCACCAGTGGCTGCTCGTGAGCGGCGAGATCGCCCACGTGTGGTGGGTGCTGAACGTGGTCGGGGTGATCGTCGTGACCTACTTCGCCGGCTGGCTGTTCAGCGCGGTCTTCGCGCGCACCGCGCTCGCGCGTCCCCTCGTCGGACGGAGCCGCGCGAGCTGGGCGTCGCTCTGGCCGCGCCCGGCGGAGCGCGTGGTCGCGAGCTCGGCCGCCGAGGTCGGCGAGGGCCCGCTCAACCTCACCGACGTCTAGCCACGCCGGAGCGCCTGAGGGCGTGACTACGATGGGGCTCGGACAGCGGGTGAGGTCGCGCGTGGCGGGAGCGAGGCGAGAGAGCGAGCGCCAGCGGGTGCCGGCACCCCTCCTCAAGCGGCGGCTGCCCTCCGGGCGCGGCGCGATGGAGCAGCCCAACGTCACGAGCGACCCCGACGCCCCCCAGACCGCGCGGTTCTGGGTCGCGGTGGTGGCGACCGGCGTGATCACCGGGCTCTTCGGGGACTTCCTCATGTGGGTCCTCTACTGGGCCGAGCGCGTCGGGTTCGGCTACGTCGGCGGCAGCGTTCAGGCGGCCGTGATGGCCACGGGCGAGGCGCGGCGCGCGGGGGCGCTCGCGGCGGCCGCGGTGATCGGGTCGGTCGCGTGGTACCTCATCCGACGGTTCCTCGCCCACGAGCACGCCGAGATCGACGAGGTGCTGTGGACCGGCGCGGGCACGCTGGGCTTCCGACGGAGCCTGCTGACCTCGCTGACCTCGGAGGTGGTGGTGGGCCTAGGGGCGTCGATCGGTCGCGAGGCCGCGCCCAAGCTGATGGGCGGCGCCTCGGCGAGCGTGCTCGGGGGGTGGCTCGGGCTCACCCCCGGCCAGGTCCGACTCCTCGTCGCCTGCGGCGGCGGGGCCGGTCTGGCCTGCGTCTACAACGTGCCCTTGGGCGGGGCGCTGTTCACCGCCGAGGTCCTCTACGGCAGCTACGCCCTGCCGGTGGCGCTGCCGGCCCTGGCGACCTCGTTCATCGCGACGACGGTCGCGTGGGCCTACCTGCCCAGCCGGGCCACGTACGTCAACGTCCCGCTCTACCACTTCAGCGCCACGATCATGGTCTGGTCGCTCGTCGCCGGCGTCGTCATCGGCCTGCTCGCCGTGCTCTACGTGCGCCTCATCGGCGTCACCGCCCACTACCGGTCCCGGGGCGCGCACATCTTCTGGACGATGCCGCTCGCGTTCCTGGGCCTCGCCGGGATCGGCACGTGGTACCCCCAGCTCTTCGGCAACGGCAAGGGCATGGCTCACGACGCGTTCTTGGGCGTCGGCTCGGTCGGCCTGTTCTTCGCTCTGGCGATGCTGAAGCCCCTGGTCACGGCCGCGGTGCTCGGCTCGGGCGCGTCGGGCGGGCTCTTCACGCCGTTCCTCTCGACCGGCGCCGTCCTCGGGGCGTTCCTCGGTGCCGTCTGGAGCCACCTGTGGCCCGGCGCCCCGGTGGGCGCCTTCGCCCTCGTCGGGGCGGCGGCCATGATCGGCGCCTCGATGCAGGCACCCTTCGTGGGGCTCGTCCTGGTGATGGAGCTCTCCCACGGCGGCTACGACCTCGTGGTGCCGATGGTCGCCGCGACGGTCATCGCGACGCTGCTGGTCCGCTGGATCGATGGCTACTCGATCTACTCGGCTCGCCTGCCCTACGCTGAGCGGGTCCATGACTGACACCCCCGAGCGCGACCGCCTCATCGTGCGCGTCACGACCGTCGACGACGCCGACGACTACCGGGCGCTGCGCCTCGAGGCGCTCGCCGACAGCCCCGACGCCTTCGGCACGACCCTCGCCGAGGCGCGCGACTACGAGCCAGCGCGCTGGGAGTCGCTCGCCGCGAGCGGGGCGACGGTGCTCGCCTGGCGAGGTCGTCGCGCCGTCGGGATGGCCTCGGGCGGGGTGAACGACTCCCACCCGGGCACCCGATGGCTCTACGGGATGTACGTCACCCCGGCCGAGCGGGGCCGGGGCGTGGCCGAGACTTTGGTCGAGGCGGTCCTCGAGCGGGCCCGGGCCCTCGGGGCCCCGGCGCTCTACCTCCAGGTGACCGGGGCGATGGCCCGCGCGCGGGCCTTCTACGCGCGCCTGGGCTTCGAGCCGACGGGCGAGCGACTCGCGATGCGTCGGGACCCGTCGCTTGCGCTCGCGACCCTCGCGCGCCCGCTGGATCGCGAGCCGGTGCGGGTGCGTCGCGTCGCGGCCGAGGTGCTCGTCGACCTGCGCACCCGGGTCCTGCGCGACGGCGACCCGGCGCGCGCGGCGCGCAACCCCCGGGACGAGGAGCGCTCCACCTGGCATTTCGGGGCGTTCATCGGCGCCGACCTCGTGGGCTCGGCCTCGTTCTTCGCGAGCGCGTGGCCGCTCGAGCCGGCCCGCGACGCCTATCAGCTGCGCTACATGGCTGTCGAGCCGAGTCTCCAGGGCCGCGGGGTCGGCCGCGTGCTGCTGGAGCACGCCGAGGCGATCCTCGCCGCGAACTCGGTACGGCGCGTGTGGGCCCACGCCCGTGACAGTGCCCTCGGCTTCTATCGGGCGACCGGCTGGGAGGTCGTCGCCGGCAGCGAGCACCTCAGCGCCGAGACCGGGCTCCCGCACACCTCGGTCACGAAGGTGCTGTCCGGCGCCGGTGGGGGGGCTGGGTAGGCTCGTCGGGTGCGCCGGTTCCTCGTCCTCGTGCTCGTCGTGCTCGTGGTGATCGGCGTCGTCCTCTCGCGCACGGTGCACCGCCACTCGGGTGCGCCCACCACTACGACGACCGCACCCGCCGCGACGAGCACGACGACGCCGGCGCCGATCGCGCCGCTGACGGGACTGCCCGACCCGGGGGGGGCGGCGCTGCACCGGCCGGCCCTCACGGTCAAGATCGAGAACACGCCTGAGGCGATGCCCCAGTGGGGTGTGTCCCAGGCCGACGTCGTCTACGAGGAGATCGTCAACGGCGGCATCACCCGACTGGCCGCCGTCTTCAACTCCCAGGCCCCGGGCAAGGTGGGCCCGGTGCGCTCGGTGCGCCCGACCGACACCCAGGTCGTCTACCCCCTCGGGGGGATCTTCGCGTTCTCGGGGGGCGCGCCCTACGCGATCGCCTCGATCCAGACCGCGCCGGTGAAGCTCGTGGACGAGAGCTCGGCCGGCAACGCGATGTTCCGCGACCCGAACCGGTACCCGCCGCACAACCTGTACGCCCGGGCCCCGCAGCTGTTCGCCTTCGGCGGGACCCCCACGCCCCCGCCGGCCCTCTTCACCTACCGCTCGGCGGGCCAGGCGGCCACGGGTCCCGCCGTGGCCCGGGTCGTCGTGCCCTTCCCGAGCATCTACGCGGTGACCTGGACGTGGGACGCGACGACGCGCTCGTGGGACCGCACCCTCTTCGGCCAGCCCGACGTCACCGGGACTGGCCAGCGCGAGTCGCCCAAGAACGTCGTGGTCATGGAGGTCACCTACGTCAACGGCGTGGGCACGTTCACCTCCTACGCGGACCTGCAGGGCTCGGGGCCGGTCACGGTCTTCACCGACGGTCACGAGGAGCGAGGCACCTGGTCGCGCGGACCGAGCAAGTCCGACGTGATCACCTACGACGGGGCCAACGGCAAGCCGATCGCCCTCACGCCCGGCCAGACCTGGGTCGAGCTGCTCGACAACGCCGTCACCCCCCAGGTCACGCACTGAGCTCGCGACCCTGGGTTAGGGTCGCGGCCATGGACTACTCCGACCAGGTGCTGACTCTCGGCGACGGTCGGCTCCTCGAGTTCGCCACGATGGGCGATCCCGCCGCGCCGACCGTCTTCTACCACCACGGCACGCCCGGGGCGTGCACCATGGTGCGTGAGAACGCCGTCCTCCTGGAGCACGCGGACCTCTTCTTCGTGACCGTGTCGCGCGCGGGCTACGGGGCCTCGGATCGCCTCGCGGGTCGTCGGGCGGCCGACTGCGTGGCCGACGCGCGCGCGGTGCTCGACCACCTGGGTCGGACCGACTACGTCGCCTACGGCCACTCGGGCGGTGGGCCGCACGCGCTGGCGTGCGCCGCGCTCGACGAGCGCTGCACCGGTGCCCTGTCGCTCGCCGGGGTCGCGCCCTACGCCCAGGGCTTCGACTGGACCGCGGGGATGGCCGAGGAGAACGTCGAGGAGTTCCGCCTCGCCCTCGAGGGCGGCGAGGCGTACCTCGCGATGCTCGAGGCGGCGCGCTCCCTGTTCCTCGAGGCGACCCCCGACACCGTGGTCGACCTCCTCGGGGGTCTGCTGCCCCCCGTCGACCGGGCGGCGCTCGCCCCGCTCGAGGCCCGCGAGGTCTTCGTCGAGAGCCTCGCCCGGGGGTTCGCCGAGGGCTACTGGGGCGTCCACGACGACGACCGCGCCTTTCTCACCGACTGGGGCTTCGACCCCTCGGCCATCGACGAGCCGGTCGCGGTCTGGTTCGGCGACGCCGACACGATGGTGCCGCCGAGCCACGGCGAGTGGCTCGTTGGGCAGGTGCCCGGCGCGACGCGCCGCTTCGCCCCCGGCGAGGGCCACCTCTCGATCCTCGTGGCGCGGGCCGTCGACCTCGCCGCCGACCTCGTGGCGCTCGGCGGACGATGACCCGCCTCGGCAACCTCTACGGTCCCGACGCCACCTTCCTCGGGGTGCCGGCGGCCGACCCCGACGATCGGGCGAGCTGGGGCGACGCCAGGGCGGCGATCGTGGGCGCGCCCTTCGACGGGGGCACGTCGCACCGGCCCGGAGCGCGCTTCGGCCCCCAGGCGATCCGCCTGACCGACTACCTGCCCCACGACGGTCGCCGCCCGAGCCTGGCGCTCGGGGTCGACCCGCTCGAGGCACTCGCCGTGGTGGACCTGGGCGACGTGGAGATGCCCTCGGGCGAGACGGAGCGCTCGCTCGCGGCCCTCGAGGGTGCCGTCGAGGCGGTCGCGCGCGCGGGCGTCGTGCCCGTCGTGCTCGGCGGCGACCACACCATCGCGCTGCCCGACGTCACCGGGGTCGCCCGCCACGCGGGGTGGGGCCGGGTCGCCCTGGTGCACTTCGACGCCCACGCCGACACCGGGGACACCCAGATGGGCTCGCTCTACGGCCACGGCACCCCGATGCGCCGGCTCATCGAGTCGGGTGCCTGCCGGGGCGACCGGTTCATCCAGATCGGCCTGCGCGGCTACTGGCCCGAGCCCGAGACCCTGGAGTGGATGGCCCGCCAGTCCATGCGCTCGTTCGAGATGTCCGAGATCGTCGCCCGCGGCCTGGACGCGGTGCTGGACGAGGCCCTGGCGATCGCCACCGACGACTGCGACGCCGTCTTCTTGTCGGTCGACGTCGACGTCGTCGACCCCGGTCACGCCCCCGGCACCGGGACGCCCGAGCCCGGCGGCCTCTCGAGCCGCCAGCTGCTCGACGCCGTGCGGCGCATCGCCATGGAGGTGCCCCTCGCCGGGATGGACGTCGTCGAGGTCGCCCCGCCCTACGACCACGCCGAGGTGACGGCCTACCTGGCGAACCGAGTCGTGCTCGAGGCCCTGTCGGGTCTCGCCTGGCGCCTCGCCGGCGGGCGCGCGCCGGCGCGCCCGCTGCTCGAGGGCCGCTAGTCCCGTGTCGAGTCGAGGATCTCGGTGACGAGCTCCTCGGTGGTGTCGGGGTGCAAGAAGGCCAGGCGGGCCACGGTCTCGCCCTCCCACTTCGTGGGGGTCACGAAGGCGATCTGGCGTTTCAAGAGCTCCTGGCCCCAGGTGGTGTAGCGCGCGCCGTCCCACCCCCGACGCCGGAACAGCACCACCGAGAGGCCGGCCGGACGCACCAGCTCGAGGTGGTCGCTCGACTCGATCCGCTCGGCGGTCCAGGCGGCGAGGTCGATGCCGCGCTGGATCGCGCTGCGGTAGGCCTCGACCCCGTTGGTGCACAAGGAGAACCAGAACGGCAGGCCCCGGGCGCGCCGCGAGAGGTGGATGCCGAAGTCCGAGGGGTTCCAGTCGTAGTCTTCGTCACCCGTCTCGTGCAGGACGTCGAGGTAGCCCGCCTGCTGGGCGAGCACGGTGCGGGCCACCGTCGGGTTCCGGTATAGGAGGGCGCAGCAGTCGAGCGGGGCGAAGAGCCACTTGTGCGGGTCGACGATGAAGCTGTCGGCGTGGCGTAGTCCCTCGAAGAGGTGGCCGTGGCTGCGCGAGAGCATGGCCGCGCCGCCGTAGGCGCCGTCCACGTGGAACCACAGGTCGTGGTCGCGGCAGTAGGCGCCGAGCCCCTCGAGGTCGTCGACGATGCCGGCGTTGGTGGTCCCGGCCGTGGCGGCGACCCCGACCACGGTCTCGGGGTGCGGGTCGGCCGCGAGGGCCTCCTCGAGGGCCCCGCGCGTGAAGCGGTGGTCGTCGGTGGGGACCGGGAAGGGCTCCACGTCGAGGATGTGCAGGGCCTTGCCGATGCTCGAGTGGGCGTCCTCAGAGATAGCGACGCGTACGCGGGCCGTGGCCGAGCCGAGCCGGGCCCGACCGACGTCGCGCGCCACGGTGAGGGCGGAGAGGTTGCCGAGGGACCCGCCCGAGACGAAGGCGCCGCCCGATCCCTCGGGCAGGCCGGCCGCGCCGGCGAGGAAGTCGAGGGCCTGGTTCTCGGCCACGACGACCCCCGAGGACTCCAGCCAGCTCGTCCCGTTCAGCCCCGAGCAGGCGACGACCATGTCGAAGAGCAGGGAGTTCTTGGTCGGCGCGTTGGGGATGAAGGCGAGGAAGCCGGGCGAGTCGATGGAGACGACCGCCGGGGCGAGGTGGGTGCGGAAGACGTCGAGCACCTCCTCGGCCGGCGTGCCGGCCTCGGAGATCAGCCCGCGCAGGACGCCGTCGGCGACGTCCACCGCGGAGCCGAAGTCGAGGGGGACCGGGTCGAGCGAGAGCCGCTCGCGGCAGTAGTCGAAGATCACCTCGCCGAACTTCTCGTCGTAGTGGAACATCGGGTGCGCCATTGCACGTCCTTCCCGTGTGGGCCCTGTCCATCGTACGCGTCCGAACGATTCCCCCCGGGGGCGCCGGCGGGCCGCCGCTAGCATCCCCTCATGGTCACCGGACGCGTCGGCTTCCTCGGCCCCGAGGGCTCCTTCTCCCACGAGGCGGTGACCTCCCTCGGGGCCGCCGCGGTCGCCTACCCCACCATCGAGGACCTCCTGGCCGCGGTGGCGGTCGGCGAGGTCGACGAGGCGCTGGCACCCCTGGAGAACGCCCTCGAGGGGACGGTCTCGGCGACCATCGACGGCCTCGTCTTCGACCACGACCTCGTGATCCGCCGCGAGGTGGTCCTAGCGATCCACCTCCACCTGTTGGCTCGCGCCGGCGTGGCTCTCGAGGACGTCACGCTGGTGCGCAGCTACGTGCACGCCCTCGCCCAGGTCCGGGGATTCCTGCACCGCCACGGGCTGGCCAGCGAGGCCACCGCCTCCACCTCCCGGGCGGCCCGCGAGGTCGCGGCCTCCGACGAGCCGTGGGCCGCGGTGGGCTCGGCGCTCGCGGCCGAGCTCTTCGGCCTAGCCGTCCTCGCGCGCGACGTGGAGGACCACCCGGGCAACGAGACGCGCTTCGTCCTCGTGGGTCGCGGGACCATCGCCGCGCCCACCGGGCACGACCGCACGACGATCGTGTGCTTTCAGGACGCTGACCGGCCGGGATCGCTCTACGGCATCCTCGGCCGATTCGCCGCCCGTGACCTCAACCTCACCAAACTCGAGAGCCGTCCGACCAAGCGAGGCCTGGGCGACTACTGCTTCGTCGTCGAGTTCGAGGGCCACGTGAGCGACGACGTCGTGGCCGACTGCCTCGCCGACCTCGAGGCCCACCTCGCGCGGGTTAAGTTCCTCGGCTCCTACCCGGTCACCGGCGAGGGCGCGGGCGTTCGGCGCGACGAGGTGAGCGCCCGCCGTCGGGCCGCCGAGGCGTGGATCGAGGGGCTGCGCGCCCGGGTGGAGCCGACCTAGGTGGCTCTCGTCGTGAGCGTCCCGGACGAGGCACTGGCCTCGGCCCTCGGCGAGCTCGGGGCGCGAGTGGTGCGCTGGGACCTCAGGGGCCCGGCGCCCGAGACGACGATCGACCTCGTCGTGCTGCCCTACACGATGGGCGCGGTCGACCTCGCGCACCTCGGGGGCGTCACCACCCAGCTCGTCCAGACCCAGAGCCTCGGCTACGACAACCTCATCGGCCACGTGCCGGCGGGGCACCGGGTCGCCAACGCGGTGGGGGTCCACGAGGGTCCGACCGCCGAGCTCGCCGTCGCCCTCATCCTCGCGTCGCGCCGCGGCCTCGACGATGCGCTGCGCGCCCAGCTCCGGCACGCCTGGTCCAGGGAGTGGTCCCAGGGGCTGCTCGGCGCGCGCGTGGTGCTCGTCGGCTACGGCGGGGTCGCCCGCGCCGTCGCCGCGCGCCTCGAGCCCTTCGGCTGTGCGATCGAGGCGGTCGCGACTCGTGCGCGCCGCGTCGAGGGCCGTGACGTGCACGGTCCAGAGGACCTCGAGGAGCTGCTCGGGTCGGCCGATGTCGTCGTGCTCGCCGTCCCCCTGTCGGCGTCGACCGACGGCCTCGCGGACCGCGGATTCCTCGCGCGGATGAGGGACGGGGCCGTGCTGGTAAACGTCTCGCGCGGCCGGGTCGTCGACACCGGCGCCCTTCTCGACGAGTTGCGGTCGGGCCGCTTGCGGGCCGCGCTCGACGTGGTCGACCCGGAGCCGCTGCCCTCCGACCACCCCCTGTGGGACGCGCCGGGACTGATCCTCAGCCCCCACGTGGGGGGATTGGTGAGTTCGATGACCGCGCGCGTGGCGGCGCTCGTTCGCGACCAGGTGGATCGGCTCGGTCGGGGCGAGCCGCCCCGGAACCTCATCGACGTCGCCTGAGGCGCCGGGCGCTGAGACGATGAGGGCCGGTTCGCCCTGACCGGCCCTCGGGGGCCCTCTCAGCGCGCCCGGTCATCGTGGGGTTGGCGGTGGAGACGAGCCGGACCCTTCGACCCCGGACTCGGGACTCGCTGGACCGGGACTCTCACCGGACTCGTGACGTCCGTCGCCCCCGCCCTCGCGGCCGTCTCCCCGGCCCGGGCCGGCCGCGACCGGTGCTGTCGGCGCCCGGGGGGGCGCCGACGTCGGGCGCCGGTGGTCGCGCGACGGGCTCTCCCGGCTCTCGGGCGTGACGGTGGTCCCCCGGCAGGTACCAGTTCCAGCGACCGAGGAGCGTCATCGCCGCGGGCAGCAGGACGATCCGCACGACGGTCGCGTCGATGAGCACGGCCACCGCGAGGGCCAATCCCAGCTGCTTGTAGATCACCTCGGACAGGGTCGCGAAGATGGCGAAGACCGCGATCATCACGACCGCCGCGCTGGTGATGACGCCGGCCGTGGAGGTGATCCCCTGGGCCACCGCGTCGCGCGTGGGCAGGCCCCCGCGGTGCGCCTCGCGAATCCGGCTGAGGATGAGGACGTGGTAGTCCATCGAGAGGCCGAAGAGCACTATGAAGAGGAAGAGGGGTAGCCAGTTGACGACCCCGCCGACGTTGGGGGCGCCGATGAGCGAGCGCATCCAGCCGCGTTGGAAGATGAGCACTACCACCCCGTACGCCGCGCCCACCGAGAGCACGTTGAGCACGATCGTGAGCAGGGGGATGACGAGCGAGCGGAAGGCGACGAGCAGGAGCACGAAGGCGAGTCCGAGGACGAAGACGAAGACGTAGAGGAGGTGGGCGTCCATCGTCGAGTTGAAGTCGACGGACTGGGCCGTCAGTCCGGTGACGTAGGCGTGGACGCCCGGGACCCGGCCCACCGTCTCGGGGATGACGGTGTCGCGCAGCCGCGCGAGCGCCGCCGTCGAGGTCGCGTCGACCCCGGACCCCTTGACCGACAGGGTGACGAGGGCCACCCGGTGGTCGGAGCTCGCTACCTCGAGGAGGGGGCCCGCGAGCCCTCTGGTCTGGAGGGCGCGCGCCCCCAGCGCCGTGACCGCGGCCGAGACCGGTGCGGCCGTCACGTTCGGGGCCGTGAGCACGACGACGGCCGGGATCGGCGCGCCCGGGAAGGCCCGCTCGATGCGCGAGAAGGTGGCCATGATCGGCAGCCCCCGCGGCAGCCCCGCCGTCTCGGTCGTCACCGTGCGCATCGAGAGGGCCGGGGCCGCGATCACGGCGAGGAGGGTGACCGCGAGGACGGCCGATAGGGCCGGGACGCGCAGCACCGCGCGGACGATGGCCGGCCACACTCTGCCCCCCCGGGTGTTGCGGCGCGAGAGGAGGGGCACCCGTCCCCACTCGACCCGGTCGCCGAGAGTGGCGATGAGGGCGGGCAGGACCGTGACCGAGCCCACGACCGAGATCGCGACGACGAGCATGGTGCCCATGGCGAGGGATCGGAAGTCGGCGATGCCCACGAAGAACATCCCGGCCATGGCCGTGAGGACCGTGAGGCCCGAGGTGAGGACGGCGAGGCCCGAAGTCGCCGAGGCGTGTGCGAGCGCGGTGCGCGCGTCGAGTCCGCGCCGGCGCTCCTCGAGCTGTCGGCGGAGGTAGAACATCGAGTAGTCGACGCCGACGGCCAGCCCGATGAGGAGCACGACGGGCTCGATCTCGCCCTGAGCCACCGGGAAGAGGTGGGAGATCGGGTTTATGAGACCCAGGGCCGCCACGACCGCCGTCAGGCCGAGCGCGAGCGGCACCGCGGCGGCCATGAGCGAGCCGAAGGCGAGCAGGAGGACGACGAGGGTCACGGGCAGCGAGGTGTGCTCGGCGCTGGAGAAGTCATCGACGTAGACCTTGACGAGGGCCCGGTACGCGCTGGCGGTCCCGAACTCGGAGATCGACAGGGAGGGGAAGTCGCGCTGGGTCGCGGCCGTCGCGCCGAGGGCCGCGGTCACGTTCGACTGGGCCTGGATCGAGCTGCCCGAGACGTAGAAGGTGACGAGGACCGAGTGGCCGTCCTTCGAGACGAGGCTCGAGCCGCCGTAGGGGGAGTACGGGGTCAGGACCTCGGCGACGGTAGGCAGCTTCGACAGCCGCGCGACGAGGTCCTCGACGGCCGCGCGCACCACCGGTGCGTTCGAGGCGACGGCGCCACGGGTCTGGATTAGGACCTCTTCGGAGCTGTGGAACGGGAACGCCGACTCGAGGATCCGCGTCGCCTGCCCCGAGGGGCCGCTGCCCTCCTGGGCGTCGGTGAGGTTCTGCTGGCTGACGGCCTGCCCGACGGCCCACGACGCGAGGACAAAGACAAGCCACAACAGAATCGTGAGGGTCCGGTGGCGTGCGCTCACCCGCCCTATCCGGCCCGCGATGTTGGGCGGGGCGCCCTCGCCGTCCGGTGGTGACTCGAGCGCTGCCACGCCTCCAGCGTCGCCGAGTGAGACCCGCCCGACCAGGGGAAGAGGTCATATCCTGCCTGATTGGAGGGCGGTGGCCGGCGAAAGCCCGCGGCGGAGCGAGGGTTCGCCCGCGTCGGTGGCGCCCTCGTCCACCCCGAGGCGACCCGACCGCCGACGACAGGTCCCACGACCGCCACGCATCGGCGCGCCCGGGCGAGGCTCCGCGCGGCGCCGGCCCGACTGGGCCGACGGATCCGGGTGGGGAGCCCGGCCATCGACCCGCGGCGGTCGACGACCGGTCGTCGGCTCGCCTCAGGGGGTTGGGGCCGGGCCCACGCCCGCGGTCTGCCCGTCGGCGCGCGACCCGGCCCGAGCGGAGGGAGTGGGATTCGAACCCACGGTGGGCGAGCCCACGCCGGTTTTCAAGACCGGTACATTCGTCCGCTCTGTCATCCCTCCGCGGACGACGATAGCGAGAGCACGCCTCGTCCCGCGTCGCGGGGTCCGAACTAGCACGAGGTGAGGGTGCCGCCGCGCCGGCTAGGGCGGGAGGGGTAGTCGTCCCGCCGTAGGAGGGTGCCCGGTTGCCTCCCGGCCCGCGACGGGCCGTCCGTTCATCGAGGTGCGGCCGGACGTCTCACGGCCGACGTCGCGATGCGCAGGAGCGGCGCCGCCGAGGACCGGGACGCGGACGCCCGCTCGCGTCACTCCCTGTCGGGACGTGATGCCAAGGCCCGGCCGGTTGCTCCGGTGGCCCGTCTCTCCGACGGACCGTCCTAGTTACACCACTTCAGGGGACGTCAACCGGGTGTGAGCCCCACGCTGCGAGGACCCCGGGCCCGCCGTGGACAGCGTCGTCGAGGCGAGCGTGAGGACCGCCGCCGCGACGACCACCCGAGAGACGACCTTGACCAGGGCGGGGGCTCGTCAGGCCAGCGGGGACAGGCCAGACGGTCGTCGTGGGCCGTCCCGTCCGGGGCCAGGGAGGGGTCTTCAGGCGCCCGCGCGGGCGCCCGCGGTCTCGGCGCGCTTGCGGATGCGGTGGCGCTGGGCCGCCTCGAGGACGACCTTGCGAAGGCGCACCGACTTGGGGGTCACCTCGACCGCCTCGTCCTCGGCGATGAACTCGAGCGCCTGCTCGAGGGAGAGATCGACGGGCGGGGCGAGCCGGATGGTGTTGTCGCTGCCGGCCGCGCGCATGTTGGTGAGCTTCTTCTCGCGGGTGGGGTTGACGTTCATCTCCTCGGCGCGGGCGTTCTCGCCGACGATCATGCCCTCGTAGACCTCGACGCCGGGGCCGACGAAGAGGGTGCCGCGCTGCTCCAGGTCGATCAGGGCGTAGGCGGTCGTGATCCCGCGGCGGTCGGCCACGAGCGTGCCGTGGGCGCGGGCGCGCAGCTCGCCCATCCAGGGGGCGTAGCCGTCGGAGGTTGCGTGCATGATCCCCGTCCCGCGCGTCTCGGTGAGGAACTCGGTGCGCACCCCCACCAGGCCGCGTGCCGGGACGCGCCACTCGAGGCGCACCCAGCCGGTGCCGTGGTTCACCAGGTCGACCATCGTGCCTTTGCGCTGGCTGAGCAGTGTGGTGATCGCTCCGACGTGCTCCTCGGGCGCGTCGATCGTGACGTGCTCCATGGGCTCGTGGACCACGCCGTCGAGGAGCCGCGTGACGACCTCGGGCTTGCCGACGGTCAGCTCGAAGCCCTCACGGCGCATCGTCTCGATGAGGACGGCGAGCTGCAGCTCGCCGCGGCCCTGGACCTCCCACGCGTCGGGCCGCTCCGTGGGCAGCACCCGCAGCGAGACGTTCCCGATCAGCTCGCGGTCGAGTCGGTCCTTGACCATGCGCGCGGTGAGCAGCGACCCCTCGGTCCCGGCCAGGGGGGACGTGTTGATCCCGATGGTCATCGAGAGGCTGGGCTCGTCGACGTGCAGGGGGGTGAGGGCCTCGGGACTCTCGGCGTCGGCCAGCGTCTCGCCGATGGTGATCTCCTCGAAGCCGGCCACGGCCACGATGTCGCCCGGCCCCGCGCTCTGGGCGGGGACGCGCTCGAGGGCCTCGGTGATGAACAGCTCGGTGACCCGCGCGTGCTCGACGCGGCCGTCCAGGCGGCACCAGGCGACGCGCTGGCCCCGCTCCAGGGTCCCGTTCACGACCCGACACAGCGCGAGGCGGCCGAGGTAGGGCGAGGCGTCGAGGTTGCACACCAGGGCCTGCAGGCCGTGCCCCTCGATGTACTCCGGGGCCGGCGCGTGACCGGCGATCGCCTCGAACAGCGCCGTCAGGTCGTCGCCGCGTGTGTCGGGATCGGTGCTCGCCCACCCCTCGCGCGCGCTCGCGTAGAGGATGGGGAAGGAGATCTGGTGCTCGTCGGCGTCGAGGTCTAAGAAGAGCTCCTCGACCTCGCTCACGACCTCGGCGATACGGGCGTCGGGGCGGTCCACCTTGTTGATGACCAGGATCACGGGGAGGCGCTTCTCGAGGGCCTTGCGCAGCACGAAGCGGGTCTGGGGGAGGGGACCTTCGGCCGCGTCCACGAGCAGGATCACGGCGTCGACCATCGTGAGGCCCCGCTCCACCTCGCCCCCGAAGTCGGCGTGGCCGGGGGTGTCGATGATGTTGATCGTGAGGTCCCGCCAGCGCACCGCGGTGTTCTTCGCGAGGATCGTGATGCCCTTCTCGCGCTCGAGCTCGTTGCTGTCGAGCACCCGGTCGGTGAGCTCCTCGCGGGCCCCGAAGGCGCCCGTCTGGCGCAGCATCTGGTCGACGAGCGTGGTCTTGCCGTGGTCGACGTGGGCGATGATGGCGATGTTGCGGAGGTTCGCGCGCGTGGGCATGACCGGTCCACGCTAGTGGCGCGCGGTGTGGCGGCCGTTGCGCGTGACCGGCGCCTCGCCGCGGTCGCCGGTGGCCCGGGGCGCCCCGGCGATCCGGGGCCCGCGCGGCCCCCCATCCCCGGGCCCGGTCCGACCCGTACGGCGCGGGGGCCGGGCTGACCCCTGTTACCCTTGGGTAAGTCGTTGACCGTAAGGGAATGTGGTGGATATGGCCGAGGGGGTGCTCGAAGGGCTGCACGTCCTGGACCTCTCACGGGTGCTCGCCGGCCCTTACGCCACGATGATCCTGGGGGACCTGGGGGCCGAGGTGATCAAGGTCGAGCACCCCGACGCCGGTGACGACACCCGGTCCTGGGGTCCGCCCTTCATGCCGACGGCGACCGGCAGGGAGAGCACCTACTTCCTCTCGGCGAACCGGAACAAGCGCAGCCTGACCCTCGACCTGAAGGACCCGGCGGAGCGGCCCTTCCTGGAGGACCTGGTGCGCTGGGCCGACGTGGTGGTGGAGAACTTCCGCGCCGGGGTCATGGACCGGCTCGGCCTCTCCGACGCGCACCTCGAGGAGCTGAACCCCGCCCTGGTGCGCTTCTCGATCAGCGGCTTCGGCGAGGACGGCCCCGACGCCGAGCGCGTCGGCTACGACCACATCCTCCAGGCCGAGGGCGGGCTCATGTCCTTCACCGGCCCCCGTGGGGGCCCCGTGGTCAAGGTCGGGGTGCCCATCGCCGACCTCACGGCCGGTCTCTACGGGGTCATCGGGATCCTCGGGGCGCTGCTCGAGCGCGGGCGAAGCGGCCGGGGCCAGCGGGTGACGACATCGCTGCTGGCCGGCCAGATCGCCCTGCACTCCTACCAGGGCACTCGGTACCTCGTGGCCGGAGAGATCCCCCGGCCCCTGGGTAACGACCACCCCTCGATCTGCCCCTACGGGGTGGTCGAGGCCGCCGACGGGCCGATGGTCCTCGCGGTGGGGAACGACGCCATCTGGCGCCGGTTCGCGCCGCTCGTCGGGATCGACCCCGACGACGAGCGCTTCGCGACCAACGACGCGCGGATCGCCCGCTCGGTCGAACTCGTCGCCCTCATCGAGTCGGGGCTGGCCGCACGCCCCGCGGCGGAGTGGATCGCCGCGTGCGACGAGGCGGGGGTGCCCGCCGGCGTCGTCAAGGCCCTGGACGCCGTCTACGCCACCCCCCAGGTGCGCCAGCAGGGGTTGGTGTGGCGCACGGAGCACTCCACCCTCGGGGAGATCGAGCTGCCGGGCAGCCCCCTGCGCTTTGGCCGCTCCGCCGTGGGCGTGCGCCGTCCGCCGCCGACCCACGGCGAACACAACGCTGAGATCCGCGAGGAGTTCGCCGCCGGTCCGCCCCCGGCCCGGGAGGACCGGTGAGCCCGACGACGCGGCTCGGCCGCTCCTGGGGTCGGGTCGTGTCCCGGGTCGGCGCCTCGCGGCGCGGCGCACGCCGGTGGCGGCACCCCCGTCGGCCGCACCCTGCGACACCCCCGCCCACCCCCATCGAGGTGTCGGTCGTCGAGGGCGTGGTCGAGCTCCGCCTCGCGGCCGGGGACCGGCGCAACGTGCTGGGGCGCGAGACCATCGATCGGATCGAGGAGGTCGTGGCGAACCCGCCCGCGGGCGCGCGGGCAATCGTGATCACGGCCGAACCGCCGGACTTCTGCGCGGGCTATGACCTGCTCGAGGCGAGCCGCGTCGACCCCTCGTCGCTCATCGCCCACGAGGGCAACTTCGCGGCGCTGCGGGCGTCGCGGCTGCCGGTCGTCGTGGCCCTCTCGGGCAACGTCATCGGTGGCGGACTGGAGCTGGCCCTGCTCGGTGACGTGAGGGTTGCCACGCCGGACACGCGCTTCGCGATCCCGGCGTCGCGCATGGGCCTCGTCTACTCCGCGGCCGGGGCGCGGCTGGTGGTCGACGCCTTCGGGGAGAGCGTCGCGCGCTCGATGTTCCTCTCGGCGGCGACGGTCTCGTGCGAGACGGCGCGGGCGCTCGGGGTGGTCTCGGTCGTCGTGGGGCGCGAACAGCTGCGGGCCCGGGCGCTCGCGATGGCCCACGAGATCGCGTCCTGGCCCCAGGTGGCGACCTCGGGTAACCGCCGGGTCCTCGACGTGGTGACCGGGCGCGCGGCGTGGGACGTCGCCGGCCTGCGCGAGGCGAGCTTCGCACCGCGCGGGCCGCTCGCCGCGACGATCCAGCGCTTCGTCGAGCGTCGCGCCCGTCGTGCGGGGACGGTGCCGGCGGTCCCGTCGGAGCCCTACGCCGCGAGTGGGGCTCGCGGGGACTAGACGGGCTCGAGGGCCCGGCGACGGGCGACGACCACCGCGCGTACCACGGCCCTCGCCCCGGCGCGCAGGTCCGCGAGCGTCCCGTCGACCGTGAGGGCCACGCCCGCCTCGGGCCAGAGGCCGACGACCCG
Organism: Actinomycetes bacterium; assembly: GCA_021779855.1. Lineage (GTDB taxonomy): Bacteria > Actinomycetota > Acidimicrobiia > Acidimicrobiales > RAAP-2 > RAAP-2. Next base: position 60,494 of record JAJXZW010000013.1, read on the forward strand.
CGCAGCCGGCCTTCCGACGGGGTCGGCCAGAGCGTCGACGAGCAGGTCCACGCGCAGCCCCGCCCCGGCAGTGCGCCCCGGCGCACCGGCGCGCACCCGCACCACCACTCGGTCGGCGCCGGCCGTGACGACGAGGTCGCGCTGGCCCCGCAGAGCGGTGCGCGCCCCGGGGACGTCGTAGTAGGGGTCGGCCGGCGGGATCGCCCACGGGTGCGACAGCGTCGCGGCGGCCTCGCCCGTCTGGGTGGCCCAGGTCACCGCCTCGGCCGCGCACAGCGCGCGCGTCGCGTCGTCGACGGCCGCCAGGTACGCCGCCAGGGTGCCCGCGCCGACGTAGCCCGTGGCGGCCCGAGCCAGGTGGTCGAGGACCTCCTCGGTCACGGCCGCGCGGGGGGTTCGCGACGGGTCGGCCGCGAGCCGGCGCAGCGCACCGCGCCCGAGGGCCCGACGCGAGCGCGCGGGACTCCAGGCGAAGGCCGTCGGCGCTGTCCCGCCGCGCTCGACGAGCCAGGCGTCGACCCGGCGGCGCTCCAGGGTCGGCACGGCCGCGAGGCGCGCGCCGAAGGCGTCGCGCGCGGGCGCGCCGAGGGACCCCTCGGGCGCCGGGGCGCCCTCGACGAGTCGGTCGAGCACGTGGCGCGAGTAGCGGTGGTGTCCGAGGGTCGTCACGCCGCCCGCTCCATCGCGGGCGCGCCGAGGACGGCGACGAGCTCGTCCACCGCGCGCTCGAGCGTCGCTGCGCCGACGTCGAGGCACCACAGCTCGCCCGTCGCGGTGGAGAGCACCGCGCTGCGCAGCGGGACCGTCGCGGTGCGCAGGGTCTGGACGAGCGCGTGGTACCGGGCGACGCGCTGGTCGTCCTCGCCGAGGGGGGCGGTGGTGACGTCGAGCAGCGACACCGCGGCCGAGGGTCCGAGCGTGGTGCCGACCATGAGGTCGACGACGTCGCGCAGCACGACGTCTCCGCCGGCCAGGCGCTGGTGGGCGTGCACCGCCGTGCGCGGCACCCAGGCCGCCGGGACGGTCCCGAGGCGCGCGCGCAGCATCGCGACGTGCGCGGCGACGTCGCTCTCGAGTCGGGCGCGCTCGTCCGCGCCGAGCTGGTCACTGGCGAGGGCCAGGGGCGAGTCGCCCTCGGTGGCGCGCCAGGCCGTGAGCAGTGCGTCGGGCGGCTGGGGTCGCGCCCCGACCGCGAGGAGGCGCAGCGCGCTCGCCACGAGCGATCCGCGCAGCGCGCCCGCGAGCGGCGCGGGCGCGGTCGGTGGGGTGCGCAGGCT
>JAJXZW010000033.1 GCA_021779855.1 Actinomycetes bacterium
TTGGCGTAAGCACCACCAGCCTCGAAGGGACCCACCTCTCTGTGGTGGACTTAACGGCCCGCCGTCGCTCTCACGGGGTGGGGAAATTCGATGATCGACTCTGGGGAGAATCCGTGATTCTCGTCAATGACCTCCACCTCGCCCGTGTGGACACCCGCACGGACCATGAGACCCCGGTCCCGGCACTGCTCGGCCACCTCGAGCGCGAACGACACGGCGCGTGCCGGACCGTCGAAGCGCGCCAAGAAGCCGTCCCCGGTCGACTTGATCTCCACTCCCCGGAAGCGGGAGATGGATCGGCGCACGTCGGCCGCGTGCGTCTCGAGCACGTCGCGCCACCGATGGTCCCCGAGACGAGCGCCGGTCTCGGTCGAGCCGACGATGTCCGTGAAGACGAGCGTGGTGAGGAGGCGGTCCGACTGACTCGGTGTACGAGCACCGGTGACGAATAGCTCGATCTCGTCGACGAGAGCGTCCGTGTCGCCGAGCATCGGGAGGTGGTCCGCCCCCTCGAGCTCCACGTAGTGGGCGTGGGGGATGTGCGCGGCGAGGTAGCGCCCGTTCGCCACCGGCTCGTCCGTGTCGCCCCTCCGGTGCAGGACGAGCGTGGGCACCCGGATCGACGGGAGGATCCCGCGCACGTCGATCTCGCTGTTCATCCGGGCGAGGGCCACGTCCGCCGAGGGGCTCGAGCCGTAGCGGAAGAGCTTCGTCAACCAGGCCGTGAACGCGGCGTCGTTCGCCATGGACGGGGCCATGATCTCGAGGACGCGCGGGTCGCCCCAGGTGCTCCGGATGCGGCGTTCGTAGTCCTCGAAGTCCGCTCGGTACGCCGCCCAGTCGTCCTCGGTGACGGGCGCGTCGGGGTCGGCCTCCCCGGGGCCGCCCCGGACCATGGACCCGTAGACGACGAGGGCCGAGGTGTCCTCGGGGTAGGTCGCCGCGTAGAGGATGGCCATCGGTCCCCCCTCGGAGACGCCGAGGACCACGGGGCGTCTGGCGCCCACCTCGTCGGCGACCGCCCGCAGGTCGTCCATGCGCGCCTCGAGCGACCGGTTCGCGACGTCACGGTCGGAGAGCCCGACGCCGCGCTTGTCGAAGAGGATGAGCCTGGAGAATCGCGCCAAGTTGCGCAGGAACCTCGCGGAGAGCGGATGCTCCCAGAACACCTCGAGGTGGGTCACGCTCCCGAGGGCCGTGATGAGGTCGACGGGTCCGTCCCCGACCACCTGATAGGCGATCGAGACCCCGTCGCTCGTGGTCGCGTACCTCACCTCTGGCATGGGAGGAGTATGGACCAACTGGCGCCCTCTCCGCGATGGGACGCCGGGCGTGGGTCCCGCGACTGACCCTCCTTCCCTTCCCTGCTCGGGTCACGACGCCGTCCTCCGGGGCCCGGTGGTGCCTCCGGCGGCGCGCAGCGAGTCCCTCGGCGAAGCCCCGGCACCCGGGCGGGGCCACCACCCGCGGTCGGTCCGCCCCCGGGGGTGCTCACCGGTGGCGCCGGTCACCGACACACGCCATCCGAGTTCCAGACCGAGAGGGTCCCGGCCGATAAGAAGTCGCTAAAGGGTCGCACCGCGGCCGTCTCACCCCGGGGTCGGGCGCCAGGACCCGTGCTACTTTCGCCAGCGACCGTCGCGCTCGCGACCCACGCCCTAGGAGTCCGGTGGAACACCTCGTCGTCAGCCAGATCAGCCACCACGGCTATCTGGCCATCTTCTTCCTCATGGTGCTCGAGTCGGCCTGCATCCCGATCCCCAGCGAGGCCGTCATGCTCTTCGGCGGGGCCCTCGCTGGGGGCGTCGTCCTCGCGGGGGTGCACGTCCACTTCAACGTCGTCGCGGTGGCCCTCACCGGGACCGGGGGCAACCTCGTGGGCTCGTGGATCGCCTACGCCGTCGGGCGCATCGGAGGACGGCCTCTCCTCGATCACTACGGGAAGTACATCCTGCTGCGCCCCCGCGACCTCGACCGCGCCGAGCGGTTCTTCGAGCGCTACGGCACCCCGGCCGTCCTCATCTCGCGCGTCCTGCCGGTGGTGCGCACCTTCATCAGCCTGCCGGCCGGCATCGCCGAGATGCGCCTGGGCACCTTCAGCCTCCTCACCCTCATCGGGAGCCTGCCCTGGACCTTCGCGCTCGCCCTCGCCGGCGACGCCGTCGCCGCCAACTGGAACAGCGTCTCCTCGGCCTTCACGCCCGTCAGCATCGTGCTGGGGGCCCTCATCGTCGTCGCCATCGCCTGGTGGGTGCTGCGGCGCATGGGCACGCGCGGACGTCACGCGGCCTGAGCGCCGCTCCGCTCCCCTGCCCCACCCCTCCCCGGGTACGCGACGCTCGGGTGGAACGCGGTGCGCACGGTCGTGCGGACCCCCCGCGGGCTGAACGCTCCGGGACCAACGGCTCCCTCGCCGGGCGTGACCCTTCGGGGTCGTCGAGCTCGTCTGGTCGGGGGCCCTTGGACTCCGCGAGCGCGCGGCGCCCCTAGAGGACCGGCTCGTCGACGTCGCGGCGCACGAGGTCCTCGTAGGCCTCGCGGCGCTGGACGACCCGGGCCCTCCCGTCGCGCACGAAGACGATCGGCGGGCGCAGGGCCCCGTTGTAGTTGTTCGCCATCGTGAGACAGTACGCACCGGTCACCGGCACCGCCACGAGGTCGCCGACCGAGGGCTCGCGCATCGAGACCGACGCGATCAGCTCGTCGCCCGACTCGCAGTGGCGCCCCACCAGGGTGACCGGCTCGCCCCGGCCGACCCGGTTGGCGAGGGTCGCGTCGAAGGCCTGGCCGTAGAGGGAGACCTCGAGGTTGTCGCCCATCCCCCCGTCGACCGCGACGATCGGGCGCCGGGCGCCCTCTTTCACCGTGACGACCGAGTACAGCGTGCAGGCCGCCTCGGCGACGATGGAGCGCCCCGGCTCGATGAGGAGCCGCGCCCCCGCAGGCAGGGCCGCCCGGGCCGCGCCGGTGAGGGCGTCGAGGTAGGCCTCGACGCTCGGCACGACCGTGTCGAGGGTGTAGCGCGCGCCGAGCCCCCCGCCGAGGTCGTAGGTCGGGAACTCGCCCAGGCGCCCGATCGCCTCGACCGCCCGGGTGAAGGGCTCGGTCTCGGTGATCTGCGAGCCCACGTGGACGTGGAGCCCCTCGAGGACGAGCGAGCGGCTACGGCGCAGCTCGGCGATGACCCCTTCGGCCGCGGCGAGGGAGAGCCCGAACTTGGAGCCCTCCCCGCCCGTCGCCATGGCCTCGTGGGTGGCGGCCGCGACGTCGGGGCGCACGCGCACGAGCACCCGCTGGCCGCGCGGGGCGCGGGCCTCGAGGCGCGCCAGGTCGTCGCGGTTGTCGATGACGACGAGCCCCACCCCCGCCTCCAGGGCGAGGTCGATCTCGGCGTCGGTCTTCGCGTTGCCGTGGACGACGATCGTGGCCGGGTCGACCCCGGCGGAGAGCGCCATCACGAGCTCGCCCCCGCCAGCGACGTCGACGCCGAGGCCCTCCTCGGCGAGGGTCCGGTAGATCGCGGTGCACGGCAGGGACTTCGACGCCCAGACGACCCGCGAGTCGGCCCAGCGCGCGGCGAGCCCCTCGCGGTAGCGGCGGGCCCGGGCGCGCAGCGCCGCCTCGTCCATCACGAGGGCCGGGGTGCCGACGGCCCTCGCCAGGTCGCGGGCCCGGCACCCCCCGAGGACGAGCTCGTCGCCCTCGAGGGTCGTGCCCGGGGCGAAGAGCTCCAGGGGGAAGGGCTCGTACCGGTCGTTCGTCACACTCCTCCTCTCAACGGACCCGGCCGCGCGCGGCGATCGCCCACTCGCCCTCGACGCGCTCGGCGCGCACCAGGGTCATCGAGTCGAACAGGTTCACGACCGGACAGACGTGGGCCGGGATGACGAGGACCTTGTCGCCGATCGCGAGCGGGCGGCCCCGGTCGGGGTCGAGCCGGCCCACGCCGTGCTCCTCGTTCAAGAACTCGACGGCGAGGTCGTCGCGCCCGGCCACCCGGAGCCACCCCGGCCGGTCGTCGCCGTCGCTCGTGAGGCACTTGGTGCCGGCGTCGATCACGAAGCGGTCCTCGCTCGGTCGGCTCACGACCGTCGCGAGCACGAAGGCGGCGCAGGTCGCCTCGGTGGCCGCCCCGAGCCCGATCATGGTCGTGTCGTTGAAGACGTAGGTGCCCGGACGGACCTCGGTGACCCCGGCCGCGCCGAGCTCGGCGCGCGCCGTCGGGGTCGAGCCGACGCTGATCTCGGGGATCTCCACTCCGCGCCGTGCGCACAGCTCGATCGTCGCGCGAAGCCCGGCCACCTCGTCCTCGACGAGGGCCTCCAGCTCGCCGGGCCCCGCCCCGTAGGCGTGCCCGGCGTGGGTCATGAGGCCGAGAACGGCTATCCCGGGCACCGCGGCGACGCGCTCGACGAGCTCGGCGGTGGCCACGCCCGTCGGCCGGCCGAGCCTATGCAGGCCCGTGTCGACCTCGACGTAGACCTCGATGGGATCGCCGCTCGCCACCCCGAGCGCGCCGAGGCCCCGGGCGACCTCGACCGAGTCAAGGCTCACGATGACCCGGGCCGTCTCGCGCAGGCGCGCGAGGCGCTCGAGCTTCGCCGCGCCGTAGAGCGGGTAGGCGACGAGGATGTCACCGAACCCGGCCGCGGCCATCACCTCGGCCTCGCCGAGCTTCGCGACGGTGATCCCCGCGGCGCCCGCCGCGACCTGGAGCCGGGCGATCTCGGGTGTCTTGTGGGTCTTGGTGTGGGGGCGCAGGCGCACCCCGGCGCCGCGGGCGCGCGCGGCCATCGCCTCGACGTTCGCCTCGAGCCGGTCGAGGTCCACGACGAGGGCCGGGGTGTCGAGGTCGTACAGGTTCACCGGATCTCCTCATCGAAGTCTCGCCGAGGGCCGGCGGCCCCGCAGTTGACAGGGGTGGAGGCCAAAGATACTATCCTTATATTGTCTCGAAGATCCCGTGTGCAGACCGTGTCTCGCCCGTGGATCGCTAGGTCAGGGGGGCGGCCATGTCCGACGTGAACGACCGGAACGCAGAGGGCCGGCTGAGCCGCCGGAGGGTCCTCGCCCTCAGTGCGGCGACCGCGGGGGCGATCGGGACGGCCGCGGCGCTGCCCGGGGCGGCCGGGGCGGCCGCCACCAAGGACACCCTGCGGGTCGGCTGGACGTCGCCCCCCGACGTGATGAACCCCTTCACCTTCACCACGACCGCCTCGAACGAGATCCTCTGGCTGATCTACGACACCCTGCTCGAGTACGACCTCGACCTCCAGCCCGAGCCCTCACTGGCCCTGAAGAGGACGACGAACGCGGCCGGCACCGTCTTCACCTACACCCTGCGCCCCGGCGTCACCTGGCACGACGGCAAGCCCTTCACCGCCGCCGACGTCAAGTACACCTTCGACGTCATGGCCCAGCACAACCTGGGCCAGGCCGCCTGGAGCCTCGTCGACCTCGTCTCGACCACGGTCGTGAACCCCCACCAGGTCGTCATGACCTACCGAAGGCCCCAGGCCTTCGACCCGGCGATGGTCGTGCCCATCGTCCCCCAGCACGTCTGGGGCTCGATGACGCCCTCGAAGATCCTCACCTTCACCAACAAGAAGCCGGTGGGCACCGGCCCCTTCCGCTTCACCCAGTGGGTCTCGGGCCAGTACGTCCAGGTGGACCGCAACGCGACCTGGTGGGGGAAGGCCCCGGCGGTGAAGACCATCATCTGGAACCAGTTCGAGAACAGCGACGTCATGGTCCAGAGCCTCCGGTCCGGCCAGCTGGACATCCTCACCGAGGTCCCGCCGGTCCTCTTCAACGGGCTCACCGGGGCCCCCAGCGTGAAGCCGGTCGAGATGGAGTCCTTCTCCTTCCACCACATCGGGATCAACGTCTCGACGAACCCCAAGTCCGGCGGCAACCCCCTCTTGAAGGACCAGGTCGTGCGCCAGGCGCTCGGGCTCTCCCTCGACCGGGCCCAGCTCGTCGCCCTCGCCCTCGCCGGGCGGGGCAAGCCCGGCAGCGTCCAGCTGCCCCCGAGCTTCGGGGTGTGGCAGGCGAAGATCCCCCCGGGCCAGCAGTACAACAACAACCCCGACAAGGCCAAGAAGCTGCTCGACGCCGCCGGCTACACCATGGGCCCGAGCGGGGTGCGCCAGAACAAGAAGGGCGAGCCGCTGAGCTTCCGGCTGATCGCCATCGCCACCACGACCGAGGACGTGCTGGCCGGCCAGATCTTCGTGAAGGCGGCCGAGGCCGTGGGGATCAAGCTGACCTTTAACACGCTCGACGCCAACACGCTCAACAACGTCGTCTACAACGCCAAGGCCCCCAACTGGGACATCTTCATCTGGGGCTGGGACTCGGCCACCCCCGACCCGAACTACCTGCTCAGCGTGGACCTGACCAACCAGATCGGCAACAACAACGACGTCTACTACTCGAACCCGGCCTACGACCGGCTCTACAACGAGCAGGCCACCCAGCCCAACCCGGCCAAGCGCATCCCGCTGGTCCACGCGACCCAGAAGCTCTTCTACGATGACTGCGCGTACCTCATCATGTGGTACCAGAGCAAGCTGCAGGCGTACCGCACCGACACCTGGAAGGGCTGGACGCCGACCCGAGGGGGCATGGTCTACAACTTCACCCGAGACAACTACCTGAAGATCACGCCGGCCTAGCCGACGCCCGACCCGCACCATGACCGCTCGGTACCTGGGCCGCAAGGTCGCGACCCTCGCGCTGACCCTCTACGTCACCGTCTCGTTCAACTTCCTGCTCTTCCACGTGCTGCCGGGCAACCCGGTCCAGATGCTGGCGCGCTCGGGCCACTTCAGCCCGGCGGCCCGCGTCCAGCTGGTGCGGCTCTTCGGGCTGAACCACCCGCTCTTCGAGCAGTACCTCATCTACCTGAAGAACATGCTCCACGGGAACCTGGGCTTCTCCTACGTCTACCGCGAGCCGGTCACCACGGTCATGGGCGGGGCGATCGGCAACACGCTCATCCTCGTGGGCACCGCCACCGTCGTCACCATCGTGGTGGGCGTCATCGTCGGGGTGATCGCGGCCTCGCGGGCCCACTCGCTCACCGACGCCTCGATCACCGTGGGCAGCCTCGCGCTGTGGTCGATGCCGGACTTCTTCACCGGGATGATCCTCATCTTCCTCTTCGGGGTGTGGACCCACGCCCTGCCGGTCTCGGGGATCGTCACCTCCGGGGTGACCGAGGGGCTCTGGGCCCACACCCTCGACGTCGGGCGCCACCTGATCCTGCCGGCCCTCACCCTGGTGCTCGTGAACGCCGCCGAGTTCTCCCTCATCACCCGCAACACCCTCGTCGACGTGCTGGTCGAGGACTACGTCGTGACGGCCCGGGCGAAGGGCCTCTCGCGCCGGCGCGTCGTCTGGGGCCACGCGGTGCGCAACGCCATGCTCCCGGTGATAACGGCGGCCGGGCTCTACGTGGGCATGATCCTCGGCGGGGCGATCCAGGTCGAGACGGTCTTCTCCTGGCCGGGGATGGGGCTCCTCATCTACAACTCGGTCGAGCAGCGCGACTACCCCGTCCTGGAGGGCTGCTTCTTCCTCTTCGCCATCGCGGTGATCGTGACCAACTTCATCGCCGACCTCCTCTACCACCTGCTCGACGCCCGGGTGCGGCGCACGTGAGCGACGAGTCCCTGGCCCAGCCGGGCGACGCGGTCGCCGTCGAGGCGGCGCCCGCGCGCGCCGGCGTGTGGCGCCGGCTCTGGCGCGACCCGATGGGCCGGGCCGGGGTCTACCTGCTCGCCGTGGTGCTGCTCGTGGTGCTGGTCGGGCCCCTCGTCTTCCCCTTCAACTCCCAGGACTTCGGCACCTCGGCCGCCTCGATCCTCCAGCCGCCCTCGGCGGCCCACTGGATGGGCACCACCGAGCTCGGCCAGGACGTCTTCCGGGAGTTCCTCGCCGGCGGGCGGATCTCGCTCTACGTCGGCCTGTCGGCGACCCTCATCGCCATGGTGCTGGGCGCGGGGCTCGGCCTCGTCTCGGGCTACTACGCCGGCTGGCGCGACACGATCCTGATGCGGATCACCGACTTCTTCCTGGTGCTGCCGACGCTGCCGCTCATCATCGTGCTCGCGGCCCTCTTCGGCCAGAGCGTGCTCGTCACGAGCCTCGTCATCGGGCTCACCAGCTGGCCCCAGACGGCCCGGATCATCCGGTCCCAGGTCCTCAGCCTGCGCGAGCGGCCCCTCGTCCAGCGGGTCCGCTCCCTCGGGGCTGGGGACCTGCGCATCATGCGGGTCCACATCCTGCCCAACGTGGCGCCGCTCATCTTCGCCAACCTCGCCCTGGTGCTCTCGGGCGCCATCCTCGCCCAGGCGGCCCTCGCCTTCCTCGGCCTGGGCGACCCGGTCCAGGTCTCGTGGGGCACGACCCTGCACAACGCCTTCGACTCGGGGGCGATGAGCTCGGGCGCCTGGTGGTACGTCCTCACCCCGGGGGTGGGGATCGTGGCGATGGTCCTCGCGTTCTCGCTCATCGGCCACAGCCTGGACCGGGTCCTCAACCCCCTGCAGGGAGGCCGCGCGTGAGCCTGCTCGAGATCACCGACCTCTCGGTCGAGTACCGCGTCGGCGAGTCGGTCGTGCGCGCCGTTGACGGGGTGAGCCTCGCCCTCGCCCCCGGCGGGGCGCTCGGCATCGTCGGCGAGTCCGGGTGCGGCAAGACCACCCTCGGGCTCGCCATCCCCGCGCTGCTGCCGGCGAACGCGCGCGTGGCGACCGGCTCGGTGACCCTCGAGGGCCGCACGCTGACGGCGCTCTCCGAGCGCGCGCTCGAGGCCCTGCGCTGGACCTCGGTGGCGCTCGTCTTCCAGGGCGCGATGAACGCCCTCAACCCCGTCCAGCGCGTCGACAAGCAGATCCGCGAGGCCATCACCGCCCACGAGCCCTCGACCTCGCGCGCCGAGGCGGACCGCCGCGTGCTCGAGCTGCTCGAGGTGGTGGGGATCTCCCCGAGCCGCGCGCGCAGCTACCCCCACGAGTTCTCCGGCGGCATGCGCCAGCGCGCGATGATCGCGATGGCCCTGGCGTGCCGGCCGGCCCTGCTCATCGCCGACGAGCCCACGACGGCCCTCGACGTGATCAGCCAGGCCCAGATCCTGGCCCTTCTCGCCTCGCTGCGGACCTCGAACCGCCTGAGCCTGATGATGATCTCCCACGACCTCTCGGCGATCAAGCGGGTCTGTGACACGATCGCCGTGATGTACGCCGGCCAGGTCGTCGAGTACGGCACGACCGAGGAGGTGCTCGGACGGCGCGGCCGGCCGGCCGCGGCGGCCCACCCCTACACGAGGGCCCTCATCGGCGCCCACCCCGACCTCAACGGCGAGCGGACCCTCGCCGAGGGCCTCGGGGGCCACCCGCCCGACCTCTCGAAGCCCATCGTGGGCTGTCGCTTCGCCGAGCGCTGCCCCTCGGTGATGGACGTCTGCCGGCGCGAGGCGCCCGCGACGACCGAGGTCGCCCCGGGGCACCGCGCGGCCTGCCACCTGCTCGGGGTGCGGCCGTGAGCGCGGTCCCGACGAGACCGGAGGGGACGGCCGGCGGCGGCCCCGTGCTCTCGGTGCGCGACCTCGTCGTGCACTTCGCCGGCCGGCGGCGCAGCGTCGTGCGGGCCGTCGACGGCGTCTCCTTCGACATCGCCCCGGCCGAGATCCTGGCCCTGGTCGGCGAGTCGGGCTGCGGCAAGTCGACGATCGCGCTCAGCGTGATGCGCCTCGTCGAGCCGACCGCCGGGACGATCCTCTCGGGGGGCGAGGACCTCGCGCGGCTCACGGGACGGCGCCTGCGCCGGGCCCGCCGGCGCATCCAGATGATCTTCCAGGACCCCTTCGGCTCGCTCAACACCCGGCGCAGCGTCTACGACACGGTCGTGGAGCCCCTCGTCATCCACGGCATCGCCGCGACCCGAGAGGAGCGGCGCGCCCGGGTGAACGAGGCGCTCACCCTGGCCCACCTCACCCCGCCCGATCGCCTCGCGGCCAGCTACCCCCACGAGCTCTCCGGCGGCCAGCGCCAGCGCGTGGCGATCGCCTCGGCGATGGTCCTGCGCCCCCCGCTCGTGGTGGCCGACGAGCCGGTCTCGATGCTCGACGTGTCGGCGCGCGCGGGGATCCTGCGGCTCATGATGGACCTGCGCGACCGGCTCGGGACGAGCTACCTCTTCATCACCCACGACCTCGCGACGGCCTGGGTGGTGGCCGACCGGATCGCCGTGCTCTACCTCGGGCGCGTCGTCGAGATCGGCCGCTCGACCGACGTCGTGGCCGCCCCGGCCCACCCCTACACGAAGGCCCTGCTCGAGGTCTCGGCCGACGAGGAGCGGCTCTCCACCGACGAGCCCGTCGCGGTCCTGCCCGGGGAGGCCCCCTCGGCCTCACGAGTGCCCCCGGGGTGCCGGTTCCACCCGCGCTGCCCGCGCTACGCCGCCCTCGGCCAGCCCGAGGCCTGTCGGGTCGCCGACCCCACCCTCGGTCCGGCCCCGACGGGCGCCGAGGGCCACACCGTCGCCTGCCACTTCCCCCTAGGAGAGAACCCGTGAACGACCCCCACTCCCCCGTCGTCACCGAGGCCGAGGTCGAGACGCTCGTAGCCGACCTCGTGCGCATCGACTCGGTCACCCCCTGGCTGGTCGAGGGGGGCGCCGGCGAGGCCGCCGTCGCGGACTACCTCGCCCGGTGGGTCGCCGACCTCCCGGTCGAGGTCGAGCTCGACGAGATCGAGCCCGGCCGGGTCAACTTCCTCGCCACCCTGCGCGGCACCGGCGGGGGACCCTCGCTCTGTCTCAACGCCCACGCCGACACCGTCGGCTACGCCGGCTGGCCCGAGAGCGCGCTCGACCCCCGCCGCGTCGGGGACCGCCTCTACGGCCTCGGGGCGAGCGACGACAAGGGCTGTTGCGCCGTGGCGCTGCTCGCGCTGCGCCACCTCGCGACGCGGGGCCCGCGCCTCAAGGGCGACCTCACGGTGGCCTGCGTCGCCGACGAGGAGGGCGTCTCGATCGGCACCGAGCGGCTCGTCGCGACGAGGACCTTCGACCTCGCGATCGTGCTCGAGGCCGACGCGCTCGACCGGGTCGTCGTCGAGCACCAGGGCTTCGGCTGGATCGACGTGGTGGTGCACGGCCGGGCGGCCCACGGCTCGGCCCCCGAGGCCGGCGTCGACGCGATCGTGGGCCTGGCCGAGGTCGTGACCCGGCTCGGCGCCTGGGGCCGGGCCCAGCGCGCGGTCTCGCCCCCGCCGCGAAACGGCGCCACCGTCTTCCACACCGGCACCGTGCGCGGGGGCACCGACTACGCGACCTACCCGAGCCGGGCGGTCCTCGGGATCGAGATCGGCACCCAGCCCGGCGAGCGCCTGGCCGACCGGGTGAGAGAGATCGAGGCCGTGATCGGAGAGGTCGCGCGTCTCACGCCCGGGCTCACCGGCGAGGTGGTGGTGCGCCTCGAGCGCGAGCCCTTCCGCGCCGCCGGCCACGAGGGGCTGCTCGCGAGCCTGCAGGGCGCCGCGCGCGCGCGCCTCGGCGCCGCGCTCGAGGAGGTCGGGCTCAACGCCTGGACCGACGCGGCCCTCATGCAGTCGGCCGGGATCCCGACCCTGCTCCTCGGGCCGCTCGGGGGCAACTTCCACAGCCCCGAGGAGTGGGTGTCCCTGCCCGAGGCCGTGGCCGCCGTCGGGCTCATCGTCGACACCGCGATCGGGGTCCTCGGGTGAGGCCGTCCCCCGAGGCGGCCCGGCGGGCCCTGTCGCGCGTCGCGCCGCTCGCCGAGGCCTCGACCCGCCACTTCCCCCTCGCCGGGGGCGTCCTCGCCCTCGCCGACCGCGACGGGCTCGTCGACTCCTTCGCCTTCGGGCACGCCGACCTCGAGCGCGGGGTGCCCACGAGCGCCGCGCACCTCTTCGAGATCGGCTCGATCAGCAAGCTCTTCACCTCGCTCGTCATCGACCGGCTGGTCGCCGAGGGACGGCTGGCCCACGGCGACCCGGTGGGGGCGCACCTCCCCTGGGCCGGCCTCTCGCCCTCGTTGTCCCGGGCCCGCGTCGTCGGGCTCTTGACCCACACGGCGGGACTGCCCCTGGGCAGCGACGGCCTGGCCGACGACGCCGGCGAGCTCTGGGCCTCGCGCGCGGTCGCGGTGGCCGACGTCGATCCCCCCCGCTTCCACTACTCGAACCTCGGCTACCTCGTCCTGGGCGAGGTGGCGCGCGCCCTCACCGGGCGCCGACTGCCCGAGCTCGTGGCCGAGTGGCTCCTCGGCCCGCTCGGCATGGCGACGGCCCGGTCCGAGATCGCCTGGGCCGACCGGGGGGCCCTGGCGACGGGCTACGCCCCGGCCCGGCCCGACCGGCCCTGGGTGCCGGGCGACCCGCTCGCCCCGGCCCCGTACTTCGAGACCGACTCGGCGGCCGGCAACGTGGCCGCGGGGGCCGCCGACATGGCCGCCCTCGTCGCGGCCCTGCTGCGCGCGGCCGCGGGCGAGGCCGGCGGGGCGATCTCGCCCGAGACCTTCGCCCGGGTGACGACGACGCTCGCGCCCACCGGCGAGCCGACCCACACCCCGCCGGGCACGCTGGCGGTCTCGGCGAGCCGCTACGGCCTCGGGCTCAACGTCGAGCGCGTCGGGGAGAGCCTCTGCGTGACCCACGGCGGGGGGATGGTCGGGTACTCGACCTTCCTGCTCGTCGACTGCACCCTCGGCCTCGGGGTCGTCGTCCTCACCAACGCGAACGGCGACGCGCTCGCGAGCCACCTCCTCGCCCGCGCGCTGCACGCCCAGGTCGTGGCCGAGGCGAGCGCGACGACGCTCGCCCTGCCCGACCTCGACCCCGCGGTGCGCGGGGCGCTCCCCGGCTCGGGCGCCTTCGTCGACGACGAGGGCGAGGCCCTCCTGGTCAGCGCCGGCGACGGCCGCCTCTCCTACCGCGGGCTCGAGGGCGCGCTCTACTCGACCCCGACCGGCCGGTTCGTGACCGACCACCCGGAGCTGCGGACCTTCCACCTCGACCACCACCCGGGGGGCCACTGGACCCACGGGCCGACGACCTTCGCCCCGGCGGGCGCGGGGCGCCCCGCGCGCGGGCCGAGCCCGGCCCTCGCCGGCCGCTACCGCAGCTACTCCCCGTGGTACCCCGAGTTCCGGGTCGTCGCGCGCGCCGGCCGGCTCTACCTCAACGCCCCCGGCGGGGTCGAGGCGCCCGACGAGGAGGTCGAGCTGATCGAGGTCGCCCCGGGCGCCTACCGGATCGGGGCGGACCCGTGGCTGCCCGAGCGGCTCGTCGCGGGCCCGGTGCGCGACGGCGAGGTCGTCGCGGTCGTGCGCGACGGGTTGGGCTACAGCCGCGCCTTCCGCGCCTAGTGGCGTAGCGTTGGATAGAGCGAGCGAGCGAGGGGGCGACGATCACTCTCTACGAGAAGACGATCGACTTCGTGCGCAAGTACATCGCCGACAACCGGCTCGGCCCGGGCGACCGGCTGCCCTCGGAGAACGAGGTCGCGGCGATGGCCGGGGTGAGCCTGATGACGGTGCGCCGGGCGATGTCCGAGCTCGTGGCCGCGGGCACCCTGAGCCGGGTCCAGGGCCGGGGCACCTTCGTGCGCTCGACGCGGGTGCGCACCGAGTCGACGATCCTCGGCGGGCTCGGCCAGACCCTCGCCCTCCAGGGGGTCGCCCTCGCGACCGAGCTCGTCTCGCTGGCCGAGGAGTCGGCCGACCCCGAGGTCGCCAAGGACCTCGCCATCCCCGTGGGCACCTCGGTCTGGCGGCTCGTGCGGCGCCGGCGCTTCGACGACGTGCCGGCCGTGCGCGAGGTGGCCGTCATCCCCCGGATCCTCGCCCCCGACCTCGACCAGGTCTTCTCGGCCCCCTCCGACTCGCTCTACGAGGTCCTCTCGCGCCACTACGGGCTCACCGAGACCCAGGAGGAGCAGACCCTCGTCGCGCGCCCGGCCACCCCCGAGGAGGCGGCCGACCTCGCCCTCGACCCCGAGGCCTACGTGGTGGAGGTGACCGGCACCTCGCTCTCCTCCAACGGCACCGCCTTCGACCGCTTCGAGATGGCCTTCGTGCCCCACCTCTTCGCCTTTAGGCTGCGCACGACGCCCACCGCCGACCCCATCGACGTGCGCGTCCCCCTCTAGGCCAGCAGCCCGGCCTCCACGACCACCGTGAGCGCGCGGTGGGAGAGCAGGTGGGTCGCGGGCACCGCCGGGTCGACCCCGCCCTCTTCGAGCAGGCGCCGGGCGACGCCCTCCTTGCCCTCGCCGGCGACGAGCAGCAGCACCGCGCGCGCGCCCGTGAGGTCGGCGAGCCCCATGGTGACGGCCCGGCTCGGGCGCCGCGCCGGCTCGACCCCGGGGAAGTTCGCCTCGAGGGTGTCCTCGCTGAGCTCGACGACCCGGGTGCGCGCGCCCACCGGCGAGCCGGGCTCGTTGAAGCCGACGTGGCCGTTGCGCCCCACGCCCACCACGGCGAGGTCGAGCCCGCCCGCCTCGTCGAGGGCCGCGTCGTAGGCGGCGAGGCGCGCGGGGTCGTCGCTCGGGGCGAGCGCCTCGAAGCGCGTCGAGCCGTTGAAGACGACCCCGCCGAGGTGCTCGCGCAGGTACGCGGCGAAGCTCCCCTCCGGGTAGCCCGGCAGGTCCAGGTACTCGTCGAGCATGAAGACCCGGGCGCGCTCTAGGGAGACCTCGTCGCGCGCGTGGGCCGCCACCAGCTCGCGGTAGAGGCCGACGGGCGTGCCCCCGGTCGGCAGGGTGAGGGCGAGGGTGGGCTGTGCCCGCAGCGCCCCGGCGAGCGCGGCGAGGGCCGCCTGGTCGAAGGCCCGCGGCCCGCGGGCGCGCACGACCCTCACGGCGCCCCCCGGGCGGGGGCTGGACCCCCCTCGAGGTAGCGC
>JAJXZW010000034.1 GCA_021779855.1 Actinomycetes bacterium
CGGCGCGCGCCGGCCCGCGCCGCCACCGCCCCGCGCCGTCGCGCGCTCGCCGTTCGGCTGGGTCGGGGCTCGGCGGTCACGCGCTCGGCCGTGATCGTCCTCCTGGGACTGTCGATCTCCATCGTGGGCACGATGCTCGAGGCCAACCGCCAGGTCGAGATCCACGCCCTGCAGAGCGACCTGCTCCAGGCCCAGTCCAGTTACGCCGAGCAGGTCGGCTCGCTCACGAATCAGTCCGGGCCCGGGCAGGTGCTCGCTCGCGCCGGGGCGCTCCACCTCGTCTACCCGACCACGATCACTCAGGTCTCCTCCACGTCACTTGATGCGCCGCTGCCTCTGCCGCGGTTCTCCGGATACGCACCGGTCACATCTCGGACGCAGCGGTGACCGCCTACTACCCCTCCACCCACTCCCGACCGCGCGCTCGTGGGGCGTCGCCGACCCCGCCCGGAGGGCGCCGGCTCGTCACGCTGCGCACGGTCCTCGCCGGCGCCTTCGTCGCCCTCGGCGTGCGGCTGGTCTTCCTCCAGGTCGTCGACCACGCGCACTACGCCCGCCTCTCGCTCGCCCAGGTACGCGTCGACGTCACGACTCCGGCACTGCGGGGGGGCATCTTCGACCGGAACGGCCAGACGCTGGCCATCTCCAAGCCGACCTCCCTCGTGATCGCGGACGACTTCCAGATCGCGCACCCCGCTAAGGAGGCCGCCGCGCTGAGCCCGCTCGTTCACGTGCCCGTCGCCAAGCTGACCGCGAAGCTGTCGGAGAAGAACGGCTACGTCGTGCTGAGCAACACCCTCGACCTCACCGACGGCCATCGCGTCGCCGGCCTGGCGTTCCCGGGGATTGTCGTCGAGGACTCCTCGGTGCGCGCCTACCCCGACCCGACCCTGGCCACCGCGGTCATCGGCGGGGTCAACGCCAGCGGTGCGGGCACGGCGGGCCTGGAGTACAAGTACCAGTCCCTTCTGGCCGGCCAGACCGGCATCACTCGGGAGTTCATGTCGGCCTCGGGGGTGGCCCTGCCCGCGACGACCGCGACGGTCATCAAGCGATCGACGCCCGGGGTGGGCCTCGAGCTCACCCTCGACTCGTCGTTGCAGTACGTCGCCGAGCGCGACGTGGCGCTAGACCTCAAGAAGTTCGACGGGCTGGCGGGTGAGGCGATCGTCATGGACGTGCACACCGGCCAGGTCCTGGCCGACGTCTCGTTGGTCAACACCAGGACGCGCGCGGGGATCCTGGGGCCGATGCCGGCCTGGGGCCGGAGCGTGGGGGTTCCGGGGATCGACCAGACGCTCAACGACCTTCCCTTCACCCAGGCCTACGAGCCCGGCTCGATGTTCAAGGTGGTGACTTTCTCGGCCGCCCTCTCCGAGGGCAAGATCACCCCGAGGACCGTCTTCACGATCCCCAACTCGGTGGTCGTCGGCGGTCGGGTATTCCACGACGCGGAGAACCACGGCCTCATCCACCTCACGGCGACCCAGGTGCTGGCCCAGTCGTCGAACATCGGCACGTACGAGATCGGCTTGCGCGTGGGCGAGGCCGGGCTGCTCGCCCAGGTCCAGCGGCTCGGCTTCGGCCAGACGACGGCCGTCGGCTTCCCGGGCGAGACGCCCGGTCTGCTCGTCGACGCCGCCCACTGGTACACGAGCGACGAGGTCGCCCTGCCCATCGGCCAGGTCGACGCGGTGCCGGCGATCCAGGTGCTCGACGCCTACAACACGGTGGCCAACGACGGCGTCTTCGTCGAGCCCTCGCTCGTGCGGGGCTTCGTCGAGCCCAACGGGACCGTCCGTCCGACGGCTCCGAGCCCGTCCCGCACGGTGCTCACCCCGGCGGTCGACCAGACGCTCGTGACCATGCTCAAGCAGGTGGTGCTGGCCGGCACCGGCACCTACGCCGTCATCCCCGGCTACGAGGTCGCCGGCAAGACCGGCACCGCGACCATCCCCACGCCGGGCAAGGACACCCTCACCAACGACTACTACGCAAGCTTCGTGGGCTTCGCCCCGGCCAACCACCCGGTGCTGTCGATGATCGTGGTCGTGGAGCGGCCGCTGACCAACATCTACGGCGGCACCGTCGCGGCTCCGGTCTTCCAGCAGGTCATGTCCTACGCCCTGCACCACTACGGGATCCCCTCCAGCGGGGTCTTCCAGCACCCCCTGCCGGCTTCGGCGGCCACGATGTCCTCGGACGTGACCTGATGCAGCTGGGCGACGTCCTCGACGACCTCACCCTCGACGTGGCGACGGCCGCCCTCGAGGTGACCCGGGTGGAGATCGACTCGCGCGCCTGCGAGCCCGGCGCGCTCTTCTTCGCCCTCCAGGGAACCCAGGCTCACGGGGCCGAGCACGCCGCCGACGCCGTGGCCCGCGGCGCGGTCGCGGTCGTGAGCGACCGGCCGGTGCCGGTGGCGGTGCCGGTCCTCGTCGTACCGGCGAGCCAGATCGGTGCCCTGGTCGCCCACGCCAGTGCCGTCGTGGTCGGTGAGCCCCAGACGCGCTCGAAGCTTGTCGCGGTCACCGGCACGAACGGCAAGACGACCGTGACGACGCTCGTGGCCGACCTGGCCCGGCGCCTCGGGTGGAACGCGGGCGCGATCGGGACTCTCACCGGCGCGCGCACCACGCCGGCGGCCCCCGAGCTCTACCGGGCCCTCGCCCGGGAGGTCAACGCCTTCGACCCCATGGTCGCCGACGGGGTGGTGACCCTCGAGGTGTCGAGTCACGCTCTCGACCAGGGTCGGGTCGAGGGTCTGTTCTTCTGCGTGGCCGCCTTCACCAACCTCGGCCACGAGCACCTCGACTACCACGGGACGATGGAGGCGTACTTCGAGGCCAAGGCCTCCCTGTTCACCCCGGAGCGGGCGCGTCGCGCGGTCATCTGGACCGACGACCCCTACGGGGCCCGCCTGGCCGAGCAGACGGTCCTGCCGGTGACCCCGGTCGGGCGCGCCGATGCCGAGGAGGTGGTCAGCTCGCTGTCGGGCTCCACCTTCTTCTGGCGCGGTCACCTGGTGAACTCGCCACTCGTGGGCGGCTACAACGTCGACAACGTGCTCGTCGCCCTGGCGGTCGCGGCCGGGCTCGGCCTCGACGAGGCGGACCTCGCGCGGGCCGTCACCGAGGTGGCGCCGGTGCCCGGGCGCTTCGAGGTCGTCCACGGCCACGAGGTGACCGTGGTCGTCGACTACGCCCACACCCCCGAGGGGCTGGCGCGCGTGCTGGACGACGTACGGGCCCTCGAGCCGACGGCGAGGGTCATCACGGTCGTTGGCGCCGGGGGCGACCGCGACCGCACCAAGCGGCCCGAGATGGGCGCGGCGGTGGCCGCCCGGTCCGACGTCGTCGTCCTGACCTCGGACAACCCTCGTTCGGAGTCGCCGGATGCCATCATGGACGACGTGGCGGCGGGGATCGGCTCCGGCGCTGCGCTCGTGCGCGAGGTGGACCGCCGTCGGGCCATCGCCACGGCCATCGACGTCGCCGGTCCGGGCGACGTCGTCGTCGTGGCCGGCAAGGGGCACGAGACGACCCAGACGCTGGGCGACACGGTCGTGCCCTTCGACGACCGCGAGGTCGTCCGGGAGTACGTGAGGTGAGTGGATGCTGAGCCTGATGGAGGCCGGGGGAGTGGGCTTCCTCCTCTCGCTGTTCCTGACGCCCCTATGGATCCGCTTCTTGCGCGCGCGCTCCATCGGCCAGCGCATCCTGGAGGACCTGGCCACCCACCAGCACAAGGCGGGCACGCCCACCATGGGGGGCGTGGTGATCGTCGGCGCGACGGCCGTCGGCTACGCCATGGGCCACGTCGGCACGGCCATCACCTTCACACGGGCCGGCGTCCTGGCGCTCGCGGTCACCGTGGCCTCGGGCGCGCTGGGATTCCTCGACGACCTCATCGGGGTCCGCAACGCGCGCAACCTGGGCCTCAACAAGCGCGGCAAGTTCGCCGGCCAGCTCGTCATCGCTGGGGCGTTCGCCGTGCTGGCGTTGGCCTGGGTGCACACCTCGACGGACCTCTCGTTCACGCGCTTCTCCCTGCCGGGGTGGGGACTCAGCGCGGCGGGGTGGTTCGTGCTCGCCGTCTTCGTCGTGGTCGGGACGTCGAACGCGGTGAACCTGACCGACGGGCTCGACGGCCTCGCGGCCGGGTCGGCGACGTTCTGCTTCGGGGTCCTCGCGATCATCGGGTACTGGCAGTTCCGCCACTACAGCATCTACCGGCTCCACGCCGCGCTCGACCTGGGTCTGGTGGCCGTGGCTCTCGTGGGTGCGTGCCTGGGCTTCCTGTGGTGGAACGCGGCACCGGCGAAGATCATCATGGGTGACACCGGATCGCTCGCCATCGGGACCGGGCTCGGCGCGCTCTGCCTGCTCATGAACCTCGACCTGCTGCTCATCGTCATCGGGGGGCTCTTCGTCGCCGAGACGCTGTCGGTCATCCTGCAGGTGGTGAGCTTTCGCGTCTTCGGTCGGCGCATCTTCAAGATCGCCCCCTTCCACCACCACTTTGAGATGATGGGCTGGCCCGAGACGACGGTCATCATCCGCTTCTGGATCCTCGCCGGACTGCTCGCCATGCTCGGACTCGGGATCTTCTACGGCGACTTCCTCAAGATCGCCCGGGTGGTCTGATGTCCGAGGGCCGCCTCCTCAAGCCCTTCGAGCGGGGCGGCGTGCTCGGGCGCGCGCTGCTGGGGATCACGGCGGCCATGGTCACCCTCGGCACGATCTTCGTGGCCTCGGCCAGTGAGGGAGAGGCCGCCGCCGCGGGGACCTCGGTCTTCGCGATCATGGTGCGCGACGTCGCCTACCTGGCGCTCGGCGGGGTCGCGTTCTACCTGGCGGCGCGGGTGCGCCTCGACCGGCTGGTCAAGAGCGCGCCAGCCCTGACCTACGTCGGGATCGGGCTGCTCGTGGCGGTGCGCCTGGTCGGCACGTCGTCCAACGGCGGCACCCGGTGGCTCAACCTCAAGGTGATTCAGCTCCAGCCCTCGGAGCTCTTCAAGCTGTTCACGATCCTCTTCGTCGCGTGGCTGATCGAACGTCACCATCGCGAGTTGGGGGACTGGCGACGAGTGCTCACGCTCAGCTGGCCGATCCTGGCCGGGGGGCTGCTCGTGGTCGCCGAGCCGGACCTCGGGACGGCGTCGGTGGTGTTCTGTCTCGCGCTGGTGATGCTGTGGGTGGTCGGTCTGCCGCGGCGGTTCTTCGTCGGCGTGGGCGTCGTCGCGGTCGCGGGCTTCGTCGCCTTCATGAAGGTCAAGCCCTACTCGGCCCAGCGTCTCACCGCCTTCCTGCACCCCAACGCGAACCTGCTCACCAGCGGCTACCAGCTCTTCCAGTCGAAGATCGGCCTCGGGGCCGGGGGCCTCACGGGCCTGGGACTCGGGCACAGCCGCGAGAAGTACGGGCTCTTGCCCAACGCGCACACCGACTTCATCTTCACCGTCATCGGTGAGGAGCTCGGGCTGGTGGGCACCCTGTGCGTCCTCGCCCTCTTCGTGGCCTTCCTCGTGACCGCGGTGCGTATCGCCCAACGCTCCGCGCACGGCACCCACCGACTCATCGTCGTGGGCATCACCACCTGGATCATGGTCGAGGCCGTGATCAACGTGGCCTCGGTGGTCGGGTGGTGGGCGGTCACCGGGGTCCCGCTGCCCTTCTTCTCCTACGGCGGCACGGCACTCATCGTCGAGCTCTTCGCGGTCGGCCTCCTCTATAACGTGGCCCACGATCGCGCGCGTGGGCCCGACCCGGTGGTGGCCGACTCGACGGGACCCCGGGGACGCGCGCACCGGCCGCCCCGCCCCCGAGTGGCCCCAGCCCCCCGGCGCCGCGCCCCCGAGCGTCGGGCGCCGGTCGCCCGGTCGGAGCGCCCCGGCGCGCGGGCATCGCACGGCCCAGCGCCGCGCCGCTATAGACCGGAGGGGTGATGCGCGGTCCCGTCATCGTCACGGGCGGCGGGACCGGGGGCCACGTCTTTCCCATGGAGGCCATCGCCGAGGCGCTGCGGGCTCGCGGGCTCGCGCCCGAGGAGATCCGCTTCGTGGGCAGCCGTCGGGGCCAGGAGGGCCGACTGCTCGGCCACGGGCCCGTCCCCCTGACCCTGTTGCCGGGCCGGGGCCTCCGCCGCTCGCTGCGACCCTACGACCTCGCCGTGAGCGTCCTCGCGGCCCTCGGGCTCGCCGGTGCCCTCGTGACGGCGGTCACGCTGGTGGGTCGGTGGCGACCCCGGTGCGTGGTCTCGGTCGGCGGCTACGCCTCGTTCGCCACCTGCGCGGCGGCCGTGATGTGGCGGGTGCCCCTGGTGCTGGTCGACTTCGACGCCGTGCCGGGCGCGGTGCATCGGCTCTTCCGGCGCGCGGCGGCCCGTCGGTGCGTCGCCTTCGGCTTCCCCGCGGACGACGCGGTCGTGACCGGTACGCCGCTGCGCGCGGCGATCGAGGCGATCGACCGCTCCGACGCGGCCCGCGCGCGGGCCCGTGCCGCCACCGAGCCGCCGCTCGGGCCGGACCGGCTCGTGGTGGTGGTGATGACCGGGTCCCTCGGCTCGCGCCGGGTGAACGACGCGGTCTGCGACCTGGCCGCTCGCTGGGCGTCGCGGCGCGACCTCGCCATCGTCCACGTCACCGGTGAGCGCGACTACGAGAGTGTCCTCGCGCGCCGCGTGGCCGGCGACCTCGACTACCGTGTCGTGGCCTTCGCCGACATGGCCGAGCTCTGGGCCGTCTGCGACGTCGCGGTCTGCCGGGCCGGGGCCGTCACCGTCGCCGAGCTCACGCGCCTCGCGATCCCCGCCGTCGTGGTGCCGCTGCCCGGCGCACCCGGAGACCACCAGCGTCGCAACGCCGACGCCCTGGCCGCCGTCGGCGGCGTGCGGGTGATCGAGGACGCGTCGTGCGACGCGTCGACCCTGGCCGAGGCGCTCGAGGCGCTGGAGCCCGGGCCGATCCGCGCGGCGATGTCGAGCGCTCTCGCGGCGCTCGGGCGCCGGGACGCGGCGTCGGCGATCGCCGAGGTGGTCGAGGGGGTGTCGCGGTGAGCCTCCTCGCGGCGGGACGGCGCGTGCACGTGATGGGCGTGGGCGGGGCGGGCATGAGCGGCCTCGCCCTGTGGCTGGCCGAGCGCGGCGCGCAGGTGAGCGGGTGCGACGCGGCGGCCTCGCCGGTGCTCGCGGAGCTCGCCGCGCGGCGGATCGCCGTCTCGCTCGGCCACGACCCCTCCCACCTGGCCGGCGTGGGCGCGGTGGTGTGGTCGCCCGCGGTGGCCGGCGACAACCCCGAGCTCGCCGCGGCCGCGGCACTCGGGCTGGAGCGGGTCGACCGGGCCGCGGCCCTCGCCGAAGTCACCGCGGTCACGCCGACCTGGGGCGTCGCGGGCACCCACGGCAAGACGACGGCCACCTCGATGCTCGTCCAGGTGGCCCTGGCCGCTGGGCGCGACGCGGGCTGGCTCCTCGGAGCCCCGGTGCTGGGGGTCGGCGCGAACGGCCACTTCGGCGCCGACGGACTCGTGCTCGAGGTCGACGAGAGCTACGGGACGATGTCCGGGGTGACGCCCGAGGCGCTGGCCCTGACCAACGTCGAGCCCGATCATCTCGACCACTACGGCACGCTCGAGCGCCTCGAGGGGGCCTTCGCCGAGCTCGTCACGCGCACGGCGGGCCCGGTCGTGGCCTGGGCCGACGACCCGGGCGCCGCCCGCGCGCTCGCGCACGCCAGCCGTCCCCACGACGTGGGCGTGGCGTCGGAGCGGGAGTGGCGCGTCGAGGAGGTGGCGCTGCGCCGCGACGGATCACACTTCGCGCTCTCGGGTCCGGGCGAGCGCCTCGAGGTCGACCTGCGGGTCACCGGACGCCACAACGTGGCCAACGCCGCGGTCGTCGCCGCGCTCGCCCGGGTCCTGGGCGTCGAGTCCCGGGCCGTCGAGCGGGGACTCTCGAACTTCCTGGGGGCGCCGCGGCGCTTCCAGCGACGGGGCGCGTGGCGGGGCGTCGACGTGGTCGAGGACTACGCCCATCTCCCGGGGGAGATCGCCGCGACCATCGCCGCCGCGGGCGAGCTCGGCTACGCCCGCGTGGGCGTCGTCTTCCAGCCCCACCGGGTCACCCGGACCCTGGCGCTGCTCGAGGGCTTCCCACCGGCCTTCGACGGCGCCGCCCTCGTCCTCGTCACCGACCTCTACCGGGCCGGCGAGCCCAACCCCGAGGGGGTGACCGGCGAGCTCGTCGCGACCGCGCTCGCCGAGCGCGGCGTCGTCGGGACCGTCGCCTACGTCCCCGACCTCGGCCGAGTGCCCGAGGCACTCACGGGGTCCCTCGACGGGCTGGACCTCGTGCTCGTGCTCGGCGCGGGCGACGTGGGCCGCGTGATCGCCGACCTGCCGGGGGGCCTCACGTGAGCCTCGCGCGCCTGGTCGAGGTGGGCGGCGCCCGAGTGGCCGAGCACGCGCCCCTCGGCGCGCGCACCACCTACCGGGTGGGCGGCACGGCGCGTCTGCTGGTCACCCTGGCGCGCCGCGACGACCTCGACGAGCTCGGTCCGCTCCTCGAGGGGGTCGGGCTCGACCTCGTCGCCATCGGTAACGGCTCGAACCTCCTCGTCGCCGATGGCGAGGTCGAGGTGTGCGCGGTGCACCTCGAGGGCGAGTTCGCCGGACTCGACTGGCGCGACGACGGCGACGGGGTGCTCGTCGAGGTCGGCGCGGGCCTCGACCTGCCCGTGGCCGCGCGTCGGCTCGCGCGGGCCGGGGTGACGGGCTTCGAGTGGGCGGTGGGGGTGCCCGGCACCGTCGGGGGCGCCGTCGCCATGAACGCCGGGGGCCACGGGTCGGACCTGGCCGCGTCGCTCGTCGGGGCGACCCTGTGGCGCGAGGGCGCGACGGTTCGTCGCGACGCCGCCGC
This sequence comes from Actinomycetes bacterium, assembly GCA_021779855.1. Taxonomy (GTDB): domain Bacteria; phylum Actinomycetota; class Acidimicrobiia; order Acidimicrobiales; family RAAP-2; genus RAAP-2. Next base: position 8,917 of record JAJXZW010000034.1, read on the forward strand.
CCTCGAGCTGGGCTACCGACGCAGCGCGCTCGCCCCCGGCGAGCTGGTGGTCGGGGCGACCCTGCGCCTGGGCCGTGGCGACCCGTCGCTCGCCGAGGAGGAGGTGCGCGCGGTGGTGCGCTGGCGGCGCGAGCACCAGCCCGGCGGGGCGAACGCCGGGTCGGTCTTCCGCAACCCCCCCGGCGACCACGCGGCGCGGCTCATCGAGGCGGCCGGGCTCCGGGGGTGGCGCCGGGGGAGCGCGCGGGTGAGCGAGAAGCACGCCAACTTCATCCAGGCCGACGAGGGCGGGCGCGCCGCGGACGTCTACGGGCTCATCGTCGAGGTGCGCGCCCGGGTCCTCGAGGCCACCGGGGTCGCCCTGGTGTGCGAGAACCGGTTCCTCGGCTTCGAGGGGCCCGCGTGAGCCGGCGCGCGCCGGTGGCGACGCGCGCGCGCCGCGGCCCCCCGGCCCCGGTGCCGGAGCCCGCGGGGGCGCACCCCGCGCGCCGGCGACCGCGGATGCGCCGCTCGACGCTCGTGGTGCTCGTCCTGGCGCTCGTCGTGACCGGCGTCGTCCTGGGTGGGCGCTGGCTGCTCCACCGGCCGATCTTCGAGGTCCGCCACGTCACGATCACGGGACTGCGGCACGAGACGGCGGCCCAGGTCCTCGCCGCGACGGGTCTGGGCGCGCACCCGGCGATGATCGACGTTAACCCCGGGGTGATCGAGCGCGACCTCGCGCGCTTCCCCTGGGTCGTCCGGTCGCGCGTGGTGCGCCGCTGGCCCAACACGGTCGTGGTGACCGTGACCGAGGCCACGGCGGTCGCCGTGGCCTACGGCCCGGGCCACCACCTCGACTACGTGAGCGCCGCCGGGCGCGACCTCGGGCCCGCGCCCCGGCGAGCCAACCTGCCCACGCTCTCGGTGACCGGGGGCCGGGGGGCCTGGCCCTTCGCGACCCGGGGGCGCTCCGCCGCCTACGTCGCCAGCCGCCTCCCGCGAGCCTTCGGCTACCAGGTGCGCACGATCACCGAGGACCGACTGGGCCACGTGGACCTCGTCCTCACCACGCCGGTGAGCTTCGAGCTGGGCCGGGCGACCGACCTCCACGCGAAGTTCGTCGCCGTGGCCTCGGTCATCGCGCACAGTACGCTGGTGCCGGGCGACGTGATCGACGTGACCGTCCCGGGGGAGCTCGCCGTGACACCACCCAAGGGATAGGCATTTGACCCCTTTGGGGGGGCTGAGTAGCCTTCGGGGACTGCTCCTCGCCCTGGGGGCTGACCGAACGCACAGACAAGGGGATCCGATGAGCCTGACCCAGAGCAACTACAACGCCGTGATCAAGGTCATCGGCGTGGGGGGCGGGGGCGCTAACGCGGTCAACCGGATGATCTCGGCCGGGCTCAAGAGCATCGAGTTCATCGCGGCCAACACCGACGCCCAGGCCTTGTTGCTCAGCGAGGCCGACCTCAAGATCGATATCGGCCGGCAGCTCACCCGCGGCCTCGGGGCCGGCAGCGACCCCGACGTCGGTCGCCAGGCCGCCGAGGACCACCGGGCCGAGATCGAGGACGCCCTGAAGGACACCGACATGGTGTTCATCACCGCCGGCGAGGGCGGCGGCACCGGGACCGGGGCGGCGCCGGTGGTCGCCGAGATCGCGCGCTCCTTGGGGATCTTGACCATCGGCGTGGTCACCCGACCCTTCTCCTTCGAGGGCAAGCGTCGCGCCACCCAGGCCGAGAAGGGGATCCAGAACCTGCGCGACAAGGTCGACACCCTCATCGTGATCCCCAACGACCGGCTGCTCTCGGTGACCGCACCCGACACCTCGATGCTCGACGCCTTCAAGATCGCCGACGACGTCCTCTTGTCGGCGGTGCGCGGCGTGACCGACCTCATCACGGTACCGGGGTTGATCAACACCGACTTCGCCGACGTCAACACCGTCATGCGCAACGCCGGCACCGCCATCATGGGCGTAGGCATGTCGACAGGGGAGGGTCGCGCGGTCAACGCGGCGCGCGCGGCGATCACCTCGCCGCTGCTCGAGGCCTCGATCGACGGGGCGCGCGGCATCCTCATGAACATCGTCGGTGGTCCCGACATAACCCTCAACGAGGTGACCCAGGCGGCCGAGATCGTCCACTCGGTGGCCCACCCCGAGGCCAACATCATCTTCGGCAGCGTGATCGACGAGTCGGTGGGTGACGCCGTGCGGGTCACGGTCATCGCGGCCGGCTTCGACCAGGTCTCGCCGAAGGCCCCCACCACCGTCGCCCAGCCGGTCATGACCGAGGGACCGCGCAGCGACATCTTTACCTCCACCTCCGACGACGACTTCTTCGACGTGGGTGGCGATGACGACATCCCCAGCTTCCTCCGCTGAGGAGCTGGGCGCGCGGGTGCGCGCGCGCCTGGAGGCGGTGCGCGCGCGCATGGCCGAGTGGGGCAGCGACCCCGATCGGGTGCGCGTCGTCGCGGTGACCAAGACCTTCGGGCCGACGGCGGTGCGCGCCGCCGTCGCGGCCGGGCTCAGCCACTGCGGCGAGAACTACGTCGAGGAGCTGTGCGCGACCCGCGCGGCGACGTCCGACCTCGCGGTCACCTGGCACTACCTGGGGGCGCTCCAGACGAACAAGATCGCCCGTGTCGCGGCCTGCGCCGACCTGGTCGCCTCGCTCTCGCGCGACCGTGAGGTCGAGCGCCTCGCCCGGGCCCGGCCCGGCGCGCCCGTGTACGTCCAGCTCGACGTGACGGGGCGGCCCGAGCGCCACGGGGCGCCCGAGGCCGGGGTGCCGGCCCTCGTGGCCCGGGCCCGCGACGCCGGGCTCGAGGTGCGCGGGCTGATGGTCGTGGCCCCGGCGGACCCCGCGGGGGCCCGGGCGGCCTTCGCCACCACGGCACGCCTGGCCGACGCCCTGGGGCTCGTGGAGCGCTCGATGGGCATGAGCGATGACTTGGAGTGGGCCTGCCGGGCCGGCACGACCGAGGTCCGCCTGGGGCGGGCCCTCTTCGGGCCCCGGGGCGGTGCCGGCGGGCTCGCCTAACATTGGCCTACCGAGGCCTACGGGGCCCAAGGAGGGGAAGATGAACGAGAGACTGCGGGGGTTCCTGGGCTTCCTCGGCCTGGTCGAGGACGACTACGGCGACCTCCCGGGCCCGGCGCCCCGACCCTTCTCCGAGCCCTACGAGCCCGAGTGGGATCCCGAGCCCGCGCCGCGCCCGAGTCGGCCCGTCCCGGGGCCGCGCCCGAGCGCGCCCGAGCGGGCCGGTCGGCCGCGCTCGGGCGGGGCCGTGTCGGTGATCGACGGCGGCAGCGGGACGCCCCGGGTGCGCCCGATCCCGAACCCCAACCCGCCCCGGCGGGTCGCGGCGGCCGAGAGCGACGTAGCGGTGGTCGCGCCCGAGACCTACGACGAGTCCCGGCGCATCACCGACCAGTTGCGCACCGGCCGACCCGTCGTGCTCGCCACCCCCGACGCCGACCCGTCGCTGGCGCGCCGGCTCGTCGACTTCGCGGCCGGCACGGCCTACGCGCTGGGTGCGCGCGTCGAGATCCTGGCCCGGGGGCTCTACCTCGTGGTGCCCAACGGGGTCCACGTGGCGGCCGAGACCAAGGAGCGCCTGCGCACGACGAACTTCCGAAGCGGGACGCCGTGGCCCTCGTCCACGAACTGATCTACCTCTACATCTGGGTCTTCTTCCTGACGGCTCTGCTGAGCTGGGTCCCGACCCACTCCTCGGACGGCTTCATCGCCGGGCTGAAGCGGGTCCTCGCGCGCCTCACCGAGCCGGTGCTGCGGCCCCTGCGCGCCGTGCTGCCGCGTCCGCGCCTGGGCGGCGTCGGCATCGACGTCTCGGTGCTGGTGGCGATGGTCGCGCTCGAGATCATCAACGTCCTCATCTAGCGGTGGCGGCGACGTCGGACGGGCGGGCGGCGGCGCGCCCGGCGGACCTGGCGCGGCTGCGCCGGGCGCGCGACCGGATGGACCGGGAGTACGCCCGCCCGCTGCGCGTCGGCGACCTCGCGCGCGACGCCGCCATGTCGGCGGGCCACTTCGCGCGCTCGTTCACCCGGGCCTACGCCGAGTCGCCCTACCAGTACCTCATGACCCGCCGGATCGAGCGGGCGATGGCGCTGCTGCGCGCGGGCGTCCCGGTGACCGAGGCGGCCTTCGCCGTCGGCTACGGGTCGCTCGGCACCTTCGCCACGCGCTTCTGCGAGCTGGTCGGCGAGCCGCCGGGTGCCTACGGGCACCGCTGGCGCGGCGCCACCCTCGAGCTCGACCCGTGCGTGGCGCGCCTCGTGACCCGGCCGGTCAGGAATCGAGAGGCGCGCGTCGGCGAGCGTGCCTAGCCTCGGGCCATGGACCTCACCATCCACTCCAGCTTCCTGCCCCAGACCGACCCGCAGGCCGCGATCGCCTTCTACCGTGACCTCCTCGGCTTCGAGGTGCGCCTCGACGTCGGCTACGGCGACCTGCACTGGATCACCGTCGGCCCGCCGGCCCAGCCCTCGACGGCGATCGTCCTGTACCCGCCCGAGGCGACGCCCAGCCTCACCGACGACGAGCGGCGCACCGTGGCCGAGATGATGGCCAAGGGCACCTACGGACACATCGTGCTCGAGAGCGAGGACCTCGAGGCGACCTTCGCGGCCCTCGCGGCGGCCGGGGTCGAGGTCGTCCACGAGCCGACCGACCAGCCCTACGGGATCCGCGACGCCGCCGTGCGCGACCCCTCGGGCAACCTCGTGCGGATCAACCAGCGACCCTGACTCGCCCGGCCCGGCCGCGGGCCCGGCGGTAGGGTGGCGAGATGGACACCACGGACAACGCCCCCTCGGCCCTCGAGGCCATCGACACGGTGACCTTCAAGGTCGGCCTCAAGGGCTACAGCGTCGACGAGGTCGACGAGTTCCTCGAGCGGCTCTCCGGCGAGGTCCGCCAGATGAAGGACCTCGTCCACCAGCAGCGCCAGCAGCTGCGCCAGGCGGCGGAGCGCATCGCCCAGCTCGAGGGGGCCCGCCCGGGCCCGGCCCCGGCGGCCGCCCCGGCCCCGGCGCCCGCCCCGGTGCGCGCGAGCGCGACGGTCGCCCCCGAGGAGGTGGCCTCGATGATCGCCCTGGCCCAGCGCTTCATCGAGCAGGCGCAGGCCGAGGCCGAGGAGAAGGCGCGCGAGCTCACGGCCCAGGCCCAAGAGCGCGCCCGGGAGATCGTCGGCGAGGCCCGCAGTCGGGCCGAGGACGAGGTCAACCGGCTCAACGGGCTCAAGCAGCGCCTCGGCGAGGACGTCGAGCGGCTGCGCCGTCAGCTCGACGAGCAGCGCACGCGCATCTCGGGGGTGCTGAGTGAGTTCACCCACTGGGTGGAGGCGACCTTCAGCGACGAGGCCGCCCCGGCGCCCGCGCCGGCCCCGGCGCGCCCGGCCCCGGCCCC
>JAJXZW010000035.1 GCA_021779855.1 Actinomycetes bacterium
GCCCGGGCCCGGGCGGCGACCCGCTCGACCCGCGGGGAGCTGCGCGCCGCCCGGCGCGGCGTCGCGGGCGCCCGGGGCGAGCTCGACGCCCTCGAGGCCGAGGTCGACGCGACCACGGTCCGGCTCCTCGAGCGCCCCGTAGGCTGAGCCGATGGCGGGCATCGACGACGCGACCCGGACCCTGGCCGCACGACTGCGGGCGACGGCCGCCGCCACGACGGTCGCGGCCAAAGAGGCCGTCTCGGACGCCCTCGTCGAGGTGACCCTGGCCGCCGACCCCGGACTGGTCGGCGCCCCCGGCGGCGACGTCATGGTGGACGTGGGCCGGGGGCGCACCCTGCGCCGGCGCTACAGCGTGCGCCGCGCCGACCCCGCGGCCTCGACCCTCACCCTGTGGGTCGGGGTCGACCACGAGGGGCCCGGCGTCGACTGGGTGCGCGAGGTGGCCCCCGGCGACGAGGTCGTCGCCATCGGGCCCCGGGGCAAGATCACCCTCGACCCCGCGGCGTCCTGGCACCTCTTCTGCGGGGACCTGAGCGCCCTCCCGGCCTTCTCGCGCATGGTCGAGGCGCTCGAGCCCGGCCGCGACGCGCTCGTCGCCCTCGAGGTCGACGCGCTCGCGGACGCCCCGAGCCCGGCCCCGCCCGCGGGGGTGGGCCTGCGCCTCGTGCTGGCCGAGCGCTCCGGGCGCGCGCCCACCGATCCCGAGGGCCTCACCCGGGCCCTGGCCACCCTGGAGCTGCCGCCCGGGGCGGGCCACGCCTACCTCTTCGGGGAGTTCCACGTGGTGCGCGCGCTGCGGGCGCTGCTGGTCGACCGGGGCCTCGACGAGGCGGCGATCAGCCACAAGGCCTACTGGCGGGCCGGCCGGGCCAACGCCGACCACGGCGAGCCCGACAAGTCCGAGCCGGCCTAGAGGACGGCGACCACCGCCAGGATGACGGGCTGGCGCCGGTAGCGCTGGCCGAGCAGGCGCCCGGCCGCGCGCTGGGCCACCTTGGAGAGGGCGTCGGCCTCGAGGACCCCCTCGGCCAGGGCGTCGGCCAGGGCGTCGCGGACCTCGCGCTCGAGGTGGGCGACGACGTCGCCGTCGCGCTCGCCCTCGAACCAGCCGCGCGTGGTGACGCTCACCGGCGCGGCCAGCTCGGCCGTCGCGCGCGCGACGGCCGACGAGACCAGCACGACCCCGTACTCGGCGAGCATGCGCCGCTCCTCGAGGGGGCGCTCGTCGAGGTCGCCGGTGGCGCCGTCGATGTAGTGCAGTCCGGCCGGCACCCGCCCGGCTCGCCGGACGGCCTTCGCGCTGACCTCGATCTGGTCGCCGTCCTCGCACACCAGCACGTCCTTCGCCGCCAGGCCCATCGAGCGGGCCAGCTCGGCGTGGTGGACGAGGTGGCGGTACTCCCCGTGGATGGGCACGAACGCGCGCGGACGCACCAGCTGGTGCAGCGTGCGCAGCTCGCCCTGGCGGCCGTGGCCCGAGGCGTGGACGTTCTCGCTCGAGGAGTCGATCACCTCGGTCCCCTCGCGGTGCAGGTCGTCGATCACCCGCCCGACCGACCACTCGTTGCCCGGGATGGGGTGGGACGAGAGGATGATGGTGTCCTCGGCGCCCACCGAGAAGCCCCGGGCGTCCCCGCGGCTGAGCCGGGCCAGCACCGAGAGCGGCTCGCCCTGGCTGCCGGTGCACACCACGCACACCTCGCCCGGGGCGTAGCGGCCGATCTCCTCGACGTCGATGAGGTCGGCGGGGTCCACCCGCAGCAGGTGGAGCTTGCGGGCCAGCTTGACGTTGGCCTCCATCGAGCGGCCCATGAAGGCGATCCGTCGCCCGGTGAGGTGGGCGGCGTCGGCGATCTGCTGGATGCGGTGGATGTGGCTGGCGAAGCAGGCGACGACGAGCCGGCGCTCGGGCCGCTCGAGGAAGAGCCGGCGCAGCGCCACCCCCACGCTCGACTCCGACGCGGTGTACCCGGGCTCCTCGGCGTTGGTCGAGTCGGCGAGCAGGAGGGCCACCCCCTGCTCGCCGAGCGCCGCCAGCCGCCCGAGGTCGGTGCGCCGCCCGTCGATCGGCGAGGCGTCGAGCTTGAAGTCGCCCGAGTGCACCACGACCCCCACGCTGGTGTGGAAGGCCAGCGCGTGGGCGCTCGGCACCGAGTGGGTGACCGGGACGAACTCGACCTCGAAGGGCCCGATCCGGCGGCGCTCGAGGTCGGCCACCTCGATGAACTCGATGCGCCCGAGGCCCTTCGCCTCGGCCAGGCGGTGGCGGGCGAAGCCGAGCGCGAGCGGGCTGCCGTAGAGGGGGACGTTGACCTCGCGCAACAGGTAGCGCAGCGAGCCGGTGTGGTCCTCGTGCCCGTGGGTCAGGACGATCCCGTCGACGCGGTCGCGCCGCTCGACCAGCCAGCGGAAGTCGGGCAGGATGAGGTCCACCCCGTACATGTTGGGCTCGGGGAACATCAGACCGGCGTCGACCACGACGATGCGCCCGTCCTGCTCCAGGGCCATGCAGTTGCGGCCGATCTCCCCCAGGCCACCGAGGAAGGTGACCCGCAGCCCCTTAGGCACGCGTCGCCTGGAGCTCCCCGACCACCCGGGCGGCCGCGGCGTTGAGCTCGGGGTCGCTCGCCGAGTGGGGCAGCCGGCACTCGCCCACGGCGAGGCCGAGGAAGCGCAGCGCGGCCTTGGTCGGCATCGGGTTGGGGTAAGCCTCGGAGCTCTCGAAGGCGTAGCTCTCGGCCAGGCGCTCGTTGACCTTGCGGGCCTTGGACCACTTGTCGCGCTCGACGGCGCCGACCATGGCCACGAACTCGGCCCCGGCCCAGTGGGCCGCCACCGAGACCACTCCGACCGCCCCCACGGCGAGGAAGGGCAGGGTCAGGCTGTCGTCGCCCGAGTAGAGGTCGAGCCGGTCGCCGAGCTGGGCCTTGACCCGGGCGGCCGCCGGCAGGTCGCCCGACGCGTCCTTCAGGGCGACGATGTTCGTGTGCTGTCGGCACAGCTCGATGGTGGTGGCCGCGGCGATCTTGCGCCCGGTGCGGGTGGGGACGTCGTAGAGCATCACCGGTAGCGGCGTGCTCTCGGCCACCGCGCCCAGGTGGGCGATCAGCCCGGCCTGGTTCGGTCGGGCGTAGGCCGGGGTCGTGGCCAGCACGCCGGCCACCCCGGTGGCCCGGACCTGGGCGGTGAGCGCCACCGAGGCCCGGGTGCTCGCGAAGGTCGAGCCGGCGATGACCGGGACGGTCACGGCCTCGGCGACCGCCGCGAAGAGGCTCAGCTTCTCGTCGTCGGTGAGCGACGAGCCCTCGCCCGTCGAGCCGCCCACGACGAGCCCCTCGCTGCCCTGGGCCACCACGAAGCGCGCCACCTCGCGCGCCGCGTCGTAGTCGACCGCGCCGTCGGGGCCGAACGGCGTGACGAGCGCCGTCAGGACGCGTCCGAACAGGGGTTCCACGAGACGAACCTACCAGTCGGGCCGGCCCGACCGGTGGTTAGTCGAGCAGCTCGCCCAGTCCCTCGACGAGACCGGGCGCCGCCGTCACCTTGGCCAGGGCGAGCGCGACCCCGGCGACGAAGCTCTGTCGGTCGTAGGAGTCGTGGCGCAGGGTGAGCCCCTCGCCCGGCGAGCCGAAGAGGACCTCCTCGTGGGCGACGAGCCCCGGCAGGCGCACGGCGTGGATGCGCACCCCCTCGGGGCCCTCCGCGCCGCGGGCGTGGGCCAGGGTCTCGCGCGTGGTCGGGTCGCTCATCGCGGGCCGACCGGCGGCGGCGCGCGCCGCGGCGACGGCGCGCGCGGTCGCGAGCGCGGTGCCCGAGGGGGCGTCGACCTTGCGGTCGTGGTGGAGCTCGATCACCTCCACCCGCTCGAAGTAGGGCGCGGCGACCGCGGCGAAGCGCTCGACGAGCGCGGCCCCGAGGGCGAAGTTCGCCGCCACGACGACCCCGACCTGGCGCGCGGTGGCCTCGAGGGCCTCGCGCTCGCGCGCCGCGAGGCCGGTCGCCCCCACCACCAGCGGGACCCGGTGGGCGGCGCACCAGCGGGCCGAGGCGAGGACGCCCTCGGGGGAGGAGAAGTCGACGACGGCCTCCACCGAGCCGGGCTGGAGCGCCTCGAGGGCGGCCCGGTGCACGGCGCCGAAGAGCGCGGCGGGCTCGCGGTCGTCCACCAGCCCGACGATCTCGTGGCCCCGGCCCGCCAGGCCCTCGGCCAGCGCCTGGCCCATGCGCCCCGCGCCGCCGACGATCGCCAGTCGCGTCACGGCGCGACCTTACCGCGACGGCGTCGGCGGGCCCACCACCCGACGAGCACCCCGGCCCAGCCCGCGGTCGCCGCGAGGCTGACGACGCTCGCCAGCTCGACGTAGGGCGCGCGGTAGTGGAAGTGCACGACCCACCGGCCCCGGGGCACGTCGACGGCGTCGACGAGCCCGCGGCGGAAGACCCGCAGCTCGCGCGTCGCCCCGGTCGCGACGTCGAGCGCCGTCGCCCGCCACCCCGGCAGGTAGGCCGTCGAGCGCTCGAGCACGAGGGGGCCGGCCGCACGCACGCTGACCCACGAGTCGCCCCACGGCGCCGTCGCGACGTGGGTCACCCGGCCCGTGCCGCTCTGGACCCACGCGCGCGGCGCGAGGTGGGTGGCCCGCAGGACCGCGTAGGCGTCGTGGGTCGCCACGAGCCGCCACGCCGGGCCCGACAGGGCGAAGTCGAAGCGGCTGTCGAGCTGGAAGACCCCCGGGTGCACCGCGCGGGTCGTGACCGCGAGGTCGGCCACGTCGACGCCCCCCACGGCGCTCACCTCGAGCCCGGCCGCCTCGACGGGGCGCGCCGCGCGCACCCGGACCGTCGCGCCCGTCCCCGACGCCCGCCAGGTCCCGGCGAGCGGCCGGCCGTCGGCCGAGAGGAACCGCACCGAGAGCTCGCCGGCCGCGAGCCGATGGCCCGCGGGGGCCGTGAGGGCGATCGAGGCGACGTCGAGCACCTCGCCGAAGGCGCGGGTCACGCGGGGCGCGCGCCGGTACCCCAGGCACGACGAGGGGCGCGGGGTGTCGGCGGTGCCGGGCTGGGCGAGGAGCTGGGTGGCCACGACGATCGTCGAGAGCCGCAGCGGCGCGAAGTCCCCCCGCGCCAGCGCGCAGGGGTCGACCCAGTTCTGTGGGTGGGTCCCGGTCGCCGCGTCGTAGTAGGTCGCGAGCAGCGACCCGTAACCCTGGACGCTGGCCAGCCCGGTGAAGACGTTCATGTTGGGCTGGCCGAGCGCGCGGTAGCTCTCGGTGTGGGTGCCCTGGTAGTCGACGAGCGCGAAGCGGCCGCGCGAGCCCAGCACCGAGACGGCGTAGGCGCGGGAGGCCTCACGGGGCCCGGAACCGCCGACGAGGCCGGTCGAGGTGAGCAACGAGAAGGCGACCAGGTCGACGAGGGTGAGCGCGACGAGGGCGCGGCGCAGGTGGCGCCAGCGGACGCCGGCGAGCACGAGGGCCGCGCTCACTACCCCGAGCACCGCGAAGGCGACGTCGGCTCCGGTGAGCCCGGTGGCGAGCGACGCGCCCCCGCTCGTGATGCCGACCCAGCGCACGAGCGCCGGCCCGTCGACGGCCTCGACGATCGACACGGCCGCGACGACGAGGGCCGGCAGGGCCGTCACCCACCGGGCGACGCGCCCGAGGCCGGCTCCGCGGCGCCCGCCGGCGGCGAGCCGGTCGAGCCACCAGGCGAGCACGAGGGCGAGGGCCAGGTCGACGAGGGCCACGTTGCGGCTCTGCAGGCGCGTCGAGCCGAAGAGGGGCAGCGCCCGGAAGAGATGACCGGCCGGGGTGAAGTCGCCCCAGGTGGCCAGGAGTCCCACGACGAGCAGGACCACGTAGAGGGTGAGGTCGCGCTCGGCGCCGACCCAGCCGCGCCGGGTGAGGCGGGTCGCGTAGGCGAACAGCGCGCACAGCGCCACGACCCCCACGTAGCCCGTCACCTCGGGCAGGTTGTAGTTGGCGAAGAAGCCCACCTGGTGCAACGCGCCGTTGCCCCCGAGCAGGTCGGGATTGAACAGCAGCAGCGTCCAGCGCAGCGGTAGCGACCCCGCGCCGAAATAGGCGTAGGTGACCACGTGGCGCTGGGAGACCGAGATGAACGACCAGCCCGGCAGGGCCTGCACCAGGCCGATCCCCACCCCGCCGGCGAAGCCCGCGACGAGGGTCACGACGTAGGCCACCCTCGCGCGGGCCCCGCGAGGTCGGTACGAGCTCGCGAGCACCACGACACCCACCCCGGCCACCAGGCTCACCAGCTCGGCGGTGGCGATCGCCCGGGGCTCACCGGTGAGAAGGACGAGCCCCCATATCCCGGCGACGGCCAGCGCGTAGGGCGCGCACGACCAGGCGAGCTCGCGGGGGGGCGCCGACGGGCCCGCCGCGACGAGGCAGCGGCCGAGTCCGACGAAGGCGACGAGCAGCCAAGGCAGGAGCGCGTAGCCCTGGATCACCCCGAGGTGGACGGCCTGGCCGACCATCGCCCCGCCGTAGGCGTAGACGAGGGCGGCCACGCCGCTCGCCCCCGCGACCAGCCCCAGCCGGCGCGCGAGCACGTAGACCCCGAGCGCCCCGGCCGCGTAGACGGCGATCATATTGATCGTCCAGGCGACGAGCGGCGGCAGGAACGCGAAGAGCAGGGTGAGCGGGAAGAGCGCTCCCGCGTTCATCGACCCGAGCAGCGGGGTTCCCGAGTCGGTGAGGGGGTTCAGCAGCGGGAGGTGGCCGCTCCAGAGCTGACGGCCCGCCAGCACCCGCAGGGGGAAGTTCTGGATGAGGTTGTCGGCGTCGATGCTCGGGTGGCCGGCCAGGGCGGGCGTCACGAAGAGGACGACGGGCAGCGCGATGAGCGCCACCGCCCAGGCGCGGTCGCGCCGACCCCACGGGGGGGCGGGCGCGACCGCGATCAGGTCAGCGTCGGACGGGTCGCGTCCCTCACCGTCCGACACGGCCGCGGGCCGCTAGCGGCGACGGGGCCGCGAGCGGCGACGGCCCTCCCCCTCGCCCTCGCTCAGGACCGGGCCCCCGGGCCCGAGGTCGCCGATCTCCCCGGCGAGCTCGGCCTCGAAGGCGTCCTCGAACGACGAGGGGCGACCACGGCCACGACCACCGTCGCGGCCACCGTCGCGGCCACCGTCGCGACCACCGTCGCGACCACCGTCGCGGCCACCGTCGCGACCACCGTCGCGACGGCCCTCGGGACGGCGGCCCTCCTCGACCTCGGGGAAGTCCCCGACGAGCGAGAGCGAGACCTTGCCCTGGGGGTCGATGTCGTCGACCTTCACCTCGAGCGCCTGGCCGAGCTCGAGGACGTCCTCGACCTGGCCGATCCGACGGCCGCCGTTGAGCGGAGCCATCTTCGAGATGTGCAGCAGGCCGTCACGGCCGGGCAGCAGGTTCACGAAGGCACCGAACTTGGCGATCGAGACCACGCGACCCTCGTAGACGGCGCCCACCTCGGCGGTGGGCGGGTCGAGGATCAGCGCGATGCGCCGGCGGGCCTCCTCGACGGCGCGGCCGTCCTTGGCGCCGATCGTGACGGTGCCCACGACCCCGTTGTCGTCGACGGTGATGTCGGCGCCGGTCTCCTGCTGGAGGGTGTTGATGACCTTGCCCTTGGGCCCGATGACCTCGCCGATCTTGTCGACCGGGATCTCCATCGTGACGATCTTCGGCGCCATCTCCGAGACCTCCGGACGCGGCTCGGCGATGGCCGAGGTGATCACGTCGAGGATCCGGAGCCGGGCGTCCTTGGCCTGGTGCAGCGCGCGCGCCAGCACGTCGGCCGGCAGCCCGTCGATCTTCGTGTCGAGCTGCAGGGCCGTGACGGCGTCGGCCGAGCCGGCGACCTTGAAGTCCATGTCGCCGAAGGCGTCCTCCGAGCCCAGGATGTCGGTCAGGGTGACGTACTCGCCCCCGTCGTAGACCAGGCCCATCGCGATCCCGGCCACCGGGGCCTTGATCGGGACGCCGGCCGCCATGAGCGACAACGTCGACCCGCAGACCGAGGCCATCGAGGTCGAGCCGTTCGACTGCATCACGTCGCTCACCACGCGCAGGGTGTAGGGGAACTCCTCCTCGCTCGGCAGCACCGGCACGAGCGCCCGCTCGGCCAGCATGCCGTGGCCGATCTCGCGCCGCTTGGGCGCGCCGACCCGGCCGGTCTCACCGGTCGAGTAGGGCGGGAAGTTGTAGTGGTGCATGTAGCGCCGGTACTCGTCCGGGGTGATCGTGTCGACCAACTGGCGCATGCGGGGCATGGCGAGCGTCGACACGTTCACGACCTGGGTCTCGCCGCGCTGGAAGAGCGCCGACCCGTGGGTCATCGGGAAGAGGTCGACCTCGGCCGAGAGCGGGCGGATGTCGGTGACCCCGCGCCCGTCCATGCGCACGCCCTCGTCGACGATGCGACGGCGCACCAGCTGCTTGGTGAGCGCCTTCACGGCCGCCTTGATCTCACCGGTGCGGCCCTCGAACTCGCCGGCCAGCTCCTCGGTGATCTGCGCGGTCGCCGCGTCGAGTGCGGCGTTGCGCTCGGCCTTGGCGACGAGCGTGTTGGCCTCGGCCAGGCGAGCGCGGCCCACGGCCTCGACCCGGGCGAAGACGTCGTCGCCGTAGTCGACCACCGGCGTGAAGGGGAACGGGGGCAGCGGGCCGCGGGCGGCCACGAACTCGCGCACCAGCTCGCGCTGGAGGTTGATCGCCTCGCGGATCCAGAGCTTGGAGGCCTCCAGGCCCGCGGCGAGCACCTCCTCGGTGACCTTGGGGGCGCCCTGGGCGTAGCGCTCGAAGGAGCCCTCGGTCCCGCCGGCCTCGACCATCATGATGGCCACGTCGGACTCGACCGAGTCGTTGAGGGCCCGTCCGGCCACGACGAGCTCGAAGCTCGCCTCGTCACCCTCGACGTAGGTGGGGTGCGGCACCCACTCGCCGCCGGTGGTGTAGGCCATGCGCACCGCGCCGATGGGTCCGTCGAAGGGGATCCCCGAGATCATGAGCGCCGCGCTGGCCGCGTTGATCGCCAGGATGTCGTGGGGGTTCTCCTGGTCGGCCGAGAAGACGGTGCCCACGACCTGGACCTCGTTGCGGAAGCCCTTGGGGAACGACGGGCGCAACGGCCGGTCGATCAGCCGGCAGATCAGGATGGCCTGGTCCGAGAGCTTGCCCTCGCGGCGGAAGAAGGCGCCGGGGATCTTGCCCGCGGCGTAGGCCCGCTCCTCGATGTCGACGGTGAGCGGGAAGAAGTCCATGCCCTCGCGCACGGACCTGGCGGCCGTGACGGTGGCGAGGATCATGGTCCCGCCGAGGCGGGCGAGCACCGCGCCGTTGGCCAGCTGGGCGAGCCGCCCGGCTTCGAACGACATCTCCTTGTCGGTGCCCGTGATGGGGCTACTCACGCGAATCGCGTCAGTCATGGGATCTCCTTGGTGTCTGGCGACACTCCGCTCGAATCCCAGTGGGCGATCGCCGCCCGGGGGCGGTGCTCCTCCACTGGCCTTCGAGGCCCGGATGTGTCGGTCCCGCCACGCGGCGGGGCTACCGGTTAGCGACGGATCCCGAGTCGACCGATCAAACTGCGGTACCGCTCCACGTCGCTGCGCTGGACGTAGTCCAGCAGCCGTCGGCGCTGACCGATGAGCTTCATCAGGCCACGACGGGTGTGGTGGTCACCCTTGTGGGCCTTCAGGTGCTCGGTGAGGTGAGCGATCCGCTCGGTGAGCAGAGCCACCTGCACCTCGGGCGAGCCCGTGTCGGTGCCGTGGGACTGGTACTCCCGGATGATCTGCTGCTTCTCGGTCATGGAGATGTGCCTTGGTCGGGTCGGGGTCTCGGCGTGAGCCGTCCGAGACGACCCACTGGATCAGCGTCGCTGACCGACGTCCCATCCTAGCAGTTCGGCCCTCTCGGCCGTGGCGCCCCCCGCGAGGGCCCGGGTCGCGGCGACGTCGAGGGCGATGCGCCCGGCGAGCTCGGCCTCGTCGGCGAACGCCGCCTGGTCGCGCAGGCGCGCGAGGAAGGCCACGTCCACCTCGGTGCCGTAGAGGTCACCGGCGAAGTCCAGCACGTGGGCCTCGACCAGGCGCGCCCCGTCCTCGTAGTACTGGGGTCGGGTCCCCACCGAGACCGCCGCGGCGCGCCACTCTCCCGGGGCGACCCGGGCCAGGCCGGCGTAGACCCCGTCGGCGGGCAGCTGCTGGAGGGGGTCGAGACCGAGGTTGGCCGTCGCGAAGCCCAGCTCCCGGCCCCGGGCGTCGCCCGGGGCGACCCGCCCGCGCAGGGTGAAGGGCCGCCCGAGGACCCGGGCCGCCTCGACGACGTCTCCCGCGTCGAGAGCCCGGCGCACGGCCGTGGAGCTGAATCGCCCGCCCTCGCCCACGACGGTGATCCCCTCGGCGCTGAAGCCCGAGCGCGCGCCGTCGGTGACGAGGCGCGCGAGGTCGCCCTCGCGGTCGCGCCCGAAGCGGAAGTCCTCGCCGACCACGACCGCGGCGGCGTGGACCTCGCCGACGAGGACCCGCTCGACGAACGCGTCGGCACCCTCGTGGGCGAGGTCGTGGGAGAAGGTGACGACCCGGACGCGCTCGATCCCCAGGGTCGCGAAGCCCTCGAGGCGCTGGGCGAGGGTCTGCAGGCGCCGGGGCACCCGCTCGGGCGCGAGCACGACGGCCGGCGAGGGGTCGAAGGTGACGACCGCGGGCACGAGCCCGCGCTCGCGCGCGCGGTCCCGGACCGTGGCCAGCACGGCCTGGTGGCCACGGTGCAGGCCGTCGAAGACCCCCACCGCGACCGCCGCCGGGCGCGGGTCGGCCGCCTCGTCGCCGTCGTAGAGCACCACCACGGGCCGCAACCTACCCGTCGCTCCCGTCGGCGCCCGTCGGGAGCACCACCACCGGGCGGTAGAGCCCGCCCACGCGTTCGGCCACCGCGACGAGCTCGCCGGCGCCGTCGAGCACGGCCACCTCGCCCTCGAGGGGCGGCCCGGGAACCCGCTGGCCCTGGCGGAGGCGGCGGGCGTCCTCGTCGTCGACGACGAAACGCCCCAGTGAGGCGACGAGCGCGCTCGGCGGCTCGAGGCCGGGGTCGCCGGACGCGGCGTCGGCCTCGAGCGCCTCGATGGTGCGGGCCTCCTCCACTCGGCGCGTACCGCTCGCCTCGCGGCGCAGGGCGCTCAGGTGCCCGAGGGTCCCGAGGCGCTCGCACAGGTCGGCGAGCAGCACCCGCACGTAGGTGCCCGTCGAGCAGGTGACCGCGAAGCGCCAGCGCGCCGGGTCCTCGGTCGGCTCGAGGTCGAAGGCGTCGACCACCACCTCGCGCGCCGGGCGCTCGACCTCGAGGCCGCGCCGGGCGAGCACGTGGAGCCGCTCGCCCCCGACCCGGCGGGCCGAGACCATGGGCGCGCGCTGGAGGACGGGCCCGGTGAGGGCGGCGGCGGCCTCGGCCACCGCGGCCGCCTCGAGGGTGGGCACCGGGGCGGTCGCGACGGGCGCGCCGTCGGCGTCGAGCGAGTCGGTCGCCACCCCGAGGGTGACCTCGCCGCTGTAGCGCTTGGTGGTCGCCTGGGCGAAGCGCAGCAGGCGAGTGGCCGGCCCGACGGCGACGAGCAGGAGGCCCGTCGCCATGGGGTCGAGGGTGCCCGCGTGGCCGACCCGGCGCACCCCGAGAGCCCGGCGCACGCGGGCGACGACGTCGTGGCTCGTCGGGCCCGACGCCTTGTCGATGAGCAGCAGGCCGCTAGTCGTCATGACGGTGCCGGCGCAGCAGCTCCTCCACCGCCTCGCCGTGGGCGACGGCCGGGTCGGGGGCGAAGCTCAGCCGGGGCGTGCGCTTGAGTCGGGTCTGGGCGTTGACGGCCGCCTGGAGCGCGCCGCGGTGCTCCTCGAGCAGCGCGCGGGCGGGCTCGGTCAGCGAGTCGAAGTAGACGACGGCCTGGCGCAGGTCCGGGCTCGTCGCCACGTCGGTGACCGTGAGCATCCCCAGGCCCTCCACCCGGTCGGCCAACCGCACGAGCTCCTCGGAGAGGACCTCGCGCAGGATCTGGTTGACCCGGGCGGTGCGCGGGAAGGGGTGGTGGGAGCCCGACACGGCTAGGCCGAGCGCGGGATCTCGCGCTCCTCGTAGGTCTCGATCACGTCGCCGGCCTTCAGGTCCTGGTAGTCCGAGAGCCCCACGCCGCACTCGAAGCCGCTCGCGACCTCGCGCACGTCGTCCTTGAAGCGCTTGAGCGAGGTGATCGAGCCCTTCCAGATGATCGTGCCCTCGCGCAAGAAGCGCACCTTCGAGCCGCGGGTGACGACGCCCTCGCGCACGAAGCAGCCGGCGATCGCCCCGACGCGCGGGACGCGGAACACCTCGCGGACCTCGGCCTCGCCGGTGACGACCTCCTCGTACACCGGACTCAGCAGGCCGAGCATGGCCGCCTCGATCTCCTCGATCAGCTTGTAGATGATCTCGTAGGTCCGGATCTCGACGGCCTCGGCCTCGGCCAGGTCGCGGCTGCGCCGGTCCGGTCGGACGTTGAAGCCGATGATGGTGGCGTTGGAGGCCTTGGCCAGCTGCACGTCGTTCTCGGTGATGCCGCCGACGCCGCGGTGGACGATCACGAGCTTGACCTCGTCGCGCTCGAGCTTGCGCAGGCTCTCCGTGCACGCCTCGAGCGAGCCCTGCACGTCGGCCTTCAAGACGATGTTCAGCGTCGCGGTCTCGCCGCGCTGGATCTGCTCGAAGAGGTCCTCGAGCCGAGCCCCGCCGCCCGCGGCGACGGGCTGCTGGCCGACGAGGCGCGTGCGCTGGGCACGGGCCTCGGCGAGCGAGCGGGCGTGCGCGAGGTCGTGGGCGACGCG
Source organism: Actinomycetes bacterium (assembly GCA_021779855.1). Classification (GTDB taxonomy): domain Bacteria; phylum Actinomycetota; class Acidimicrobiia; order Acidimicrobiales; family RAAP-2; genus RAAP-2. The sequence goes on from JAJXZW010000035.1 coordinate 12,863, forward strand.
CATCTCGTCCCCGGCGAAGGGCGGCTCGGAGAAGCCCAGCACCTGCACCGGCGCCGAGGGGCCGGCCGACTTGACCGGGCGGCCCTGGTCGTCGATGAGGGCCTTCACCTTGCCGTAGGCGGGACCGGCGACCACCGGGTCACCGACCTCGAGGAGGCCCCTTTGGACGATGACCGTGGCCACCGGGCCCCGGCCCACCTCCAGGTTGGCCTCGAGGACCGTGCCGACGGCCCGGCCGCTCGGTCGGGCCTCGAGGTCGGCCAGGTCGGCCACGAGCAGCACCTGCTCCAACAGCTCGTCGATGCCCGTGCCCTGGAGGGCCGACACCTCGGCGGTCAGGGTGTCACCGCCCCACTTCTCGGGCACGAGACCCTGCTCGGAGAGCTGCTGGAGGACGCGGTCGGGGTTGGCCTCGGCCTTGTCCATCTTGTTGAGCGCCACGATGATGGGCACGGCGGCCGCCTTGGCGTGGTTGATCGCCTCGACCGTCTGGGGCATGACGCCGTCGTCGGCCGCCACGACCAGGATCACGACGTCGGTGACCTTGGCCCCGCGGGCGCGCATGGCGGTGAACGCCTCGTGGCCGGGGGTGTCGAGGAAGGTGATCAGCCGGCCGTGCCAGCTCACCTGGTAGGCGCCGATGTGCTGGGTGATGCCCCCGGCCTCGCCCGCCACGACGTTGGTCCGGCGGATCCGGTCGAGCAGCTGGGTCTTGCCGTGGTCGACGTGGCCCATGACCGTCACCACGGGTGGGCGCGAGACGGCCGGGATCGTGTCGTCCTGGTCGTCCTCGTCGAAGAACCTCGCGAGGAGCTCGGCCTCGCGCTGCTCACCCGGGTCGACCAGCTTCACGGTCGCCCCGACCTCGGCCGCGTAGAGCTCGATCATGTCGTCGCTCAGGCTCTGGACGGCGGTGACGATCTCGCCCTGGAGGAAGAGGAAGCGGATGATGTCGGCGGCCGAGCGGTTCAGCTTCGGGCCGACGTCCTTCGCCGTCGAGCCCCGCTCGATGATGACCTCGCCCTCGGGCACGGGCGCACTGCTCGGCTGCCAGGTCGTCATCTGGGTCGGCTCGAGCTCTTCGATGTTGCGCCGGCGCCGACGGGTCGTCTTGCGCTGGGAGCCGCGAGGGCCGCCGCCGCCACGGGCCGGGCCCCGTCCGCTGGGCGCACCGGTCGGTGCCCCGGGCCGTCCGGCGAAGCCCGGGCGCGC
>JAJXZW010000036.1 GCA_021779855.1 Actinomycetes bacterium
GCGCGCCGGGGGCGAGGGCCGCGTAGCGCGCGGCCCGCGCGCTCGTCACCACGACCCAGCGGTAGGGACCGCCCGCCGCCGCGGCCGCGGCCACGTCCGCCGACTCCTCGTAGCGGGTGGTGGTGGCCGGCACCTCGGCGACCGACCACTCCGCGGGCAGCCACGAGCGGGTCGCGTCGTTGCGCCCGCCCTCGCGCGTGAGGACCGCACGCACTAGCGCACCGCCGTGAGCGTCCCGCCGCCGAGGTCGTCGCGCAGGTGGCGCGCGAGGTCGCGGCCGAGCACGACCGGGTCGGCGCCGCGCCGGCTCGCGCGCACGCTGGCCGCGCCGTCGGCGTCGAGCATCACCCCGACGATCTCGAGGGCGTCGGCGTGCGCCGTCGCGTGCGCCCCGACCGGCACGGCGCAGCCCGCACCGAGCTCCGCCAGGAAGGAGCGCTCGGCCAGGACCGCCCGGTGGGCCGCGGCGTCGTCGATACCCGCGAGCGCCTCGCGCGTGGCGCGGTCGCCCTCACGCGCCTCCAGGGCGAGGGCGCCTTGGCCCACCTGGGGGACGAACCAGCCCGTCTCCAGTCGCTCGACGACCACCGGGACCACCCCGAGTCGCTCGAGGGCGGCCGCGGCCGCGACCACCGCGTCGACGCCGTCGCGACCGGCCGCCCCCAGCCGGGTGGCCATGTTGCCCCGCAGGCCCACCACGCGCAGGTCCGGGCGGCGCTCGAGCAACAGGGCGCGCCGTCGCGGCGAGCCCGTGGCCACGGTGGCGCCGGGCCCGAGCCCGGCGAGGGTGCGCCCGACGAGGACGTCGGCCGGGTCGCGCCGCTCGGGCACGCTCGCGAGCACGAGCCCCTCGGGCGAGGCGCTCGGGAGGTCCTTGGCGCTGTGGACCGCGACGTCGGCGCGGCCCTCGAGGACGGCCCGCTGGACCTCGAGCGCGAAGACGCCCTGGCCCCCCAGGGCCGCGAGCGCGCTCGTGGCGTCGCGGTCGCCGCTCGTGGTGACCGGCACAATCGCGCACTCGACGCCGAGCGGCCCGAGGCGTCGGGCCACGGCGTCGGCCTGCGCCAGGGCCAGCGGCGAACGCCGCGTGGCCAGGCGCAGGCTCATAGGTCGAACAGCGCGCGCACCGCTTCGCCCAGGCGCGTCCCCTGGTCGGTCCCGGCGGACTCCTTGAGCGCCACGGTGGGCCGGTGGGCGATCTTGGCCACCACCGAGCGCACGACCGAGGCGACGAGGTCGCGCCCGGCCTCGTCCAGGGCCGAGAGGTCGTGGCCGCGCCGCTCCAGCTCGGCCGCCACGACCTCGTCGAAGTGCTCACGCAGCTCGCGCACGATCACGGCGGCCCCCCGGGCGCGCTGGTCGTCGACGAACCGGGCCGCCTCGCTCGTCACGATCGCCTGGGCCGCGTCGATCGCCTCGCGCCGGTCGCCCAGAGCCCGGTCGACGCGCTCGCGCAGGTGCGAGATGTCGATGCGCACCACGCCGTCGATCCCGTCCACCGACGGGTCGACGGCCCGCGGCAGGCCGAGGTCCACCACGACCACCCCGGGACACCCGGCGAGGTGGGTGCTCTCGACGAGGGGCGACTCGGTCTCGACCGCGACCACCAGTAGGCGCGCGCCCTCGAGGGCCGCGGCGAGCCGCTCGAGGGGCTCGACCTCGACCCGGCCGTCGTCGAGATCGGCGGCCAGCGCCCGGGCGCGCTCGGGCGTGCGGTTCACCAGGACGAGCCGCCCGGGCCCGGACCGGACGCCGAGCAGCGCCCGGGCGACCCCGGCGCCCATCTGGCCGGCACCGACGACCACCGCGCGGGCCCCGGCGAGGTCGCCGCCGAGCTCCTCGAGGCCGGCGGCAGCGGCCGCGTGAGCGAAACTCGTGGTCCCCCGGGCGATTCCCGTCTCGGCGCGCACCCGCCGGCCGGCTGCGATGGCCCGGGTGAAGAGCTCGCCCACGACGGGCCCGGCGCTCTGCTCCTCGACCGCGAGCTCGACCGCCCGGCGCAGCTGGCCCAGGATCTCGAACTCGCCCGGCACCACCGAGCGCAGCCCGGCCGCGACCTCGAACAGGTGGGTCACGACGTCGTGCTCGAAGAACACGCTGAGCCGGTCAGTGAACGCGGCGACCTCGACCCCGCTGGCCTCGGACAGCACCCGGGTCGTCTCGTCGATGGCGTCGTGGAAGCGGTCGACCACCGCGACCACCTCGGTGCGCAGGCAGGTCGAGACGAAGACGGCCTCGTGCACGTTGCGGTGCGACGCCAGGGTTCGCAGCACCTTGGGCCACTCCCCCTCGGCCACGGCGACCCGCTCGAGGAGCTCGAGCGGCGCGTGCTCGTGATCGATTCCCACTGAGATCAGTGCCACGGTCCTCCCGGCTCTCGAACCATGCTACGAGCCGCGCCGCGCCGAGCCGCCGGAGAGGCCCAGCGAGTGCAGGACGCCCCCCGCGAGCGGCCCGGTCCCGTGCAGGACGTGGTACATGAGGATCTGCAGCTCGATCGAGAGGTCGACGTAGTGGACGGCCACCCCGAGCGGGACCGAGACCACCTGGGGGGCGAAGTTGAGGATCGCCCGCACCCCGGCCGCCACCAGCCGGTCGGCGACCTCCTGGGCTGAGCCGGCCGGGGTGCAGATCACCCCGAGAGTCGCCGGTCCGGCCAGCGCGTCGAGGGGCCGCACCACGTGGCCGACGACCTCCTGGCCGACGACGGCCGGGTCGACGTCGTAGAGGGCGCTGAGGTGCGCGCCCCGGATGAGGAAGTTCGACGAGTTCACGAGCGCCCGGCCGAGGTTGCCGACCCCCACGACGATCACGTCGTAGCTCTGGTCGTGGCCGAGGGCGTCGGCGATCCGCTCGATGAGCACGGCCACGTCGTAGCCCGAGCCGCGGGTGCCGAACGAGCCCAGCCCCGAGAGGTCCCGGCGCACCGTCGTCGGGGTCACGCCCGCGAGCTCGCCGATCTGACGCGAGTCGATGCGCGACTCGCCACGGCGCACGAATCCCTCGGCGATGCGCTGGTAGACCGGCAGACGCGAGATCGTCGGCTCCGACAGGCGCCTAGAGCGCGCGCGGGTCGCCACGGCCCAACGCTAGTGCAGCGGCTCAGCGCCCCATCTGGCGACTGCGCTCGGCCGCCGAGGCCACCGCCTCCAAGAAGGCCGAGCGCACCGCCCGGCTCTCGAGCACCCGCAGGCCGGCCGCGGTCGTGCCCCCGGGCGAGGTGACCTGGGCCCGCAACGCCTCGGGGGTCTCGCCGGTCGCCTGCAGGAGGGCTCCGGCCCCGGCGAAGGAGTCGACGACCAGGCGGTTCGCCACGGAGCGCTCGAGGCCCTGGTGGACCCCGGCCTCGACGAGCGCCTCGACCACCAGGTAGAGGTAGGCCGGCATGGGGCCCGAGAGGCCGGTGACCGCGTCGAGGTTGCGCTCGGCGACCCGCACCACGGTGCCCACGGCCCCCATGACCGACTCGGCCCAGTCGAGGTCGGCCGCGGTCACGTGCGCCCCGCCCGCGATGGCCGTGGCCCCCCGGCGCACGAGGACCGGGGTGTTGGGCATGGCGCGCACCACCGCGACCGGGCGGCCCAGGGCCGCCTCGAGGCGCGCGCTCGAGAGCCCGGCGACGACCGAGAGCAGGCGCGAGACGCCGGTCGCCCCCGCGACGCGCGCCACGGACTCGGCGTAGTCGGGCTTCACGGCGAGCACGATCCCGGTGTCGGCGTCGACGGCGGCCTCCTCGAGCCCGGCGAGCACGTCGACGCCCCCGAAGCGCTCGGCGAGGGCCTGGCGGGTCTCGCGGCTCCGCGCGACGAGGGCCATCTCCCCGGGCGCGCACCAACGCGCCTCGAGCAGCCCGGCGGCCAGCGCCGAGCCCATCTTGCCGGCGCCCAGGACGATCAGTCGGTAGGCCACGGCCCCAGGCTAGGGCCGAGGTGGGCGGCGGCGGAACCAGCGGCCGTGCCCGAGGGCCATCACGGTCGGGTAGAGCTCCTCGACCGAGGCGACCGTCGCCCCGACGAGCTCGTCGAGGCGCTCGACGGTGACCTCGCCGGCCGGCACCTCGGCCACCAGGTAGAGGCCGTCCTCGGGCCCGAGGGCGACGTGCACCTCGCGCAGGCCGCGGTTGCGGGCCAGGCAGAAGCGGTAGACCTCCTCGAGCCGCTCGCCCGGGGCCGGGGCCAGCTCGCACTCGAGACGCACCGTGCGCTGGCGCAGGGAGAGCCACAGCGTGACGACGTCGCGCTCGACGCCGCGCAGGCGGATCAGCCAGTGGTGGTGGCCGGCCCCGTCGGGCTCGTCGCGGTGCTCCACGCCGAGCGGGGTCTCGGGCCACTGGTCCACCCAGCGCGCGATCGTCGCGTTGAGGCGCCGGGGGGCGTCCTCACCGGCGAGCGGGGCGCGGGTCACCTAGCACGAGACGAGGTCCCCGACGGCGAGGCCCCCGACCAGTTCGGCGAGCGTCGTCGCGGCCCGACGCCAGGTGTAGGCGCGCGCGCGCAGCACCGCCGCGTTCGACAGCGACGTCGTGCGCTCGGGGTCGACGCAGCGCTCCACCACGTCGGCCCAGCGGGCGGGGTCGCGCTCGTCGAGCAGGTAGCCGGTGGCGCCGTGGTCGATGAGGGTCGTGAGCCCGCCCACGGCGCTCGCGACCACCGGGGTCCCGCAGGCCGAGGACTCCAGGGCCACCAGGCCGAAGCTCTCGGCGCGCGAGGGCACGAGCGTCACGTCCGCCGCGCGCATCCAGGTCGAGAGGAGGTGGTGGGCCTGGGGCGCCACGAAGCGCACCCGGTCGATGACCCCGGCCTCGGCGACGCGGCCGTGGAGCCGCTCGAGGGTGGCGCGCCCGCCCGGCCCCGAGGGCCCGCCGACGATGGCCAGGGCGGCGTCACGCCCCCGGCGCACGAGCTCAACGAGCGTCTCGAGCGCCAGGTCGGTCCCCTTGAGCTCTTGGAGCCGCCCCGCGTACAGGAGCCAGGTCCGCCGGTCGTCGAGGCCCAGGGCGCGCCGGGCCTGGGCCTGGTCCCCGGGCGCGAAGAGCGCGTGCTCGACCCCGAGGGGCACCACGTGCACGCGCGCCGGGTCGGCGTGGTAGAGGCGCACGATCTGGTCGGCCTCCACCTCGCAGTTGGCGAGCACCGCGTCGGCGCAGGCGATCATCGCCGCCTCGGCGTCGGCGCGCTCGGTCGAGGCCACGTCCATCGCCCCGGCGGTGACCCGCTCGAGGGTGTGGAAGGTCGCCACCAGCGGGACGCCGAGCTCGTGCTTGAGCCGGTGCCCCACGAGCCCGCTGAGCCAGTAGTTGGCGTGGATGGCGTCGGGCACCCCGGTGCAGCGCAGGGCGGCCGCGACGCCGTCCGCGAACTCGCCCACGTGGGCGGCCAGCGCGTCGCGCTCGAGGGGGCCGGCCGGGCCCGCGGTGACGTGGTGGACGCGCAGGCCGGGCTCGACCACCACGTGGTCGCGCTGGCCCGGGGCGTCGCGGCGGGTGTAGACGTCGACCTCGTGACCGAGCCGGGCCAGGGCGCTGGCGAGCTCGCGCACGTAGACGTTCATGCCGCCGCCGTCGCCGGTGCCCGGCTGGGCGAGCGGCGAGGTGTGGTAGGAGAGCACGGCCAGGCGCGTCACGGGCGCATCCTAATGGCGACTGCGCAGGTCTGATTTGAGGGTTATCCCTCGTCGGCAGTGGTGCGCACGGCTCCGGGGGCGGGCCGGGGCCGGGGCACCACGTAGGCCACGTCGGCCACGTCGAGCGGCCCGAAGTCGCGCGAGTCGGTCGAGGCGGCCTCGTTGTCGCCGCGGACCTCGATGCGCCGGGCCCGCCGGGCGACGCAGCGCTTCAGCAGCCACCGCCCGGCGTCGCGGGGGTCGCGCACCACCACGACGTCGCCGACCCGGACCCGGCGCCACGGCCTCAGGGCGGTCAGCCGCTCGCCGGACCGGTAGGTGGGCTCCATCGACGCGCCCTCGACCACGAGACGCCGGACCACCCGTTCCAGTGTCCGTCCCACGGCCCGCGACGCTATCGCGGTCCGTCGCTAACCTGAGCGGTGACAGCGCGCCGTTGAGGCGCCGACCGAAAGGCAGCGTGATGGCTCTTCTCTCCCGTGTCAACGACTGGCTCGACCGCTCGACCCGCCCGCTCGTGGTCCGCGCCCACTGCGACCTGCCCTGCGGCGTCTACGACCCGGCCCAGGCCCGCATCGAGGCCCAGTCCGTGAAGGCGATCATGGAGAAGGCCAACGCCTCGGACGACCCCGACTTCAAGGTGCGCGCGACCCTGATCAAAGAGGAGCGGTGCGAGCTCGTCAAGCACCACCTCTGGGTCCTGTGGACCGACTACTTCAAGGTCGACCACCTGAAGGCCTTCCCGAACCTCCACGACCTCTTCTGGATGGCCACCAAGTCCGCCGGCGAGGCGAAGAAGACCAACGACGTCGTCGTGGCCGACCGGCTGCTCGACGAGATCGACGCGATCGCCGAGATCTTCTGGTCGACCAAGAAGTAGGTCAGCCCCGCGCCCGGTGCGCGGCACACGTCGCGACGAGGGGATCGCGCTCGAGGTCGGCCGCCTCGAGCGGGCCACCGCACTCGGCGCAGCGCCGGTAATCCCCCGCGCGCAGCCGCTCGAGCGCCCGCTCGACGCCGTCGAGGGTCGCCTCGATCGTCACGAGCGAGGGCAGGTCGGCGTCGGACACGCCGACGAAACTAGTCGGGGATGACCTGGGTGCCCGCCGTACCGGCGACGAGGGCCTCGAGGTCGCCCAGCGCGCCGATGGCGGCCCGCCCCCCGGTGGCGGCCACGAATCGCCGGGCCGCCTCGACCTTGGGGCCCATCGAGCCCGCGGCGAAGCTCATCGCGGCGAGCTCGCGCGGGGTGGCCCGCCGCAGGGGCCGGGCGCGGGGCGTGGCGTAGTCGAGCTCGACGTGGGCGACGTCGGTCGCCATGACCAGGGTCCGCGCCCCGAGGGCCCGCGCGACCAGGGCCGAGGCCAGGTCCTTGTCGACGACGGCCTCGACCCCGCGCAGCCGTCCCCCCTCGCGCACGACCGGGACCCCGCCGCCGCCGGCGCACACCGGCACCACCCCCGCGCCGACGAGTCGTTCCAGCACCGCGCCCTCGACCAGCTCGAGGGGCTCGGGCGAGGGCACCACGCGCCGCCACCGGTCCCCGTCGGGACGCACCACCCAGCCCCGGGCCGCCGCCAGCGCGCGGACCTCAGCCTCGTCGTAGGACCGTCCGACGAACTTCGTGGGCCGGCTGAAGGCGGGGTCGGCCGGGTCGACGACCGTCTGGGTGATGAGGGCCACGACCTCGCGCCCACCGCTCGCGTTGCGCAGTGCCTGGGCCAGCCAGTAGCCGATCATGCCCTGGGTCTCGGCGCCGAGGGTGTCGAAGGGGTAGGGCGCCTCGAGGTCCGGGTCGGCCGCGCTCTCCACGGCGAGTAGCCCCACCTGGGGCCCGTTGCCGTGGGTGACGATGAGCTCGTGCCCGGCGGCGATCGCCGCGAGCGGCGCGGCCGCGGCCTCGACGTGGTGGTACTGCACCTGGGCACCCGGGCGCTCGTCGCGCTGGAGCAGGGCGTTGCCCCCCAGGGCGACGACGACGCGGCTCACGCGTCGGCGAGAGTCGCGACCATGAGGGCCTTGATCGTGTGGAGCCGGTTCTCGGCCTGGTCGAAGACGATCGACGCCGACGACTCGAAGACCTCGTCGGTCACCTCGAGGGCGTCGAGCCCGAAGCGCTCGCGGAGTCTCGCGCCGAGGGTCGTGCCGGCGTCGTGCAGCGCCGGCAGGCAATGGAGGAACCGGACGTCGGGGTTGCCGGTCGACTCGAGGAGCTCGGTGTTCACCTGGTAGGGCAGCAGGAGCTTGACCCGCTCGTCCCAGGCCGACTCGGGCTCACCCATGGAGAGCCAGACGTCGGTGTAGACGAAGTCCACCCCGTCCACGGCGGCGAGCAGGTCGTCGGTCACGGTCACCAGTCCCCCGAAGCGGTGGGCTCGGTCGGCCGCCAGGGCCTGTACCTCGAGGGAGGGCTGGCGGGCCGGCGGCGCGGCGACGCGCACGTCCATCCCCATCTGGGCCGAGGCGACGAGCAGCGAGTTCGCGGTGTTGGAGCGGCCGTCGCCGACGAAGCACCAGGCGACGTCGGAGAGGGGCTTGTCGCTGTGGTCGCGCACCGTGAGCAGGTCGGCGAGCAGCTGGGTCGGGTGCCACTGGTCGGTGAGCCCGTTCCAGACCGGCACGCCGGCGTGCGCCGCGAGCTCCTCGACGTCGGTGTGGGCGAAGCCGCGGAACTCGATGCCGTCGTACATGCGCCCGAGGACTCGCGCGGTGTCGCGCACCGTCTCCTTCTCGCCCAGCTGGGACTCGCCCGGCCCGAGGTAGGTGACGTGGGCCCCCTGGTCGTGGGCGGCGACCTCGAACGCCGACCGGGTCCGCGTCGAGGTCTTCTCGAATATCAGGGCGATGTTGGCCCCCTCGAGGCGGCGCACCTCGCGCCGAGCGCGCTTCTCCTCGCGTAGCGCCGCCGCGAGGTCGAGCAACTCGCCCACCTCGAAGGGTGACAGGTCGGCGTCATTGAGCAGACTCCGTCCGTGCAGGGTCTCCGTCAGCAGGCTCATCGCGCCTCCCTCTCGATCGGGCACGTCATGCAGCGCGGCCCGCCGCGGCCCCGGCCGAGCTCACTGCCCGAGATCGTCACCACCTCGATGCCGTGGTGACGCAGCATCGTGTTGGTCGCCACGTTGCGGTCGTAGCCGACGACCACCCCGGGGGCCAGGGCGAGGAAGTTCGTCCCGTCGTCCCACTGCTCGCGCTCGGCGGCGCGCACGTCCTCGTCGGTGGTGAGCACGCTCACCCGCTCGACCTCGAGGACCTCGGCCAAAGTCGCCCAGAGGTCGGCGTTGCGCCGGGGCACGACGGTGTCGGGCGCGTCGCCCGGCGCCAGGGTCCAGCTGCGCAGGTTGCGGTCGAGGTACGGGTAGAGGACGAAGGTGGCCTCGTCGACCATCGACATGACGGTGTCGAGGTGCATGAAGGCGTGACTGCGCGGCAACTCGACGGCCACCACCCGGCTGGCCTGGCCCGTCTCGAAGAGCCGCCGGGCCAGGGTCTCCACCGCCACCGGGGTGGAGCGCTCCCCCATCCCGACCATCACCGCGCCGTGGCCGAGCACGTGCACGTCGCCGCCCTCGAGGGTGAGCGACGAGCCCGGATGGTCCTCGTCGAGGAGGGTCACGAACTTCTCCTCGGTGAACAGGGGGTGGAAGCGGTAGATCGCCCGGGTGTGCAGACTCTCTCGCTGACGGGCCGACTTGGCCATCGGGTTCACGGTCACCCCCCCGTAGACCCAGCAGGAGTTGTCGCGCTGGAAGAGGTGGTTCGGCAGCGGCGCGAGGAGGAAGTCGTCGGCCCGGGCCATCTCCCAGGCCAGGCTGTGCGCGCGCAGCGGGGTGAGCTCGGCCTTCAAGACGCCCCCGACGAGGCGCTCGGCGAGCGCCGGTCCGTCGAAACCGTCGAAGTACGACCGGATCGATGCCGCGAGGGTCGGACCGAAGCGCTCGATCGTGCAGAGGCGATCGAGCACGAAGGCCCGGCCCTCGGGGTCCTCGAGCACCTCGCCCAGGAGCTGGGCGAAGTAGTGGACGCGCACGCCGCGCTCGCGCAGGCTCTCGGCGAAGACGTCGTGCTCCTCCTTGGCCCGCTTCAGCCACAGGACGTCGTCGAAGAGCAGGCTCTCGATGTTCGACGGCGTGAGGCGGCTCAACTCGAGGCCCGGGCGGTGGAGGATGACCTGCCGGAGCGTTCCGACCTCGGAGTCGACGTGCAGCGTCACGGCGCTACCTCTCGGGGACCGACACGGGGCCGCCCTCGGGCTTCGTCGCCGCCTCGCCCATACTGAGGGCCATGTCGACGGTCAGGTGGCCGTACTCGTCGAGGACGCCCGCCGAGACCTCGTGGCGCGGCTTGCGCGCCGCGATGAAGGCGTACAGGACGAGTCCGGCGGCGATGACGACCAGCGCCTGGTAGACGACCTGGTAGCCCGAGGCGAAGGTGACCCACATCGAGAAGAGCACGCTGGCACCCGAGATCGAGAGGTCGCGGGCGAGGGCCCAGCCCTGGACCCGGCGGCGCTTCGAGACGAGGTAGGTCAGCTGGGCGATCGCCGAGAAGAAGTACGGGATCGCGACGGTCACGACCGACAGGTCGACCAGGTAGGTGAAGACCGTGAGGCCCGAGCTGGCCTCGTAGCGCCAGAGCATCAGCAGTGACGGCAGGATCGTCCCGACCAGGATGCCGAACCACGCCGTGCCCTTGGCGTCACGCCAGGCGAAGGGCGCCGGGAAGAGGCCGTCCTGGGCGATGGCCCGAGAGGTCTCGGTCACGATCAGCGTCCAGCCGTTGAGGGCCCCGATGCCCGAGACGACCGCGACCGCGGCGATGAACCGCGGAGCCCACGTGGAGCCCGGGAACATCGAGTGGAAGGCGTTGACGAAGGGCGAGCCGGTACCCACGAGCGTGGCGTGCGAGACCAGCCCCATCACCACGGCCGTCACCAGCACGTAGAGCAGCGCCGAGGCCACCGTCCCGATGACCGAGGCCCGGCCGACGTTGAGCTCGGGGTCGTGGACGCGCTTGGCGGTGATGGCCGCCGCCTCCACCCCGATGAACGAGAAGAGGGCCACGCCCGCGGCGATGCCGATGGCGTTGTAGAGGCTGCCGCCCGAGGCGTTGAACGGGCCGAAGTGGGCTGACTGGACGTAGAACCAGCCGACCACGCCGATGAACAGCAGGGGCAGGAACTTGAGGACCACCGTCACGTTCTGGAACCAGGCCATCTGGCGCACCCCGACCAGGTTGATGATCGCCGGCACCCACAGGCCCACCAGGGCCACCAGCCAGTTCTGGATTCCCGAGGGGTGTCCCCAGTTGAACAGGGCGTCCACGTAGAAGACCCACGACGAGACGATGGCCGCGTTGCCGGCCCAGGTCTGGACCCAGTAGCTCCACCCCGTGAGGTACCCCGCGAAGTCACCGAACTCGTGGCGGGCGTACGCGTACAACCCGCCATCGCTCGAGGGGACCCGACGCGTCAGCTGTCCGAACATGACCGCGAGCAGCGTCGCTCCGAACGCGATGACGGCCAGCACGATGATGCTCATCGTGCCCGCTCCGGCCATCACGGCCGGCATCGTGAAGACGCCGGTGCCGACGATGCTGCCGATAACGAGTCCGGTGGCCGAAGTGAGTCCGAGGGCTCGCGCTTTTTGGTCGTTGCGCACCGACATCTGCCGACGCGACGACGCCACCGCACCGGACCGAGTGTCCTGGGTGCTCATAGAGCCTCCTTGTCGCAGCGGCCCCTGCGCCATCCGCTTCACCTCCGTTGTAGTGACGCGTTATTCCAGGCCCCTAGAGGCATAGGTCCCAACGAAGCCGCCTCGAGAGGCGCCGTCGCCACAAGTGCGCTAGAGAGGGGCCGTGGAGATCGAGACGGCGAACCCCGGGCGCGTCGACCTCGCGCGGTGGGTCGACGACGCGTCCACCGGGTGGGCGAGCGCGCACCTAGCCCTCGCGCGCCACCTCGCCCTGCGCACGGGCGCAGCGCTGCCGACCGACTGGCTCGTGCAGCTCGACGACGTCGCCGCGACCGTGGCGACGGTCGTCGACCCGGCCGTCGCCGCCTGCGAGTCCCACCGAGACCTCCCGCGCCACGTCCCCTACGACGGCGTCGGTCAGCGCGTCGAGCGCGTCGAGTTCCACCCGGCGCACCACGAGGCGGCAGCGGCCGCCTGGGCGACGGGGATGCTCGACACCGACCGCACGCTCGCCGGCGACCTGCGCCTGGCCAGTCTCTTCTTCCTCCTCACCCACGTTGGCGAGGGGGGTGTCGCCTGCCCGATCGTCTGCACCATCGGGCTGCGCCGCGCGCTCGAGCGGCGAGCCGACCCCGAGCTCGCCGAGCGCTACGTCCCCCGGCTGCGCGAGGTGGACGGCGCCCGTGCGGTTCGCGGGGCGCAGTTCCTCACCGAGGTCCAGGGCGGCAGCGACGTCGGGGCCAACCTCGTCGCCGCCGTGCCCGACGCCGCCGTGCCCGGCGCGTGGCGGATCACCGGCGAGAAGTGGTTCTGCTCGGTCGCCGACGCCGACCTCTTCGCGCTCACCGCCCGACCGGAGGGCGCGCCCGGGGGCACCCGCGGACTCGGGTGCTTCCTCGTCCCGCGGACCCTCGACGGGGTCACGCCCAACGGCTTCGCGATCCGCCGGCTCAAGGACAAGCTCGGCACGCGCGCCCTCGCCTCGGCCGAGATCGACTTCACGGACGCGCTCGCCTACCCCATCGGTGACGTCACCGACGGCTTCGCGATCGCCGTCGAGGAGTTCCTCAACGTGTCGCGGTGGCTCAACGCCGTAGGATCCGCCGGCATCATGGGCCGCGCGTGGCTCGTCGCCTCCACCTTCGCGACCCGGCGGCGCGCCTTCGGGCAGGAGATCGCCGCCTTCGACGCGGTGGCCGAGCAGCTCGCGCTGCTGCGGGCCCACACCGACGCGGCGCTCGCCTCGACGCTCGCGCTCACGGCGCTCGTCGGCGCGATCGACGAGGGCACGGCGAGCGACGACGAGATCGCCGCGCACCGGTTCCTCGTCAACGCCCTCAAGGTCGTCACCTCGCTCGACGCCACGGCCTGCGTCCACGACGCCATCGAGGTCCTGGGTGGCAACGGGACGATCGAGGACTTCAGCGTGCTGCCCCGCCTCTACCGCGACGCCGTCGTCTTCGAGAGCTGGGAGGGGACTCACCACGTCCTGTGCGCGCAGATCCAGCGCGACGCTGCGCGGGGCCTCGTCACCGAGGGGCTCACGCGATGGCTCGGGCACGAGCTCGACCACGTCCCCGAAGTCGCGCGCCCCCTCGGACGGGTCGTCCGGGAGGCGGGACACGACTCGATCTCCGCCCTCGCGCCCGAACGCGTCGAGTCGCTCTCGGGTCCCGCCGTCCGGCGGGCCGTGACCCGGGTGACCCGCTGCGTCCAGGCGGCCACGATGCTTCGGGCGACGGGTGATGACGCGATGGGCACCGCGGCCTTGTCCGCGGCCGCTCTATTCGTCGCGCATCACATCACCATGGGTGACCAGCGCGGAGAATTGGGCTCGCTCGTCCGAGCGGCCCTCGGTCACCACACAGAAAGTGCCACCTGACTCTTCCCGACCCACGGGCGTTCCGTCGATGACGTCGTCCCGGAGGGCCTAGTCTTCGCAGCGGGCCGCTAGCTCATCGGGTAGAGCAGGGGACTTTTAATCCCAAGGTGCCGGGATCGAGACCCGGGCGGCCCACCGACCCCTGGAACCACGGACCTTCCGCTTGGCCTCACGAGCCCAGCGCGGCGCGAACCGTCGCCACGCTCTCGAGACGTATCGA
>JAJXZW010000014.1 GCA_021779855.1 Actinomycetes bacterium
CCACTCCGCCGCGGACCTGCGGCGGATCCAGCGCAGCCTCAACGGGCGTCCGCGCGCGACCCTCGGCTATATGACACCATCGGAGAAGTTCGCCGAGCTCGTTGCGCTCACCGGTTGAGACCGCCCAGAGTCCAGGTGTGTATTCAAGAAGTGCGTTGGGAGTCGAAGTCGTTGTTTCACGTGACTTGCGAGACGTATCTTGTCCGCATGAATCCTCAGTCCGCCTTCGTTGATCTCAGACATCTCGTGGCCGAAGTCTCAGTCGAAAGTGATGGCGGCAATGCCGAGGCTTGAAGCGGCCCTTTTGGCGGACAACGCGCAGGACTACGGAGGCAAGGTCTCGATCTTGGGCGGGTTCGTGTCGATGCTCAACGTGCCGGGTATCCCGTTCGCCTACGTCGTGCAATTTGTGGGAAGGGTCTCGTTCAGCCGCGAAGATCTGGAAGTTCCTCACCACGTTCAAGTATCAGTGACCGACGATGGCGCCAATGCAATCTTCACCGCGAACTTGGAATTGCCGCCTGCCCCAGGTGTGCAGGATGGTGTATTCGTTGAAAAGGGACAGAACCTACTGGTGCCGCTCCTTCTGAACATTGAGGCACCAGGGATATATGTAGTTGTCCTTGAAGTGGACGGAGAGGAGTTGGCGCAGCTGCCTCTCCAGGTCGCAGTGCGAGCCGTTCCCGGGCCGTGAAGTTTCGCTATTCAAAGCATGCTCAAAGGAGGATGTTGGAGCGTGGGATCAGCGAGGCGGACGTTACGCGCGCCTACGCTACCAAGAAAAATCCTCCGGGACCAGGAGATAATGGTGCGCTGGTGTGGACGGGATTGGCGACGAACCGGCAATCGCTCAGTCTCGTATGCTCAGAGGAGACTGACGAGAGTGTCTTTGTGGTGACTCTCTACTGGACTGACCGATAAGGACGAAGAAATGCGATTCGAGTGGGATCTGGATGTTGACGCCCTCTACGTGCGCGTTGTCGATCAGGCGGTCGCGAAGCAAAGAGGCACCGCCCCACTCATCGCAGACCTCTCTGGGTCAGGTGAGGTGGTTGGCGTCGAGGTGCTTTTCCCTGTTCCTTTGGATGTCGTGGGGCGTTTTCTTGATGAGTTGGGCCTTCCCGCCGACCTGAGGGAGGGGATTGGGATGGCTCTAAATGAAGGGAATCTTCACGCACTCGCTAAGAGGCGCGGAGGCGAGCCGGCGACCAGGGGCGATGAGAGATCGCGGACCGAGCTGGTGTCGACAACTTGCTAGTCTCAGACTGAGAGAGTCTCAAGTTATAGTCGGGGAGTGGCCCGCCGACTTCGACCTGAGACATGGGCGGAGCGCGGGTTCAAAAATGCGGGGATCCTGACTACCGCGCGCGCACTCAAGTTCGCCATGGGCTGGGGCCTGTTCACGGCCAGTGAGGGTCGAGAGCCAGAGAACATTGAGGAATACGCCGAGATAATGGGCGAGAGCCGCGCCACGGCCTACCGAGATCAGCAGGCCTTCCGCCAGGCCTACCCTGACGAGGAGTCCCCGACTCGCATGAACCGGGTCTCAGGCGCCCAGGAGCGCTACAACGAGGCCTTCCGCAAGCTCCACGACGTCCCCAAGGCCTATCGCCAGATCCAGCCGGTCCAGTACCTGCTCGGGGGATCCCCCGCCTCCTGAGAGGGAAGGGGGGAGGCGCCCGGCGGGCCGGGGGTGCCCCTCACCCCCTGAGGGGCAACCCGGCGCCCGGACGACCTCGCCCCGCCCTCAGGGCGGGTTTCGCCTGTTCTCTCGCTGTTGACACGAATCCCGCAGCATGGTCTAGTCTTGGGGTATGGGAATCTCAGAATCTGAGACATACAGAACACGGGATGGGCCCTGGACGGGCTCACGCGGTGTCCCTTCACTTGATAGGGAAACGAAACTCCCCGTGAGGGCTAGTTCAGAGGATCGTTTCTCCTTCATCTTGTACCCCGGCGTGGGCGAGGTGGTGGCGACCAGGGTCGTGAAGGAGCCTCGTTCGGGATCCCTTCGGAGTGCTGAGCCGGATGTGGAACGCTCCCACAGGAGCGCGGCGCAGCGGGCCAAGACGAAGGTTCGTCGGTACGCCCTCCACAATGGCCTGCGTTGGATGTGGACCCTCACGTACGCGGAGGCCACGTTTGACCCTGATGTTGTCGCTCGCGACGTCGAGCGGTTCTTGGCTCGGGTGGTCGCTCATCGTGGGGGCGAACGCTTTCCGTATGTTCGGGTCTTCGAGTGGCACAAGTCGGGCCACGGGATCCACGTTCATATGGGTGTGCCGTTCTGGTTCGATCACGCTGATCTCGGGGCCCTGTGGGGTAAGGGCTTCGTGTGGACGTCCGACATGAAGCCCAGGGGTACTGCCGCGGAGATCGGGTTCGAGAAGGCCGCCCAGTACCTGACGAAGTACGTGGGAAAGGCGTTCGCCGTGGCTCAGGGCGGGAGACATCGCTACGAGTGCGCTCAGGGGTTCCCAGTGACGTCGTATCGCTTCCGGGCGAGGTCGATGGATGATGGAGCGGCAGCTGTTCGTGAGGCGTTCCCCAGAGGAATCCGTCGAGTCTGGAAGTCCTGGGAGCAGAAGGATTGGGAGGGCCCTGACGTGCTTCTCGTGGCCTACGACGGGCCGGCCGGGGGACCGGGGTGGGAGAGGCTCAAGGCGGGCCTTGAGGCGTATCAGGAGATTGGCCAGTGATCGTGGACCTGGCGGCCCTACCGCTCCCGCAGCTCGTCTCCCCTGAGGTAGCGGCAACGTACCTCGGGATAAGCGCGTACACGGTCCGTCAAAGGCTGAAGCGGGGAGAAATCCCCGGGAAGAAGCACGGCTCGCGGTGGCTCATTCGCGTCCAAGATCTGGCGGACTACGTAAGGCCCAACAATCGGGGTGAGGAGCCGCAGCCGTAACGGCTGGGTTCCTCGGGTTCGGCGGCGAGGCAGATGGTCGACTTATCATCCGTCAGTGGTCTTGGCTCCGGGACGCACTAACACGTGGTGGCTCCTCGACTCGGCCGAAGACGTCTGGATGGAGTCAACCGACCGATCCGACCTCGGGAGAAATCTCCTTGCCCCGATTTCCTCGTCAGCTGGCCACAAGCTCGTGGAATTTGTGAGACCAGGGGATCTGGTTCTCCACTACTACCAACCCACCCGCCAAATCGTCGCGTACTCAATCGCCGAAGCGCTCCCGTTTGAGTCGGAGGTCCGTTGGCCGGATAGGGATGCCTCCCCTGCGCAGCCTGCGTACGAGGTTCCTCTGGCGCACTTCCAGTTCCTGGAGCAGCCAGTGTCGCTGGAGGAGATTCGCGCGAAGGAGTCCGACATCCGACGGATACGCGAGGCGCTCGTAAGCCTGACGCACGGTGGGCCGATGTACTTGCCGTTCGAGCTGTCCGAAAAGAGGCCGCTGAGACCAGCGCAGGGTGCCTATCTGACCAAGATGCCTCGGGCCGTCTTCGACTTGTTTCCCGAGCTCGATGAAGCGAGGGGACTCCAGGAAGCAGTTCTGACTCTGCCGGGCCATCCGAAGAGTGGGACCACGGCGCCGCCGCCGCGACCTCCAGTGGGGAGGCCTACTAAGACGGGCAGACAGTCGGACGTTCGCAAGAAGGATGCCGCCGAGAGGTACGCCATGGAGCGGGCTACGCACTTTCTCGCAGAGCTGGGCTACACGGTGCGAGACGTGAGTAACCAGGCATCGCTCGGCTATGACCTCTACGCGGTGCGGGATGGAGACGACGTTGGCTGTGAGGTGAAAGGCAGTATCGGCGACCGGATCGCGGTGGACGTCCAGGCGTCCGAGGTCGACTTTGCCCGGGAAGTGCGCGGGCCCACGCGATCGCTCCTCTACGTCGTCGACAAGATCCAGCTGGAGGAGCGCGGTGGTGAGATTCGGGGCGTAGATGGGCGGGAGAGGCCCTACTGGGACTGGCGGCCCTCGGATAGGGCAATCACCCCAACCGCCTACCGGTTCATGCTTCCGCTTCGCGAGGGCTAGGGGCCCTCAGGGATCGGGATAGCACCTCGGAGGCGGCACGCTGGCGGTCGAGTGTGGGGTGCGCGTAGGTACGGAGGGTTAGTGCGGGATCGGCGTGACCAAGGAAGTCGGCCGTATCGCGCGCGGAGACTCCCGCGGCGAGTAGCTCTGTAGCGGCGAGATGCCTCAGGGAGTGGAGGTGAATCCCTGGGAGCGCCAGAGCGTCGGCTGCCCTCCTGACCTCGCGAGACACGAGGTCGAGGCTGATCGGCCGCGATCCGTCCGGGACCCCAGAGAAGATGAAGGAATCGGCGCCGAGGTGAACCCCCCAGTCAATGGCGAGCGTTCGCCGACTGTCGCGCCACACCTTCAGCCACGCCACGACCTCGTCAACCAGGTGAATTTGTCGGCTGCGCCCAGTCTTGGTCGACTTGACCCCGACGTGCCCGCTCGACGAGTAGGCGCTGGCGTCGATTGTCAGAGACGGTCCTTTGATTGACGACCAGCGGAGTGCCGCCACCTCCCCGCGTCGGCATCCGGTGACGGCAGCGAGGAACACGAACGCGCCGACCACCTCGTTTCGTGATTGGCAGAGTGAGATGAGGCGCTGGACGTCCTCGGGGGAGGGGATGTCTAGGGGCTTTGGCGTGGCCCGGGGGAGGGTGGTTCGTGCGGAAACGTTCTGGGTGATCCAGTCCCAGCGAATGGCCTGGTTGAGAGCAGCGGATATGACGTTGTGGACGTTGCGAATGGTGCGTGGGCTCTTTCCGTCCTTCGACAGGGAGGTGTAGAGCGAGTCGAGGTGGTAGACGCTTAGCTTGCCGATCTTGATGCCGCCGAGCGTGGGTTCTATGTGCGTCGTGATGAGGCTTCGGTAGCCGTTCAGCGTGGTTGGGGACCGCCCGCGATCCTCCTGGAAGCGCATCCACTCCGAGAGAAGTTGGCTGAGGGTCGCCGTGGAGTCGTTGGGCGCGTCCTCCCGCGAGGCGAGAATGCGTCGGGCTTCCTTCTCCGCTTCGGTCTTCGTCTTCGCCGTGAGGGTTACGGCGCGTCGCTGGGGTCTTCCCGTGACAGGGTCAGGTCCAGCGCTGTATCGGTAGAACCATCGGCCGCTCCCTTTGGGTCGTTCGATCAGGGAGCCTGTACCATGTGGGCGCCGCTTGGCCATACCGGGACCCTAGCCCTAACTTGGATCACGATTGGATCAAAGGCACGGAGCCCCCGTAGCTCAGGGGATAGAGCATCGGTTTCCTAAACCGTGTGCGCAGGTTCGAATCCTGCCGGGGGCGCGAAGGAGCACGGGTGACGACACCCGCTAGGACCTGGACGTGCTTGCGCCCGGCCCGCCCAAGAGCGGGCCTCACCAGGAGCATAATGGGCCCATGGTCGAGCGCAGTTTGAACCTCGTGCCGGCGTCGGTGATGGACTACCGCACCCTGGCGCGACGTCGGCTGCCCCGCCAGGTCTTCGACTACCTCGACGGCGGTGCCTTCGCGGAGTCGACCATGGCCGCCAACGTCGCCGACCTCGCTGCGCTGCACTTCCGCCAGCGGGTCCTGCGCGACGTCTCGGCGCGCACGATGTCGACGACCGTATTGGGACAGCCCTTGTCGATGCCGGTGCTACTCGCGCCTGTCGGATTCGGCGGACTCATGGCCCGACGGGCAGAGGCCCAGGCCGCGCGGGCCGCGGCCGCGGCGGGGGTGGCCTTCTGCGAGTCGACACTCTCGGTGTGCGACCTCGAGGAGGTCACCGCGGCCAGTGGTGCCGCGCCGTGGTTCCAACTCTACGTCATGAAGGACCGCGGTGTCGCCGAGGCGTTGATGGCCCGCGCCGCTGCCGTCGAGGTGCCGGTGCTCGTGCTCACGGTGGACCTGCCGGTGGTGGGCCAGCGCTACCGTGACGCGCGCAACGGCGTCTCAGGTCGTCCCGGACGGCTCGGGTCGCTGCGCCGAGCACTCGACGTCGCGGCCCACCCGATGTGGGTGCGTGACGTGGCCCTCTCGGGCCGGCCCCTCACCTTCGGCAACCTGGCGGCCGTGATGGGGGCGGCTGCCGTCCCGAGCGACTTCCAGTCGTGGGTGGCCCGCCAGTTCGACCCCACGGTCACCTGGTCCGACATCGACTGGGTCCGCGCCCACTGGTCGGGGCCCCTCGTCCTCAAGGGCATCCTCGACCCCGACGACGCCCGCGAGGCCGTGGCTCGCGGCGTGGACGGCCTCGTCGTCTCCAACCACGGAGGACGTCAACTCGATTCGGTACCCTCGACGATCGAGGCGCTGCCACGGATCGTCGAGGCCGTCGATGGGCGAGCCGAGGTCCTCATGGACGGCGGGGTGCGTAGCGGCCTCGACGTGATGAAGGCGCTGGCCCGCGGGGCGCGCGCCGTCATGGTCGGGCGGGCCTGGGCCTACGCCGTGGCCGGCCGCGGCGAGCGTGGCGTCGCGCACGTGCTGCGCGTGATGCGCGAGGAGATCGCCGTGACGATGGGCCTCACAGGACTCTCCGACTTGGCCGAGGTCTCACCCGAGTCGCTCGTCGAGGGCTGACGCGCCGCGAGGGTGTCGGCCGGTCCCCGTGGACCCCTCTCAGATCCTCTCGGGGACCATCTCGATCGCCCCGCAGGGGCACTCCGCGACGCAGATCCCGCACCCCTTGCAGTAGTCGTAGTCGATCTCGTAGCGGTCACCGCCGCCCAGCTTGATCACCGCGTTGTCGGGGCAGACGCCGAAGCAGTTGTCGCACTCGAAGCAGTTGCCGCACGACAGGCAGCGCCGCGCCTCGAACAGCGCGTTGTCCTCGGTGAGACCACCGATGACCTCTTCGAAGTTGGTCTGGCGCCGGATGCGTTCGAGCTCGGGCCGCTCGGTGCGTGGGGCGTCCGCGTAGTACCAGGTGTTGAGCCGCTCGAACGCGGCGAGGGGGTGGCGCTCGGGGCGCTCGAAGGACTGGCCGCCGAGGTAGGCGTCGATGCCCTTGGCCGCGCGCTTGCCGTGGCCGACGGCGACGGTGGCCGTGCGGTCCGAGGGCGCGACGTCCCCGCCGGCGAAGACGCCGGGCACGTCGGTCATCATCGACTCGCCGACGGGCACCACGCCATCGGCCACGTGGACCTCGCTGCCCTCGAGGAGCGAGAGGTCGGTGTCCTGGCCGAGCGCCAGCACCAGGGCGTCGGCGTCGAGCTCCTCGAGCTCGCCGGTGGGCTCGGGGAACCCCTCGGCGTTGAGCGCCATCTTCTCGATGAGGAGGCGCTCGCCCTCGAAGCGCTCGATGGTCGAGAGCCAGCGCACCGTGACGCCCTCGCCCAGGGCCTGCTCGACCTCCTCGGCGTGGGCCGGCATCTTGGCGCGGTTGCGGCGGTACACGATGGTCGCGTCGGTCGCCCCGAGCCGACGCGCGGTGCGCGCGGCGTCCAGCGCGGTGTCGCCGCCGCCGTAGACCACGACGCGCCGGCCGAGCAGGGGCGGGTCGTCCTCGGCCACCCGGTGCAGGAACGTGACGGCGTCGACCACTTTGGCGGAGTCGCCGGCCGGGATCGAGACGCGCCGGCCGAGCTGGGCGCCCACGGCGAGGAAGACGGCGTCGGCGGAGAACTCGTCGCGCGCGGCGGCGATGTCCTCGACCGAGCGGCCGGTCACGACCTCGACGCCCATCTCGAGGACGCGCTCGATCTCGGCGTCGAGGACCGCGCGCGGCAGGCGGTAGGCCGGGATGCCGTAGCGCATCATGCCCCCGAGCCGCGCCGCCCCGTCGACCAGGGTCACGGCGTGGCCCGCGCGGCGCAGGTGGTAGGTGGCCGACAGGCCGGCCGGCCCGGCCCCCACCACGAGGACCCGGCGCCCGGAGTCGGGCCCGGGCTCGCCCAGGCGCCAGCCGCGCGCGATGGCCGTGTCGCCGAGGAACCGCTCGACGGCGTTGATACCGACGGCCTCGTCGACTCGCACGCGGTTGCACGCGGTCTCGCAGGGGTGGAAGCAGACCCGGCCCATGATCGCCGGCAGCGGGTTCTCCTCGACCAGGGTCCGCCAGGCGGTCTCGTAGTCGCCCGACTCGGCGTGGTAGAGCCAGCGCTGGATGTTCTCGCCCGCAGGGCAGGCGTCGTTGCACGGAGGCAGGCGGTCGACGTAGACGGGCCGCTCCACGCGCCAGGAGCCGGTGTGGTTGGCCCGGCTCGAGCCGACGGGCAGGGTGATCGCGAAGGGCCGGTCCATCACTCCTCCTCCGGGGCGAGCCCGTAGCGCTCGACGTTCGCGTCGGCGAGGGCCTGGAGCCGGGCGACCAGGTCGGGCCGGCCCTCCCCAGCGAAGAGGTGGGCGAAGCGCCGCTGGGGCCGCAGGTACTCCTCCACCCCCACGCGCCGGCGGATCCGCCGCACGCCGGTGACCACACCGTGCTCGGCCTCGAAGACGGGGAAGAACCCGCTCTCGGCGGCGAGGCGCGCGAGGCGCACGGTGTCGGCCGACGCGGCCCCCCAGCCGAGCGGGCAGGGGACGAGCACGTGCAGGTAGCGCGCCCCCCGGAACGTCATGGCGCGCTCGACCTTGCGCTCCAGGTCGTGGAGGTCCGCGACGGTCGCCGTGGCCACGTAGGGGATGTCGTGGGCCATCGCGATGCGCGGCAGGTCCTTGCCCTGGCCGAAGACGTTGCCCGGCTCCGGACCGCGTGCCTCGCTGGTGGCGGTGCGGGCCGTGGGGGGCGTCGCCGCCGATCGCTGGACGCCGGTGTTCATGTAGCCCTCGTTGTCGTAGCAGATGAAGAGCACGTCGTCGTTGCGCTCGAACATCCCCGAGAGCGCCCCGAAACCGATATCGACGGTGCCGCCGTCGCCGGCCTGGCCGACGACGCGCACGTCGTCACGACCCTTGGCGCGCATCGCCGCGGCGACGCCGGTGGCGACGGCCGGGGCGTTGCCGAAGAGCGAGTGCAGCCACGCGATGCGCCAGGAGGTCTCGGGGAACGGGGTCGAGAAGACCTCGAGGCAGCCCGTGGCGTTCACCGCGACGAGTCGGCCGCCGGTGGCGCGCATCGCCGCGTCGAGCGCGTAGCGGGCGCCGAGCGCCTCGCCGCACCCCTGGCAGGCCCGGTGGCCCGCGTCGAGCGAGTTCGTCCGCTCCTGGCTCGCCTGGACGGTCCGGTCGGCGTCCGAGAGCAGCCGGTTGCCGACGGCGAAGCTGCCGACCTGGTAGAAGTGCACGCGGGTCTCGGTCATCGGTGGGCCCCCCCGGCGGCGACGTCGCGCAGCACGTTCTCGG
The DNA here is from genome assembly GCA_021779855.1 of Actinomycetes bacterium. Taxonomy (GTDB): domain Bacteria; phylum Actinomycetota; class Acidimicrobiia; order Acidimicrobiales; family RAAP-2; genus RAAP-2. The sequence continues at coordinate 9,230 of JAJXZW010000014.1, forward strand.
CGAAGGGCCCCGACCGGCGCGAGGCGGCCATGCGCGCGCGCTCGCGCGCGACGACGTCCTCGTCGAGGTTGAGGAAGCTCAGTCGGGGCAGGGTGCCCCGGGCCGAGCGCTCGATGATTCCCTCGACGTCGCGCCGGGTGATGGGGCGCCCGCCGAGGCCGGCGACGACGGTGGCGAGGTCGGGGCCCGAGGCCGGCGAGGCCGTCGCGACGTCGGTCGCGAGCACCCCGCCCATGCCCAGGCTGAAGGCCTTCTCCACGACGATGACCCGGCGGGCCCGGCGGAGGGCGTCGGCCACCGCCGCGACGGGGAAGGGCCGGAACGCGGCCACCCCGAGAACCCCGACGCGCTCGCCCGCCTCGCGCCGGGCGTCGACCGCGTCCTTGATGGTGCCGAGCACCGAGCCCATCGCGACGATCACTGTGTCGGCGTCCTCGAGGCGGTAGGGGTGCACGAGCCCCCCGCTCGCGCGCCCGGTGAGGGCGGCGAACTCCTCGGCCACGCTCGGGATCAGCTCGAGCGCGTCGAGCTGGCGCAGGTGGGCGAGGTAGCGGACCTCCTCGAAGGCCTCGGGCCCGACCATCGCCCCGATCGAGACCGGGTCGTCGGGGTCGAGGACCTGACGGGGCTCGTAGGGCGGGAGGAAGGAGTCGACGACGGCCTGGTCGACGAGATCCACGGCCTCCACGGCGTGGGTGAGGATGAACCCGTCCATGCAGACCATCACCGGCACCGAGAGGGCCTCGGCCAGTCGGAAGGCCTGGACGTGCAGGTCGGCGGCCTCCTGGTTCGTCTCGGCGAAGAGCTGGATCCAGCCGGCGTCGCGTACGGCCATGGCGTCGCTGTGGTCGTTCCAGATGTTGATGGGCGCACCGATAGCTCGGTTCGCGAGGGTCATCACGACGGGCAGGCCCAGGCCCGCCGCGTTGTAGACGGCCTCGATCATGAACAGCAGGCCCTGGCTGGCCGTGGCGGTGTAGGAGCGGGCCCCCGCGGCCGACGCACCTATCGAGACCGACATGGCCGCGTACTCCGACTCGACGTTGATGAACTCGCACGGGGCGAGCCGGCCGTCCTTCACCATCGCCCCGATGGCCTCGATGATGTGGGTCTGGGGTGAGATCGGGTAGGCGCACACGACCTCGGGCCGGCAGCGCGCCACGGTCTCGGCGATGGCGCGCGAGCCCTCAAGCTGTTGGAGCACGGTGGGCCTCCTCGAGGTCGGTGACGAGGTCGAAGGCGGCGCCGGCGGCCGCGACGTTGCGCTCGGCCACCTCGGGGGTGAAGCGGTGGCGCAGCGCCCTCGCCAGGGCCTCGAGCGGCACCTCACCGGTGAGCGCGCAGAAGGCCCCGAGCAGGGGCACGTTGGGCACGGCGCGCCCCACGTGGGCGAGGGCCAGCTCGGTCGCCGGGCATCCGGCGACGTGCCCGTCCGGCAGGGCCTCGACGCGGCCGTCGAGGCCGAGCTCGTCGAGGGGCAACGAGGTGTTCACGAGCACGTAGCCCGACGGGCTGAGGCCACCGAAGAGGTCGACGTGGTGCACGAGGGTGACGTCTTGGACGATGACGGCGTCGGGCGCGTCGATCGGCTCGCGCGTGCGGATCTCGTGGTCGTCGATCCGGCAGTAGGAGACGACCGGGGCCCCGGTGCGCTCGGAGCCGAAGCTGGGGAAGGCCTGGGCGTGACGGCCCTGGTCGAAGGCGGCGACGGCGAGCAGCTCGGCCGCGGTCACGACGCCCTGGCCCCCGCGACCGTGAATCCGCACCTGGAACATGCCTCGCCTCGCTTCCGTCCCCGGGGTGACCGTACCGTGGCCGCGGCCCGGGCCGTCGGGGCCTTTGGTCCTTAGTGACCTTCGTCCCGCCCGCCGGGGCCGGCGTCGTTGACGGTCCCCGGGGCGCGTGGGAGTATCTCTCGCGGTGGAGAACCCCGACCTGCGCCTCTCGGACGGCGAGCGCGAGAGCGTGGCCTCGCGCCTGCGCGACGCTGCGTCCGAGGGGCGCCTCGACGTGGCGGAGTTCGGCCAGCGACTCGACACCCTCTTTCGTGCGAAAACCCACGGCGAGGTGGCCGCGCTCACGTCCGACCTCCCGGTCCCGGCGCCGCCCGCGCCGACACGGGCCCACCGCGCCCATCGCCACCTGCGCCGCTTCGTGGGCTCGGTGGGCACGCTCTGAGGGATCTGGGCGGTGATCCTGGTGACGAGCGGGGGCGTCCAGGGCTGGTGGCCCCTGTGGGTCACCGTCCCCTGGGCGATCGCGGAGTTCGTCTGAGCCGCGCGGGCGCCCCCGGGGACCTCTCGGTCCGGCTCCTCGACGCGTCCACCTGGGACGTCTTCGCCGAGCTCGTCGAGCGCAACAACGGCATCTACGGGGGATGCTGGTGCGTCGCGTTCCACACCGCCTACCGTCGCGGCATCACCGAACCCCGCACCCTGAAAGAGGAGCTGGTGCGCTCGGACCGGGCCCACGCGGCCCTCATCGTCGACGGCGACGGGCTCGCCCAGGGGTGGTGCCAGTACGGGGGCCCCGACGAGATCGCCCTGCGCCACCAGCGCGTGTACCTCCAGGACCCGCCCCCGCCGGCGCGCTGGCGGATCGCCTGCATCTTCGTGGACAGGGCCCATCGCGGCCAGGGCGTGGCGCGCCGCGCCCTCGAGGGTGCCCTCGACCAGATCGCCGCCGGCGGCGGGGGCCTCGTCGAGGCGATCCCCGAGACCGTCGCGGGCCGGGAGGCCCAGGGCCGGTTCCTCTTCAGCGCGACGGTCGAGCTCTTCGAGCAGTACGGCTTCTCCCGGGGTCGCCAGGTCGGCAAGCACGCCTGGGTCGTGAGCCGGGTCGTCGAGCCGACCTAGGGGAGAGTGGAGGACGTGACACAAGGAGAGCTGCGCGAGATGGGGCCCGATCGGCTAGCCGAGTGGCTGCCCGGGATGTGGGAGGACTACCGGGACTCGATCGTCGCCGCCGGCTTCTCCGAGGAGGCGGCCGCGGCCAACGTGGCGCGCAACCGGGCGGCCCTCATGAGCGACGAAGGCCTCACCGAGGGGAACCACGTGTTCGACGTCCTCGTCGAGGGCCGTCCCGTGGGGGTCCTGTGGATCGGCCGACCCTCGGGCGACGGCGACGGTGGGGGCGAGTACTACGTCTACGACGTCGAGGTCGACGAGGCCGAGCGCGGGCGGGGCTACGGGCGCCTCGCCATGGGGCTGGCTGAGGAGTGGGTGCGCGCGGCCGGCGGCTCGAGGATCGGGCTCAACGTCTGGGGCAACAACGTGGTCGCCCGCTCGCTCTACGTCTCGCTCGGCTACCGCGAGCTCGCCGTCACGATGGCCAAGGACCTCGACGGCTGAGCCCGATGCACGAGGAGCGCCCCCACCTCGACGCGACCCTCGTCGGGGCCCACGTCACGGTCGCGCCGCTGCGGCCCGACGACGCCGAGGGCCTCGCGGCCGCCGCCGCCCTCGATCGCTCCAGCTATCGCTACACCGTCGTGCCCGACGGGAGGGAGGGGGCGCGGGCCTACGTGGCCGACCTGCTCGAGGAGCGCCGGCGCGCCGAGACGGTCCCCTTCGTCCTGCGCCGCGGCGGCTCGGTGGTGGGCGCGACGCGCTACATGAGTCTCCGCTGGTACTTCGGGCGCGCCTACCCCGACCTCGTGGAGGTCGGTGGGACGTGGCTATCGGCCGACGCCCAGCGCACCGGGGTGAACACCGAGGCGAAGCTCCTGCTGCTCACCCACGCCTTCGACGTCTACGGGGTGGCCAAGGTGGACCTGAAGACCGACGCGCGTAACGAGCGATCCATCGCGGCCATGGAGCGCCTCGGCCTGGTCCGCGAGGGGACGGTGGCCCGGGCCCACCCCTCGCTGGTGGGCGGTGAGGAGGGACGCCTGCGCGACTCCGCGCTCTTCGGGGTCACCCGGGAGGACTGGCCGCGCGTGCGCGCGCGGATCGTGGGACTGCTCGAGGGAAGGAGCCTCAGCGACGCCCCAGACGCTCCTCGAGCAGCGCGCTGAGTCGCTCCACCGCGGCGGGCTCTAGCGGTCCCGCCGCGTTGATCCGCGCGACGAGCAGGCGCGGTGGGCCGATCCAGACGTCGCCGTGGCGGAAGGGGCGGTTGAGGACGAGGCTCGGCAGCGACGCGAGGTTCCAGTCGCCCAGGGTGATCGCGAGCGCCGGCTCGACCGGCGTGGCCGAACCGATGAGCGTGGCGAGGCTCTCGGCGAGCGCGGCCACGGCCTCGGCCTCGGTGGTGCGGTCGACGCCGCCGACGAGCAGCCGGTGCCGGCCGTTGGAGGTGGGGGTGGGCCGGTACTCGACGCGCCCCGCCCACTCGCGCGACTCGACCGCCCAGACCCCCGACCGGGCGACGACGACGTGGCCGATCGGCCGTCCGTCGGGCGCGGCGCGGCCAGCCAGGACGCGGCTGCCCTCGGCGAGGAGCTCGGCGAGGGCCCGGTCGGTCGCCTGCTCGGGCGCCTCGAGCCCCGGGGCCGCCTCGCGCCGGGGGCCCCGGGGAGCGCCCGAGGGGCCCGGCCGGGGGGGCTCGGTGGCGAGGGCGTCCTCGGGGAGCCGCCCCTCGCCCGGGCCGCACGCGAGGCAGCGGACAACGCCGGCGCCGTCGAGCCAGGCCTCGTGGAGGTGGTCGAGGCGAGACCCGCACGCGGTGCACACCCCACCCCAGATCGTCGGCTTGCGGACCCACCCCACGGGTGACCACGCTAGGTGGCCGCCCGCGGGCGCCTGTGAGGCTAGAGGTCACGAGAGGCCCGCGAATGTCTGCCCCCGGGGAAGTTCGTAGGGTCGTTACGACTCCGGGTCGACCGGCTCGAGCACGACGAGGGGGATCTCGCGCGCGGCGCGGCGCCGGTAGGCCCCGTAGGGGCGATAGCGCGCGACGACCCGCGGCCACACCCCGGCGGCCTCGTCGGGCCCCGCGATCCGGGCCCGCATCGGCCGGCGCACGCCCTCGAGGGTGACGGCGACCTCGGGTTGGGCGACGACGTTCCTGAGCCACTGGGGGTCCCGGTCGTCGCCGCCCTTGGAGGCGACCACGACCAGGGTGTCGCCGTCGCGCACCGGCACGGTGAGGTGCGTCGTGCGCGCCCGCCCCGTGCGCACCCCGGTCGTGTGCAGCTCGATCACGTCCATGCCGAGGGCCCGGCGTCCGAGGCGCCCTCGGCTGAGACGGACGACGCCCCCGTGGAACCGGTTGAGCATCCGGAACCCCTCGTCGCGGAGGCGAGCGGGCACGCGCACGCGCCGACCCTACCAACCACCCTGGTACGGCGTAGGCTCCGGCCGTGGCCGACACGTACGCCGATCCGCGCGTCGAGTGCACCGCGAGCGCGGTGCGGATCCACGCCTACTACTTCCCCGGGGGCACGAAGTCGATCGCCTACGGGTCGATCCGTGGCGTGACCCGGGTCGACCTCGGTCTCGCCCGGGGCCGGGCGCGGATCTGGGGGACGGCGAATCCCCGCTACTGGGCCAACCTCGACCCCGGCCGCCCGCGCAAGAAGGTGGGCTTCGTGCTCGACCTCGGCCGGGCCGTGCGGCCCCTCGTCACCCCGGACGACCCCGCGGCCTTCGAGGCGGCACTGCGCGCGCACACCTCGATCGAGCCGACCGAGGGCACCGCACCGGTCATCTAGGCCGCGTCGGCCACGCCGACCCGCTGGGCGAGGACGGTCGCCTCCACGCTGAAGGCGACGCTCGTCGCGACCTGGGCGAGAAAGAGCAGGTGCCACGCGCCGATGAGGGTGAGGAGGCCCACCGCGAGGCCCCCGAGGTGCAGCGCGAGCACGGGCGCCAGGCGCCGCTCGTGCGCGAGGGCCACCACGCCGAGAGCGAACGAGACGACCATGGTGACGATCCCGGTGGCGTCGTGGAGGTCCTTCAGGCCCGGGTCGACGTGGTAGGGGAAGGTCGTCACGAGGGCCGCGCCGTAGCAGAGGGCGCACGCGACGAAGGCGCCGGCGTAGGGGCGGTGAACGCGCAGCGCGGCCCGGGCCAGACCGATGACCGAGCCGACGAAGGCGACGCTGTAGGGAACGACCGTGGTGGCGTGGACCCCGAAGTTGCTCACCCCGACCTCGCTGGCCTTGAGCACCAGGTGGGGGGCGAGGGCCACGCAGACGAGCAGGCCCCCGACGAAGGCCGACTGTCCCCAGACGACCGACCGGGCGGCCGTCGTGAGCCGGTGGGGGCGGGCCATCGGGGTCAGGCTAGGCGTGCGGGGTCAACGGGGCCGGACGCTAGGGTGGCGTCCCAATCACCGGGCCAAGGAGGGCCACGTGGACGTCGCGAGTGAGTCGATCACCGTCATCGGGGCGAACTGGTGCCCGGACTGTCGGCGCGCGAAGGCCTTCCTCGGCGAACAGCGGGTGCCCTTCGAGTGGGTCGACCTCGAAGTGCGTCCCGAGATGACGGCCGTCGTCGAGAGCTACAACCACGGCGCGCGCGTGATCCCGACCATCGTCTTCCCCGACGGGTCCTACCTCTCCGAGCCGAGCAACGACGAGCTGGCCGACAAGCTGGGTCTCGCGCGCTCGGCGCGCTCGACCCACTACGACCTCGTCGTGGTGGGCGGGGGACCGACCGGGCTCACCGCCGCGATCTACGCCGCGCGAGAGAACGAGCGCGTGCTCATCGTCGAGAAGTCGGCCGTGGGGGGCCAGGCCGGGATCACCGAGCGGCTCGACAACTACCCGGGCTTCCCTGACGGGGTCGCCGGCCACGAGCTCGCCGAGCGGATGCGTCGCCAGGCCGAGCGCTACGGGGTCGAGATCCTCCAGGCCGTCGCGGTGGCCTCGATCGCCCCCGACGGGCGCGAGCTGGCGGTGGCGACCTCGACCGGCGACGTCTGCCGGGCCCCGGCGGCGCTGGTGGCGACGGGTTCGCTGTACCGGCGCACGGGGGCCGACGGCGAGGCCGACCTCATCGGCGCCGGCATCCACTTCTGCGCGACCTGCGACGGCCCGTTCTACCGCGGCGTCGACGAGGTCGTCGTGGTCGGCGGGGGCAACAGCGGGCTCGAGGAGGGCCTCTTCCTCACCCAGTTCGCCCAGCACGTGACCGTGGTCGAGTTCACCGAGAGCCTGGCCGCGAGCCGGTTGCTGCAGGATAAGGTGCGCGCGCACCCCCGGATGACCGTCGTGACCAACACGGCGGTCGCCGGCTTCGTCGCGGGCGAGACGCACAAGCTCAAGAGCGTCGTGCTCGAGGACCGCGCGACCGGCGCCCGGCGCGACCACCCGGCCTCGGGGGCCTTCGTCTTCATCGGGCTCGACCCGAACACGTCGTTCCTCGCCGGCGCGATCGACCTCGACGAGCGGGGCTTCGTGGTGACCGACGAGCAGTTCCGCACCTCGATGCCGGGCGTCTTCGCGGCGGGCGACGTGCGTCGGGGCTCGACCAAACAGCTGGCCTCCGCGGTGGGCGAGGGGGCGGCCGCGGCGATCCAGATCCGCTACCACCTCGACAAGGTCGAGGCCGCCCGCTAGGCCAGTTCCAGCTCGACGGTCGTCCCGGCGGGCCACTGCTCGCGGTGCGCGGCGTTGAGGCGCCACACGCTCGCGCGTCCCTCGACGCGCCACGCGCTCGGACCGCCTACGAGGGCCGTCTCCTCGTCGATGCCGAGCACGGTGACGGCGTCCTCGCGGGGCAGGACCATCCGGGTGAGGAAGTCCGGGACCCACCGGCCGAAGGCGTCGAAGTGGGGGATCACCCCGAGCCGGCCGAACAGGGAGAGGCCGGCCGTCGAGGCGCGCTGCGGGTGGCGGATCGAGGGGATCCACGCCCCGAGCGCCATGGCGCCGGCGCTGCAGCCGGCGAGCGCCGCGCCGTCGCGCCAGGCTGCTTGGATGGCTCGCCAGACCAGGGTGTCGCGCAGCGTGTCGGCGAGGAAGGTGGGGTCGCCGCCCGACAGGTAGACGAGCCCGGCACCCTCGACGAGCGCCGCCATGGCCGGGTCCTGGGCGTCGGCGCGGCTCGCCACGGGCACGATCACGGCCTCGACGCCGAGGCGCTCGGCCTGGGCCCGTCCGAGGTCGTGCCAGTGCGCGACGACCTCGGGGCCGTCGGGCACGGCGGCGGTGGCGAGCTGCACGTAGCGCGCGGGCCGGCCCTCGAGCAGGCCGCCCTCCACGGCGGCCATCTGGGGCAGGTACTCGCCCGAGCCGACGAGGGCGACGGGTCCCGGCGCTGCGTTCGACTCGGTCACGTCCCCTCCCGACGTCACGCTAGGGCGGCGGGTCAGCCGTAGGCGCGGGCGTTGCGCCGGTTCACGACGGCGAGCACCAGGTAGTAGCCGACGACGGCGCCGACGAGCCCGAAGACGAGCCCCCCGGCGATGTCGAGCGGCGAGTGGATGTGCGCGGCGACGCGCGCCCAGCTCACGAGGAGGGCGTTGACGAAGAGCACGATGGCGAGGCGCTTCGACCACGCCCACAGGACGAAGGCCAGGAAGAAGGTGAGCAGCGCGTGGTCCGAGGGGAAGCCGTTGTCGGCGGCGTGGGGGATGATCGGGGTAATGTGGTCGCGGACGAAGGGCCGCGTGTCGTAGAAGACCTTGCCGCCGATCAGCATGAGGGCCCCGCCGACCGCGCCGCCCACCACGAGGGTGGCCGCGAGCGTGATCTTGGTCGAACGCGAACCGAGCAGCCAGTAGAGCGCCACGAGCACCACGCTGATGACGAAGAAGTACTCGCCCACGAGGCGGATGACCGTGTGCACCCCGTGGAGTCTAGGGCCGGGCCTGAGCCGAGGCCGGCCGCCTGGCTAGCCTCGAGGGGTGCGACGGTGGTGGTGGCTCCTCGATCTCGTGGTGGTCCTCGCGTTCGTGGCGATCGGGCGGGCCTCGCACCACCACGGCGAAACGGTGAAGGGCCTCGTCGCCACGGCCTGGCCGTTCGTGCTCGGGCTGGGTGCGGGGTGGCTGGTGGTCGCCGTGCGCGGACGCACCGGGGAGCGCGTCGCCGACGGCGCCCTGGTGCTCGTCACGATGGTCGTGGTCGGGATGACCCTGCGGGTGCTCGTCGGCCAGGGGACGGCCGCGGCCTTCGTCGTCGTCACGCTCGCCTTCAACGGGGTCTTCATGCTCGGCGGGCGCGCCCTCTGGCCCCGCGTGGCGCGACAGGCCTAGTACCGACCCGAACGGCGCGGTCGGCCTCGGTAGGGTGGGTCCGATGCCGACGACCGGGCCGCGGCTGCTGTGTTGCGACACCGTGCTGGTCGACGTCGTGCTCGCGGTCTCGAGGATCCCCGAGCGCGCCGGGGACGTGCGCGCCGCCGACCAGCTGGTCACCACCGGCGGGGGGTTCAACGCGATGTCGGCCGCCGCGCGCTTCGGCCAGCGCGTCGTGTACGCCGGGCTCCTCGGCACGGGACCCTTCGCCGACCTGGCCGCGGCCGACCTCGCCCGGGAGGGGATCGCGGCGCCGCTCGAGCGCCCGGGGGATCTCGACACCGGGATCTGCGTCGTGCTCGTCGAGCCCGACGGCGAGCGCACCTTCGTCACGGCCGCCGGCGCCGAGGGCCGGCTGCGCCGTCGCGACCTCGTCGCCCTGGGCGCCGCGGCCGGCGACGTCGTGCTCGTTTCGGGCTACAACGTGATGTACCCCGGCGAGGCCGAGGTCTACCTCGACTGGCTCGCGACGCTCGACGAGGGGGTCGGGGTCGCGTTCGACCCGGCGACGCGTATCGCCGACGTGCCCGCGGCCCACCTCGAGGCCGCCCTGGCGCGCGCCGACTGGCTCCTGTGCAACGCGAGCGAGGCGCGGGCCCTCTCGGGCGAGGCCGACCCCATGGTCGCCGCCTCGTCGCTCGCTCGCCCGGGCCTCGCGATCGTGGTGCGCGACGGGCCCCGCGGCTGCGTCGTCGCCCTGCGACCCGGCGGCGCCGTCGCCGTCGAGGGCGTCGCGGTCGAGGCCCTCGACACCAACGGGGCCGGCGACGTCCACAACGGGGTCTTCCTCGCCGAGCTGGTCGCCGGCTCCCCGCCCGCCACCGCCGCGCGGTGGGCGAACGCCGCCGCGGCCGTGGCCGTCACCCGACGCGGCCCGGCGACCGGTCCCACGAGGGCCGAGGTGGAGAGGCTCCTCGGGGCGGGCTAGCGGTCGTGGGCGGCGAGGAACGCGCCCACGACCTCCATGTAGCGCGAGCGCTCCTCGACGAAGGGCATGTGGCTCGACTCCTCGAACACCTCCCAGCGCACGTCGGGGATCGCGTCGAAGAAGGGCTGGACGACGAGGGGGGTGGCCTCGTCGTGACGCCCCGAGACGAGCAGGGTCGGCACGTCGATGAGTCCCGCGCGCTCGACGATCGACCAGTCGCGCAGGGTGCCCAGGCAGTGGAACTCGTTCGGGCCGTTCATCGTGTGGTAGACGGTCGGGTCCTGGCCGATCTGGTCGAAGGAGTGCTGCACCTCGGGCGGGTAGGGGCGGACCCGGCAGACGTGGCGGCCGTAGTAAGCCTCCGTCGCGGCCAGGTACTCGGGGTCGTCGTAGGTCCCGTCCGCCTCGTGGCGCTCGAGGGCCTCGCGGACCCCGTCGGGCAGCAGTGCGCGCAGGCCGTCGGCGGCCTCGCTCCACAGCGCCATCGACGCCGGCGAGTTGGAGATCACCAGCGAGCGCAGCCCGGCGGGCCGGCGCACCGCGTGCTCGGCCGCGAGCATCCCGCCCCAGGACTGGCCGAGGAGGTGGTAGCCCTCGGCGAGCCCGAGCCGGCCGAGGAGGTTGTCGAGCTCGTCGAGGAAGAGCTCGACGGTCCAGAAGTCGCCACCCCGGTCGGGCAGGTGGGTCGACCGGCCGCAGCCGAGCTGGTCGTAGTGGACGACGGCCCGATCTCCCGCGGCGAGGTCGGTCAGGCTGAGGATGTAGTCGTGGCTCGCGCCGGGGCCGCCGTGCAGGGTGACGAGCGGGGTCCGCGCGCCCGAGACTTCGCCGGTCACCTGGTACCACGTCGACCAGCCCCGGAAGTCGAGCGTGCCGGTGGTCGTGGGCAGGTCGGGCACGGGCGAAGTATAGGGAGCCGGTCGGCGCCTCGTAGTAGTCGACGCCGAGATCGTCGCTCCAGCGCGGGGCCCGCAGCGCCCCGCGCGGGCCGAGCCACGCGTAGACCGGCTTGATGTCGAGGACCGGGGTCCCCTCGACGAGGTCGAGGCCCTCGACCAGGAGCTCCCGCGGTGCGACGCGCACGATCCGCGCGACCGAGACCAGCAGGCGGTTCGGCCGGTCCTTGTTGCGCTGGGCGAAGACCCCCACCTCGGGCCACGCGGGGTTGCCCCGGGGACGTCGGCGCCAGGGCGCCGGGGGGACGTCGCTCGCCCGGTCGGCGAGGGCGACGACCTCGACGTGGGAGAAGTCCTCGAGGCCCGCCAGGGCGTCGTCGGGGACCTCGGGGGCGAGCTCGAGGGTGGCGCGGACCTCGCCCCACCCGTCGTCGGCGACTTCGGTCCGGCCGCCCGTGACCCGGGCGACGGGGCGCCGCTCGTAGGGCACGCCCGTCACCCTAGGCCCGGGTCCCGGGCGGGGCCTGGGTAACGTGCTCTGCGGGAACCATGGCCGAGCTCACCTTCACCTACGGCACGATGGCGGCCGGCAAGTCGACCCTGGCGCTGCAGCTGTGCTGGCAGCTGCGCCAGGGGCGCGACGACGTGGCCCTGTGGACCTTCGGCGACCGCAGCGCCGAGGGCATGGTCACCAGCCGCATCGGCATCGAGGCGGCGGCCGAGGCCGTCGCTCCCGGCGCGAGCCTGGAGGCGCCCATCGCCGAGCTCCTGGGCCGGGGCGTCGCGGTCCTCGTGATCGACGAGGCCCAGTTCGCCACGGTCGACCAGGTGGATGACCTCGCCGTGCTGGTGGACGAGCACGGGGTCGACGTGCACGCCTTCGGGCTGGCGGCCGACTTCCTCCTCAACGTCTTCCCGGCCTCGGCCCGGCTCATCGCGATCGCCGACTGGGCCCACGAGCTCCCGCTCACCTCGACCTGCTGGTGCGGTCAGAAGGGGCGCTGCAACGCCCGCGTCGTCGACGGGGTCGTCGCGCGCGAGGGCTCCCAGTTCGTCACCGGCGACGTGGCGACGGGGGCCGTGCACTACCAGGTGCTGTGCCGCACCCACTACCGGCGCGGCGAGCTCGGCCCGGGCTGAGCATCCGCGGCTCCGCCGCGCCGACCTGGCACACTTCCCCGGTGACCGCCGAGGACCGCTCACCCGAACCCGAGGCCGGCGCGAGCCGCTTCGCGGTCTTCGCCGAGTGCCCGCACTGCGGCGGCGCGCTCGCCCCCGAGCACGCCCACTACCGCTGTGGCTCGTGCGGCTGGCGCGACTCCTGCTGCGACTAGGCGACGCGCCGACTTCCAGAACTTTTCACCTGGCCCGTCCTTGGGCTTCACGAGGCGTTTACCTCCACTTCCTAAGTTGCCCGCGGCACAGCGTTCGAGAGTCGAAACGTCGCGTCAATGAGCAACAGACCTTAGGAGGAAAGCTCAGGATGAAGACCCTACTGAGATCACTGACGGCGGGCGCCCTCGCCGTGGGCGGCCTTCTGTCGATCGCGTCGCTCCCCGCGAGCGCCGCGCCCAAGAAGATCGTCACCTGCTTCAGGCTCGAGAGCAACGTGGTGCACACCCACCGGTTCCGCGGGACGTGCGCCAAGGGGTGGACGAAGAAGCGGCCGACGCCCAATCCGATCGCCTCGGTCAAGGTCGAGAACCCGGCCCAGGCCAACCTCACCGAGACCGGCTCGACGCTCTTGTACCCGCTGTGGAACATCTGGGCGCCGGCCTACCAGGCCGAGTTCCCCCAGGTCAGCCTCACCACGGGCGGCACCGGCTCGGGCACGGGAATCGCTGACGCCGCGAGCGGCACGGTGAACATCGGCTCGTCCGACGCCTACCTCTCCTCCACCCAGCTCTCGGCGACGCCGAACCTGCTGAACATCCCGTTGGGGATCTCGTACCAGATGATCGAGTACAACATCCCCGGGGTCACCGCCCACCTCAACCTCAACGGCTCGGTCATCGCCGGGATCTACACCGGCCAGATCACCAAGTGGAACGACTCGGCGATCGCCGCGCTGAACCCTAAGGTCAACCTGCCCGCCACCCCCATCGTGGCGCTGCACCGCTCGGACGGCTCGGGTGACACCTTCATCTTCACGTCCTACCTGTCGGACACCAACCCGGCGTGGGCGTCGAAGTACAGCTACGGCACGACCGTCTCGTGGCCGGCGATCCCCAACGCGCTCGGCGAGAACGGCAACGGTGGCATGGTCTCGGCCTGCAAGGCGACCGTGGGCTGCATCGCCTACGTCGGCATCAGCTACCTCTCCTCGGTGCTGGGCAACGGCCAGGCCTACGCGGCGCTGCAGAACGGACTCGGCCAGTACGTGCTGCCCTCCGTGACGTCGGCCGCGGCCGAGGCGGCGGGCTTCCAGGCCCAGACCCCGGCCAACGGGACCATCTCGATGATCGACGGCAAGATCAAGGGTGGCTACCCGATCGTGAACTACGAGTACGCGATCGTGAACAAGCAGCAGTCCTCGTCCTCGGTCGCCCAGGCCGTGCGCTCCCTGCTCGAATGGTGCATCGACCCGTCCTACGGCCAGAGCGAGCAGTACCTGGGCCAGGTGGACTTCGTGACCCTGCCCCTCAAGGTGATCGTCCAGTCGTACAACCAGATCAAGCAGATCAAGTAGTTGACGCCGCCGATGGGTGACGAGACCGTCTCGCCGACCGCCGGTGCGCCCCCCGCCCGCCGAGCCTTCGCGGCTCGGCGGGCGGGGCTGCTCACGCGCGGGGGCGAGGAGAGCCTGTGGCGCTGGAGCGCCCGGGTGGCCTCGGTCATCCCGCTCGCCGGTCTCGCCTTCGTCCTCGCCGTCCTCGCCGTGAAGGCCTGGCCGGCGATCAAGGTGAACGGGCCCGGATTCCTCTCGCGCTCGAGCTGGGTCCCCGGGAGCACCTACGCCAACCCCGTCGTCACCAACGGCGTCTCGCACCCGGCCGGGGCGAGCTACGGGGCCTGGCCCCTGATTGCCGGGACGCTCCAGACCTCGGTGATCGCCCTCATCGTCGCCCTGCCCATCTCGATCGGCACGGCCTTCGCCCTCACCGAGCGCCTCCCGCCGTGGCTAGCCCGGCCCCTCTCGTTCTTCGTCGAGGTCCTGGCGGGCATCCCAAGTGTGATCATCGGGCTGTGGGGCGTGCTCACCCTCGGGCCGTTCCTCGCCGCCCACGTCTACCCCCTCATCGCGAATCACGTGCCCGACGTCCCGGTGCTGCGCTACTTCCGCGGGCCCACCGGCTACGGCGAGGGCCTGTTGACCTCGGGCCTCGTGCTGGGGCTGATGATCGTGCCGATCATCGCCTCGACGACCCGCGACCTCTTCCTCCAGGTGCCCCCGCTGCCCAAGGAGGGCGCCGAGGCTCTCGGGATGACCGAGGCCGAGGTCGCCCGGCGCGTCACGATCCCCTGGGTGCGCTCGGGGATCATCGGCGCCACCGTGCTCGGCCTCGGGCGCGCCCTCGGCGAGACGATCGCCGTGGCCATGATCTCGGGCTCGGTCCTCGGCGTCGTGTCGCCGAACATCTTCGGGACGATGACGACCGTGGCGGCGACCATCGTGAGCCAGCTCGACTCGGCCGCCACCGACGGGACCGGCTTCGCGATCTCGACCCTCGCCGAGGCCGGCCTCGTGCTGGCGGTCATCTCGGTCGTGGTGAACGTGGTGGCCCGGGTCATCGTCAACAAGTCGTCGCGCCACGTGGCGCCCGTGGGTCGGGGCTGAGCGTGGCCGACGTCACCGCCGCCTACCCCCCGACCCGGGGCCGACGGGTCCGCGAGGTGGTGTTCCGCACCCTCTCGGCGGCCGCCCTCCTCTTCGTCATCGGCCCCTCGGTCTGGCTCATCGCCGACGTGGTCGTGCGGGCCGTGCCCCACTGGCGCTGGGACGTGCTCACCACCGTGCCGCTGGGCACCGGGGGCGGCCTCGAGAACGCCGTCCTCGGCACGCTCGTCATCATGGTGGGCGTCCTTCTCATCGCGGGCACCGTCGGCGTTCTCTCGGGTATCCACTTCGCCGAGCTGGCGCGCCCGCGGCGCAGCGGCCGGGCCGGGGGCACGGTGCTGCGCACCGCGACCGAGGTCCTCTCGGGCTTCCCCTCGATCGTCCTCGGCTACGTCGGCTACGTCGCGCTCTGCGTGGGCCTGCACTGGGGCTTCTCGCTGCTGCCCGCCCTCATCGTGCTCTCGCTGATGGTCACGCCCTATATCGCGAAGTCCACCGAGTCGGCCCTGCGCCAGGTCCCCACCAGCTACCGCGAGGGCGCCGAGGCCCTCGGGATGTCGACGGGCTACGCGCTGCGCAAGGTCGTCATCAAGAGCGCCCTGCCCGGGATCGTCACCGGGCTCCTCATCGCCCTGGCGATCGCGGTCGGTGAGACGGCCCCGCTCATCTACACCGCCGGCATCACCAATACCCTGCCGTCGGCGTCGCTGATCCACCAGCCGATCGCGTACCTCACCTACTACGTGTGGACCGACTACAACCAGCCGATCAAGTCCACCCAGTACCTGTCCTTCGACGCGGCCCTCATCTTGATCGTGCTGGTGCTGGTGCTGCTCGTGGTCTCGCGCGTCCTGGTGAACCGGACCCAGCGCCACGCCGAGGGCCGGCGCTAGTCGATCCGGCTGGCGGGACCCCGAGCGGTGCCGGTACCGGCCCCGGGTGGTTCTCCGGGGCCCTCAGCCCATCAGGCCGTTGACGTAGCGCTCGGTGTCGGGCTGGCGGGGCGAGGCGAAGAGCGCCCCGGTCGGTCCGTGCTCGACGAGGCGCCCGTCGTAGAAGAACATCGTGCTGTCCGAGACCCGCCGGGCCTGGCCCAGGTTGTGGGTCACCACGACGATGGTGAGCGCGGGGGTCATCGCGCGCATGAGGTTCTCCACCGCCTCGGTCGAGAGCGGGTCGAGGGCCGAGGTCGGCTCGTCGAGCAGGAGGACCTCCGGGCCGACGGCGAGCGCGCGCGCCAGGCACAAGAGCTGCTGCTGGCCCCCGGAGAGCCGGTAGGGCGAGTCGTTGAGGCGGTCCTTCACCGCGTCCCAGAGGCCCACCTCGCGCAGGCGCGTCTCGGCGACCACGTCGAGCTGCTTGCCCCGGGCGATGCGGTGCGCGCGCACGCCCGCGACCACGTTGTCCTTGATGGACATGGGGAAGGGGTTGGGGCGCTGGAAGAGCATGCCGATCCGCCGGCGGACGGTCAGCAGGTCCTGGCCGCGGGCCCAGATGCTCTCGCCCTCGAGCAGGACGTCCCCCTCGTGGCGGAAGCCGTGGACCTTGTCGTTCATCCGGTTGAGTGTGCGCAGGAAAGTCGACTTGCCCGAGCCGGTGGGGCCGATGAGGGCGGTGATCGTGCCCCGGGGGAAGGCCACGTCGACGTCGCTCAGGATGGCCTTCGCCCCGAAGCGCAGCGTCAGCCGCTCGGCGGCCAGGACGTCGCGGGGGCGCTGGCGGTCGGGGTCGATCCGCGACAGGACCGCGTTGACGCTCTCGGTGGTGGCCGTCGGCTGCCCTGACTCTTCCATGGCGTGCCTTCCTGTTGGGGCGGACGGCCTCAGCGTAGGGAGCGGGGGTTACCCGACCGTGAACACGCGGCGACCCGAGCGTGATTTGCTCGGTGTCGCTCGGGCGCGCCCCCTGGTCGAGTCGGCGTTCCGGCCGGTTGCCGGTGCCCCGGGCGCCCCACCCCGTCGCCCGCACCCGGTCCGTTATCCTGGCCGCGAGGAGGGCACGTGGCCAACGAGCTCTGGCGGGAGTCGGCGACCGCGCTGGCCCAGCGCATCCGCGCGCGCGAGGTCTCCTCGCGCGAGGTCGTCGAGGCCCACCTCTCGCGCATCGAGGCGGTGAACGCCACGGTCAACGCGGTCGTCGAGGTGCGCGCCGAGGCGGCCCTGGCCGAGGCGGCCCGGGCCGACGAGGCGACCGCCGCCGGCGGGGCCCTCGGGCCCCTGCACGGGGTCCCCTTCACGACCAAGGTCTGCGTCGACGTGGCCGGCTACGCGAGCGACGAGGGGACGGCGGCCCTGGCCGACCGGGTGGCCACCGAGGACGCCCCGATCGTCGAGCGGTTGCGTGCGGCCGGCGCGGTGATGCTCGCGCGCACCAACATGCCCGACCTGGGCCTGCGCATGAACACCGAGTCCTCGCTCCACGGCGCGACCCACAACCCCTGGCGCCACGGCTACACCGTCGGCGGCTCCTCGGGTGGGGAGGGCGCGGCCCTGGCGACGGGGATGTCGCCCCTCGGGGTCGGCAGCGACATCGGGGGATCGCTGCGCAGCCCGGCCTTCTGCTGCGGGGTCGCCTCGATCAAGCCGAGCCGGGGCCGGATCGCCCGGGGCAACGCCAGTGCCCCCGGGGAGATCCCGTTCTTCGAGCAGTGGATGCTCGTCGACGGGGTGCTGGCGCGCCGGGTGGCCGACGTGCGCCGCGGCCTCGAGGTCACGATGGGACGTCACCGTCGCGACCCCCAGTCGCTCGACGTGCCCCTGCACGGCCCGCCGGCCGCGCGCCGGGTCGCCCTGGTGCCCGAGCCGGGTGGCGGCTCGACCCACCCGGGGGTGGCGGCGGCCGTGCGGCGGGCCGGCGAGGTGCTCGCGGCGGCCGGCTACCAGGTCGAGGAGCGCGAGCCCCCGCGCCTGGTCGACGCGTACTGGTCGTGGACCGAGCTCATGATGAGCGGCCTGTCGGTCTACGGGGACGTGACCTGGCCGCTGCTCGGTGACGACGCCCGCCGGTTCCTGGAGCTCACGACCGTCGAGCTGCCGGCCCCGAGCGCCGCGTCCCTCGCCGAGGCCGACGAGCGCCGCTACGCGGTGGCGCGCGCGTGGCGCGAGTTCCTGCTCGAGTGGCCCCTCGTCGTCGGGCCGACCTGGACCCGGCCGCCCTTCGCCCACGGCTTCGACGTGGCCGACCAGGACTCGGCCTACGCCGTGGTGGAGGCGGTGCGCTTCACCGTGCCGGCGAACGTGCTCGGCCTGCCGGCGGCGTGCGCGCCCTGCGGACTCGTCGAGGGGACCCCCGTCGGGGTCCAGGTGATGGGCGACCTCCTGCGCGAGGACCTGTGCCTGGACGCGGCCGAGGTGGTCGAGCGCGAGCTCGCGGTCGCGACCCCGGTCGATCCCGTCGCGTGAGCCTCGAGGTCCGCCCCCTCGCGCGCGGCGAGGTCGCCGCGGCCGTCGCGGTGATGCTCGGGGGCAGCCTCGATCCCTCCACCGAGCGGCCCGGTGACGTCGACGCCTACTGGCGGGCCGCCGAGGAGACGGCCGCGCGCGGCGGCGCGGTGCTGGTCGCCCTCGAGGGCGGCCCGGTCGTGGGCCTCTGCCAGGTGATGGTGCTGCGCCACTTCCAGCACGCCGGCGGGCTCTGCGCGGAGCTCGAGAGCGTCTTCGTGCGCGAGGACCGGCGCGGCCACGGCGTCGGCGGAGCGCTCCTCGAGGCGGCCGAGGCGCTCGCGCGCGAGCGCGGCTGCTACCGGGTCCAGCTCACGAGCAACCTGGTGCGCGTCGACGCCCACCGCTTCTACGAGGCCCACGGCTACCGGGCCACGCACCGCGGGTACAAGAAGGCGCTCTAGTCGGCGACCTCGACGAGGCGGCCCGAGTCGACGTCGAAGACGAAGCCCCGCACCTCGCGCGAGCGCAGCAGCGGGTGGGCCCGCAGCGCGGCGACGGTCGCCCGCACGTCGGCCTCGACGTCGGCGAAGGCCCCGAGGGCGAAGGGGAGGGGCCGGCCGAGCGCGGTCTCGAGCCGGTCGCGCACGACCCCCTCGTCGGGGTGCTCGAGGCCGCAGCGGCTGTGGTGGACGACCATGACGTCCTCGGTCCCGAGGAGCTGCTGGCTCAGCATCAGGGAGCGCACGGCGTCCTCGGTCGCCAGCCCGCCGGCGTTGCGGATGAGGTGGGCGTCGCCCAGCTCGAGCCCGAGCGCCCCGAACAGGTCGAGCCGGGAGTCCATGCAGGTCAGCACGGCGAGTCGACGCTGGGGCTCGGTGGCGAGGGCGCGGTGCCCGTGGGCCGAGACGTAGGCGTCGTTCGCGGCGAGCACGTCGTCGATGGCGGTCACGGCGAGGAGCCTAGGGGCGGGCCGCGGGTACGCTGCGCACGGAGGTGGACATGGAGCACATCGGTGAGGTGCGAGACGAGTTGCGCGAGCCCGCGAGGGCCCTGCGCCAGATGATCCCCGACGTCCTGCAGGGCTACGCCCAGATGCACCGGGCGGTCATGAGCGACGGCGCGCTGAGCGTCGCCCAGAAGGAGCTGGTCGCCCTGGCCATCGCCGCGACGCGCGAGTGCGACGGGTGCGTGGGCTCGCACGCGCGCGGCGCGGCGCGCTCGGGGGTCACCCGCGAGCAGGTCGCCGAGGCGATGGGCGTCGTGATCATGATGAACGGCGGGCCGGGCACGGTGTGGGGCCCGCGGGCCCTGCGCAGCTTCGACGAGGCCCTGGCCGAGCGGACCGACTAGAGGTCGTAGGGCAGGCTCACGACGCCGTTGATGAAGTTTGACTGGAGCTTCACCGGCTCCGCGGTGGCGTGGATCGCCGGCACGCGCGCCAGCAGCTCGCGCCACATGACGGTGATCTCGCGGCGCGCGAGGTGCGCGCCGAGGCAGAAGTGGGGCCCCGGCGCCCCGAAGCCGTAGTGGTCGTTGGGGGTGCGCCCGACGTCGAAGACGAAGGGGTCGTCGAAGACGTCCTCGTCGCGGTTGGCCGAGTTGTAGAAGAGGACGACCTTGTCGCCGGCGGACAGCTCGACGCCGCCGAGCGTGTAGTCGGTGGCGAGGGTGCGGCGCATCCAGATCACCGGCGAGGCCCAGCGCACCATCTCGTCGGCCATGGTCCCGTTCAGCCCGGGGAAGTCCTCGAGGAGCCGACGGCGCTGGTCGGGGTGGTCGGAGAGGGCCACGAGCGAGTGGGCGAGCGCTGTGCGGGTCGTCTCGTTGCCGGCGGCCAGTAGCAGCACGAAGAACGACGCGAGCTCTTGCTGGGTGAGCTTCTCGGACTCGATCTCCGCGTTCACGAGCGCGCTCGTGAGGTCGTCGACGGGCTGGTCGACGCGGTACTTGCCGAGCTCTGTCATCAGCGTGGTGAGCGTGGCCCCCGCCTCGAGGAAGGCGAGGATCGGGTCGGCGCCCTCGGGGATGAAGGCCGGGTCGCCGTTGGAGAGGATGACGTTCGAGCACGAGAGCACGGTGGGGTACTCGCTCGGGGGCACGCCCATCATCGTGCAGATGATCTCCAGGGGGAAGGGGGCCGCGAGGTCGGTGATGAAGTCGCCGGTGCCCGAGCGGCGCGCCCGCTCGATGATCTCGTCGGCCAGGCGCTCGATGGACTCCTCGACGGCGCGCACCGTGCGCGGGTTGAAGGCGTTGGCGACGATCCGGCGCAGCCGGGCGTGGCGGGGGTTGTCGGTCGAGATCATCCCGGAGAAGTACTCGACCATCTCGGGGGGCAGGTCGAGCAGGCTCACCGCGCCCGGGCCCGAGAGGAAGACCTGGGGGGTGCGCGAGACCTCGGCGAGGTCGCGGTGGCGGGTCAGCGCCCAGTAGCCGTTGCCCCGGGGCATCTCGATCGCCGAGCCCTCGAGGAGGGGGTCCTCGAAGTGGGCGATCGGCCGCTCGCGGCGCAGCGTCGCGAAGGCCCCCTCGCGCTCGGGGTAGGGCCGGCGCCAGAACTCCATGTCGGACAGGTCGATCTGCTCGAGGGCCAGGACCTCGGTGGGCTCCATCGGGCCATGGTAACGACGCGGCGGGGCGGGGGCACGCCGCGCGCGACGCACGGCAGACTGGGGGGGTGAGCCTCTCTGACGCCGAACGCCTGAGCCGCCTGCGCGCGCTCGAGTCGCTGATGGACCTGATGCGCCCGGCCGTCCAGGCGGACGGGGGCGACCTCGTGCTCGTCTCGGCCGACGTCGAGAGCGGCGTGGTGGAGGTGGAGCTGCGCGGCGCGTGCTCGAGCTGCGCGATCTCCTCGGACACCCTCCAGGGCGGCGTGACCCGGATCCTCACCGACCGGCTGGCCTGGGTGACCGAGGTCCGCGGCGTGGTCGACGACTCGATGGACCCGGAGGACTCGATGATGCTGGGCACCGGGGCCTACGTGCCCCGCTACCGCGAGCGCTCGATCTAGAGCGCGAGCTCGACCCCGGTCAGGGCGCCGAGCGCCTCGGCCAGCCGCTCGCCCAGGCCCTCGCTCGTCGCCCGGCGCGGCGGGCGCACCAGGGTCGCGGGCCCGACGAGACCCCAGGGTCCGGCCGGGCCGTAGTAGGCGCCGTTGCCCGCCTCGGGGCTGGTGAGCGCGACGAGCAGGGGCTCGGCGCCCCAGTCGACCTCCTGGTGGGGGAGCCACCGGGCCTCGAGCAGGCTGCGCCGCGGTCGCGGGCGCCCGACGCTGGACCCCGCGCTGAAGAGCCCGGTGCGCACGTAGCCCGGGTGCGCGGCGAGCGAGGCGAGGTCCACGCCCGCCGCCCCGGCCCGCGCGGCCAGCCACAGCGCGAGCACCAGGTCGGCCAGCTTGGACTGGGCGTAGGCGCGGAAGGGCCGGTACCGGCGCGTGGCCTGGAGGTCGTCGAGGTCGAGGCGGCCCACGTGGGCCGCGCTCGAGCTCATCCACCCGACCCGGGCGCCCCCGGCACCGGTGAGCAGGGGGACCAGGCGCGCGGTGAGGGCGTAGTGGCCGGCGACGTTGGTGGCGAACTGCAGCTCCAGGCCGTCGACGGTCTCGGTCCGCCGGCGCGGGCGCATCACGCCGGCGTTGTTCGCGAGCAGGTGGAGCGGCCGGCCCTCGTCGAGCAGCCCCCCGGCGAAGCGCGCCACCGAGGCGAGGTCGGCCAGGTCGAGCGCGCGCACCTCGAGCCGCGCCTCGGGGTGGGCCCCGCGGATGAGCGCCGCGGCGCGCTCGCCGCGCTCGGGCGAGCGCACCGCGAGCACGACCTCGGCCCCGGCGCCGGCCAGGCGCCGGGCGACCTCGAGGCCCAGCCCGCCGCTCGCGCCGGTGACGACCGCGCGCCGTCCGCCCTGGGGGGGTACCTCGTACACCGGGTCAGGCGGCCGGGGGTTCCTTGGGCAGGCCCAGGACGCGCTCGCCGACGATGTTGCGCTGGATCTCGGCGGTGCCGCCCCAGATCGTCTCGGAGCGGGAGAAGAAGAACGAGCCCTGGAGCTCGCTGACCGGATAGTCGGCCCGGCCCCGTCGGGGGGCGGCCCCGGTGCCGGGGTCGCTCGAACCGGTGAGCACCTGGCCGGCCATGCCCAGGATGTCGATCGCGAGGTTCGTGACCTCGCGGTGGGCCTCGGACCAGAACATCTTGTTGCACGCCCCGAGCCGGGCCGCCTCGTGGGTGCCGCGCAGGCCGTCGGTGAGCGAGCGGTAGCCGTTGACCTCCATGATCTTGACCTTGGACCACGCGCGCACCAGGGCGTCGCGCACCCGGCGGTCCTCGGCGCGCCCGACGCGCCGGGTCTCGGCGACGATCGACTCCCACTCGCGCAGGAACCGGCGGTAGCTCGTCGTCGCCGACGAGCCCCGCTCGAAGCCGAGGGTGGTCATGGCCACCTTCCAGCCGTTGTTCACCCCGCCGACCACGTTCTGCGCGGGACAGCGGGCGTCGGTGAAGAAGACCTCGTTGAACTCGGCCGTGCCGTCGACCTGGGTGATCGGGCGCACCTCGATCCCGGGCTGGTGCATCGGCACGAGCAGGTAGCTGATCCCGGCGTGCTTGGGGGCGGCGGGGTCGGTCCGGGTGAGCAGGAACACGAAGTCGGCGTGTTGGGCCTGGGTCGTCCAGACCTTCTGGCCGTTGATGACCCACTCGTCGCCGTCGAGGGTGGCCGAGGTCGCGAGGCTCGCGAGGTCGCTGCCGGCGTCGGGCTCGGAGAAGCCCTGGCACCAGGCGATCTCCCCGCGCAGGATGCCGGGGATGAAGCGGGCCTTCTGCTCCTCGGTGCCCCACTGCAACAGGGTCGGCCCGACCAGGGTGTCCCCGAAGAAGTCGGCCCGCATGGGGGCGTTGGCGCGGGCGAACTCCTCGTTCACAACGACCTGGCGCATGAGGTCGAGGCCCTTGCCGCCGTACTCGGCCGGCCAGCCGGCGCAGATCCACCCCCCCGCGTAGAGCCTCTCGATCCAGGCGGCGACGAAGGCCCGGCGCTCGTCGGGGGTCATCGAGAAGCCCGGCTCGAACCAGCCCGCGGGGAGGTTCTCCTCCAGCCAGGCCCGGACCTCCGCGCGGTAGGCCTCGGCCTCGGGGGGGTAGGTGAGATCCATGGGAGAAGCGTACCCAGCCCCCCAGCCCCCGGCGGAGCCATTTGTGCCCTGGTCGGGCGGTGGGCGAGAATGGTGGACCGCCGACGAAAGCGACCCGTGCCCCGCTCCTTGCGCCAGACCATCGACGAGACCCGCGCGTCGTGGGAGCGCAGCCGGCGCCTCAGCGTCCCCGAGCCGGTCCCGGCCCGGCCCCCCGCCCCGGGCGGACTGCGGGTGGCCTACCTGCTCTACCGGGGCAACCCCCAGTGCGGGGGCCAGGGCGTCTACACCCGGCACCTCACCCGCGAGCTGGTGGCGCTCGGTCACAGCGTCGAGGTCTTCTCGGGCCCGCCGTGGCCGATCCTCGACGAGGGGGTGGGCTTCACCCCGGTGCGCTCGCTCGACCTCTACCGCGACCCCGACCCCTTCCGGATCCCCCACCCGCGCGAGTTCACCTCGCTCGCCGACCTGGCCGAGTTCGCGGTCATGCTCAGCGCCGGCTTCGGCGAGCCCCTGGCCTTCTCCTGGCGGGTCGCCGCGCTGCTCCGGGGCCGGCGCCGCGACTTCGACATCGTCCACGACGACCAGTGCATCGGCTCGGGGATCCTCGCCCTGCACCGTCGCGGCTGGCCCCTGCTCGAGACGCTGCACCACCCCATCACCGTCGACCGCTCGATCGCCCTCGACCACGCGTCCGGCTGGCGCCAGCGGCTCACGACCCGCCGGTGGTTCGGCTTCTTGCGCATGCAGACGCGGGTCGCGCGACGCCTCCCGGCGATCCTCACGGTCTCGCACAACTCGCGCGCGGACATCCACGACCAGCTCGGCGTCGCGCTCGATCGCGTCACGGTGGTGCCGGTGGGGGTCGACCACACCGTGTTCCGGCCGCACCAGGACGTCGTGAAGCGCCCCGGCCGCCTCATGGTCACGACGAGCTCCGACGTGCCCATGAAGGGTCTCGTCCCCCTGCTGGAGGCCGTCGCCAAGCTGCGCGTCGAGCGGCCCCTCGAGCTGGTGGTCATCGGCCGGCCCCGGCCCGGCGGGCGGGTCGCCACGGCGCTCGCGCGCCTCGGCCTCGAGGACCTCGTGACGACGGTCTCGGGCGTGAGCGACGAGGCGCTGGCCCGGCTCTACGGCGAGGCCGAGGTGGCGATCGTGCCCAGCCTCTACGAGGGCTTCTCCCTGCCGGCCATCGAGGCGATGGCCTGCGCGGTTCCGGTCGTGGCCACGACCGGGGGGGCCCTGCCCGAGGTGGTGGGCCCCGACGGCGAGGCCGCCCTGCTCGTCGAGCCCAACGACCCCGACGCCCTCGTCGGGGCGATCCGCCGGCTCCTCGACGACCCGTCGCTGCGCGCCGCGATGGGCGCGCGGGGCCGGGCACGGGTGATGGCCCGCTTCACCTGGCAGGTGACCGCCCGGGGGACGGCGGCCTGCTACGACGCGATCCTGCGTGGCGCGCCGCTGCCCGAGTCGATGGTCTTCGACTGATGCTGACCGCCCGCTACGACCGGCTCGGCCTGCGCCCCGGCGACGCGGTGCTCGACCTCGGCTGCGGCTTCGGGCGCCACGCCTTCGAGGCGGCCCGCCGCGGGGCCAGCGTGGTGGCCCTCGACGCCGGGCGCGCCGAGGTCGACGGCGTGCTCGCGACCTTCGTCGCGATGGCCGAGGCCGGCGAGCTCGTCGCGGGCTCGGCCCACGCGGCGGTCGTCCAGGGCGACGCCCTGGCGCTGCCCTTCCCCGACGGGGCCTTCGACCGGGTGATCTGCTCGGAGGTGCTCGAGCACATCCCCGACGACCGCGCGGCGATGGCCGAGCTCGCCCGCGTGCTGCGTCCCGGGGGCACCATGGCGATCACCGTCCCGCGCTTCTTCCCCGAGCTCGTGAACTGGGCGCTCTCGGACGAGTACCACAACGTGCCCGGCGGCCACGTGCGGATCTACCGGCGCGCGGTGCTCCTCGAGCGCCTCGGGGGCGCCGGCCTCGTGCCCTACGCCCGCCACCACGCCCACGGGCTGCACAGCCCGTACTGGTGGCTCAAGTGCCTGGTGGGAACGTCGAACGAGGACCACCCGGCCGTCAAGGCCTACCACCGCCTCCTCGTGTGGGACATCACGAAGCGGCCCCCCCTCACCCGGGCCGCCGAGGCCGTGCTGTCGCCGGTCATGGGCAAGTCCCTCGTCTACTACCTGCGCAAGCCGTGACCACGACCGACGCCCTCTTCGCGGTGCCCGGCGTCCTGAGCGCCGAGGAGCTCGCGCGCACCGCGCGCTTCGTCGCCGACTGCCAGGCGCCCGACGGCCAGATCCCCTGGTACCCGGGGGGCCACTGCGACCCCTGGAACCACGTCGAGGCCGCGATGGCCCTCACCGTCGCCGGCCACCACGAGGCGGCGCGCGCCGCCTACCGGTGGCTCGCGCGCGCCCAGCTGGGCGACGGCAGCTGGTTCAACTACTACCTCGGCGAGCGCGTGCGCGACGCCCGGCTCGACACCAACGTCTGCGCCTACGTCGCGGTGGGGGTGTTCCACCACCTCCTCGCGACCGGTGACGAGGCGCTCGCCGCCGAGCTCTGGCCCACGATCGAGCGGGCCGTCGACTTCGTGCTGGCCCACCAGCGTCCCGACGGCACGGTCACGTGGTCCCGCGACGCCCAGGGCCGCAGCGAGGGCTACGCCCTGCTCGCGGGGTCGTCGTCGGTCTTCCTCTCGGTGCGCTGCGCGGCGACGCTCGCGCGCGCGCTCGGGCGCGAGCGGCCCGACTGGCTCGTGGCGGCCGGGCGGCTCGGCCACGCGATCGCCCACCACCCGGGCGCCTTCGCGCCGAAGAACGAGTTCGCCATGGACTGGTACTACCCGGTCCTCGGCGGCGCGCTCACCGGTGAGCGCGCCGCCGAGCGACTCGAGGGAGGCGCGGAGCGCCACGTCCTGGAGGGCCTCGGGGTGCGCTGCGTGTCGACCAACGACTGGGTGACCGCGGCCGAGACGGCGGAGTGCGCGCTGGCCCTCGACGCGACCGGCGCGACGAACCGCGCGCTCGAGCTCCTCGCCCTCACCTCGCGCCACCGGCGCGAGGACGGCGCCTACTGGACGGGCCTCGCCTACCCCGGGGCGGTCACCTTCCCCCACCGCGAGGTCACCACCTACACCGCGGCGGCGGTGCTGCTCGCCGCCGACGCCCTCACCTCGCGTACCGGCGCCGCGGGGCTCTTCCGCCACGACGAGTCCCCCCTCGCGCCGGTCGAGGACCTCGCCGAGCCCGGCTGCGCCGCCCGACGCGCCTAGCCCGGGGCGAGGAGGACCCGGAGGGAGCCGACGGCCGCGCGCTCGACGAAGCCCGAGCGGAGCGCGTCGAGGTAGATCTCGTAGGGCGGGCGGCCGCCGTCGGCGGGGTCGGGGAAGACGTCGTGGATGAGGAGGAGCCCCCCGGGGACGACCTTGGGGGTCCAGGAGCGATGGTCGGCCCAGGCGACGGCCTCCCCGTGGCCCCCGTCGATGAAGAGCAGGTCGAGGGGCTGGGCCAGGTGGCGCGCGACGAGGGCGGACTCGCCGACGATCCCGACGACGCTGGCCTCGAGCCCGGCGTCGGCGATGGTGCGCTGCCAGTGGGGGAGGGTGTTGACCCGCCCGTCGCGCGGGTCGACGAGCTCGGGGTCGAAGTGCTCCCAGCCCGGCTGGGTCTCCTCGCTGCCGCGGTGGTGGTCGAGCGAGTAGAGGAGCGACCCCGTGGCCTCGGCGGCGAGCCCGAGGTAGAGCGCGGACTTGCCGCACCACGCGCCGACCTCGAGCCAGGTCCCCCCGGGGCGCGCGCGGCCGAGTCGCTCGGCGTGCTCGGCCAGGGCGAGGCCCTCGTCCTCGGGCATGAAGCCCTTGGTGGCGCGGGCCCGCGCGAGGAGGTCGTCGCGCCGGCTCACCGCACCGCCTGGACGAGCGAGTAGATCCCGAAGCCCAGAAAGACGAGCCCGCCGAGCCGGCGGATCCGGGTCAGGGGCACGCGGCGCTCGAGGGCGCGGCCCCCGTAGGCGCCGGCGAAGGCCACGGCCACCAGGGCGATCGACGAGGCGAGGAAGACCCCGACGGGCGAGTGGGTGTGGGCGGTGAAGGTGAGGGCCTGGACCTGGGTGAGGTCGCCGAACTCGGCGAGGAAGATCACCCCGAACGCGGTGGCGGCCTCGCGCAACGCCCCGTCACGGCGCTCTCGGACCCCCTCGGCCTCGCCGGCCGCCTCGGCCGCCTCCCCCCTCGAGATGAGCAGGTAGAGCGCGCCGCCGAGGAACAGGACGGTCACCACGATCTCTCGCGCGCGCGTGGGCAAGAGGGTGACCAGGCCGCCGGCGGTGACGGCGATGGCCATCTGGACGACGAAGGCCGCCGACGCGCCGGACGCCACCGGGAGGGGCCGGCTGCGCGCGGCCATCACGATGGTCGCGATCATCGTCTTGTCGGGCAGCTCCAGCAACAGCATCGCCGCGGCGACGGCGAGGAAGGTGCCCGGGGTCACCGCGCTAGAACTGGCGCCGTATCGCCTCGGCGAAGGCCACCCCGACCCACATGCGCTCGACCAGCTGGGGCACCGTCGCCGGGTAGCCGCCGACGACCGGGTGGGCGAGATGGAAGGCGGCGACCTCCTCGGCGAAGGCCCGGTCGGCGACGAAGGTCGGGATGCTCATCGCCATGCGGGCGTGCATGTTCGCCGGGAACCGCTTGACCCCGTCGTCCCAGCGGCCGGTCATGTAGCGCCACACCGCCGGACCCGTGGTGGGGTTGGCGGTGAGGGCGGCGAGCACGATCGCACCGTCCTGGGCGCGGAACTCGTCGAAGGCGCGCCGGGCCGCGTCGAGGGCGACGCGCTCCTCGGAGAAGCCGCCCAGGGTGAGCAGGTAGCGCATCTCCTCCTGGGGGGTGGGGGCGGAGGCGGAGCGCTCGAGGAACGTCTCGTAGTCGCCCGGCCGGTCGAGCGACGCGACGATGCGCAGCAGGGTGGCCGCGAGGTCGCCCTCGAGGTCGTTGGCCTCGAAGCGGCGCGCCGCCTCGGCCTGGATGGCCCCGTCCTGGCACAGGCCGCCGAGGATCCGGATGAGGGCCGCGCGCATGCGCGGGGTGAGCTCGTCCTCGCCCGCGACCGGGTCCCAGCCCAGCCGGGCGAAGTGGGGCTCGACGACCGCGCGGACCTGGGCGACGAAGTCGGCCCGCTGGTCCTCGCGCAGCGCTCGGCGGGTCATGTCGAGGGCCGAGGCGACCGCCTCCCACGAGGTGGCGTCGACCTGGTCGCCCAGGGACGAGATGACGAGGCGGTACTGGTCCCAGGTCGACCGGCCGGCGAAGAGGGCGGCCCAGCTGTCGTCGACGAGGGTGGTCCGCTCGAGGTCGTCGAGGGAGGGGACGTGCGGGGCGAGGGCCGAGAGCTCGGCCTGTCCGTAGCGGGTGCGGAAGCAGCCCCACCCGCCGGCGTTGGCGACGACCGGGGGCGCGTCGACGACCGCGATCGGGGCCTCGGCGAGCAGGTGGCGACTCCACGCCCCGCCGGCGACCGAGCGGGTCGCTATCGGCACGAGCCAGTGGTCGCCGATCCGGCTGTCGGCGGTCCGAGGGGCGTAGCTGAAGGGCTGCTGGGTGAGGGTCCCGTCCGCGTAGGTCACGAGCGGGTGGCCGCCCTGGAGGATCCAGGTGTTCATCACCTGGCGCACCGGCTGGCCCGAGGCGCCCTCGAGGGCGTCCCAGAGGTCGGTCGTGGTGGCGTTGGCGTACCGGTGCTGGGCGACGTAGGCGCGGATCCCGTCGCGGAAGGTCTCGGCGCCGAGGTACTGCTCGAGCATGCGCAGCACCGACGCGCCCTTCTCGTAGGTGAGCACGTCGAACATGCCCTGGGTGTCGTCGGGCGAGACCACCTCGTACTCGATCGGCCGGGTCGAGGAGAGGCCGTCGATCGACAGGGCCAGGTCGCGCATGACGTTCTGGCCGGGCCAGGTCTTCCACGCGGGACGGAAGGCGTCGGTGCACAGTAACTGCATGAAGGTGGCGAAGGCCTCGTTGAGCCAGATCCCCTCCCACCACTCCATGGTCACGAGGTTGCCGAACCACTGGTGGGCGAGCTCGTGGTGGACGACCTCCACCACGCGCTCCCGCTCGGCGTGCGACGCCGTCGCGGGGTCGACCAGCAGGGCCGTCTCGCGGTAGGTGACGCACCCCAGGTTCTCCATGGCGCCGTTGGCGAAGTCGGGGATGGCGATCATGTCGAGCTTGTCCCCGGGGTAGGGCGTGCCGAAGTAGTCGGCGAACCAGCGCAGGCAGAACTCACCGGCCTCGAGGGCCAGCTCGCCCAGGTGGACCTTGCCCTTGGGGGCGACGACGCGCAGGGGCACCCCGTCGACGTCACGCGTGCGCGACTCCTCGAAGGGCCCGATGACCCACGCGACGAGGTAGGTCGACATCGCCATCGTGGGGGCGAAGGCGAGGGCCCGTTGGCCGTTGCCGAGGTCGACGTCGCTCGTGACCGGTGAATTGGAGTAGGCGGACAGGTGAGCGGGGATGGTCAGGTTGACCTGGTAGGTGGCCTTGAAGACGGGCTCGTCCCAGCAGGGGAAGGCCCGGCGGGCGTCGGAGTGCTCGAACTGGGTCGTGCCGATGACCTGGGCGACGCCGTCGGCGTCGACGTAGGTCGAGCGGTAGAAGCCGTCCAGCCCGTCGCGGATGGCGCCGGTGTAGGCGATCTCCAGGGTGGCCGGCCCGACGGGCAGGGGCTCGTCGAAGGTGAAGGTGGCGGTCTCGTACGTCTCGTCCAAGCGCAGCGCGCTCGAGCGCCGTGACGCCTCGCCCGAGCGCACGGTGGCCGGGTCGAGGGCCAGCTCGGCGGCGTGCAGCGTGAGCTCGGAGGTCGCGGTGGCGACGGTCACGTCGACCTCGACCCGGCCCACGAAGGTGAACGTCTCGAAGTCGGGGGTGATGAAGATGCGGTAGGCGGAGGGGACGACGTCGCGACCCAGGCGGTAGGGATTCTTCGTTGTGCTCACGGGTGGCCACCCTATTGCCAAATCCTCTACGCTCGCCAGGTGACGTCGACGCCCACGCCGGTCTCGCTGCGCCAGAAGCCGGGCCCGAACCGGCTGGCCGTGACGGGCATCGGCAACGCGATGCTCGACATCATCACCCAGGACCACGACGAGGTCTACCGGTCCCTCGGGCTCACCAAGGCGGCGATGCACCTCATCGAGGAGCACCAGCTCGACACCTTCTACCGGGTGATGGGCCCGACCGTCGAGATGTCCGGCGGCTCGGTCGCGAACTCCATCGCCGGGGTGGCGGCCCTCGGGGGCACGTGCGGCTACATCGGCAAGGTCGCCGCCGACGAGTTCGGTGAGCGGTTCCGCCACGACCTCGCCTCGATGGGCGTCGAGCTCGACCTCGCGGTCGCGACCGACGGCGAGGGGGCGACGGGGCGCTGCCACGTGTTCATCTCGCCCGACGCCCAGCGCACCATGGCCACCTACCTCGGGGCGTCGAACCGCCTGACCTCGGCCGACATCCGTGAGGACCTCATCGCCCGGTCCGAGATCACCTACGTCGAGGGCTACCTCTTCGACCTCCCGCCGGCCATGGAGTCGATCCGCAAGGTCGTCTCGATCGCCCACGAGCACGACTCGATGGTCGCTCTGTCGCTGTCGGACATGTTCTGCGTCGAGCGCCACCAGCGCGACTTCCTCGACCTCGTCACGGGCGACGTGGACGTCCTGCTCGCCAACGAGCACGAGGTCCGGGCCCTGTTCGGCCTGGAGGACCTGGGCGACGTGTTCGAGGCGCTCGACGAGCTCGGCGTGCTCGGGGTCGTGACGCGCGGCCCCCAGGGGGCCGACGTCGCGACGTTCTCGGGCGTCGTGCACGTCCCCGCCCACGACGTGGCCCACGTGGTGGACCAGAACGGGGCGGGCGACATGTTCGCCTCGGGCTTCCTCTACGGGCTGGCCCTCGGCGCCGACCCGGTCGAGGCGGCCGAGCTGGGCTCGCTCTGCGCGGGCGAGGTGATCACCCACCTCGGCGCGCGGCCCGAGTCCGACCTCGAGCTCCTCGGGATCGAGGCCGGGCTCCTCTAGTCGTGGCCTCCGGGCACGGTGGTCACGCGGCCGGGAACGCCCCCTAGAGACCCTGGGCGTCGAGGATGGCGTCGAGCTCGCGGGTGCGCTGGTTCTCCCAGCGGACCCAGGAGATCGAGATCGGGATGCACGCGAGCAGCATGAGGGCGTCGCCCCCGATCCACATGATCGACCCCCCGAGGTGGATGTTCGACAGCGCCCAGGCGGACGTCGCGCCGCGCGGGGTCATCGAGGCGTAGGCGGGGAACGGGACGCTCCGGGTCATGTTGAGGGCGAGCCCGGTGAAGGTGTCGACCGGCACGGCGGCCATCACGTAGACGATCCGCAGCCCCGGGTAGAGCGTCCGGCCCCGCTCGAGGCCGAACGCGGGGCGGAAGAAGAGGTAGCCCACGACCAAGAAGGCGACCTGCTCGAGGTGGTGGACCCACTCGTGCTCCATCATCAGGTTCATGAAGCTCGTCAGGTGGGTCGCCGGGATGAAGGCGAAGTAGAGCCCGAAGCCGACGAGGGGGTGGAACGCCAGGGTCACCGCTCGACTGTCGAGCACGCGCCGGATGACGTTGTTGCCGGCGCGGTGGGCGAGGTCGAGGGGGGCGGAGAGGGCGAAGAGGACGGCCGCGACCATGATCAGCAAGAGGTGCTGAATCATGTGCACACTGAAGTAGGCCATGTCGTAGACACCGAGCACGGACTCGGTGGCGAGGAAGGTGACGACGACCCCGGCCATGAAGGACACGGTGCGCTCGCGGGGCCAGTCGCCCGCCCGCGCGACGCCGCGCAGGTAGAGGTAGGCCGCCGCGAGCAGCAGCAGGATCGGCAGGACACCCAGGTGCCACTCCCCGAGGTCGTGCCAGGAGAACGCGGGTGGCCGGGTCATTCCGGGCACCGGGCCAGTCTAGGAGGCCGGTGGGAGCGCCGAGCGAGTCGGTACACTGACCGCGTGCGTCGGTACCTCTCAGCGCGGGCGCTCGCGTTGCACGTTGCGGTGGTCGCGTGGCTCGCCGGCTGCACGGCGGCGGACTGGTGGCAGGTCGGCCGAGCGGTCCACGGCAACCAGCTGAGCTACCTCTACGCGATCGAGTGGCCGCTGCTCGGGGTGCTCGGCGTCCTCGGCTGGTACGCGCTGCTGCACCTGGAGCGCCCGAGCGAGGACGAGCGCGAGGGCCGGCGGGCCTACGAGGCCGAGATGCGGGCCGCGGCCCAGGCGGCGCGCGACGCGTACCGCGCCGAGGAGGACCCGGCGCTCGCCGCCTACAACGACCACCTGGCCCAGCTCACGCGCCAGCCCAAGCGGCGCCTCTTCGGCCACTGATGGACGCCACGTTCCGGCGTTACCGGACCATGTCGTTCGTCACGGGGACGACGCTGCTCGTCCTCTTCGCGACCCTCGCGCTGCACACGGCCGATCTCACCCTCTGGAAGCACCTCTCCTGGTTCGTCGAGGTCGTCGGGGTGGGCCACGGCGTGGTGCTCTACCCGATCTACATGATCATGTGCTTCAACCTGGTCATGAGGTTCCGGCTCAACTTCCTGCTGCTCGGGGGGATGCTGCTGGCCGGCTTCGTGCCGGGACTGGCCTTCTACATCGAGTACCGGATGCGCCTCAGGCTCTACCCCGAGGGACTGCCGGCCCGGTGACCGCCTGGCTGGAGCGGCGCGTCGTCGCCTTCGCCCACCAGGGGGGCTCCTTCGAGGGCCCGTCATCGACGCTCTGGGCGATGGCCCGAGCCCTCGCGGCGGGCGCGAGCGCCCTCGAGCTCGACGTGCACGCGACGCGCGACCGCCACCTCGTCGTCGGGCACGACGCCACCGTCGACCGCACGACCCCGGCCACCGGCGCGATCGGTGACCTGACCCTGGCCGAGCTGCGCGAGCTCGACAACGCCTACTGGTGGGTCGAGGGCGAGGACGTCTCGCCCGGCCGCGAGCCCGGGGCCTACCCGCTGCGCGGGCGCGCCCCCCGCGACCGCCGACTCGGGGTGGCCACCCTGGAGGAGGTCCTGGAGGCCTTCCCCGGCGTGCTCCTCAACCTCGACCTCAAGGGCACCGACCCCGAGGTCGAGCCCTACGAGGGTCTCCTCGCCGAGACCCTGCGCGCGCGCGACGCGGGCGCGCGGGTCATCGTCGCCTCGTTCCACGACCGGGCCCTCCAGCGGTTCCGGCGCCTCGCCCCCGAGGTGGCGACGTCGGCCGGGACCGAGGAGGCGACGGCCTTCTACCTCGCGCACCTCGCCGGCGAGGTGCGCCCCTGGCCCTTCGTGGCCCTGCAGGTGCCGGCCGAGCACGAGGGGATCGAGGTCGTCACGCCGGCCTTCGTGGGCGCCGCCCACCGGGCGGGCGTCGCGGTGCACGTGTGGACGCTCAACGAGCGCGAGGCGATGGTGGCGGCCCTGGCGGCGGGGGCCGACGGGGTGATCAGCGACCGGCCGACGCTGCTCGCGGCGCTGCTCGCCGAGCGGGGTGAGACGTGGGCCGGCCTCGGGACGTGACTAGCCGCGCCCGCAGTTCGGCTTCTTGCCGTGGTTGGCCTTCTTCTTCGCGCGCAGCTTGCGCTTCACCGTCCGCTTCGACATAGGGGACAATGGTAGTCGGCCGCGTCGGACGCGAGCCACTCGAAGGAGGCCCGTGGACGCCAAACCCGCCAGCGGCCGGCTCGTCGTGGTCGCCACCCCGCTCGGGAACCTGGGCGACCTGAGCGAGCGGGCTCTCGCGGTGCTCGCGGGCGCGGACGCCCTCTACTGCGAGGACACCCGGCGCACCCGCCAGCTGCTCGCGGCCCGCCACATCGACGCGGCCGGGCGCCTCGAGTCGCTCCACGAGCACAACGAGGCCCAGCGCGCCGCCGAGGTCGTCGCGCGCGTCGCCCGGGGCGAGGTCGTCGCCCTCGTGAGCGACGCCGGGACCCCGCTCGTCTCGGACCCCGGCGCGCGCGTCGTCGCCGCGGTGGCCGAGGCCGGGCTCGTGGTCACGACCGCGCCCGGGCCCTCGGCGGTCGTGGCGGCCCTGAGCGTCAGCGGGCTCGCCGCGGAGCGCTTCTGCTTCGAGGGGTTCTTCCCCCGGCGGGCCACGGAGCAGCGCGCCCGCCTCGAGGAGTGGGCCCGCGAGCCCCGCGCGGTCGTCTTCTTCGAATCGCCCCGGCGCCTCGGGGCGACGCTGCAGGCTCTGGCCGCGCGCTTCCCCGACCGGCCCGCCGCGGTGGTGCGCGAGCTCACCAAGCTCTACGAGGAGGTGGCGCGCGGGTCGCTCGCCGAGCTCGCCGCGCGCTTCGCGGGCGAGGTCCGCGGCGAGGTCGTCGTCGTGCTCGCCGGCGCCGACGCCCCCGCGCCGCCGAGCCGCGACGCGCTCGCCGACGCGCTCGGTGCGGCGCTCGCGCGCGGCGCGAGCACGCGCGAGGCCGTCGAGGAGGTCGCCGGCGCCCTCGGCGTCGCGCGCCGCGAGGTCTACGACGTCGCGCTCTCGCTCCGACGGCGGCCCTAGGGGGGCTCACTAACCTCTTGCCATGGGCCGCTTCTACCTGACCACCCCCATCTACTACGTCAACGACGCCCCTCACGTGGGCACGGCCTACACGACGGTCAACGCCGACGCGATCGCGCGCTGGCACCGTCTCTGCGGCGACGACACGATGTTCCTCACCGGCACCGACGAACACGGCCAGAAGATGGCCGAGGCGGCCGAACGCAACGGCGTGACCCCCCAGGTCTGGACGGACCGGACCTCGGCGCGCTTCAAGGAGGCCTGGGCGGCCCTCGACGTCGCCTACGACGACTTCCTGCGCACCACCGAGCCCCGCCACTACCGGACGGTCCAGACCTTCCTGGCCCGCATCTACGACAACGGGTTCATCTACAAGGACGTCTACAAGGGCCTCTACTGCATCAGCTGCGAGGACTACTACACCCTCGAGGCGAGCGACCACGGGGCCTGCCCGGTGCACCACCGGGCGCTCGTGGAGATGGAGGAGGAGAACTGGTTCTTCCGCCTGTCGGCCTTCGAGGACCGGCTCCTCGACTACTACGACCTCCACCCGGGCTTCGTCACCCCCGAGACCAAGCGCAACGAGGCCCGCGCCTTCATCAAGGGCGGCCTCAAGGACATCTCGATCACCCGGACCTCGATCAGCTGGGGCGTCCCGGTGCCCTGGGACGAGGGCCACGTCTTCTACGTCTGGTACGACGCGCTCATCAACTACCTGACGGCGATCGGCTACGGGCGCGAGGACGACGAGGTCGAGCACTGGTGGCCCCACGTCCACCACCTCATCGGCAAGGAGATCCTGCGCTTCCACTGCGTCTGGTGGCCGGCCATGCTCATGGCCGCCGGCCTCGAGCCGCCCCACCACGTCCACGTGCACGGCTGGCTGCTCGTCGGCGGCGAGAAGCTCTCCAAGTCGCTCGTCGCCGCGGGCGGGGCGCGCATCCAGGACATCTCGCCGGTCGAGCTCGCGGCCCAGTTCGGCGTCGACCCGCTGCGCTACTACCTGGTGCGCGAGACGGCCCTGGGCAACGACGGCGACTTCTCCCTCGAGGGGATCGTCGCGCGCTACAACGCCGACCTCGCGAACAACCTCGGCAACCTCGTGGCGCGGGTGGCGACCGTGATCGGCTCGAAGTGCGCCGGCCTCGGTCCCGCGCCGAGTGCCGACGGGCCGCTCGCCGCCGCGGCCGGGGCGGCCGTCGCGGCCAACCGCGAGGCCTGGGCCCGCTTCGCCCCCAACCGCGGGCTCGAGGCGACCTTCGAGCTCGTGGGGGCGACCAACGCCCACCTCGAGGCCCACGAGCCCTGGAAGATGGACCCGGGGCCCGAGGTCGAGGCGGTCATGGGCGACGCCCTCGAGGCGATCCGGGTGGTGGCGATCCTCGTCTCGCCGGTGATGCCGTCGGTCGCGGCCGAGATCTGGCGGCGCCTCGGGCTCGCCGGCCGACCCGACGACGGGCCGCTCGAGGCGAGCGCTCGCTGGGGCGCCGCGCCCTCGCCGCGCCCGGTGGCCCGCGGCGAGGCCCTCTTCCCGCGCATCCGGGACGACGCGTGAGCGGCTGGACCGACGCCCACTGCCACCTCCAGGACACCTTCCTCGAGGAGGGCGGCGACGCCCTCGAGGCGGTGGTCGCGCGGGCGGTGGCCGCCGGCGTCTCTCGGGTGGTCGTGATCGGCACCGACGCGGCCACCTCGGTCGGGGCGCTCGAGGTCGCCGGGCGGGTCACGGGCCTCGAGGCCTACGCCACCGTCGGGCTCCACCCCCACCAGGCGACCGAGGACCTGGCCCCCGTGGCCGACCTCGCCCGATCGGGGGCGTCGCTCCTGGTCGGGATCGGTGAGTGCGGCCTCGACTACTACTACGAGCACAGCCCGCGCTCCGACCAGCGCCGGGCCTTCGCCGCCCAGGTCGGGCTCGCCCACGAGCTCGACCTGGCGCTCGTGGTGCACGCGCGCGACGCCTTCGACGACCTCTTCGCCGTCTTCGCCAGCGAGGGCGTCCCGGCGCGCACCGTCATCCACTGCTTCACCGGCACGCCCGAGGACGCCGAGGGGTGCCTGGAGCGGGGCTGTGACGTCTCGATCTCGGGCATCGTCACCTTCAAGAACGCCGAGGTGCTGCGCGCGGCGGCCCGCCTGGTGCCCCTCGAGCGGCTGCACGTCGAGACCGACAGCCCCTTCCTCGCCCCCGTGCCCCACCGCGGGCGGCCCAACGAGCCCGCCTACGTGGCCGTGGTGGGGGAGTTCCTGGCCGAGCTGCGCGGCGAGGACGTGGGGGCCCTGCGCGCGGCCACCGCCGCCAACACCGCCCGCCTCTTCGGCCTGGCCCGACCGTAATACCTCGTCAGAGCGCACTTTAGGCCACCGCTTGCCTCGGGCGGGTCCCTCTCCTAGCGTTGGACGGGGCCCCGGGCCCCCTGATCCAGGCGGAGGACGGGTCTGAGCACACACCGAGGGGGGGCGGGCGTCCGCCCCCGCCTGTCGCGCATCGCGGGAGCGGCCGTTCTGGCGCTCGCCGTGCTCGTCGGCTCCGGCGTCGCCGACGTCGGCGCCGGGGCGAGCTCCGCGCCGGCGCGCGTGCGCGTGCCCGACCTCGTCGGTCGGAGTCGGGTGCAGGTGTACCGGGTGATGCGCGCCGACCAGCTCTACTTCACGACCCGCGGGCCGGGCGCCTCGAACGACCGCTGGCGCAGCGTCGAGGCCCAGTCGCCGGCGCCGGGCACCGTGGTGGCCCGGCTCAGCCAGGTCGTCGTGCAGGTGTGGATGGTCCCCGCTCGGGGTCCGCGCCGGGTCCCCGACCTGGTCGGGCGCTCCCGGGTCCAGGTATTCCGCCTGATGAGGGCGTATCAGCTCTACTTCACGGTCCGGGGGGCCGTCGGCAGCCGCTGGGCCTTCGCCACCGCCCAGTCGCCCCGGGCGGGCACCCTCGTGCCCTGGCACGGCCAGGTGACCCTGGCCGTCGCCCTCGGCCGACCCCGTCCCCGGCCGACCGCGACCGCGACCGCGACCGTCGCCCAGCCCGTGACGGCCACAGCGACCGCGGCCAACAGCCGAGTCGGCATCGCCACCTGGTACAACTACATCCCCGGCCAGTGCGCCACCTCGTACCTCCCGAAGGGCACCACCATCACCGTCACCGATCTCGCGACCGGCAAGTCCGTCACCTGCGTCGTCACCGACCGCGAGCAGGCGGGCAGCGACCACGTGGTGGACCTCAACCAGACGCAGTTCGCCGAGCTGGCCCCGCTGGGCCAGGGGGTCATCCGGGTCCGCGTGCTCTGGTGACCCACACCCGCGCCGAGCTGTCCAAGATCCTCTCCGACCAGGGGCTCTCCCCCTCGAGGGCGCTGGGCCAGAACTTCGTCGTCGACCCCAACACGGTGCGGCGCATCGCCCGGCTCGCCGGGGTGGGGGCGGGCGACCTGGTGCTCGAGGTGGGGGCGGGGCTCGGCTCGCTCACCCTGGCCCTCGCCGAGACCGGGGCCGAGGTCGTCGCCCTCGAGGTCGACCGCCACCTCATCGGCCCGCTCTCGGCGGTGGTCGAGCCCCACGGCGTGCGCGTCGTGCACGCCGACGCCCTCGAGGCCGACGTCGAGGCGCTCCTCGGGGGGCGCGCGGCGGTCGTGGTGGCGAACCTGCCCTACAACGTGGCCACCCCCGTCGTGCTCACCCTGCTCGAGCGGGCCCCCTCGGTGAGGCGCCTCCTCGTGATGGTCCAGCGCGAGGTCGCCGAGCGCCTCGCCGCCGGACCGGGCGAGGAGGCCTACGGCGCGGTGTCGGTGCGGGTCGCCTACTTCGCCCGAGCCCGGGTGGTGGGCCGGGTGCCCGCGTCGGTCTTCCTGCCCCGGCCGCGCGTCGAGTCCTCGCTCGTCGAGGTCGTGCGGCGCGAGCGCGTCGCGGTCGACCCGGCCCTCGTGGCCGAGGCCGAGCTGTTCGAGGTGGTGCGCACGGCCTTCGGCCAGCGGCGAAAGATGCTGCGCCGCTCGCTGGCCCACTGGGCCAGCGAGGGTGTCTTCGAGCGCGCCGGGGTCGATCCCACGCGCCGGCCCGAGGAGCTCTCCCTCGAGGAGTTCGCGGCGCTGGCGGCGGCGCGGTGACCCGCCTCGAGGCCCCGGCCAAGCTGACCTGGACCCTGGAGGTGACCGGGCGGCGCGGCGACGGCCGCCACGAGCTGCGCGCCGAGATGGTCGCGCTCGCCTTCGGCGACCACCTCGAGCTCGACGAGGGCGGGAGCGGCCTGCGCGTCGTCGGCCCCTACTCGGCCGTGCCGGGCGACGGGACGAACCTCGTCGCCCGGGCCCTGGCGCTCGTGGGCCGGACCGCCGGGGTCACCCTGGTGAAGGAGGTCCCGCCCGGGGGCGGGCTGGGCGGGGGCTCGAGCGACGCCGCGGCGATCCTGCGCTGGGCCGGCGGGGTGTCGGCCGAGGCGGCGCTCAGCCTGGGCGCCGACGTGCCGTTCTGCCAGGTGGGCGGCCGCGCGCTCGTCGAGGGCGTGGGCGAGCGGGTGACCCCGCTCGACTTCGCCGCCCGCGAGGTCACCCTGGTCCTCACGGGTCTGCACCTCGCGACCGGGGCGGTCTACGCCGCCTACGACGAGCTCGTGGCCTCGGGCGGGCGGCCCGGCGGGCGCAACCACCTCGAGGGCGCGGCCCGTCGGGTCGAGCCGCGCCTGGCCACGGTGATGGA
This sequence comes from Actinomycetes bacterium, assembly GCA_021779855.1. Taxonomy (GTDB): domain Bacteria; phylum Actinomycetota; class Acidimicrobiia; order Acidimicrobiales; family RAAP-2; genus RAAP-2. The sequence continues at coordinate 48,774 of JAJXZW010000014.1, forward strand.
CTGGCTGGGGGCGACCCTCGGCGAGCGCGTCCACCTGGCCGGCTCGGGCTCGAGCCTCTTCGTCGAGGGCCACCTCGAGCCGGGGCTCGCGACGTGGCAGGTCCCGGGCCCCGAGGGTCCCGTGAGGTTCCGCCAGACCACGACCGTGCCCCGCGGGGCGTAGAGCTACTTGCCGGCGGCGCGACGCTGGAAGCGGGTCCGCTTCAGCATCTTCTTGTGCTTCTTCTTGCGCATGCGCTTGCGGCGCTTCTTGATCAGTGAACCCATGGCCCGCCGAACACTACTAGGTTTCGCCCGGTGACCCTCGAGGCGGCCTGATGGGAGCGAGGATCGACCACGTGCAGGTGGCGATCCCGGCCGGCGCCGAGCCGGCCTGCGACCGCTTCTATCTCGAGCTGCTCGGCTTCGCGCTCGAGGAGAAGCCCCCGGCCCTCGCCGCCCGCGGCGGGCGGTGGTACCGGCGCGAGGGGGCCCGGATCCACCTCGGGGTCGACCCCGACTTCCGCCCGGCCCGCAAGGCCCACCCGGCGCTCGCCCTCGCCGACTACGACGCGGTCGTCGCCCGGCTCGAGGCGAGCGGGCACCCGACCCGGCCCGACGCCGAGGTGCCCGGGGTGGTGCGCTGCTACGTCGAGGACCCGGTAGGCAACCGGCTCGAGCTGATCCGGGCCGGCTAGCGCCGCCGTGGGGTCGGGACCGGGGACTCCACGCGCTCGATGTGCAGGGCCTGGCGCGGGCAGCCGCGCACGGCGTAGCGGGCCGAGCGCAGCGTCTGGTGGTCGGCGAGGGGGGTGGGCTCGCGCCGGATGACCGGGTAGCCCCACTCGTCGACGTCGACGAGCTCGGGGGCGAGCTCGTGGCAGTGGCCGAAGCCGTCGCACAGGACCGGGTCGACCCTCAAGACGAACTCGCCGTGGCGGATCACTCCCATACGAGCTCCCTCTCGTGCTCCAGGCGCGGCACCGCCACGACCGCGGTGCCGTCGCGCGCGCCGGCGCACGGCCGGCCCGACTCGTGGGCGGCCACGTCGTCGGCGAAGGTGGCGAGCGCGGTGCGCACCATGCGCACCACGCCGTCGGGGTGGCGGCACGCGCCCCGGCCCTCGATCACCCCGCAGCGCTGCTCGAGGCGACGGCGCGCGTCGCGCGCGTCGCGGCCGCCCTCGAGCAGGCGGGCCAGGTCGTGGGCGAGTGCGGGCAGCCCGAAGGCGCACGGGCCGCACTGGCGGGCGCTCTCGTTGGCCATCCAGGCCGCGATGCGCTGGGTCTCGCGGATCCCGCACGAGTCGTGGCCCACCACCACGACGATGCCGGCGCCCGCGGTGGCCCCGCGCTCGGCGAGCGAGCGCCGGTCGAAGGCGACGTCGAGGTCGCGCGCCGCGAGCCACGTCCCGCCGTAGCCGCCGAGCAGGACGGCGCGCGGGTGGGGGTCGGCCTTGGCGGCGGCGAGGATCTGGGCGAGCGGCGTGCCGAGGGCGACCTCGAGCACGGTCGGGCGCGGGACCGCGCCGCTCACCGAGACGAGGGTCGAGCCGGGCTGGTCCGTGGTGCCGACCGAGGCGAACCAGTCGGCGCCGTAGCGGGCGATGAGCCCGACGTGGCCGACGGTCTCGCAGTTGTCGAGCAGGACGGGGTGCCGGTCGAGGCGCAGCACGCTGGGGCGCTGGCGCCGGTACTGGGGGAGGCTCTCGTTGTCGTCGAGCCAGTGCACGAGGGCCGACTCCTCGCCGGCCACGTAGCGACCGGGCGGGGTCTGCAGCTCCAGGCCGATCCCGTGGTCGGGCCGCTCGGCCAGGGCCCGGGTGACGTGCTCGATCGTCGCGGTGCGGTCGCGCGCGACCGCCACCACCACGTCGTGCGCGCCCACGGCCCGCGCCAGGGACTCGGCCCCGTCGAGGACGAGGTGGGGGTTGGTCGCGAGCAGGAGGGCGTCCTTGTGGGAGGCCGGCTCGCCCTCCATGGCGTTCACGACGACGAACTTGTGGTGACCGCGCTGGTCCCGGATGAAGCGGGCCTTGGCGCCGGTGGGGAAGGCGGCGCCGCCGCGTCCGGTGAGCCCGGCGCGCTCGAGCTCGGCGATCAGGTCGGCGCGCGCCGCGAGCTCGCCGAAGGTCGCGACGTGCTCGGCGTAGGTGGCCGGGTGGTTGGGGGTACCGGTGAGGAGTCGGGGCAGGGTGCCGGGGCGCACTAGCGGGACCGGCGTCCGGGGCGCGGCGCCCGGGGGAAGGACGGGGCGCCCGGCCGGGCGGCCTCGGTCCGGCCCGCGGCGGGCCGGTG
>JAJXZW010000037.1 GCA_021779855.1 Actinomycetes bacterium
GGCGGCGCCGGCGGCGCCGGGGGCGCCCTGGGCACCGCGCGGGCCGCGCTCGCTCCAGGTGACGGCGCTCGCGCCGGCGGGGCACCGGTGGCCCGGCGCGAGGTAGACGTTGGTGAGCGTGTGGGTCGTGCGTCCGAGGCAGCCGTGGAACTCGCGCGTCGCGGGCGCGTGCTGGTGGAGCGTCGCCCCCGCCCACGTGCCGATCAGTCCCAGTGTCGCCACGACGGCGATCGCTACGGCGAGCCTCGACCGGCGAAGCCGTGACGCCATGAGCCCCTCCCCGTTGAGATCTGACGAGAGACACTACCAACGCTCGCCGCGGTGCCCTCGATGGGCGGTCGTCACTCGAGCGGGCGTCGAGATCCTCGGGGCGCTACGAGACCATCCCGGCCGGCTCGCGGCGCGCGAGCACCGCCGCCACTCGCCGGGGCGACCCGAAGCCCCTCAGCGCAGGCTCGCGAGCACCCGCTCGGCGTGGCCGTTCGCGCGCACCCCGTAGAGGGCGTGCTCCACGCGCCCGTCGGGCCCGATCACGACCGTCGAGCGGATGACCCCGAGGACCTTCCTGCCGTAGAGGGTCTTCTCGCCGTAGGCGCCGTAGCGCTCCATGACGGTCCTCTTCTCGTCCGAGAGGAGGTCGAAGTCGAGGCCGTACTTCTCCCGGAAGGCCCGGTGCGACGCCGGGGAGTCGGGCGAGACGCCGAGCACCCTCACCGAGAGCCCCCGGAAGCTCGCGAGGCGGTCGTTGAACTGGCAGGCCTCGGTCGTGCACCCCGGGGTGTCGTCGGCCGGGTAGAAGTAGAGAACGACCCGCTGGCCGGCGAGGTCCCGGAGCGACACGGTCGCCCCGTCCTGGTCGGGCAGGGAGAAGGCCGGGGCGCGCGTTCCGGGCTCGAGTCGGGCCATCTCTCCTCCAGGGGCGTGACGGGCGGGGACCTCACGTAGACTAGGGCCGAGCTCGAGTGCGAGCGAGGGCCCCTCTCTGCGATGACGGTTACGGGTCCGACCGAGAAACGACCCCACATCGTGAGTGAGACCCTAGAGAACGTGGCGGCCACCGAGGACGCCTACGCCACCACCCAGACCTTCGTCGACCTCGGGGTCGCCGAGGGCCTCGTCGCCGCCCTCTCGGCCCAGGGCATCACGTCGGCCTTCCCGATCCAGGCCCTGACAATCCACGACGCCCTGGCCGGGCGCGACGTGTGCGGCAAGGCCAAGACCGGCTCGGGCAAGACCCTCGCCTTCGGCCTGCCGATGCTCCAGCGCCTCATGGGCGCCCCGGTGGCGTCGGCCGGACCGCCCGCGCGCCCGCGCGGGCTCGTCCTCCTGCCCACCCGCGAGCTCTGCCTCCAGGTCTTCGAGGTGCTCGAGACCCTCGGCGAGGCCGTCGGGCTGCGGGTGGCCGCCGTCTACGGCGGGGCCGACATCGAGCGCCAGATCAAGTCGATGCGCCAGGGCTGCGACGTCGTCATCGCCACGCCGGGCCGGCTGATCGACCTGGGCGACCGGGGCGAGGTGAACGTCGAGGCGCTCGACGTCCTCGTCCTCGACGAGGCCGACCGGATGGCCGACATGGGCTTCATGCCCCAGGTCGAGTGGGTGCTGCGGCGCATCGCCAACCACCCGCACCAGACGCTCCTCTTCTCGGCCACCCTCGACGGCGCCGTCGACCGCCTCGTGAGCCGCTACCTCACCGACCCGGTCTTCCACGAGGTCGCGAGCGAGTCCCAGACCGTCTCGCGCATGGTCCACCACTTCCTCCAGGTCCACCAGATGGACCGGGTGAAGGTGGCTGCGGCGATCTGCCGGGCCAACCACAAGACGATCGTCTTCTGCCGCACCAAGCGCGGCGCCGACCGCCTCGTCGAGCAGCTGGGCAAGGAGGGCGTGCGCGCCGCGGCGATCCACGGCGACCTGCGCCAGAGCCAGCGCGAGAAGGCCCTCGCCGACTTCGCCGCCGAGAGGCTGCCCGTGCTGGTGGCGACCGACGTGGCGGCCCGGGGCCTGCACATCGACGGGGTGGACTGCGTGATGCACTTCGACCCGCCCGAGGACCACAAGGCCTACCTGCACCGCTCGGGCCGCACGGCGCGCGCCGGCTCGACCGGCGTCGTGGTGTCGCTCCTGCTCTACAACCAGGTCCTCGAGGCCCAGGTGATCTTGAAGCGCCTCGCCCTGAAGCTGCCGATCGTCGAGGTCTTCTCGAACAACCCCCACCTCGCCGACCTGGCCCACTGGGACACCACCGCGGAGAAGTCCGTCCTGTGAGCATCGAGCGCTACCGCTACGACGGGGGCTTCGCCAGCGCGCTCGTCGTCGTCGCCCACCCCGACGACGTCGACTTCGGCAGTGGCGGGACCATCCCCTACCTGACCGACCACGGCGTGCGCGTCGCCTACTGCCTCGTCACCTCGGGCGACGCCGGCGGTGACGACTCGACGATCCCGCGCGAGGAGCGCAGCGCCCTGCGCGAGGCCGAACAGACCGCCGCCGCGCAGGTCCTCGGCGTCACCGACCTCACCTTCCTGCGCTGGCCCGACGGCCGGGTCGAGACGACCCTGACGCTGCGCCGCGACATCGCCCGGGTGATCCGCCGGGTCCGGCCCGAGCTCGTCATCACCCAGAGCCCGGAGCGCAACTACACGCGCGTCCGCGCGAGCCACCCCGACCACATGGCCACCGGCGAGGCCACCCTGCGCGCGATCTACCCCGACGCCCGCAACCCCCACGCCTTCCCCGAGCTGCTGGCCGAGGGGCTCGTGCCCCACGTCGTGCCCCAGGTGTGGATCGCGGGCAGCCCGACGCCCACCATCGCGATCGACACGACCAAGACGGTCGCGCGCAAGGTGGAGGCGCTCACCCGCCACGCGAGTCAGGTCGGTGACGCGGTCGCCCTCGGCGAGCGCATCCGCACCAACGACGGCGCCAGCGCCGAGCGGGCCGGCCTGAAGAAGGGCCACACCGCCGAGCTCTTCCGGGTCGTCGCCACCGACTAGGGGCGCCCGGGCGTCCTAGGGTTGGGCCGTGGCCACGCGGTCGGCACCGGGCGCTCGCACGCCGATCGGCCAGCGCACGGCGCTGCGCGGGGTGCGCGACGTGCTCGCGGGCGTCACCCGCGCCAGCGCCCCCGGCCAGGTGCTCGCCGGCGTGACCCTGCTCGCCATCGCCATCCCCGAGCAGCTGGCCACCTCGCGGCTGGCCGGCGCGCCGGCCTTCTTCGCGATGATCGCCTTCATCGTGGCGACGCTCGTCTTCGTCGCCTCGGGGTCGAACCCGATCATGTCGGTCGGCGCCGACTCGACGATCGCACCGCTCTTCGCCGTGAGCCTGGCCCGCCTGGCGCCGTTCGGCTCGAGCGGCTACCTCGAGGTCGTCGCCGTCACCGCCGTCACGACGGGCGTCGTCCTCACCGTGATCGGCGTGGCCCGGCTGGGCTGGATCGCCGACTTCCTCTCGGCGCCCATCGTGGCGGGCTTCCTCGCCGGGATCGGGCTCATCATCGTCGTCCACCAGCTGCCCGACGCCCTCGGGATCGCCTCGGGCGGCTCCTCGATCTACCAGCGGCTCCACGTGGTCGTGCGCGAGCTCGGCCACGTGAGCGGGTGGTCGGTCGCCCTGGCCCTCGGCACGCTGGCGTTGCTCGTCCTGGGCGAGCGCCTGAACGCCCGCCTGCCCTGGGCGCTCGCCGGCATCGTGGTGGCCACGGTGCTCGCGGTGGCCCTGTCGCTCTCGCACCACGGCGTCGCCGAGCTCGGGGCGGTCACGGTGGGCGGCCCGCAGTGGCGGCTGCGCTGGCTGGGGGCGAGCCAGTGGGCCACCGTCCTCACCACCACCGTGACCCTCGTCATCGTGATCCTCTCCCAGAGCGCCGCGACGACCAGGACCTCGGCCGACGAGCTCGGGGTGGAGACCAACGTCAGCCGGGACTTCCTGGGCGTGGGCCTCGCGAACGTGGCGGCGGGGCTCGTCGGGGCCTTCCCGGTCGACGCCTCGCCGGCGCGCACGACGGTGACCCGGCTGGCGGGGGGACGCACCAAGCTGCCCGGGGTCGTGGCGGCCGTCCTGGCGATCGCCCTCTCACCGCTCGGCCACTACGCCGAGCGCATCCCGCTGGCCGCCCTGGCCGGCATCCTCTTCTTCATCGCGGCCCGACTGGTGAAGCTGGACCAGCTCGCGCGGGTGTGGCGGACCAGTCGCACCGAGTTCGCCCTCGCGGTCGTCTCGGGGCTCGGGGTCGTCCTCGTGGGCGTGGAGGCGGGGATCGCCATCGCCGTGGGCCTCGCGATCCTCTCCCAGACGTGGCGCTCGGCCCGACCGTCGATGCTCGAGCTCGGCCGGCGCGCCGGCACGACCAGCTGGGAGCCGGTCGTCCTGCCCGGGGTCGAGCGCGAGCAGCGGGTGCTCGTCCTCTTCTTCGACGCCGACCTCTTCTTCGCCAACGCCGGGGTCTTCCGCCGCCAGCTCCACGAGCGGCTGGCCGCCCACCCCACGGTGCGCCACGTGGTGCTCGACGCCGTGGCGGTGGCCGACGTGGACTTCACCGGCCTCGCGACGTTGGCCAACCTCCTGGCCGACCTCGCGGCCGAGCGGGTGGACGTCACCCTCGCGCGCGCCACGCCGGCGGTGCGCCGGGCGCTGGTGCGCTACGGGGACGCGCGCCTGGCCGCCGTGGCGGTCCACGAGAGCGTCGACAGCGCCGTGCGGGCCGTCCTCTCGGGCTAGCCGGCCGCCAGCTGGCGCAGGACGTAGTTGAGCACGCCGCCGTGGCGGTAGTACTCGACCTCGGTCGGGGTGTCGATGCGCAGGCGCACCTCGAAGGCCTCGCTCGAGCCGTCCTCGCGGGTCACCGAGACGGTCACCCGGGGCACGAGCTCGCCGCGCTCGAGCGGCCCGAGCCCGGTGACGTCGATCACCTCGGTGCCGGTGAGCCCGTGGCCCTCGGCGCTCTCGCCCGGCAGGAACTGCAGGGGCAGCACGCCCATGCCCACCAGGTTGGAGCGGTGGATCCGCTCGAAGCTCTGGGCGAGCACGGCGCGCACCCCGAGCAGCCGGGTGCCCTTGGCCGCCCAGTCGCGCGACGATCCCGTGCCGTACTCCTGGCCCCCGAGCACCACCAGCGGCGTGCCCTCGGCGGCGTAGGCCATGGCCGCGTCGAAGATCGACATCTCGGTGCCCTCGGGGAGCTTGCGCGTGACCCCGCCCTCGGTGCCCGGGGCGAGCAGGTTGCGCAGGCGCACGTTGGCGAAGGTGCCGCGCACCATCACCTCGTGGTTGCCCCGGCGCGTGCCGTAGCTGTTGAAGTCCTGGGGCGCCACGCCCCCGTCGACGAGGTACCGGCCGGCCGGGCTGCTCGGGCGGATGGAGCCGGCCGGCGAGATGTGGTCGGTCGTGACCGAGTCGCCCAGGCGCGCCAGCACCCGCGCGCCGCGCACGTCGGCCACCGGTCCGGGCTCGGGGGTGAGCCCCTCGAAGTAGGGGGGCTGCTTCACGTAGGTCGAGACCGGGTCCCAGCCGTAGGTGAGGGCGTCGGTGGTGGGGATGGCCCGCCACCGGTCGTCGCCGGTGTAGGCGCCGGCGTAGCGCTCGGCGAACATCTCGGGGGTGAGCGAGGCCCGCACGGCCTCGGCGACCTCGAGGTCGCTCGGCCACAGCTCGGCCAGGGTCACCGGCGCGCCGTCGCGGTCGACGCCGATCGCCTCGGTCGTGAGGTCGACGTCGACCGTGCCGGCGAGGGCGTAGGCGACCACGAGGGGCGGGCTCGCGAGGAAGTTCTGCTTCACGTCGGGGTGGATGCGACCCTCGAAGTTGCGGTTGCCCGAGAGCACCGAGACGACCGCGAGGTCGTTGGCGGTGACGGCCTCCGAGACGCCCTCGAGGAGGGGCCCGGTGTTGCCGATGCAGGTCGTGCAGCCGAACCCCGCGAGGTAGAAGCCCAGCTGGTCGAGCGGCTCGACGAGGCCGGCGCGCTCGAGGTAGTCCATCACCACCCGGCTGCCGGGGGCCAGCGAGGTCTTCACCCACGGCGCGACGCTCAGGCCCCGCTCGACGGCGCGTCGCGCGAGCAGGCCGGCGGCGACGAGGACCGAGGGGTTCGAGGTGTTGGTGCACGAGGTGATGGCCGCGACCACGACGGCCCCGTCGGCCAGGCGCTCGGCCGCCCCCTCGCCGCGGGCCTCGCGGCGCTCGCGGCCGAGCGCCGCGGTGAAGGCGCCGCGCACCGCGCCCAGGGCCACCCGGTCCTGGGGCCGCTTCGGGCCCGCGAGGCTCGGCTCGACGCTCGCGAGGTCGAGCTCGACCTGCTCGGAGTAGACCGGCACGGTGCTCGCGGCGTCGTGCCAGACGCCCTGGGCGCGGGCGTAGGCCTCGACCAGTCGCACGTGCGCGTCGCTGCGCCCGGTGAAGGCGAGGTAGTCGAGGGTGACCCGGTCGATCGGGAAGAGGGTGCAGGTCGCCCCGAACTCCGGCGACATGTTGGCGATCGTCGCGCGCGTCTCGAGCGAGAGCGCCGCGACGCCGGGCCCGAAGGCCTCGACGAGCTTGCCGACGACCCCCTGGCGGCGCAGCAGCTCGGTGATGGTGAGCACGACGTCGGTCGCGGTGACCCCCTCGCGCGGCGCGCCGACCAGGCGCAGGCCGACGACCGGCGGGATCAGCATCGGGGCCGGCTGGCCGAGCATCGCGGCCTCGGCCTCGATGCCGCCGACGCCCCAGCCGAGCACGCCGAGGCCGTTCACCATCGTCGTGTGGCTGTCGGTGCCCACGAGGGTGTCGAAGTAGGCGACCCCCTCGCGCTCGAAGACGACCCGCGCGAGGTGCTCGAGGTTGACCTGGTGGCAGATGCCGGTGTCGGGCGGCACGACCCGGAAGTGCTCGAAGGAGCCCTGGGCCCACTTCAAGAACGCGTAGCGCTCCTGGTTGCGCTGGTACTCGATGTCGACGTTCTCGTCGAAGCTGCGCGCGGAGCCCGAGCGCTCGACGATCACCGAGTGGTCGATGACGAGCTCCACCGGGACCAGGGGGTTGATCCGCTTGGCGTCGCCGCCGAGCGCGACGATCGCGTCGCGCATCGCCGCGAGGTCCACCACGGCCGGCACCCCGGTGAGGTCCTGCATGAGGACCCGCTCGGGGGAGAAGGCGATCTCCCGGGCGTCCTCGCCGGCGGCCTCGCCGTGGCGGGTCGGGGCGTCGGCCCAGTGGGCGAGGGCCGCGACGTCGGCGGCGGTCACCTTCACGCCGTCCTCGTGGCGCAGGAGGTTCTCCAGCAGCACCCGGATCGAGAAGGGCAGGCGGTCGACGTCGACGCCGAGGTCGGCCGCGTGCAGCGAGTAGTACGTGAGCGAGCGCCCGCCGACGTCGAGGGTGCTCCTCGCGCCGAAGGAGTTGGCAGAGGAGGTCATGCCCCCATTCTGCCGCGCGGCGCCGCACTCGTCGCCCGGCGCGTCGGGCGCGCGCGGGCCCGTGCGAGACTGGGGGTGTGACCTCGACCTACGACCTGCTCGACGCCCGGCTCACCGCGGCGTTCGACCGCGTCGGGCGCGGCGCCGACCCGGTGCTGCGGGCCTCGGAGCGGGCCGACTACCAGGCCAACGGGGCCCTGGCCCTGGCCAAGGCGCTCGGCCGGCCCCCGCGCGAGGTGGCCGAGGCGGTCGTCGCGGGCCTCGAGGTCGCCGACCTCGCCGCCGTCGAGGTGGCCGGGCCGGGGTTCCTCAACCTCACCCTCACCCCGGGCTACCTCTCGGCGGCGCTCGGGGCGCTGCTCGGCGACGCCCGCCTCGGGGTCGCCCCGGCCGCGCCGGCCCACCGGGTCGTGATCGACTACTCCTCGGCCAACGTCGCCAAGGAGATGCACGTCGGCCACCTGCGCTCGACGGTGATCGGCGACGCGCTGGCGCGGATGTACCGCTTCGCCGGCCACGAGGTCATCGCGCGCAACCACGTGGGCGACTGGGGGACGCCCTTCGGGATGCTCATCGAGCACCTCGTCGACCTGGGCGAGGCCGGGGCCGCCGCGACGCTCGGCATGGGCGACCTCAACGCCTTCTACCGCGACGCGCGGGTCAAGTTCGACGCCGACGACGCGTTCAAGGAGCGCAGCCGGCTCCGGGTGGTGGCCCTCCAGGGCGGCGACCCCGAGACGCTGCGGCTCTGGCGGGTCCTCGTGGAGCAGTCGGTGCGCTACTTCAGCGAGGTCTACGCCAAGCTCGACGTCACCCTGTCGCCCGAGGACGTCGTCGGCGAGTCCTTCTACAACCCGATGCTCGAGGCCGTGGTGGCCGACCTCGAGGCGGCCGGGCTGCTCGTCGAGAGCGACGGGGCGCGCTGCGTCTTCCCCCGGGGCTTCGCCAACCGCGACGGCGAGCCGCTGCCCCTCATCGTCCAGAAGAGCGACGAGGGCTTCGGCTACGCCGCGACCGACCTCGCGGCGATCCGCGACCGCGTGGGGAACCTGCACGCCGACGAGCTCCTCTACGTCGTGGGCACCCCGCAGTCCCAGCACTTCGCCATGGTCTTCGAGGTCGCGCGCGAGGCGGGCTGGCTGCCCGAGGGCGTGCGCTGCGAGCACGTGAACTTCGGCCACGTGCTCGGCCCGGACCGCAAGATGTTCAAGACCCGCGCCGGCGAGACGGTGCGCCTCGTCGGGCTCGTCGACGAGGCCACGGCGCGCGCCGAGGCCTCGCTCGCCGAGCGCCACCCCGACCTCGCCGGCGACGAGCGCCGCCACCTGGCCACCCAGATCGCGCGCGCGGCCATCAAGTACGCCGACCTGTCGACCGACCGCACCCACGACTACGTCTTCGACCTCGACCGCATGGTGGCCTTCGAGGGCGACACCGGCCCGTACCTGCAGTACGCCCACGCCCGCGTGCGCTCGATCTTCCGTCGCCTGGAGGCGCCGGTCGACTGGGGCGCGGTGGCCTTCGCGCTGGCCGAGCCCGAGGAGCGCCGCCTCGCCACGGGCCTGCTGGCCCTGCCCGAGGCCTTCGCCGCGGCCCTCTCGAGCCTCCAGCCCCACCGGCTCTGCACGTACCTGTTCGACCTGGCCCAGCGCTTCACCGCCTTCTACGACGCGTGCCCCGTGCTCGCGGCCGACGAGCCGACGCGCACCGAGCGCCTGGCCCTGTGCGAGCTGACGGCCCGCACGCTGCGCCTGGGCCTCTCGGTCCTCGGGATCGAGGCGCCCGAACGGATGTAGCGCGGGGGTTGTGGGTTTTAAGGACTTTGACGGACTCCTCCTAGGTACCGTTTATCGGCGGCGGCCATAGTTCGACGGCGAGGTCGAGACGGAAGTGAGGCCCGAATGAACCGAGTCAAGTCCACGGCGACCTGGGTGATCACGGCCGGGGTGACGGTGATCGCCGCCTTCGGGGTCGCCCGCGGGGTCATCGACGCCCGGCCCCCGGCGAGCACGGCCGTGTCCCAGCCCCTGGCGGCCCCGACGACCACGACCCCGACCACCACCACCTCGGTCGCCCCGACCACCACCACGCCGAGCGGGCTGCACGTGGTCACCGTGTCCTCGCCCTCGGGGACGCGCCACGGCGACGACTCCTCGTCCGGCGGCGCCGGTGGGGACAACTGAGCCCGGGGACCGGCCCGAGCCGGTCGCCGCGCCGCTCGAGGTCGAGGTCGAGGCCGGGCCCGGACTGCTCCGGACCCGGCGCTGGCCGGTCGAGCAGCGCCTGGGCCGGGTCCGCCTGCTCGCCCAGGGCCTCTTCGTCTCGGCGGGCCTCGTGGTGGCGCTGATCGTCACCCACCTGGCCGTCTCGGCCCCGGTCGCCCCGACGACGCCGACCGCCCCGCCCGTCGGTGCGACGGGCGGGGGCGGTGCGGGCGGAGCCGCGCCGGCGCCCGCGACGGCCACCCCCCGCCCCCCGGTCACCGCGACGACGCGTCCCCCGGTGACGACGACGCCCGCGCCCGTGACGACGACGACGGTCTGCTACAGCACGCCCTCGGGCCACGTGACCTGCTACTAGCCCCCGGCGGCGACCGGGCTCGGTAGGCTTCGCCCGTCCGCGTAGGAGGGGGCCACCATGAGGGTCAAGGCAGCGCTCGTCACCGAAGCCGGCGGTCCGTTCCGCACCGAGCTGATCGACATCGACGAGCCGGTCGCCGGCGAGGTGAAGGTCAAGATGGCCTTCGCCGGGATGTGCTACTCGGACGAGACGCTGCGCAAGGGCGGCATCGGGCTCGACCCCGAGCTGCTGACCCTCCTCACCGGGCGCGACTCGGTCTTCCCCGTCGTGGCCGGCCACGAGGGGGCCGGCGTCGTGGAGTCGGTGGGCGAGGGCGTGACGGCCTTCGCGCCGGGCGACCACGTGGCCGTCTCGTTCGTGCCCGGGTGCGGGCGCTGCGACTACTGCCTCTCGGGCCGCCCCTACCTGTGCGACCTCATGGCCACCATCGTCGCCGGGCCCCAGATTGCCGACGGCACCTGGCGCCACCACCGAGACGGCGAGAACCTGAACCGCATGTGCCAGGTCGGCGCGTTCAGCGAGTACGTGGTCGTCGCCGAGGCCTCGCTGGTCAAGATCGACCCGTGGCTCGACCTGCGCGCGGCCGCTCTCATCAGCTGCGGCGTCGCCACCGGCTACGGGTCGGCCGTGGTGCGCGGCGGCGTGCGCCACGGCGACGTCGTGGCGGTCATCGGCTGCGGCGGGGTCGGCTCGGGGGCACTGCTCGGGGCGATCGAGGCCGGCGCGCGCGCGGTCATCGCCATCGACACCAACGAGACCAAGGTCGAGCGGGCGCGCAAGCTCGGTGCGACCCACGGCGCCACCAGCGCCCTCGACGCGGCCTTCAACATCCTGCCCGAGCTGACCTGGGGCAAGAACTGCGACGTCGTGATCGTCACCGTGAACACCCTCACCTCGGCGCTCGTGGAGGAGGCCCGCTCGATCACCGCGAAGGGCGGGGTGGTGGTGCTGACCTCGCTCGGCGCGAAGGACCTCACCACGATCGAGCTCAACACCCAGCTCTTCGCCATGATGAACCAGGAGCTGCGCGGCACGGTCTTCGGCTCGTTCAGCCCCAAGCTCCAGATCCCCCGGCTGCTGCGCCTGCACCACGAGGGGAAGTTCCCCGTCGACGAGCTCGTGACCGCCGAGTACACGATCGACGAGGTCGAGCGGGGCTACCAGGACCTGCGCGACGGACGCAACGTCCGCGGCGTGGTCCGCTTCTAGCCGCCCGGCGCCGGGCGCGTGGACGCGCTGGCGCGTGACGCGCTGCTCGCCGGCGCCGGCCTCGTCGCCGGCACGGTCGGGGCGGCCGGGGGGATCACGACCCTCGTGTCGTACCCGGCGCTGCTCGCGGTGGGGCTGACGCCGCTGTCGGCCAACGTGACCAACGCCGTCTCGCTGTCGGCCTCGCTCGTGGGCTCCTCGCTCGGCGCGCGCCCCGAGCTGGTCGGCCAGCGCGCGCGCTGGGCGCGCTGGGCGCCGGTCGCGGTCGCGGGCTGCCTGGTGGGCGTGGCGACGCTGCTCGCGACGCCGGCGCCGCTGTTCGCGCGCGTCGTGCCCTTCCTCCTGCTCGCCGCGGCCCTGACGCTCGTCGCCCAGCCCTGGCTGGCGCGCCGGCGCGCCGCGACCCACCCGGCGCTGCTCGGGATCGCGCTCTTCGGCGTCGGGATCTACGTCGGCTACTTCGGGGCGGGGTCGGGGGTGATGGTGCTCGCGCTCCTGGCGGTCACCCTCGACGAGCCGCTGGCGCGGGCGAACGCCCTGAAGAACGTCGTGCTCGGCGCGGCCGACGTCGCGGCGGCCGTCGCCTTCCTCCTCTTCGGCCCGGTGCGCCTGGCGCCGGCGCTCGCGCTCGGCGTCGGCCTGCTCGCGGGCAGCTCGATCGGGCCCTCGATCACCCGGCGCGCGCCCGAGGCGCCGCTGCGCTGGGCGGTCGCCGCGATGGGCGCGGGGCTCGGCCTCTGGCTGCTGGCGCACCCGGCCTAGCCTCGCGGTCGTGGCTCGCCGCCCCCCGCTCGGACCGCGCGGCGCGACGCTCCTGCTCGGCGCGTGCGCGATCGTCGTGGCGACCCTCGTGGTGGGCGTGCTGCACCGCGCGCCCCCGCCCTCGGCCCGCTCCGACGCCGTGGCCGACGCCCGCCGGGCGCTCGCGCGCGACCCGCTCTGTCGGGGCGGGGCGGCGTGTGCCACCACGACG
>JAJXZW010000015.1 GCA_021779855.1 Actinomycetes bacterium
CTTCATCGCTCGCGAGGTCCACGGCAGAGTGATGGCAGATTTCCGTGCGCGAGAGTCAGTCAATGAGGCTGCATGACCAACTATTGACATATAGGGGCATCAACGCGATGATGGAGAGCTTCTGGTCGTCCATGCAGATCGAGCTGCTCGACCGCAAGCACTGGAGGACGCGACTCGAGCTGACCAACGCCATGTTCGACTACATCGAGGTCTTCTACAATCGCCAGCGACGCCACTCGTCACCCGACTACGTGTCACCGGTCGAGTTCGAGCTGTCGCTGACAACCCAGACCGCCTGAACTCAAGAGCCAAGGTGGAAAAGAAATCTGGGGCAGGTCAACCTGTCAATTAAAGCGACAGCAGTCCCAAGAGCGCCGCGTACTCGCCGGGGACCTGCTCGACTCGATCTGGTTCTACCCCGACCACATTGCGGTGCAGGTAGTTGGGGCGCCTCCGGTGAAGGTACTTCCGGAGGAGGTCGGGCTCCGTGGTAGCAGACCTGTCGTGTCGGAGATCCAAATCGCACAGTTACCGAGTGGCGCCTCGACCCCTGGCTTGGCTAATCCGAGAACGAAACCTCGACACCCCTCGCGGCGAGCATGTTCAGCCACTCTCGGCTTGTCTTAGATCCCGCGGGGCAAATGAGAGTGAAGAGGTCACTTCGCTCTACACCGCCGGGGCTGGTCAACCATCCAACGACTATGAACGGGTCTTCCGACGATGCGCGCGAGAAGGCCTCTTCGTGTGCCCGAATGATCACTTCCGTGAGATTCGTCTTCGGAAACAACCTCGCAGAGTTCACTAAGTGCCACGCATAGCCCAGGACTCCGTTGAGAGATTCCCCCTTGGGATAGAACTCGAGCCTGGGGAGGATGCCGAGGTGGTCGTCACCGGCGACAAAGGTCCCGGACTTGACTCCTCCGATTGCGAACTCAATCCAGCCATCGGCAGAAAAAGTTGGGGCGTTCAACCACGGCGGAGGCTGTTTGGCTCTAGGCACGACTTGTGCAGTTGCCGGGACTTGCTGTGCTCGGGTGAGGCAGTTGATTCTCGGTATCGGCAGAGTCTGACGTATACGAGAGAATGTTGCGCAAGTTTCGGATCAACTCTTCGGCCGCGGCTTCGGACTGGGAGGTCGGGACCCAGCTTTGTTCTGGGCCGGCACTGCGCCCTTCTTAAAGGGCTGTTTGGAACCGGTCTTCGATGTGCGCCGCGCAGAGGGCGTCTTTTGTGTCATTGCTTGGCATCATAGACATGAACCGCTCGAACATTCCGGAGTTCCGGGATCAGGACTCCCGACGTTTCAGGGATAGGTTCCGAAAAGTCTCCGTTGCTGTCGAGGATCCATTCCACATTGATGAAGACACCGCGGGGTTCAGGTGTCGTGAAGAACATTCCCCCATCGCTGTCACACACACCTCCGATCATTCTGTGGTCGTCAAATTCGACCACTAAGTACTTCCCGTCCAACCGGCCGTCGAGAACTGCCCAATCCCAAAGCGAAGGTGCGACCCAGTCATTGACAAAGAAGTGCAGAAGTCTTCTCGGCCATCTTTCGTGATTCGCTGACGCGATATACCAGTTTGTGGCCTTTGCCCAGATTGTCCCTGCAACTACGGGGATAGCAAGCGTGACAGTAAGCAGCCAATAGATGAGAAGTCTCCAATTGTGTGGCAGGTGGTGACGATGGCGGACAATCCACATCTCGGTAAGCGGCGACACTGCCACCTGAATTATGAGGCTTATCGCAATCGACTGAATTATGGTGCGAAAGTCTGAGGGGTGGCCTCGCCAGGTCATGTTGCGAGACCAAATCGAGGTCGCAATGTATCCGGGGACGATCGCGAGAAGGATGAGAATGAGGGCGGTCCAGGTCGTGGGCAAGAAATGCTCCTAGCAGTGGGGAGTGAGGATCAATCCGCGGTCCGCAGATCCGGTTTGGGGTGCGCAGCCTGTATCACAGCACCCACAAAGTGCATCGTCACGAAGGCGTGTCCAGAGAATCGGCTTCGTTGGCTTGCCGAGCGATTGCCTCAAGCGCTTCAATGACATTTCCTGCCGAGTCAGCCAACTCCTTACTGGCCACAGAGGGGTTGGCGAGTGCCCACTCAACAACCGTTTCCGCAAGCTTGCCTTTGCGCCTAGATCGGTCGAGCGAGTTGTCTACTGCGAGAACATCATCGACTTCTGAAGAAAATCTCGGTGGATAGAACTCTTCAAAGTTGTGAGCCGAAAATTGAGAGAAGTGCTGTGGGTTCCAGGTCTTGTATTTCGCCTGCAGTTTCTCGATTACAGTCCGTTCGTCCTTCCCGCCGTCAATTAGGACCCAGACACGATCCTGTTTTTCGGTCTTATGCAGGGAAAGGATTGTTCTAGAGAGCTCGTCGACCAGTGACTCGGTCTTTGTGAAGCCCCCGGAGGCGAGAGTGGTGAACTGGGCAAGCTGAGGAACGAAGTTCGGGATGATGATGTCGCGAATAACTCGCTCAGCGCTGCTCTCCTCAAGAATGATCCAGCCAGGTGGGAGCTCCCATTGGAAACCCATCCGTTCCAACGCGTCGCGTCGGCCCAAGGTGTCGAGGGGTCCGAGTATGTGTGTGATGGGGACATCGGGCGACGTATCTTGGAAGACCTCGTAAACCGCGGCCTTGGGGTCGCCCCCGAAGAACCTAACAACCAGATCGGAATGGGTGCTGATGAGGAATTGGCTGTTCTCGGCGTGCTCTGCGATGACTGTGAGGAGTGCCCTCAGTGCCGCCGGATGGAGGTCAGACTCAGGTTCCTCCATGAGGAAGATGTACTCGCCTCCCCGCGCAATCTCCGCGAGGACATCCGCGGCGGACCGCATACCGTCGCCCATTCTGGTGATGGGGACCTTTTGGCCGCTCCCCAGGGTGTATCCGGGGAGGACACCATTTGCCACCGAAATCGTTCTGACGACTTTCCCGAGCACGCGGCGACTTATTGACTCGTACTTCTCACGCAGACCGTCTGCTGACTCCAGCGCTTCGTAGATCTTTGACGTCAGATTCGAATCATTACCGCCCACGAAGTCTGCGGCTGAGCTTGAAACGTTGTTGTTGAACGCGGGGCCACGTCGATCGTTGAAAAACGGCATAAACATGGTGGTGGCGCGTTGGTAGCCGGGTGCAAGATACAGCGCTCTGTCGGGATGTCCCACGCGAAGTTGGTAACTCTCCCAGCCGAGGTTTCTCTTTCGAGACCTCACAATCTCTATTCGGTCGCCATCGGCCAGCGGATGTGGGTCGATCGATGGTGGAATAGCAGAATCTGGGAATGTCAGGGCGACCTTGAAGGCTTCGCAGGAAACCGTAATGTCATCGTCGTCAAACGGATAGCCGTCTTGTAGATGGGCGACGGCGCGGAGAATCGAACTTTTTCCAGCATCGTTCGGCCCCACAAAGATGGTGATTGGCTTGAGTGAGAGTGTTCCCGAATCCGCGATTGAGCGGTAACCCTCGATTCTCAATTCGTCTGCGTACACCTCGCACCCCCCGGAATCGCAATTATCCCGCAAAGCTGGGCCGGTGCTTCATGATGCACGTCATCGCTCGGCGACCTCGCAGTCGCTATTATGCGAGTATGACTGCAGATTTCCGTTCGTCGCCAATGGAAACTCCAGAGGGACAGGGTCGGGCCGAGAAGTTGTGGAACGCCTACGTGAAGGCCGTAGACCGGCACACTCCCCCGTTTGTCAGGCGAGGAGCTCAAGAGCTCGTGAAGCCAGTTGCTCGGCAAACGGTCGAGGACATGGTGGGATTCTGGGTTATGTGGCACCTATACGGCGGATTCGAGGGGCTCCAAGACTTTGGGATGCACAAGTCGACCATTTGGCGCAAAGTCCGGATGTTCCGGATAATGACCGGCGAACACCCCGACGTGTACCAAATGCCTGGTATTACCGTGGATCCCGCGGCCTATTGGTCCTCCGGACGTACCAAGGTGGGTCCCCCGCCGAAGGATTAGCACTCTCGCTGTTGCGAGTACTACACCGGTGTAGTTATACTCGCAGCCATGCGAGTAACAGCAATCCGGGAGTTGTCGGCGGGGGTGGACGCGCTCTACCTCTCCGCCCGCGCTTCGCTGCCCGCTGGACTCTTGGAACGCCTGGATCGTGCCCGCCGACTGGCCGAGGAGACTCCCCCCAGCCCCCCCTTCCGATTCGGAGCCGAAGAGTTCGAAGTAGCGGCCAGAGGTTGGGGGAAGTACCGCTACTCTCTTCGCCACCCCTACGTGCAGCTCGGCTTCACGCCGAGCCCGGTTCTTCCGTCCGTTCGAATCCAACCGCGTGCCGAGGCTCTTCACGGGATGGGGGCTGCTGGGGTTGTGACGTGGGTCCGGGACCTGTTGGAAGGTGAAGTCGGACCAGCCAGACTGGCGGTGACGCGCCTCGACCTATACGCGGACTTCCAGGGCTGGGAGTTGGCCGTGGACTCGCGCCACGAGTTCACCTGTCGGGCGAAGGCGTTGCACGCCTATGAGGACGGCGACGAGTTCAATGGCCTGACCTTCGGCAACCGCGGTGCGGCTTCCATCCACGCACGCCTGTACAACAAGACCGCGGAGATCAAGGTCTCGGGTGCCTCCTACTGGCCCTCGATCTGGGGAAGGGCCTACGACCCCGATGAGAGCGTTCTGCGGGTCGAGTACGAGGTCGGGCGTGACGTTCTTCGTCAGTACGGGGTGAAGGAGCCCCAGGAGGTCCTGGACGCCGCAGGGGCCATCTGGGCAGACCTGACGGGCGCGTGGCTTGTCCACCGGGTCCCCACGGGTGACGCCACCAAGTCGCGGTGGCCCGTCTCTGATGTGTGGCGGGCGGTCCAGCGGGCCTCGCTCGCTGAGGGCGCCCAGGGGCTCAAACGGGTGTACCTCGGCGTTCGCCGCGGCGGGATCGAGAACCTGACGCCCGCCCTCTTCGGGTACCTCGCGAGCTTCGGCGCGTACGCGGGGGCTAAGGACATGAACGAGATCCTCCCCTACCTCGCCTTCTTCATGGACCGCGAGGAGGCGAGGACCGGGCGCACGTTCGAAGAGCGCATCGTGGCCAAGCGCCGCGAGATCGGACTGCCGTGAGCACGGGTCCGGACTACGGCCGCGTGGTAGACGTGATCGTGGGCGTCGTGTTGCGCAGCTTCTTGGGGGACGACGACGACTCGGAAGGGGGGCTCGGTGCTAACAGTGGCGTACTGCCGCGTGTCGACTGACGAGCAGGCGGACGAGGGGTACTCGATCGAGGGTCAGGCGGACAAGGCCCGTCAGTACGCTTCGCTTCGTGACCTCGGCGAGGTAACGGTCATCGCGGACCCGGGGATGTCGGGGAAGAACGTCCACCGTCCGGGCCTCCAGCAGCTCATTTTGGCGGTCGAGTCGGGTCACGTGACCAACGTCGTCGTCTGGCGTTTGGACCGGCTCTCACGCAACGTGCGCGATCTCCAAGAACTCGATTCACTGTTCTCTCAACACGGGGTGGCCCTCCACTCGGTCTCGGAGAACCTGGACCTCTCCAGCGCTGCGGGGCGCATGTTCTTCAACATCCTCGGGACCTTCGCCCAATACTTCCGCGAGCAGCTCTCCGAGAACGTGTCCATGGGGATCGAGCGGGCCGTGAACGAAGGTCGATGGATGAACCGGCCCAAGACCGGCTACGGCATGGTCGAGGGTCAGCTTCTCCCTAACGACGACGCGGCTCGCGTGAGGGAGGTCTACCGCCTCCGGATCGAAGGGCTCAGCTATCGGGCGATCGAGGAACGAGTCGGCATCAGGTACTCGACGGTGAAAGCCATCCTCGATTCTCGTATCTACCTCGGTGAGGTTCTGCTAAATGGGACATGGCACCCGGGGCTCCATGAGCCCCTCGTCACGGCAGAGGAGTGGGACGCGGCGCGCAAGGGGCACTCCGCCGGGGTCAGGCGCTCCGGCGACGTGCTGTCGGGACGGGTCCTCTGCGGGGTGTGCGGTAGGCGCATGAACGTCCAGCAGAACGGCCAGGGCTCCGTCAGCTACAAGTGCTGGCACCGTGGCCAAGGGTGTGACCAGCCATCGCGGAGTAACCGAGGGCTCGCCCGTGCGGTCGTCCACGGGCTCTCGCTCCTGAGGTCTGACGAGTCGCTCCGAGAGGCGATTCGCCGGCGGCTGGCCGGGCGGGCCCGCCCCGCGCCGGGCGTGGCGCGGCGGGGCCGCCGGACCGCCCCGGCTGACGCCCTCGCAGCCCTCTCAGAGAAGCGCCGGAAGCTCTTGGACCTCCACTACGCGGGTCGGATCTCAGCGGAGGGTTTCGCGGAGGAGGAGCAGCGCTTGCTGGCGGCCATTGGGGCTACGCGTGAGCAGGTGGCCCTGGAGGGCGCGTCAGAGGCCCTGGAAGCCGACCTGGAGGATAAGTTCGAGCGGGTGGCGAAGATCCTGCAGGAGCTCGACATCGAGAGGGTCTGGGCCGCGGCGACGGACAAGGAGCGGCGGGTACTCGTCGAGGAACTGCTGGAAGTCGTCACCGTCTTCCCCGACCACCTCGAAGTGAAGGTCGCGGGCGTCCCGAGCCTGAACGTCCTCTACGGCGAGGTAGGGATGAGGGAGTCGGAGACTGTTGGTGTCGGAGACGGGACTTGAACCCACACGCCCTTTCGGGCACCAGCCCCTCAAGCTGGCGCGTCTGCCTATTCCGCCACTCCGACGTGGGAACCCATTCTAGCCGACGGCCCGTGCCGCCTAGGTGTACCCGGTCGTCGTGGGCGGGAGCACCGTCCAGGTAGGCACCTGATCGAGGAAACTCGGCGCGCTGAAGGTCGGGGCCACGATCGAGAGCTGCGTCGACCAGACCTCGAGCGAGGGCGGGGTGAACAAGGGGCGCACCCAGAAGAGGTCCATGACGTCGCGGTCGAGACTCAACCAGGATGACGTGGCCGTCGCAGGGTTGAAGTTGGCTATCGCGGTGTTGTAGAGGTCCACAACCCCCGCGAGTCGCACCCCCGACGGGTAGGTGTCGGGATACGCCGGACCCACGAAGGAGCGCGCCGTGTACGACGGCCCCTCGATAGTCGGACGCACGAGGACCCCGGCGTCCACCCGCCCGGCCGCGACGGCGAGGGCCGTGGCGACCTCGGTGGGCTCGGGCACCGAGACGGCAGCGATCCCGAGGTGGGCCCAGTCGCGCTCGACGAGGTGAGCGACCGAGTGGTCGAGGTGGCTCGGGCCGATCGCCAGGCGCACGACCAGGCGCCGGCCCTGGGGGCTGAACCAGGCGTGAGTGCCCTGGGTGTAGCCGTTGGCCGAGAGGACCTGGACCGCGCAGGCCGGGCAGTCGTGCAGGCCGTTGGTCGTGGCGTCGGGGACGGTGGTCGTGGTCGTGGTGTTCGCGGGGTTCGTCCCCCCGAATCCCGGGTACTGCGCCTGGCCCTGGGAGTAGAGGGCCGACTGGGCGGCGGCCGGCTCGTAGGTGAAGGAGCCGTAGATCGCGTTGATGAGGCCCTGGCGCACGATCGCCCAGCTGAGCGCCTCGCGCACCGCGATCGGGGCGGTCGTGACGCTGCGCGGCGAGAGGGTCAGCTCCTCGATGCCCGAGGCCGAGCCGATCCGGCTCGAGACCGCCGGGTCCGAGGTGGTGGCGAGCACCTCGGCCTGGTTGACCGTCGTGGAGAAGGCCGCGTAGGGCGTCGCCACGCTCTTGGGCAGGACCCGCGAGGTGGTGATGACCAGCCGCCCGAACCGGTTGGGGTCGAGGGGCCAGTGAGGGTTGCTCGTGAGCACGACCCGGGTGGGCGTGGCGCTCGCCACCCGGTACGGCCCGAGCGTCGGGCGCGCCGCGAAGGCCGCGATCGAGCAGCCGGCGCTCGCCGTGGGGGCCTCCACGTCGCGGAAGAGCAACGTCCAGGTCGCGTAGGGGTGGCCGAAGACGGCCGTCGCGACGAGTCCGTGGTCCGAGATCCGCATCGAGGAGATCGCCCGGTAGCCATCGCTCGCCACACTCGCCAGCTGGCGGGCCCGCTGCCACCACGCGATGAGGTCCCGGGCGCTGAAGGCCCGCCCGTCGCTCCAGCGCTGGTGGGGGGCGACGCTGTAGCGCACCGTCTCGGGCGAGAGCGAGGTGAGCTCGGCCGAGGCGATGGGCCCGCTCTCCCCCACCAGGACACCCGTGGGCAGGGTCGTGAAGGCCGACGGGGTCACCAGGTCGTTCAACGCGTCGTCGCTGGCGGTGGCGGCCTGGTCGAGGTAGGTGCAGCCCGAGAAGGGGCCGGGCAGGGAGACGAGCAGGGTGTGGCCGCCCTCGTTGGTCCCCCCGGGCGGGCGGGCGGCGTCGCTGGCCAGCGCCGGGTAGGCGAGGGGCACCAGCGCCAGGGTCGCAACGAGGAGCGCCCGCCGCTGGAGCCGGCGACCCACGACGGCTACTGGAGCCGCAGGTCCAGCGCCAGCGTGGCGAAGGTGAAGACCAGGGCGACGGCGATGGTGATGCGGTCGAGGTTCTTCTCGACCGCGGTCGAACCCGAGGCGGCCGTCGTCACCGAGCCGCCCATGAGGTCCGAGATGCCCCCGCCCCGGCCGGAGTGCAAAAGGACGAGGAAGACCAGGGCGACGGCCGCGATCGCCTCGAACGCGATGATCAGCGCGGTCAGCATGGTTCCCTCCGGAAAATTCAGCGGTTAGCAGCGTAGCAGTCGTCGAGGGCGCGACAGACCGCATGGAACGCCTCGGCCCGCAGGCTGGCCCCGCCGACCAGGAAGCCGTCCACCGCCCCGTCGTGGGCCAGCTCCGCGGCGTTCTCGGCGCTCACCGAGCCGCCGTAGAGGACGGGAGCGTCGACGCCCAGATCCGCGAGCGTGGCGCGGATCGAGCGGTTCTGCGCCGCCACCTGGGCCGCCTCGGCGACGACCCCGGTCCCGATGGCCCACAGGGGCTCGTAGGCGACGGTGACGTGGGCCCGGGCGCCCTCGGCCAGCCCCGCGAGGGCGGCGCGCAGCTGCTCGGCGACGAAGGCCGCCTCCCCGCCGGCCTCGCGCACCTCGAGGCCCTCACCCACGCACAGGATCGCTCGCAGCCCGGCCCCGGCGACCCGGGCCAGCGTGCGCGCGACGAGGGCGTCGTCCATCCCGTAGAGCCGGCGGCGCTCGGAGTGGCCGACGATGACCGCGCGCACCCCGAGGCGCTCGAGCATCGCGAGCGATACCTCCCCGGTGTGCGCCCCGGACTCGTGCTCGTTCACGTGCTGGGCGCACAGCACGAGGCCCAGGCGGTCGGCCTCGATGACCGAGCCCACGCTGCGCAGGTCGACGAAGGGCGGCGCGACGCCCACCTCGACGTGCTCGAGGGGCGAACGGCGCAGCAGCACGCCCAGCTGCTGGGTGAGGTGGATGGCCTCGACGACGTCGAGGTTCATCTTCCAGTTCCCGTAGACGGCGGGCGCGGCCATCAGTCGAAGGGGCTCTCGCGCAGCGCCCGCAGCCCGGGCAGGTCGCCCTCTTCGACGAGCCGGAGCGTCGCGCCCCCGCCCGTCGAGACGAAGGTCACCGCCTCGCGCAGCCCCAGGGCGTCGAGGGCGGCCGCCGAGTCGCCCCCGCCGACGACGCTCACCGCCTCGCTCGCCGCGACGGCCTGGGCGACCGCCTTGGTGCCGGCCATGAAGCGGGGGTCCTCGAAGACCCCCATCGGCCCGTTCCACAGGATCGAGCCGGCCCCCTCGAGCGCCGCGGTGAAGACGGCCACGGTCCGCGGGCCGATGTCGAGCGCCGTGAAGCCGTCCGGGACGTCCGCCGCGAAGTCGACGGCGCGGGCCTCGCCCCCGCCCGTCCCGAAGGGCGCCCCGGTGGGCAGCCCCCGGGCGTCGACCGGGACAACGACGGTGCCGCTCTTGAGGAGCGCCCGACACTCCTCGAGCCGGCTCGGGTCGACCAGGCTGTCGCCGACCCGGCGCCCGTCGGCCAGCGCGAAGGTGTGGGCCATCCCCCCGCCGACGAGCACGAGGTCGGCCCTCTCGGCGAGCACCCGCACCAGGCCGATCTTGTCCTTCACCTTGGCCCCGCCGACGATGGCGACGAAGGGCCGCCGGGGGCTCTCGAGCAGACCCAGGATCGTCTCGGCCTCGTGGGCCAGGTTGGGCCCGGCCGCGCTGGGCACGAGGCGCGGGGGCACCACGATCGAGGCGTGGGACCGGTGCGAGGCGCCGAAGGCCTCGTTGACGTAGTAGTCGACGCCCTCGACCAGCCGCGCGCCGAAGACCGGGTCGCAGGCCTCCTCGCCCGGATCGAAGCGCAGGTTCTCCATCAGCTCCACGCCCGGGCAGAGCGCCTCGAGCGCTCGGCGCACCGGCTCGACGCTGTACCGCGGGTCGACGCGCCCCTCGGGCCGGCCGAAGTGGGTGCAGGCCACCACGCGCGCCCCGCGGGCGAGCAGGTCGGTGAGCAGTGGCAGCGCCGCGCGCAGCCGGAAGTCGTCGGCCACCACGACCTCGCCGCCGCGCTCGGTGACCGGTACGTTGAAGTCGACCCGCACCAGCACCCGCTTGCCGGCCAGGTCGCCCCAGCGCGCGGGTGACGGCAGGGGCCTCACCGGGCCCCGACGCGCTCGGCCAGGTCGACCAGGCGGTTGGAGTAGCCCCACTCGTTGTCGTACCAGCCGAAGACCTTCACGAGCGAGCTCTCGGCGTCGAGGGGCTGGACCATCGTCATCAGCGAGTCGAAGGTGCACGACGCCGGGCTGCCCACGATGTCGCTCGAGACGATCGGCTCGTCGCAGTAGACGAGGACCCCGGCGAGGGCCCGCTCGCTCGCCGCCCGGAAGGCGCCGTTCACGGCCTCCACCGTCGTCGCGCCCACCACGGCCGTGAAGTCGGTGATCGAGCCGACCGGCACCGGCACCCGCAACGAAGTCCCGTCCAGGCGGCCCTTCATCGCCTCGAGCACCAGGCTGGTGGCCCGGGCCGCCCCGGTCGAGGAGGGCACGATGTTCACCGCGGCCGCGCGCGCTCGGCGCAGGTCCTTGTGGGCCAGGTCGAGCAGGTTCTGGTCGTTGGTGTAGGCGTGCACGGTCGTCATGAGACCGCCGCGCACGTCGAAGGCGTCGTCGAGGACCTTGACCATGGGGACGAAGCAGTTGGTCGTGCACGAGGCGTTCGAGACCACGACGTGGCGCTCGGGGTCGAAGGCGTCGTCGTTCACCCCCACGACGAAGGAGGCGTCGGCGTCGGGCGAGGGGGCCGAGATGATGACCCGCCGGGCCCCGCCCACCAGGTGGGCCGCCGCCTTCTCCCGGGCGGTGAAGAGCCCCGTCGACTCGATGACGACGTCCACCCCGTGGCGGGCCCAGGGCACCGCGCCGGGGTCGCGCTCGGAGAAGACGGCGATCTCGGCGCCGCCCACCGAGAGGCCGGCGTCGGTCACGGCCACCTCGACCCCCAGGGGCCCCTGGGTCGAGTCGTACCTGAGCAGGTGCGCGTTGGTCGCCGGTGCGACCAGGTCGTTCACCGCCACCACCTCGAGCCCCTCGCGGCCGAGCGCGGCGCGCAGGAAGTTCCGCCCGATGCGGCCGAAGCCGTTGATGCCCACCCGAATCGCCACCGCCGCTCCGATCTACGCTGGGCGGCCCCCGACGAGGGCCGCCACGGCCACCGCCAATCTTTGCACGTCGTGTACGAGCCCCCGATCGTCGGCCAGATCGGCGCGCACCACCGGCCGCGGGCACGCCTGGGCGGCGAAGGGGCCCCGGGCGTCCACGAGGACCGTGTCGGGGACCACGCCGTGGCGCTCGAGCGCCCGGACGTGGTCGGCGAGGCTGAACCCCGCCGTCTCGGGCAGCTGGGGGTGGAGGTTCGCGACGTAGAGCGTGCGGGCCCGGGTCGCGGCCAGGGCCTGGGTCACCCCGGGCACCACGCAGGCGGCCAACACGCTCGTGAAGAGCGAGCCCGGCCCCACCAGCACGAGGTCGGCCCGCTCGATCGCCTCGACCGCGGCGATGGGGGCCGCGCAGTGGCGGGGCTCCAGGCGGATCCGCTCGATCGCCCCGGTGCGGGCGACCTCGCTCTGGCCCCGGGTCGCCCCGTGACGGGTGGTGGCGACGAGCTCGACGCCCTCGGTGCTCGCCGGCACGATGGTCCCCGTCACCCCCATCACCTCGGCCAGGGCGCGCACCGACTCCTCGAGGTCGCCGGTGGCGTCTATCAGGCCCACGAGCAGGAGGTTGCCGACGGCGTGGCCGGCGAGCTCCCCCACCGCGAAGCGGTGCTCGAAGGAGCGCGTCAGCGGGTTGTCGGGGTCGGCCAGGGCGACCAGGCACTTGCGCAGGTCGCCCACCGCGGCCACGTTGAGCAGGGCCCGCAGCCGCCCCGTCGATCCGCCGTCGTCGGCCACCGAGACGACCCCGGTGACCTCGGGGGTGAGCGACTTGAGGGCCCGCAGCGCGACGGCCGTGCCGTGGCCGCCGCCGACCGCGACGGCCCTCATCGGGTGATGTCGCGGTGGAAGGGCGGGTTCTCCAGGCGCAGGCGCCGGGCGATCTCCTCGGCGACGGCCACGCTGCGGTGGCGGCCCCCGGTGCAGCCCATCGCGATCGAGAGGTACGACTTGCCCTCCTTGGCGAAGGCCGGGATCTGCCACTCGAGCAGCCCGACCACCTCGTCGATCATGCGTCGGGCCCCCTCCTGAGCGAGGACGTACTGGGCGACCGGCGCGTCGAGGCCCGTCAGGGGGCGCAGCTCCTCGACCCAGTGAGGATTGGGCAGGAACCGGCAGTCGAAGACGAGGTCGACGTCACGCGGGATGCCGTAGGCGAAGCCGAAGCTCACGAGCGAGACGCGCATGGCCCGTCCGTCGCCGGGCGCGGCGACGCTCTCGATCACCCGTCGGCGCAGCTGGTTCACGTTGAGCCCACCGGTGTCGATCACCAGGTCGGCGGCGTCGTGGATCGGCGCGAGCAGGGTCCGCTCGGCGGCGATCGACTCAGCGAGGGTGGCGGCGTCGATGGGGTGGCGGCGTCGGTTGCCCTCGAAGCGGGCGATCAGCACGTCGTCGGGCGCGTCGAGGAAGAGGATCCGCAGGGCACCGTGGCGCTCCCGCAGCTCGCGGGCCACCTCGAGCAGGGCGGCCGAGTCGAGGTCGGCCGAACGGCCCACGACGAAGGCGACCCCGGCCTCGCGGGCGCTGCGCGTCGTGGCGAGCTCGCCGACGCGCACCGCCAGCTCCACGGGCAGGTTGTCGATCACGAACCAGCCGAGGTCCTCGAGGGCCGCCGAGGCCGTGGAGCGGCCGGCGCCCGACATCCCGGTGACCAGCAGGACCTCGCTCATCTCACCTCTTCTCCGGCCGGGGCGCGGCCGGCGCGTGCAGGTGATCGTAGAGGCTGGCCGCCACCGTGTCCGGTAGCCACGAGAGGGCCGCCAGCTCCTCGGGCCGCGCCGCGCGCAGCGCCTCGAGCGAGCCGAACTGCGCCATCAGCCGCTCCCGACGGGCCGGTCCGAGCCCCGCCACGCCCTCCAGGGTCGAGGCGACCATCGAGCGGCCCCGCTTGGAGCGGTGGAAGGTGATCGCGAAGCGATGGGCCTCGTCGCGCACCCGCTGGACGAGGTAGAGCGCCTCGCTCCCGCGCTCGAGCGCGATGGGCGTGGCCCGCCCCGGCCGGTACAGGAGCTCCTCGCGCTTGGCCAGCGCCGCGAACTCGACGCGCCCCGCGAGACCCACCTCGGCGGCCGCGGCCTCGGCCGCGTGCAGCTGGGGCAGGCCGCCGTCGATGATGATCAGGTCGGCCCTCGCGAAGCGGGACCCCTCCCCCTCGTCCCAGTGGGCCAGGCGCCGGCGCACCACCTCGGCCATGGCGCCGGCGTCGTCGTTGCCGAGCACCTCGCGGACGTTGAAGTGCCGGTACTCGCGCTTGGCCGCCAGGCCGTCCTCGAACACGACCATCGAGCCCACGTAGTTCGTCCCCTGGAGGTGGCTCATGTCGAAGCACTCGATCCGGAACGGCGGGGCCGCGAGCCCCAGCGCCTCGCCGAGCTCGAGCAGGGCCCGGCTGCGCACGTTGTGGTCGGCCTGGCGGCGCAGGCCGTCACGCGCGACGACGGCCGCCGCGTCGGCCCGGGCCAGCTCGACCACCCGGCGACGCTTGCCGCGTTGGGGGGCCACGACCTCGACCGGGCGACCCCGTCGGGCGCCGAGGAAGGCGGCGGCGAGCGCGCTCGCCCACCCCGACCGCTCCACCACCACGACCGGCGGCACCGGCTCGCCCTCGGCGTAGAGGTCGCCCAGCACGTCCTCGAAGAGCTCCTCGTCGTCCTCGTCCATCGTGCGGTCGATGAGGTGGGCCGTGCGCCCGACGATCCGTCCGAAGCGCACCCGGAAGCGCACCAGGGCGGTGCGCGACCCCTCCGTCGCCGAGGCCACCACGTCGAGGTCCGAGTGGTCGTCGAGCACCACGCTCTGGCTGGCCGACGCCCGCTCCAGGGCCTCCAGGCCGTCGCGGGCGCGCGCGGCCGCCTCGTAGTGGCGGTTCCGGGCGGCCTCGTCCATCTGGGCGGTCAGCCGGTCGCGCAGGGGCCGCACGTCGCCCTCGAAGAACCGGGCCCAGGACTGGACGATCTCGCGGTAGCCGGCCTCGTCGACCTTGCCCACGCACGGGCCGCTGCACTTGCCGATGTCGTAGAGCAGGCAGGGCCGGCCGACCCGCTCGTGGTAGCGGAACTTGTGCGTGGAGCAGGTGCGCAACGGGAAGGCCTGGAGCAGCTCGTCCATCGTCGTGCGCAGCGCGCCCACGTCGGCGAAGGGTCCGTAGTACCGCACGCCCTTCACGTGGGCCCCGCGGGTCAGGTAGGGCGCGGCGAAGGCGGTGCGCGAGTCGAGGGCCACGTAGGGGAAGGTCTTGTCGTCCTTGAGGCGCAGGTTGTAGCGGGGCTGGTTCGCCTTGATCAGCTCGTTCTCGAGCACCAGGGCGTCGAGCTCGCTCGGGGTGACGATCCACTCGACCGAGGTCGCCTCCTCCATCAGGAGTCGCGTCTTCTCCGGCAGTCCGTCACGGCGCTGGAAGTAGCTCGAGAGCCGCTGGGCCAGTACCCGGGCCTTGCCCACGTAGATCACCTCGGCGCGCGCGTTGCGGAAGAGGTAGCAGCCGCTCTGACGCGGGATGCCGGCGGGCTTGTCGAGCACTACGCCCGCCCGGGTGTGAGGACCTCTCTCAGCACGGTACCGGTCGCCGTGTCGAGCCGCGCGATCTGCTCGGGGGTGCCCTCGCCCACGACCCGACCGCCCCGTCGCCCGCCCTCGGGACCGAGGTCCACGATCCAGTCGGCGGTCTTGACGACGTCGAGGTTGTGCTCGATGACGAGCACCGTGTTGCCCTGGTCGACCAGGCGGTGCAGCACGGTGAGAAGGCGGCTCACGTCCTCGAAGTGCAGCCCCGTCGTGGGCTCGTCGAGCACGTACAGCGTGTGGCCCGTCGGGCGCCGGGCGAGCTCGGTGGCGAGCTTCACCCGCTGGGCCTCCCCGCCCGACAGCGTCGGCGCGGGCTGGCCCAGGCGGACGTAGGAGAGGCCCACGTCGACGAGGCTCTGCACGTGGCGGGCGATGGCCGGCTGGCGCTCGAAGAACTGGAGGGCGTCGCCGATGGACATGTCGAGCACGTCGGCGATCGAGCGGCCCCGGTAGAGGATCTCCAGGGTCTCGCGGTTGTACCGCTTGCCGTCGCACACGTCGCAGTTGACGTAGACGTCGGGCAAGAAGTGCATCTCGATCTTGATGGTGCCGTCCCCGGCGCAGGACTCGCACCGTCCGCCCTTGACGTTGAAGGAGAACCGCCCGGGCTGATAGCCGCGGACCTTGGCTTCGGGCACCTCGGCGAAAAGCTTGCGGATCTTGTCGAACACCCCGGTGTAGGTGGCGGGGTTGGAACGCGGCGTGCGACCGATCGGCTGCTGGTCGACCGCCACCACCTTGTCGAGCTGGTGCACCCCGTCGATGCCGTCGTGCTCGAGGGCGACGACCTTGGCCCGGTTTATCTGGCGCTCCAGCGAGGCCAGCAGGATGGCGTTGACGAGCGACGACTTGCCCGACCCCGACACCCCGGTCACCGCGACGAACGCGCCCAGCGGGAAGTCGACGGTCACGTCCTGGAGGTTGTGCGCCCGCGCCCCGCGCACGGTGAGTCGTTGGCCGTTGCCCGCCCGCCGCCCGCTCGGCACGGCGATGGCGCGCCGACCCGACAGGTACTGGCCGGTCAGGGAGTGGGGATTCGCGAGCAGGGCCTCGTAGGTGCCGGCGTGGACCACCTCGCCGCCGAACTCGCCGGCCCCGGGGCCGATGTCGACGACGAAGTCCGCGAGGCGGATCGTCTCCTCGTCGTGCTCGACGACGATGACCGAGTTCCCGAGATCGCGCAGCCGCTCGAGGGTCGCGATGAGGCGCCGGTTGTCGCGCTGGTGAAGACCGATGGAGGGCTCGTCGAGGACGTAGAGCACGCCCACGAGGTGGCTGCCGATCTGGCTGGCCAGGCGGATGCGCTGGGCCTCGCCGCCCGAGAGCGAGGCCGAGGCCCGGCTGAGGGTCAGGTAGTCGAGGCCCACGTTCATCAAGAAGCTCAGGCGCTCCACGATCTCCTTGACCACCTGGCGGGCGATCGCCTCCTCGCGCGCGCTGAGCGGCAGGGTGCTGAAGTAGGCGATCGCCTCGTCGATGGCCATCGCGGAGACCTCGGCGATGTTGCGCCCGTGGACCCGCACCGCGAGGACCTCGGGGCGCAGCCGCTGGCCCCGGCAGGCGGTGCACTCGACCTCGCGCATGTACTGCTCGGCCTGCTCGCGGGTCCAGTCCCCCTCGGCCTCGGTCCGGCGGCGCTCGAGCCACTCGACGATCCCGCGGTAGCTCGTGTCGTAGGTCTTCACCTTCCCGTAGCGGTTGCGGTACTTGACCGGGACCGTCTTGTTCTCGACGCCGTACAGGACGAGCTTGCGGTCCCTCGCGCGCAGCCTCCGCCACGGGGTCGTGACCGCGAAGCCCCCGGCGTCGGCCACCCCCTCGAGGAGGCGCTCGAAGTACTTGAGGCGACCCCCGCCCCAGGGCGCGAGGGCGCCCTCGGCGAGGGACAGGGTGTCGTCGGGCACCACGAGGTCGGGGTCGACCTCGAAGCGGGTGCCGAGACCGGTGCAGACCGGGCACGCCCCGTAGGGCGAGTTGAACGAGAAGTCCCGCGGCGCCAACTCGCTGAAGCTGATCCCGCAGTCCGAGCAGGCCATCTTCTCGGAGAATTGGACCGTCTCGTCGGGATCGAGGAAGACCACGGTGACCGTGCCCTTGGTCAGCTTGAGGGCGGCCTCCACCGACTCGGTGAGCCGCTGCCGATTGGTCGCCCTCACGGTGAGCCGGTCGAGCACCACCTCGACGGTGTGCTGCTCGTAGCGCTTGAGGGCGATCGCCTCGCGCTCGGCGAGCTCGTGGATGGTGCCGTCCACCCGGACCCGGCTGAAGCCCTGGGCCGCGAGGTCGTTGAACAGCGCCGAGTACTCGCCCTTGCGACCCTGGACGAGAGCGGCGAGCACCATGAAGCGCTGGTTGGCCGGGCGCTCGAGGACCTGGTCGACGATCTGCTGGGGCGTCTGGCTGGCGATGGGCTTGCCGCAGCTCGGGCAGTACGGGACCCCGATGCGCGCGAACAGCAGGCGCAGGTAGTCGTGGACCTCGGTGATGGTGCCCACGGTCGAGCGGGGGTTGCGCGAGGCCGTCTTCTGGTCGATCGAGATGGCCGGCGAGAGGCCCTCGATGAAGTCGACGTCGGGTTTGTCCATCTGGCCGAGGAACTGGCGGGCGTAGGCCGAGAGGCTCTCGACGTAACGGCGCTGGCCCTCGGCGTAG
This sequence comes from Actinomycetes bacterium, assembly GCA_021779855.1. Classification (GTDB taxonomy): domain Bacteria; phylum Actinomycetota; class Acidimicrobiia; order Acidimicrobiales; family RAAP-2; genus RAAP-2. The sequence continues at coordinate 17,832 of JAJXZW010000015.1, forward strand.
ATCGTGTCGAAGGCCAGCGACGACTTGCCCGAGCCCGACAGGCCGGTGAAGACGACGAGCTGGTCCCGCGGGATCTCGACCGACAGGTTCTTCAGGTTGTGGACCCTCGCCCCCTGGACCCGGATCGACTTCGCCACCGTCGAACCCTACCGGTCACTCCGCGACGACCAGGTCGTCGCTGCCCTCGAGGGACTGTCGGTGTAGGGCGTGGAGCGTGTCGCGCAGCACCGCCGCCTCTTCGAAGCGCAACTCGGCCGCCGCCTGGAGCATGGCCTCCTCGACCCGGGCCATCTCGCGCGCCAGGTCCGACGCCGCCACGTCGTGGCCGACGACCCGCTCGGGAGCGACGCGCTCGCCGCTGCGCAGCCGGTTCAGGATGTCGGCCACGTTCTTGGTGACCGTCGTCGGCTCGATGCCGTGCTCGGCGTTGAACGCCGCCTGCATCGCCCGCCGTCGCTCGGTCAAGGACACGGCCTCGCGCATCGAGTCGGTCATCGAGTCGGCGTAGAGGACCGCCTGGCCGTTGGCGTTGCGCGCGGCGCGCCCGATCGTCTGGATGAGCGCGCTCCTCGAGCGCAGGAAGCCCTCCTTGTCGGCGTCGAGGATCGCCACCAGCGACACCTCGGGCAGGTCCAGGCCCTCGCGCAGGAGGTTGATGCCCACCAGCACGTCGAACTCGCCCAGGCGCAGCGAGCGCAGGATCTCGATCCGCTGGATCGTGTCGATGTCGCTGTGCAGGTACTGGACGCGGTAGCCGGCCTTGGTGAGGAACTGGGTGAGGTCCTCGGCCATGCGCTTGGTGAGCGTGGTGACGAGCGCCCGCTCGCCTCGCTCGACCACCTCGGTGAGCCGGCCTCGCAGGTCGTCGATCTGGTTGCGCGTCGGCACGACCCGCACCACCGGGTCGAGCAGCCCCGTCGGTCGGATGACCTGCTCGACGACCTGGTCCGAGACCTCGACCTCGAACGGCCCCGGCGTGGCCGAGACGAAGACCGTCTGGGGCACGAGGTCGACGAACTCCTCGAAGGTCAGGGGGCGGTTGTCGAGCGCGCTGGGCAGGCGGAAGCCGTGCTCGACGAGGGTCTCCTTGCGCGAGCGGTCGCCGGCGTACTGGCCGCGCAGCTGGGGCACCGCGACGTGGCTCTCGTCCACCACCACGAGGAAGTCATCGGGGAAGTAGTCGAGCAGCGTGTAGGGCCGCTCCCCCGCCGCGCGCCCGTCGAGGTGGCGGGCGTAGTTCTCGACCCCGGCGCACACCCCGGTCTGCTCGAGCATCTCCAGGTCGTGCTCGGTCCGGCTGCGCAGTCGCTGGGCCTCGAGCAGCTTGCCCGCGGCCTGGAAGCGGCCCAACTGCTCGCCCAGCTCCTCTTCGATCGAGCGGCAGGCCCGGCTCAGGGTCTCGAGGCTGGTCGCGTAGTGGGACGCGGCGAAGAGCGTCACCTCGTTGACCCGCCCGCGGCTCTCCTGGGTCAGGGGGTTGAAGAAGGAGATCTCCTCGACCTCGTCGCCGAAGAACGAGACCCGGATGGCCTCGCTCGCGTAGGCCGGTTGGACCTCGAGGGTGTCGCCCCGCAGGCGGAACGTGCCCCGGTCGAGCACGAGGTCGTTGCGCGAGTACTGCATCTCGACCAGCCGACGCAGCAGGGCCCGCTGCTCCAGGGTGGCGCCCACCTCGATCGGCAGCATCCGCTCCCGGTACTCGAACGGCGAGCCCAGACCGTAGATGCACGAGACCGAGGCCACCACCACGGTGTCACGGCGGGTGAGCAGGGACGAGGTGGCCGCGTGGCGCAATCGGTCGATCTCGTCGTTGACCGAGCTGTCCTTCTCGATATAGGTGTCGGTGCGCGGGATGTAGGCCTCGGGCTGGTAGTAGTCGTAGTACGAGACGAAGAACTCGACGCGGTTCTCCGGCAGCATCTCACGCAGTTCCGAGGCGAGCTGGGCGGCGAGGGACTTGTTGGGCTCGAGGATGAGCGTGGGGCGCTGGACGCGCTCGATCAGCCAGGCGATCGTCGCGGTCTTGCCGCTGCCCGTGATGCCCTCGAGGGTCTGGTAGCGCAGCCCGTCGGTCACCCCGAGCGCCAGGGCCTCGATCGCGCGCGGCTGGTCGCCCGCCGGGGCGAAGGGCGAGCGGACGACGAACTCAGCCACGTCGGGCTCCCACGCCCAGCGCGGCGAGGGCGTCCTCGAGCGCGCGGTGCAGGTCCTCGGGCGAACCCTCGTTGTCGATCACCCGGTCGGCCAGGGGCCGGCGCTCCTCGTTGGTCATCTGCGCGGCGATCCGGGCGCGCGCGTCGGCCGGCTCCATCGCCCGCTCGGCGGTGAGCCGGGCGAGCGCGGTCGCGGGCGAGACCTCGAGGGCCCAGACCTCGTCGAGCCCGAGTTGCGCGCGGTGTTCGGCCCGGTACAGCGGCAGGGCCACGAAGGCCACGTCCCCGGGCGCGCCCTCGAGGGCGGCGGCCATCGCCTCGCCGATCCTCGGGTGGGTGATGGCCTCGACCCGCCGTCGGGCCGTCGGGTCGGAGAAGACGATCGAGGCCAGGAACGCCCGGTCGATCGCCCCGGACCCATCGAGCACCGCCGGCCCGAAGGCGTCGACCAGGGCGACGAAGGCCGGCCGGCCCGGGCGCACGACCTCGCGCGCCACCTCGTCGGCGTCGACGACCGCGAAGCCGCGGCCCCGCAGATAGGCGGTCGCCGCCGACTTGCCCGAACCGATCCCCCCGGCGAGGGCCACACGAATCACCCGTCCACCGTACCCACCGCCTGTCACGGCCGGCCCGGCCTGTCCCGTCGCGCCGGGGGGCCTTCGCTAATGTCCAGGGGAAGTCTCCAAGGGGGGTAGGTGGCGCGGTACTTGGCGCGACGGCTGGTCACGCTCGTCGGCATCGTCATCATCATCTCCATCGGTGCCTTCTACCTGATCCACCTGCTGCCCGGCGACCCCGCCACCGTGATCCTGGGCACCGGCGACAGCCCGCAGAACCGCGCCCGGCTCTACGCGCAGCTCGGCCTCAACCGGCCGGTCATCGAGCAGTACTTCGTCTGGATCAAGAACGTCCTCCACGGCAACCTGGGGACATCGTTCATCAGCCAGGTCCCGGTGTGGACGACGATCCGGGCCGCCCTGCCGATCGACCTCGAGATGATCGTCATCAGCCAGATCATCTCGTTCGCCGTGGCCATCCCCCTGGCCATGAGCAGCGCCAAGCGACCCGACAGCTGGTTCGACCGCTTCCTCGGGGCGTTCAGCTTCACCATGCTCTCCATCCCCGCGTTCATCCTGGTCGTGGTGCTCGTCCTCGTGGTGGCGATCAAGCTGGCGGTCCCCCACACGGGGGTGTCGTCCTACGTGCCGCTGACTCAGGACTGGGTCACGAACCTCGAGAGCATGGCCCTCCCGTCGCTCGTGCTGGCGATCGGGAGCGTGACCGTCTACTACCGGGTACTGCGCTCGGACCTGATCGCAACGCTCCAGCAGGAGTTCATCACCCTCGCCCGCTCCAAGGGGATCAGCCAGCGCCGGATCCTCTGGCGCCACGCGCTACGGCCGTCGTCGGTGGCCCTGCTCGGCACGGCCGGGGTCAACATCGGGGGGCTGCTGGCCGGGGGGTTCATCGTCCAGTACCTGCTCGACATCCCGGGCCTCGGCTACACCCTGGTGAACTCGATCGGCCTCTCGGACTACCTCGTCGTCCAGGGCATCGTGCTCGTCGTCTCCGTCGGCGTGATCGTCATCAACTTCGTCTTCGACTTCCTCATCACCCTCGTCGACCCGAGGATCGCCCGTGAGTAGCTCCCTCGAGCTCTCCGAGATGGTCGAGGAGGTCACCGAGGCGCCCGACGCGCGCCGCCTCGGTGTGCTGTTCTGGGTCTGCGTGGGCTGGCTCGCCCTGAACCTGCTCGCGGCGATCCTGGCCAACGTCCTACCCCTGACGAACCCCCTCACCCAGAACTACAACGCCGTCAACGCCGGGCCCTCGCTGCACCACCTCTTCGGCACCGACGACCTCGGCCGGGACATCTTCAGCCGCGTGGTCTTCGGCTCGCGCGTGTCCATCGAGGCCGGCCTCGGCTCGATGGTCATCGGCTTCGGCGTCGGGGCGCCCCTCGGCATGCTCGCCGCCTACCGACGGGGCCGCTTCGACCAGGTCCTCACGGTCGTGATGTACGTCGTACTCGCCTTCCCGGCGATCATCGCCACGATCGCCATCTTGTCGTTCTGGACCCCGCGCACGCTGCTCAAGATCATCCTGGTGATCGGCGTCGCCGCCATCCCCCTCGTCTACCGGGTGATCCGTACGGCCACCCTGGCCGTCGCGACCCAGGACTTCGTGGTCGCGGCCAAGGTCCAGGGCGCCTCCGACCGCCGCATATTGGTGCGCGAGCTCCTGCCCAACGTCGCACCGATCGCCGTCTCGTTCCTGCTCATCGGCGTCGCCACCGTCGTCACGCTCGAGGGCTCGCTCGCCTTCCTCGGCCTCTCGGTCGCCCCGCCGACGCCCTCGTGGGGCAACATGATCAACGAGAGCCGCACCATCTTGCAGCTGAACCCGTGGCTGGCCCTCTTCCCCTCGGCGGCCATGTGCCTCTTCCTGCTCGCGCTCAACTTCATCGGCGACCGCCTGCGCACCCACTTCGACGTCACCGAGGGCAAGCTGTGAGCGACGAGACCCTCCTGCGCGTGCGCGAGGTCACCACGACCTTCGACACCCCCCAGGGCCGACTCACCGCGGTGGACGGCGTGAGCTTCGACCTCGCCGCCCACGAGTCGCTCGGGGTGGTCGGTGAGTCGGGCTCGGGCAAGACCGTCCTCTCGCGCACGATCATGGGCCTCCAGCCCCGACGCGGGGTCAGCGTCACCGGGTCGGTGCTCCTGAACGGCACCGAGGTCGTCGGGGCGAGCGAGGACGCCAAGCGCGAGCTGTGGGGCCGCCAGGTGGCGATGGTCTTCCAGGATCCGATGACCTCGCTGAACCCCGTCGTCAAGGTCGGCCGACAGATCGACGAGGTGCTGCGGGTGCGCCTGGGCATGGGCCGCCCCGCGGCGCGCGCCCGGGCGATCGAGCTGCTCGAGATGGTCGGTATCCCGGCGGCGGCCACGCGCTACGGCGCCTACCCCCACTCGCTGTCCGGCGGCATGCGCCAGCGTGTCGTGATCGCCATCGCGCTGGCCGGCTCGCCCCAGCTCCTGCTCGCCGACGAGCCCACGACCGGGCTCGACGTCACCATCCAGGCCCAGATCCTCAACCTGCTCGACGAGGTCCAGGGACGCTTGGGCATGTCGATGATCCTGGTGACCCACGACCTCGGGGTCGTCGCGACGCGCACCAGTCGGCTCGTGGTGATGTACGCCGGGCGCGTGGTGGAGACCGGCACCACCCGCGACGTCTTCGCCCGCCACCGCATGCCCTACACCCGGGCCCTGCTCGAGAGCTCGCCCAAGGTGTCGAACCCCTCCCACACCCGGCTCGCGGTCATCCCCGGGCGCCCGCCCAACCTGTTGGAGCTGCCGCCGGGCTGCGCCTTCGCCCCGCGCTGCGCCTACGCCACCGACCGGTGCGCGAGCGAACGGCCCGTCCTCGAACCGGCGGACGAGCCCGGACACCTCTTCGCCTGCTTCAACCCCCTGCCCCCTCGCGCCGGGAGCCCCTCGTGACCGAGACCCTTCTGGCGGTGCGCGACCTGTCGGTCACCTTCGGCCCCCGCGGCCGACGCGTGAGCGCCGTCGACGGGGTGAGCTTCGACGTCGCGGCCGGCGAGACCCTCGGGCTCGTCGGCGAGTCGGGCTGCGGCAAGTCCACGACGGGCCGGGCGCTCATGCGCATCGTCGAGCCCACGTCCGGCACCGTCACCCTCGAGGGAGTCGAGCTCACGGCCGCCTCCGGCCGCACGCTGCGCGAGCAGCGCACCGCCATGCAGATGATCTTCCAGGACCCGATCAGCTCGCTCAACCCACGTCGGCGGGCCCGCGACATCGTGGCCGAGCCCCTCGACTGCTGGAAGCGCGCCGCGGGCGAGGAGCGCCGCCGCATCGTCGACGAGCTCCTGGCCCAGGTGGGGATCGACCCGGTCGCCTACGGGGACCGCTACGCCCGGCAGTTCTCCGGAGGCCAGTGCCAGCGGATCTCCATCGCCCGGGCCCTGGCGATGCGCCCGAAGCTGCTGATCTGCGACGAGGTGGTCTCGGCCCTCGACGTGTCGGTCCAGGCCCAGATCCTCAACCTGCTCGAGGACCTGAAGGCCGAGTACGGCCTGACCCTGCTCTTCATCGCCCACGACCTCGCCGTCGTGAAGAACATCTCGGACCGGGTGGCCGTGATGTACCTCGGCCGGCTCTGCGAGATCGGACCGGCCGACACGCTCTACAGCGCGCCGGCCCACCCCTACACCGAGTTCCTCCTGGGCGCGGCCCTCGAGGCCGACCCCGAGGCGCCCCGGCGCGGCGAGGTCCTCCAGGGCGAGCCACCGAACACCCTGAACCCGCCCTCGGGCTGTCGGTTCCGCACGCGCTGCCCCTTCGCCACCGAGCGCTGCGCCGCCGAGACGCCCCCGCTGCGCGAGGTCGCGCCCGGCCACCAGGTGGCCTGCCACTTCCCGCTCACGATCGCGCGCCGCGAGGGCGCGGGCGCCTAGAGGCCGGGCTCGCCCTCGCCGGGGACGTCGCCCTCGGCCGGGGCCTCGCCCTCGCCGCCGAACTCGGCCCAGGCGGCCTGGCCCTCGGACTCGGGGGTGAACTCGCCGTACTCGAGCTGGCCGATGTAGTTGCCCTCCTCGTCGTAGGCGTGGCTGCCGAAGGCCTCGCGGTACTCCTCGGAGACCTCGCCGCCCTCGGCCGCCTGCTTGATCGACAGGCTGATGCGCCGCCGGCCCGTGTCGAGCTCGATGATCTTCACCCAGAGCTCCTCGCCCACGGTGACGACCTGCTCGGGCGACTCGACGTGGTGGGCGGCCATCTCCGAGATGTGCACCAGGCCCTCGATGCCGTCGCCCACCTGGACGAAGGCGCCGAAGGGGACGAGCTTGGTGACCCGGCCGTAGACCAGCTGGTTGACCGCGTGGGTGTCGGCGAAGACCTGCCAGGGGTCGGACTGGGTGGCCTTCAGCGACAGCGAGATGCGCTCCTTGGCGAAGTCCACGTCGAGGACCTCGACGTCGACCTCGTCGCCCACCGAGACGACCTGGCTCGGGTGGTCGATGTGCTTCCAGCTCAGCTCGCTGACGTGGATGAGCCCGTCCATCCCGCCCAGGTCGACGAAGGCACCGAAGTTCACCACCGAACTCACGACGCCGTGGCGGCGCTCGCCCGGCTTCAGGTTCGCCAGGAAGTCCCCGCGCTGCTCCTTCTGGGTCTCCTCCAGCCACGCGCGACGGCTGAGCACGACGTTGTTCCGGTTCCGGTCGAGCTCGATGATCTTCGCCTCGACGGTCTTGCCGATGTAGGGCGCGAGGTCGCGCACGCGGCGCAGCTCGACCAGCGAGGCCGGCAGGAATCCGCGCAGGCCGATGTCCACGATGAGCCCGCCCTTGACGACCTCGATGACGACGCCCTTGACGACCTCGTCCTTGGCCTTGAGCTCCTCGATGGTGACCCAGGCCTTCTCGTACTGGGCCCGCTTCTTCGACAGGACGAGGCGGCCCTCCTTGTCCTCCTTCTGCAGGACCAGGCACTCGACGCGCTCGCCCAGGCTCACGATCTCGGAGGGGTCGACGTCGTTACGGATCGAGAGCTCGCGCGCCGGGATCACGCCCTCGGACTTGAAGCCGATGTCGAGCAGCACCTCGTCGCGGTCGATCTTCACGACCGTGCCCACCACCAGGTCGCCGTCGTCGAACTCGAGCACGCTGTCGCCGACCAGGGCGGCCAGGTCGGCGTCCGGGAGGTTGTCCTCGGTGACGGGGCGCGGGACGTACACGCCCTGCTCGTCGAAGGTGCCCATCGGCTGGGCGGAGAGGAGGCCGGCGGAATCGGTCATCGCCATACTTTCGGGTGACCACACCGGGGTCTGACTAGGGGACGCGACGAGGGCCTCCGGTGTCGGCCCGAGGGGCGAGCCTAGCACCTACTCCTTGGCGACCGCCCAGCTGTCGCCCCACGCGAGGCTCACCTCGAGCGGCACGCTGAGGGCGGCCGCGTGCTCGAGGCTCTCGCGCACGATCCCGGCGACGGCCTCGCGCTCGCCGCCCGGCGCCTCCACGAGGACCTCGTCGTGGACCTGCAGGACGAGACGGGCCTCGAGCCCGGCCCCGGCGAGGGCGTGGTCGAGGCGCACGAGCGCCGACTTGAAGACGTCGGCGGCGAGCCCCTGGATGCCGGCGTTCATCGCCTGGCGCTCGGCCGCCTGGCGCTGGGCGCCGACGGCGGTCGCCAGGTCGGGGAAGGGCCGGATCCGGCCGAACTCGGTTCGCGAGAAGCCCTGGGCCCGGATCTCGCTGATCGTGCGGTCCATGAAGCGCCGCAGGCTCGGGAAGCCCTCGAAGTAGCGCTCCATCACCGCCCGGGCGTCGGCCACCGGGATGCCCAGGCGCTGGCTGAGCCCGAAGGCCTCCATGCCGTAGGCCAACCCGTAGGAGACGGCCTTGGCCTGCTCGCGCTGCTCGTGGGTCACCTCCTCGGGCGCCACGCCGAAGACCGAGGCCGCGATGGCCCGGTGGACGTCCTGATGGTGGGCGAAGGCGCCGAGCAGCCCGTCGTCCTGGGAGAGGTGCGCGAGGATCCGCAGCTCGATCTGGTTGTAGTCGGCCACGCACAGGGCCCAGCCCTCGCGCGCGGTGAAGGCGAAGCGCAGCCGGCGGCCCTCGGGCGTGCGCACCGGGATGTTCTGCAGGTTCGGGTTCTCCGAGGAGATCCGCCCGGTGCGCGCCACCAGCTGGTTGAAGGTGGCGTGGATCCGCCCGTCGGGCGCGACGGCGTCGATCAGCGGGCTGCCGTAGGTGCTGCGCAGCTTCTCGACCTCGCGGAAGCGCAGGATGAGCGGCACGACCGGGTGCGCGTCGGCGATGGCCTCGAGGGTCGTCGCGTCGGTCGAGTAGCCGGTCTTGATGCGTTTGCCCCTCGGCAGGCCCAACTCGTCGTAGAGCACGACCTGGAGCTGCTGGGGCGAGGTCACCTTGAAGGGGTGGCCGGCCATCGCCTGGATCCGCGCGTCGAGGTCGGCCGCCTCCGCCGCGAACTCCTCGGCGATCGTGCGCAGCATCGCCGCGTCCACGCGGATCCCGCGCGCCTCCATCCGCCCGAGCACCCCGACCAGGGGCAGCTCGATCTCGCGGTAGACGCGTCCGAGCTCCCAGCGCTCGATCTCGCCCGCGAGGACGTCGCGCAGGCGCGCCACGAGCGCGGCCGTTCCCGCGAGCTCCTCGTCGCCCTGGCCGAAGAGGGTCGGCGCCGCGCCGGCCGGCTCGCCGAGGTAGCGCTCGGTCACGTCAGCCAGGCCGTAGCGACCGCTCACCGCGTCGAGCAGGAAGGCCATCACCGCGGTGTCGTCGACCGGGTCCTCGAGCCCGACGCCACGCTCGCCCGCGCGCCGGTAGAGCGCCTTCACGTCGTGGCCGACGAACCGACGCCCGCCGAGCGCGTCGATCGCCGCGTCGAGCCCGCCCACCCACGCGGCACCGCTCGCGGGCTCGACGAGGGCGACCCGACCCGCGTCGAGGGCGATCGCGAGCTCGGCGCCCCCGTCGAGCACCGCGGCCAGCTCCCCCACGCGTGGCGTGACGCCGGGGGCCCGGGTCCCGCCGGCCGGCGCGACCGGGGCGGCCCCGTCCGCCGGCTGGCCCAGCAGCCCCTCGCGCATCAGCCGCTCGAACCGGACGCGCACGGTGTGCAGCTCGTAGCGGTCGGTGAAGGCGACGAACGCCTCACGCCGCCAGCCGCCCAGGTGCAGGTCGTCGAGGCTCGTCTCGAGGGGCACGTCGCGCACCAGGCGCATCACCTCGGCGTTGTTGCGCACCCGCCCCTCGTAGGTGGCCAGGTTCTCGCGCAGCTTGGGCGTGAGGTCGGCCAGGTGCCCGTACAGCTCGTCGAGGTCGCGGTACTGGGCGAAGAGCTTCGCCGCCGTCTTCTCCCCCACCCCGGGCACGCCGGGGAGGTTGTCCGAGGTGTCCCCGCGCAGGGCGGCGAGCAGCGGGTAGCGCTGGGGCTCGATGCCGCAGCGCTCGACGATGCCGGCCTCGTCGTAGAGCGAGTAGTCCGATACCCCGCGTCGGTTGTAGAGCACCCGGACGAAGGGGTCCTCGACGAGCTGGAAGGTGTCCCGGTCGCCCGAGACGACGATGGCCGGCCGGCCGGCGTCGCGGGCCCGGGTGGCCAGGGTCGCGAGCACGTCGTCCGCCTCGAAGGAGGCGGCTCCGAGCACCGGGATGGCCAGGCTCTCGCACAGGCCCCGGATGAGGTCGAACTGGGGCTCGATCTCGGGCGGGGTGGCGGCGCGCCCGCCCTTGTAGTCCTCGGCCAGCTCGTCGCGGAAGGTCCCCCCCGGCAGGTCGAAGGCCACCGCCAGCGCCCGGGGCCGGTGGTCGGCGACGAGGGAGGCGAGCATCGAGGCGAAGCCGTGCAGGGCGTTGGTGATCAACCCCGAGGACGTCTGGATGTCGGTGGGCAGCGCGAAGAAGGCCCGAAAGGCCAAGCTCATCCCGTCGAGCAGCAGGTAGGGCCGCTCGTCGGGCCCCTCAGCCAACGAACTCGCCCTTCAAGATCCGCTGGGCGACGTCGCGCATCCGCGTCCGCCCGCGCATGGCCGACTGCTGGATCACCTCGAAGGCCGTGGGCTCGTCGAGCCCGCGCTCGGCCATGAGCCGCTCCTTGGCGCGCTGGACGATCTCGCGGGTCTCGATCTTGTCCTCGGCCCGGTGGGCCGCCTCGTCGTCGGCCGGCCCGTCGCTGGGGCTCACGAGGGCGGCCAGCTTGGGCAGGATCTCGCTCGAGCGGAACGGCTTGACCAGGTAGGCCGAGACGCCCGCGTCGCGGGCCGCCTCGATGAGGCTGCGCTGGCTGAAGGCGGTGAGCAGCACGACGACCGTGTCCCCGCCCTTCACGCGCTGGGCGACCTCGACCCCGTCGAGCCCGGGCATCTTCACGTCGAGCAGCGCCAGGTCGGGCCGGTGCTGCTCGATGAGGGCGAGGGCGTCGTCCCCGCGGGCCGCCTCACCCACCACCTCGTAGCCGTCGTCCTCGAGGATCTCCTTGAGGTCGAGCCGGATAATCGACTCGTCGTCGGCTATGACCACGCGCTTGCCCATCGTCACCCTTCGGGAGTCCACACTCGCAGCAGCTCATCGCGGGCCGCCACCAGAGCGCTCACCTCGAGGGCGCGGCGCTCGAGCTCGGCCGTCGCGACGCCGACCTGTCGAGAGAGGTCATCGTATTCCTTGGCCTGCAGGGGCGTCTCGGACACCAGGGCGCGGATGCGCGCCTCGTCGAGGTCCTCGCGCCACTTGGCGACCTGCTCGTCGAGCACGGCCAGGCTCTCGCGGGCCGCCACCAGCCGGCGCTGGACGTCTTCGAGGCGGCGGCGCTGCGCCACAGATCCCACGGCCCGAGTCTACGGGTCGCCCCCGGTCAGGCCTCGAGCACCTCGGCCCCGGCCAGCGCCTCGGGCGCCGGCCACAGCCCCACCGCGCCGGCGACCGCGACGGTTTCGGGCGGCCCCGCCACGGCGACGTCGGCCACGTCGCTCGGCTCCTCGACCGCGTGGGCCGCGAGCGCGCGGTGCACGGCCCGGGCGAAGGGCGACTCGAAGAACCCCCCGAGGTACGGGGTCAGCCCGAGGTCGAGGGCCCGACCCACGAGGTCGAGGGCCCGGGCGAGGCCCCCGACCCGGGGGGGCTTCACGCAGACGAGCCCCGCCGCCCGGTACCGCGCGGCCCCGCGCAGGTCCCCCAGCGTGCGCACGCCCTCGTCCAGGCTGACCGCGATCCCGGCCTCGCCGAGGCGCGCCGCGAGGCGCGCGGTCTCGACCAGGTTGCCGGGGGCGAAGGGCTGCTCCACCGCCACGACCCGCGCGACCCCGGCGACCTCGCGGGCCCGCTCGAGCACGCCCTCGGGGTCGAGGGCCGTCGCGTTGTAGTCGATGATGACGGGCACCCCGAGCGCCCCGAGGCGCTCGAGGGCGCCCGGCGCGAGCGGGCCCGGCGCGCACTTCGCGCGCACCCGCGCGACCCCGGCCGGCACCCGCCACGGCTCCGGGGAGAGCAGCGAGACGGTGGCCGTCGTGCGCACCTCGTAGCGCGCCGGCCAGAGCTCGCCGAGGGTGCGACCGCTCGCACGCAGCTCGCGATCCAGCAGCGCCATCTCCACCAGCGCCGCCGCCGCGCGCGCCACCGAGGTGCCGTCGACGGCGACCCCCGCGCGCCACCACGGCGGGATCCCCTCCCGGGCGACCCACTCGCGCACCCGGGCGAGCGCTCGCCGGGTCGCCGTCACCACCTCGGCGACACCGGGGTCGCCGTTCAGCGCGACCGGCTGGGGCGCAACCTCGCCGAAGCCGATCACCCCGTCGAGTTCGAGCTCGAGGTAGAGGCGGGGACGCGACGCGTGCGTCTGCGCGCCGCCCTCCACGACGTCGCGCAGCGCGACCTCGGTGCGATAGACGCGCGCCCTCACCGTCGTCACCCTAGGGTGAACTGGTAGCGTGACCCGACGGCCCGGATGGCGGAATCGGTAGACGCGGAGGCCTCAAAAGCCTTTACTCGCAAGGGTGTGTGGGTTCGAGTCCCACTCCGGGCACGCGAGGGGCGCCGTGAGGGCCCGCCGGCCCGCGCGGCTTCGGTCGCACGGAGCCCAGAGGGCGCGGACCGCGCGAGTAGCGTGACCGCCGTGACCGCGCCCGCCGGCCTCCTCCTGGACGACGTCGTCGCCCTCTTCCCCGGTCAGGGCTCGATCGGCGCGGGTGCGGGCACGGCGTGGCGCGACAGCGCGCACTGGGGGCTCGTCGAGGAGGTCTCCGACGCCGCCGGCGTCGACGTGGCACGACTCCTCCTCGAGGCCGACGACGAGGAGGTCGTGCGCACCGACAACGCCCAGATCGCGACCTTCGCGCTCTCGATGGTCGGGTACCGCGATCTCACGGCCCGCGGTCCGCGGCCCCGGTATCTCCTCGGCCACAGCCTGGGCGAGTTCAGCGCCCTGGTGGCCGCGGGCCTGCTCTCGATCGACGAGGGCGCCCGGCTCATCGCGGTGCGCGGGGCGGCCATGGCCCGCGCCGCCCGCGAGGCGCCGGGCTCGATGGTGGCCCTCATGGGCGGCGACGCCGACGCCCGGGCGGCCCTGGCGACCCTCGACGGCGTGTGGGTCGCCAACGTCAACGGCGCCCAGCAGGTGGTGGTGAGCGGCACCCGCGAGGGCTTGACCGCCCTGCTCGAGCGCCACCGGGACCTGGGCTGGCGCCGCGCGACGGCGCTGCCCGTCGGCGGCGCCTTCCACTCGCCGCTGATGGCCCCGGCCCAGGGTGACCTCGATCAGGCGCTCGCGCGCGCTGCCTGGGGCACGACCGACCACGTCGTCGTCGCCAACGTCGACGGCCGACCCCACGCCGACGCGGCCGAGTGGCGCGATCTGCTCTCGCGCCAGCTCACCTCACCGGTGGAGTTCCTCGACGCGACCCTCGCCCTTCCCCCGAGCGTGCGCGTCACCGTCGAGATGCCCCCCGGGTCCGTCCTCACCGGGCTGACCAAGCGCATCCGCGCGTTCGACCACCAGTACGCACCGGCCGACCCGGCCGAGATGGGAGCGATCACCCCGTGAGCCGACACGTCATCGTCACCGGCGCCAGCCGCGGCATCGGCGCCGCCATCGCCCAGCACTTCGTCGCCCTGGGCGACCAGGTCGTCGGACTGTCGCGCAGCGGCGTCGCCCCCGCGGGCTGCACCGACGCCCGGGCCGTCGACGTGGCCGACGCCGACGCCGTGGGCGCGGCGGTGAAGGCCAGCGTCGAGCGCCTCGGGCCCGTCGACGTCATGGTCGTCAACGCCGGCGTCACGCGCGACGGGCTGGCGCTGCGCATGAGCGACGAGCAGTGGCGCGAAGTACTGGCGACCGACCTCGACGGTGCCTTCTACTGCGCGCGCGCCGTCCTCCCGTCGATGGTGCGCAACCGGCGAGGGGCGATCGTCTTCATCGGCTCGGTCTCCCCCTTCATGGGCGTGCCGGGCCAGGCCAACTACGCCGCCGCCAAGGCCGGGCTCGTGGGGATGGCGCGCTCGCTCGCGACCGAGGTGGCCTCGCGCTCGATCACGGTGAACGTCGTCGCGCCCGGCCTCATCGACACCGAGATGACGACCGACCTCGCCTCGCGCGAGGCGATGACCGCGCGCATCCCCCTCGGCCACGCCGGCACGCCCTCGGATATAGCGGGCGTGGTGGGGTTCCTCGCCGGTAACCACGCCCGCTACATCACCGGCGCGGTGATCGTCGTCGACGGGGGCCTCTCGCTCGGCCACTAGGGCGCGGGGCGCACGTCGGCCCAAGTACCATGGGTCGACCGACACGGAGGAACACACACAATGGACCGCGAGGAAGCCTTCCAGAAGTTCAGGGACGACACCGTCGAGGTGTTGGCCGTGGACCCGTCGCAGGTGACCCCCGAGGCGTCGTTCGGAGACGACCTCGGCGCCGACAGCCTCGACCTCGTCGAGCTGGTGATGGCGCTGGAGGAGACCTTCGGCATCGAGGTGGCCGAGGACGAGCTCAAGGAGATCAAGACCGTCGGAGAGGCCTTCGAGCTCATCTACGCCAAGCTGTAGTGCGCGTCGGGCTCACCCCCTCCGGACCCCTCGACGGCCGACGGGTGGCGGTGACCGGCGTCGGCGCCCTGACCTGCGCCGGCGTGGGCGTCGACGCGCTCTGGTCCGCGCTGCTCAAGCCCGAGGCACCCGACGCCATGACGATCGCGCCCTTCGACGCGACCCACCTCGGCGGCCCCAAGGAGCTGCGCCGTCTCGACCCGTTCACCCTGTACGCCCTCATGGCCGCCGACGAGGCGTGGCGCCAGAGCGGCCTCGAGGGGCCGCAGCTCGACGGCGGCAGCGTCGTCACGACGGGCATCGGCGGTCTCCAGACGGTGCTCGAGCAGGTCGTGGTCCTCAACACCAAAGGTCGTGACCGGGTCTCGCCCTTCATGGTGCCCATGATGATGCCCAACGCCGCCACCGCCGCGGTGTCCATGCGCTTCGGCCTCGGCGGTCCGGCCGAGACCGTGACGACGGCCTGCGCGGCGGGGACCCACGCGGTGGGCAACGGGGCGCGCCTCGTGGCGACGGGTCGCTGCCCGATCGTGCTCGCCGGCGGCGCCGAGGCCGTGATCGTCGAGATCGCCGAGGCGGGCTTCCGCAACATGACGGCCCTGTCGAGCCGGGGGCTGTCACGCCCCTTCGACGTCGACCGCGACGGCTTCGTGATGGGCGAGGGGGCCGGAGTTTTGGTGCTCGAGGAGTGGGAGCACGCGCTCGCGCGCGGGGCCACCATCCTCGCCGAGGTCGTGGGCGCCGCCTCGACCGCCGACGCCTACCACCTGACGGCCCCGGACCCCGAGGGCCACGGCGCGATCCGATCGATGACCCTCGCGCTCGAGGACGCCGGCCTCAGCCCGGCCGACGTCTCGCACATCAACGCCCACGGCACCTCGACGCCGCTCAACGACCTCGCCGAGGCGGTCGCGGTGCGCGCCGTCTTCGGCGACGCCGCCCCGCCGGTCACCTCGATCAAGGGCCACCTCGGCCACTCCCTGGCCGCCGCCGGCGCCCTCGAAGCCGTGGCCTCGGTGATGACGCTCCGCCACCAGGTCATCCCGCCCACCGCCGGGACCACCGTGGTCGACCCCGCCATCGGCCTCGACGTGGTGGTCGGGGCGCCGCGCGCCGCCTCGGTCGACGTCGTGCTCTCGAACTCCTTCGGCTTCGGCGGTCATAACGGCAGCGTGATCCTGCGCCGGGTCGCGGCCTAGAGGGTCCACTCGTCGAAGTGGCGTTCGACCTCGCTGTGGTCGTACGCCCAGCGCGCGTTGGCCACGAACTCGCCCAGGGCCACCGGGTCGAGCTCGCCCGGCGAGCGCTCCACGCCCGCGCGCACGTCGACCCCGAAGACCGGGTAGCGCTGGACGACCCCGATGACGTTCTCGGGGTCGAGGCCGCCCGCCACGATCACCGGCGTGCGCGGGCCGGAGCGCTCGAGCAGGTCGAGCGAGGCCTCCAGCGCGGCCGGCTCGTCGAGGTCGGGCACCAAGAGGTAGTCGACGCCCCCCGCGGTCGTGAGCCGCTCGGCGTCGAAGGGCACCGCGCGCAAGAGGTGGTTAACCCGGTCGCTCACGTAGAGCAGGTCCTCCAGCGCCGCCGGCCCGGAGACCTCCACCGCCGTCAGGCCCGTGGCGTTGGCCACCTCGACGATCCGCTGGGGCAGCTCGTGGTGGAAGGCGCCCACCGCGACCACGCCCTGGGGGAGGCGCTTGACGATGTCGCCCACCGTGGCGACCGGCACCTGGCGCTCGCTGCGCGACACGTCGAAGGAGACCGCGTTCGCCCCCAGGGCCACGGCGAAGAGGGCGTCCTCCTCGGTGGTGACCCCCGAGACCTTGACGAAGAGGCCCTCAGCCGCTAGTCGCATCGACCGCCCCCACGACGGCCACCCTACTCAGGGGGTGCCGTCGACCTCGTCGACCTCGACCACGGTGACCCCGCCCTCGGTCCCGGCGCCGAGCGTACGGTGCGCGACCCCGAGCGCCTCGACGGTCCCGGCCCGCTCGAGCGCCGTCGTCACCCCGCGCGGCCCCTCCGGGCCCCGCCCGGCGAGCACGGCCTCGATCGCCCCGACGCTCGGCCCACGCGCGAACACGAGGCGCCACGGCACCCGCGCGCCGCGCGCGTCGAGCCGTCCGACCAGCTCCTGGCCGGTGTAGCACCCCTTGGTGAACGACACGGTCGCCTCGAGCACCCGCCGACCGAGGCCGTGGGGGGTGAGGCCGCGCGCCGCCTCGGGCGCGCCGGGCCAGCGGGCGCCCACGCGCTCACCGACGGTGGCGTAGGGCCCCTCGACCGACTCCACCACCTCCAGCGAGCACGCGACGCGCAGGCGGAAGCGCTTCAGGCGCGCGAGGGTCGTCTCGGCCAGGGCGCGCTCGAGCACCAGGGCGAGGTCGTCCCCGCGACGGGTGACCCACACCGGCGCCACGACGGTGCTATCGGGCTGCAGGACGAGGCTCCACCGGGGCCGGTCGAGGTCGGTCACGTCCTGGGTGAGCTGACCCGAGAGGAACGACTCGGCGTCGGGGCCGGAGACAACCAGTGCCGACCAGGCGATGGCCTCGGTGTCGGGCACGGGCGAGACGGTCACGGACAGTACGCTAGGCGCCGACCGTCCCGACCCACCCGCCCGAGGCCCCATGTCGACCCAGACCGAGATCAACACGATCGCCTCGACCATGGCCGAGGTCGCCCGGCGCGTCACCGCCCTCGTCGAGCACGACGGCGAGGACCTCGCGCCCGACGTCTACACCGAGCTCGTCGCCGCCGAGCGGACCATCGGCGCGCTCGTGCGGCGCCTGGGGCGCATCGCCCAGCGCGTGGCCTAATGGGGCTGGAAGGTCTAGCGCGGGGGTCCCGGTAGGGTTCCACCGTGCCGATCGCCTGGCGGTGTGTCCCCTCGCTGACTCCGCTGGAGCGGCTGGCGGTGCTCAACCTGCTCGATCGCACCGAGGCCGAACTGGGTCGCGAGGCCCTCGACGAGGGCCGGCGACGGGCCGTGGTGCACGGGCGACGGGCCGAGCACTGGCTCGCCGGGGACGCCGAGCTGGTGGGCTACGCGTCGGCCACCCCCGGCGCCCACAGCACCGTGGAGATGTGCGGCGGGGGTGTCGATCCAACTCTGCTGGAGGCCCTGCGCGGGCGCCACCGCGTCATCGACTGGTGGACCCGTGACCGCACCGACGCCCCCCCGGGCGGCACGACCGTGCGTACGCTCGAGCTCCTGCGCGTCCCGCTGCCCGTGGCGGTCGAGCCCGTCCCCGAGGGAGCCGTGTTGCGCACCTTCGAGCCCACTCGCGACGCCACCGCGTGGCTCTCCCAGAACAACGCGGCCTTCGCCGACCACCCCGAGCAGGGGGCCTGGGACGAGGCCGACCTCGCCGTGCGCATGGCCGAGCCGTGGTTCGACCCCTCGGGCTTCCTCGTGCTCGAGCTCGACGGCCGGCTGGCCGCGTCGTGCTGGACGAAGGTGCACGAGCTGCACCCCGACCGCTTCGGTGAGATCTACGTGATCTCGGTCGACCCGGACTTCCAGGGCCGGCGGCTCGGCCGGGTGATGGTCACCCAGGGCCTGCACGTCCTGGCCCGACGCAACGTCGCCTCGGCCGTGCTCTTCGTGGACGAGTCCAACGAGCCGGCCCGGCACCTCTACGCGTCGCTCGGCTTCGGCCTCGAGCGGAGGGACCTCCTCGTGCGCTTCGCCGGCTCGGCCTAACCCACGCCGACCAGGTGGCCGATCCCGTAGGTGACGGCCGCCGAGAGCCCGGTGATGAGCAGCATGCGCCCCGCGGCGTAGGCGAGCCCGCGCCGCGTGAAGTGACCGACCCCAGCCCCCACGAGCGCGGTGACCACCGCGGTCAGCCCGACCGACCACCACACCTCCTGGCCCGAGGAGGTGACAAGCCACGGCAGCAACGGGACGACGGCGCCCAGGGAGAAGAGCGCGAAGGAGGAGAGCGCGGCCGTCCAGGGCGCCCCGATGGCGCTCGGATCGACCCCGAGCTCCTCGCGCGTGTGGGTGCGCAGGGCGAGCTCGGGGTCGCGCATGAGGTCGGTACTCAGCCGCTCGGCCAGCTCCTCGCTGATGCCCTGGTCGAGGAAGGTCTGGCGCAGCTCGAGGCGCTCCTCCTCGGGCGAGGTCGCGAGCGCCCGGCGCTCGACCTCGATCTCGTAGAGCAGCAGATCGCGCTGGGAGCGCACCGAGAGGTACTCGCCGCTGCCCATCGAGAAGGCGCCGGCGACCAGTCCCGCCAGGCCCGCGAGGCGCACGACGTTGTGGCCCGGGTTGGCCCCGGCGAAGCCCAGGATCAACGAGACGTTGGTGACCAGGCCGTCGGCGAGCCCGAAGAGCGCGGCGCGGAACCCCCCGTTCGCGACTTGGCGATGCGGCTCGGGCTGGGCGACGCTCACGCGACGAGTCTAGGTAGCCGGGACCATCCCGCCCGACCGGTAGTCTGGCCCCGACATGGCGGCTGCGACCATCCCCCTCGACGAGCTCTCCGGTCACGTCGGCGAGCACCTCGGCTACTCCGACTACCGGGTCGTGACCCAGGAGCAGGTCGACCGGTTCGCTGACGCCACCGGCGACCACCAGTGGATCCACGTCGACCCCGAGCGCGCCGCCGCCGGTCCCTTCGGCGGCACCATCGCCCACGGGTACCTGACCCTCTCGCTCATCCCGGTGCTCGTCGGGGCGCTCCTGCGCGTCGGGGGCGTCTCGATGGGCGTCAACTACGGCTCGAACCGGGTTCGCTTCACCTCCCCGGTGCGCGTCGGCAGCGAGGTGCGCGCCGGGGCGACCCTGGCGTCGGTGGAGGAGGTTGCCGGTGGCGTCCAGGTCGCCCTCGAGGTGACCGTCGAGGTGCGCGGACAGGAGAAGCCGGCCTGCGTCGCCGAGACCCTGACCCGGTTCTACCGCTGACGTGACGACCCTGCCCCAGGGCGACGCCAAGACGCGCCAGGTGCGCTCGATGTTCGACGCCATCGCCGGGCGCTACGAGCTGGTGAACCGACTGATGACCTTCGGCCTCGACGCGCGCTGGCGGCGACGCGTCGTGGCCGACCTGCGCCTCGCGCGCGGCAGCGTCGTGCTCGACGTGGCGGCCGGGACGGGCGACCTGAGCCGCGAGCTGGCCCGCCAGGGCCTGCGCCCGGTCGCCACCGACCTGAGCTACAACATGCTCGCCCACGCCCGCGGCGTGGCCGATCGCGTCCAGGCCGACGCCCTCACGCTGCCCTTCGCGACCGCCAGCGTCGACGGCGCGACCTGCGGCTACGCGCTGCGCAACTTCACCGACCTCGCCGGTACCCTGGCCGAGGTCGGCCGGGTCGTGCGCACCGGCGGGCGGATCTCCATCCTCGAGGTGGCCGAGCCGCGCCGGGGGCTGTGGCGGGCCGGCTTTCGCCTCTGGTTCCGCCGGGTGGTCCCGGTCCTCGGCGGCCTGCTCTCGGACCGCCAGGCCTACCGCTACCTCCCGGCCTCGACCGCGTACCTGCCCGACGCCGCCGGGGTCGCCGCCCTCCTGCGCGACGCGGGCTTCTCGGCCGTCAACCACCGGGTGATCCTGGGCGGGCTCAGCCAGCAGTTCGTCGCGACGAGGCGCGCGTGAGGCTGCGGCGGCGCGAGGTCGCGCCCCTCCCCGCCGAGCGGGTGCGGACCCTGGCGGCGCGTGAGGGGTGGCTCGTCGAGTCGCCCGACGCGCTGCGCGCGGGCTTCGGCCGCCGGCTCTTCGCCGTGCACCTCGACGAGGGTCTCGAGGGGGTCGGGGGCGGCGTCGACGCCCTCTCGGCCGTCGGGCTCTCCGGCGTGGACGGGCCGAGCGGCACCGGGGTCGTGGCCTTCGCGACGCTCCCCTTCGACCGGACCCTCGCGGGCCAGCTCGAGGTCCCCGAGTACGTGCTGACCCAGACCGCCGACGGGCGGGCCTTCCTCACGGCCCCCGAGGACAGCCCCGACCCCCGCGAGCTCGTCGAGGCGGTCGAGCTCCCCGCCCAGGGGCTGCAGGCACCGGTCGACCTCGAGCTGCGCCCCACCCCGGAGGGCTACGCCCGCCTCGTCGCCCGGGCGGTCGAGGAACTGCGCACCAAGGAGCTCGACAAGGTCGTGCTCGCCCGGGCGGTGCGGGGCGCGGTGGGCGCCCCCATCGACCCGGGGGCGCTCGCCGCCCGGCTACGCCGGCGCGAGGCGGTGAGCACCCTCTACAGCCTCCCGACCCCCGAGCGTCGCCGCTTCGTCGGGGCGAGCCCCGAGCTGCTCGCCCGCCGACGCGGCACCGAGGTGCGGTGCCACCCGCTGGCCGGCACGATCGCCCTGCCCTCGGACGGCGCGGCCGAGGGGTACGGCGAGTGGCTCCTGCACAGCGCCAAGAACCTCCACGAGCACGCGGTCGTCGTCGACGAGATCGTCGCGCGCCTGGCCGGGGTCGCCGACGACGTCGACGCCGACCCCGCGCCGTCGATCGTGGCCCTCGGCTCGGTGGCCCACCTCGGGACCTGGATCGTGGCCCACGGCGACCCGGCGCCCGACGCGCTGGCCGTCGCGCGCCTCCTGCACCCCACGGCCGCGGTCGGGGGCCGCCCCCGCGACGAGGCGCTCGCGGCCCTCGCCCGGCTCGAGCGCCACGACCGGGGCCACTTCGCCGGACCGCTCGGCTGGGTCGACGCGGAGGGTGACGGCGAGTGGTGGCTGGGGCTGCGCGGGGTCGTGCTCGACGGGGCCCAGTTCGAGGCGTGGGCCGGCGCGGGCATCGTGCCCGAGTCCGACCCCATCGCCGAGCGCGAGGAGACCCGCAACAAGCTCGCGGTGGTGCTCTCGGCGCTGCTCAGCGAGAGCGTCTGAGCAGGCGCAGGGGGCGCTCCAGGGCCCACAGGGTCACCAGCCAGAGCGCCTCGACGACGATCGCGAGGGACATCTTGGACTCGCCGCGCTCGCGGTCGCTGAACGAGATGGGAACCTCGGCGATGCGCAGCCCCCCGCGCCGGGCGCGATGGGTCATCTCGATCTGGAAGCCGTAGCCCTCGGCGCGCACGCTGGTGAAGCCGATCACCTCGAGCGCGTGGCGCGAGTACACCCGGTACCCGGAGGTCGAGTCGGCCACGCGAAGGCCCAGCATCACCGAGGCGTAGACGTTGCCGCCGCGCGACAGGAGCCGCCGGGACCAGGCCCAGTTGGGGATCCGTCCACCGGGCACGTAGCGCGAGCCGATCACCACGTCGTGGTCGGCCGCCGCCTCGAGCAGCTCGGGCAGCGCCTTGGGGTCGTGGGAGAAGTCGCAGTCGATCTCGACGAAGTGGTCGTAGCCGCGGGCGATGCCCCAGGCGAACCCCGCCCGGTACGCGTGGCCGAGGCCGCCCTTGTCGGCCCGGGCCAGGACGTGGATCTGCCCCAGCTCCTCGGCCAACTCGCGGGCCACCTCGGCCGTCTTGTCGGGGCTGTTGTCGTCGACGACGAGCACGTCCGCCTCGGCCACCACCGCGCGCAGGGTGCGGAGCATCTCGCCCACGTTCAAGATCTCGTTGTAGGTGGGTAGCACCACCAGTGTGGGCACCCGGCGAGTCTACGGTGTGGGGGGTCCATCTAACTGGGGGAAAGCCCACCTCCGAAGGAATGCCGTGTCACGGCCCGGTGGCACGATCTCCTGCGTGCCTCGTAGCGCCACTGACGCTGACCACAGCGTCCTCGTGCTGGATCTGAGGCCCAGTCCCGCCCAGGCCCACCGTCTCGACCAGGCCCTCGTCGCCGCCGGTGACCTGCGCCGGGTTCTCACGCACTTCGGACTGGCCCGCCCGCGTGACCTGCGCCAGAGCCCCGAGTGGCGGGCGGCGCGAGCCCTCCCCACCGGACTCGACGCCAAGGGAAAGGTCGTCGACGCACCCGCGCGAAAGGCGCGCAACGAGGCCCTGAACGCCGCCCGGACGACCCGCCGACTCTCCGAGCGAGACTTCGAGATGGTTGCGTTGGAGCTGCGCCGTGAGTCGCACTGGATCGCCGAGCACGTGCCCTCCTCCTCGGCGCTCGCGATCAGCCACGAGGTGTGGGAGGTCTTCGAGCGCCACCTCTTCGCTGGGGGTGGACGTGCCCTACGCCACGCGCGTGTGGGCGACGGGGGCCGAGGCTCGCCGCAGCCGCGTCCCGGAGGCCGGGAGTCATCTCCCGGCAGTCAAGCAAGAGACGGGCGGGCGCGCAGTCGGGCGCTCGTCGAGATCGAAGCTCGCGGCGAAGCACCGACCCCCTGGTCGACCTCGACGGAGACCGTGTCGTCACCTCCGGTGGCGGGCGCGGGCCCTGTCGAGAAGACAGTCCGGGCACGGGCAGTCCACTGACTGAACGAGTCCTCGTCTCCCCCGGTTAGATGGATACCCCCACTACGGTGTCCCCTAGACTCGCTCTGGTCCGCTCCCGCGGGGTCGGGCGCCTGGAGACGAGCTATGCCCGAGGCTGCGACCCCCCGATTCCACCTGCCGCGCGAGATCCGCCTCATCCTGAGCCTGGGGCTGCTGATCTTCGTCGCGGAGTACCTCGTCCTGCCCCAGTTCGCCTCGGCCCGCCAGTCGCTGCACCTCCTGCGCAGCGTCAACCCGGTGCTGGTCGCGGCCGCCGTCGTCCTCGAGGCGGCGGCCCTGATGTGCTACGTGGAGCTCACCCGCACCGTCCTGTACCCCTTCGCCCCCGGCCACTACGACACCCTCCGGGTCAACCTGGCCGGCCTCGCCATCGGCCACGTGGTGCCCGGCGGGACCGCGCCCGCGGGCGCCCTGGCCTACCGGATGTTCAACGCCTTCGGCGTGCCCCGGGACGCCAACGCCTTCGCCCTGGCCGCCCAGGGGGCCGGCTCGGCCGTGGTGCTCAACCTGATCTTCTGGATGGCCCTCGTCGTCTCGATCCCCCTCAACGGGTTCAACCCCCTCTACGGGTTCGCCGCCCTCGCGGGGGTCTTCCTCCTGCTGGCCTTCTTCGGCACGATCGTGATGATCACCCGCGGCCAGCGGCGCGCCGACTCCTGGCTGCGCGCGGTCGCCGGGCGGATCCCCCGGCTCAACCCCGACCGGATCTCCTCGATCCTGGCGCGCCTGGCCGAGCGCATCACGCTGCTCATCGCCAACCGGCGCAAGCTCTGGTGGGCCTTCACCTGGGCCGCCCTCAACTGGCTGCTCGACGCCGCCTGCCTGTGGGTCTTCCTCTGGGCCTTCGGCTCGGTCCTCTCGCCGATCGACCTCCTCGTGGCCTACGGGCTCGCGAACATCCTGGCCGTCATCCCCATCACCCCCGCCGGGCTCGGCGTCGTCGAGGGCGTCCTCATCGCCACCGTCGTCGGCTTCGGGGTCCCCCACGGCCAGGCGATCCTCGCCGTCTTGGCCTACCGGCTCGTCAACTTCTGGCTGCCGATCCCGGTGGGCGGGCTGGCCTATCTCTCCCTGCAGTGGCGCAGGGACCGCCGCGACCCTACGCCGGGGAGTACGCCCGGGCCCGGTCCAGCGCCTGTCGCTTGAACTCGCGCTGGGCGCTCAGGTGGTTCACCGGCTGGAGCCGGCGCCACCGCCGGTCGGTGCCGAGGACCCAGGTGAACTCGTCGTCGGCCCACGTGACCTCGAAGGCGTCGACCAGCTCGCGCGCCAGGGTCGGGTTCTCCAGGGGCACCAGCACCTCGACGCGCCGGTCGAGGTTCCGCTCCATCAGGTCGGCCGAACCCATGTAGGCGCTGAAGCCGGACTCCCCGGGCCGGCCGAAGAGCAGGAGCCGCGAGTGCTCGAGGAACTCGCCCACCACCGAGTGGACCGTGATGTTCTCCGAGAGCCCCGGCACCCCCGGGCGCAGGCAGCAGAGCGTGCGCACGACGAGCCGGATCCCCACCCCGGCGGCCGACGCCTCGTAGAGCGCGTCGATCACGGCCGGGTCGGTGAGGCCGTTGACCTTGATCGCTATGTGGCCCTCGGGACCGCGGGCGCGCTGGGCGTCGATGAGCTCGATCACCCGCTGGCGGGTCCACTGGGGCGAGACGACGAGCTTCTCGTAGTCCCCGATGCGCGAGAAGCCGGTGAGGAAGTTGAACAGCTCGCCGACGTCGTGGGTCACCGCGGGGTCGCGGGTGAGGAGGCCGAAGTCCTCGTAGACCCGGGCGGTGCGGTCGTTGTAGTTGCCGGTGCCCACGTGGGCGTAGCGCACCGTCGTGTCGCCCTCGGCGCGCAGCACGAGGGCGATCTTCGCGTGCGTCTTCAGCCCCAGGATGCCGTAGACCACGTGGACGCCGGCGTCCTCGAGCGCCTTGGCCCACTCGATGTTGGCCGCCTCGTCGAAGCGGGCCTTCAGCTCGACCAGCGCCACCACCTGCTTGCCGCGCTCGGCCGCGTGGATGAGCGAGGCCACGATCGGCGAATCGCCGGAGGTGCGGTAGAGCGCCTGCTTGATCCCGACCACCCGGGGGTCGCTGGCCGCCTGGGCGATGAACGCCTCCACCGAGTCGGTGAACGAGTCGTAGGGGTGGTGCAGGAGGATGTCCCCCTCGCGGACCGCGGCGAAGACGTCCCCGACGTGCTCGCCCTCGAGGAGCCGGCGCGGGGTGACCGGCGACCAGCTCTCCCCCTTGAGGTCGGGCCGGTCGATCCCGTAGAGGCTCCACAGGTCGCGTACGCCCACGAAGGCGTCGGTCACGTAGACCTGGCTCATCTCCAGGTCGAGCTGGTCGACGAGCAGCTTCAAGAACTCCTCGGACATGTCGCGCTGGATCTCCACGCGCAGGGCCTCGCCGAAGCGCCGCCGGCGCAGCTCGATCTCGACCGCGACGAGCAGGTCGTCGGCCTCGTCCTCGTCCAGGGTGAGGTCGGCGTTCCGCGTCACCCGGAAGAGGTCGGCCCGACCGATGCGCATCCCGGGGAAGAGCTGGTCCAGGTGGGCCACGATCAGGTCCTCGAGCAGGCACCACTGGCCCTCGCCGGCCTCGAGGAACCGCGGCAGCGAGCTCGGCACCTTCACCCGCGCGCTGCGCTCGTCGCCCGTCACCGGGTCCACCACGGTCACCGCGATGTTCAGCGAGAGGTTGGAGATCATCGGGAAGGGGTGGCCCGGGTCGACCGCGAGCGGGGTCAGGATGGGATAGACGTTCTCGTCGAAGTACCGGGCCATCCGCTCGCGCGCCGGCGCCGCGAGCTGGTCGAGGGGCACCAGCGCGATGCCGCCGCGGGCGAGCTCGGGCAGGAGCTGGTCACTCAGGAGCCGGTCCTGACGCTCGGTGAGCTCGAGCACGCGCTCGCGGATGGCGGCCAGCTGCTCGCGCGGTCGCACCCCGTCCACCGAGGGCGTCTGGACGCCCGCGGCGAGCTTGTCCTCCAGAGAGACCACCCGCACCTGGAAGAACTCGTCGATCATGTCGGCGAAGATCGCCACGAACTTGCAGCGCTCGAGCACCGCGAGCCCGTGGTCCTCGCCCAGGTCGAGCAGGCGCGCGCCGAACTCGAGTCGCGAGAGCTCCCGGTTCGAGAACCGCTCGGAGCCGAAGGCCGCCAGGTCTATCGCCACCGCGTCGCTCTCCTCGCTGGGTCCGTTCGCCACCATCGTATTGGTACGCTTCTTCGATGGCGAAGCACGCGCGCAGCGACAGCCCGTCGGCCACGCTCGCCCCCCCGCCCGCCGCCGGCGCCGGCCCGGCCGAGCGCCCCTCGCGGCTGCGCCTGACCGAGCTGACCCTCCTCTTCCTGGCCTGGGTCGTCACCGGCGCCTTCTACGCCCTCGCCTACCTGGGCGCCCAGGGCCAGATGCCGCCCAGCTACGTCTCGTTCCTCGTCGGGATGGTCGTGGTGTCGCTCGCGATGCACCTGGTCATCGCCCGCCTGGCCCCGCGGTCCTCCCAGGTCCTGCTGCCCATCGCCACGCTGCTCAACGGCATCGGCTACGTGGAGATCGCCCGATGGGACCCGCCCCTCGCGCGCCAGCAGTCGCTGTGGTACCTGGTGAGCGCCGTGGCCCTGACGGTGGTGCTCGCCGTGGTGCGCCGGGTGCGCGACCTCGACCGCTACCGCTACCTGACCCTGCTCGGGGGGCTCCTCCTGCTCGTCGCGCCGATGATTCCCAAGGTCGGCACCTCGGTCAACGGGGCCCGCCTGTGGATCTACCTCGGGCGGTTCTCCCTCGAGCCGGTCGAGTTCGCGAAGATCCTGCTCGTCATCTTCTTCGCCTCCTACTTCGCGGCCAACCGGGACCTGCTCACCACGCCGACCCAGCGCCTGGGCCCCTGGCGGATCGTCGCGCCCAAGGTCCTCGTGCCCATCCTCGCCGCCTGGGGCCTCTCGGTGGCCATCCTCGGGGCCGAGAACGACCTCGGCTTCGCCATCTTGATCTTCGCGCTCTTCATCGCCCTGCTCTGGGTGACGACCGGGCTCAAGAGCTACGTCGCGCTTGGGACGGGCCTGCTCGTGGGCGGGGCCCTCCTCGCCGACCACCTCTTCCACCAGGTCCAGGGGCGCGTCAGCGAGTGGCTGGACCCCTGGTCGAGCGTGAACCTCGCCCACTCGACCCAGCTGGCCTACGGCTGGTTCTCGATCGCCGCCGGCGGGGTCGCCGGCACCGGCCTCGGGCTCGGGCACTCCGGCACCATCCCCTTTGTCACCTCCGACATGATCTTCGCGGCCCTTGCCGAGGAGCTCGGCTTCGTGGGCGTGGTGGTCATCGTCGCGCTCTTCGCCGCCTTCGTCGGGGAGGGCTTCCGCATCGCCCAGCGCGCGCCCTCGGACTTCGTGCGCCTGGCGGCCGGCGGGTTGACGGCCCTGCTCGGCTTCCAGACCATCGTCATCATGGGCGGGATCCTGCGCCTCCTGCCCTTCACGGGCATCACCCTGCCCTTCATGGCCTACGGCGGCAACGCGCTCATCGCGAACTACGTCGTGCTCGCCCTGCTCATCCGCATCTCGGACGAGGTGGCCCTCGAGCGCCGGGGCGGCGAGGTGCTCATCGT
The DNA here is from genome assembly GCA_021779855.1 of Actinomycetes bacterium. Classification (GTDB taxonomy): domain Bacteria; phylum Actinomycetota; class Acidimicrobiia; order Acidimicrobiales; family RAAP-2; genus RAAP-2. Next base: position 45,509 of record JAJXZW010000015.1, read on the forward strand.
GCACCACACCCCGGGCGCCTAGGTGTAGTAGTCCCGCAGGACCTCCTCGGCGCAGAGGATCGGCGCCGGCACGCTCTGGCGCAGCGCCAGGGCCAGCGCGTCGCTCGTCCGGCAGTCCAGGACCTCACGGCCGTGGGGCGTCATCAGGTCGAGCTCGGCGAAGAAGACCCCGCCCTCGTAGCGCACGACGCGCGCGGCGATCACGTCGACGCGCGCGCGCGCCAGCGCGGCGGCCAGCAGCTCGTGGGTGGTCGGGCGCCGCCCGCTGACCTGGATGTGGGCCGCGTGCACGGCGATCGCGTCGGCCGTCGCCACCGGGATGGCCAGGTACCGGAAGGGCGACTCGGCCTCCTGGAGGTGGACGAAGGGCGAGGGGTCCGCGAGGTCGTAGAGCACCGACTCGAAGTTCATGACCCGGAAGACGGGCACCGCGGACGGCCCCGCGGGGTCGGGGGCGTCGTCGGGGGCGTCGTCGCGCGGCGGGCCGGCCGCCACGTCCTGCGCCTCGGGCGACGCGACGTCGCGCTCGGCCGTCTCGTCCTGCGCCTCGGGCGACGCGACGTCGCGCTCGGCCGTCTCGTCCATCGCGCTCACCCTAACCGGCGCGTCGCGACACCGACAGGGCGACGCCGCCCGCGGCGAAGAAGACCACCGTCGCCGAGCCGCCGTAGCTGAGGAACGGCAACGGGATGCCCGTCATAGGCATGATGCCCATGTCCATCCCGATGTTCTCGAAGCAGCTGAACGCGAAGAACACGAAGATGCCGATCGCCAGGAGCCGGCCCATCGTGTCGCGCGCGTGGCGGCCCACCTTGAATATCCGGTAGGCCACGAAGGAGAGCAACCCGATCACCACGACCGAGCCGATGAACCCGACCTGCTCGCCGATGGCGGTGAAGATGAAGTCGGTCTGCTGCTCGGGCACGTAGCCGAGCACGGTCTGCAGCCCGTGGAAGAGGCCCGCCCCGTGGAGCCCGCCGGCACCGATGGCCGACTTGGCGTTGTCGACCTGGTAGATCAGCGGGGCCAACTGGGGGTTGTTGGAGTTCTGGTTGAGGAACGCCGTGAACCGGTCGACCTGGTAGCGCTTGAGGACGTCGAGGTAGGTGGCCACGACGAGGCCCGCGGAGCCCAGGACCGCCAGCAGGGTCATGAACCGGGGCGGCACCCCGGCCACCACGAGCATCGCCCCGATGGTGAGCACGATCACCACCGAGGTCCCGAGATCGGGCTGCTTGACGATCAGCAGCAGCGGGACGGCCGACATCACGAGGAGCCGCGCCACGTCGTACATGGTCAGGCCCTCGCGGCGCCGCTCGCAGTAGGTCGCCACGGCCAGCACCAGGCAGAGCACGGTGAACTCGCTCGGCTGGATCTGGATCGTCCCGCCCAGGCTGTACCAGCGCTGGGCGCCCAGGGCGCTGCGGCCCACGACGAAGAGCCCCGCCAGCGCGAGCAGGCTCAGCACGTACAGCGGGGTGGCCGCGATCTCGAAGCGCCGGTAGTCGAAGCGCGAGATGACGTACATCACCACCACGCCGAGCACCACGAAGACGGCCTGGCGCTCGACGTAGTAGTGGGGGTTGAGCCCGGCGTTGACCAGCGCCTGTCGGGTGGCGCTGTAGATCATGACGACCCCGGTCAGCCCGAGGACGACGATGCCGACGAACAGGCTCCAGTCCATCGTCCCGGGGGCCCGGAGGCGGCCCAGCACCAGGTCTCGGGCCCCGCGGACCTCGCTCACCTCACGACCTCGAGGAGTTCGGCACCGTCCAAGGCTACGCCCCACCAGCCCGTCATGAGCCGCGCCGCCGTGTAGCAGAGCATCGCCAGCCCGTTCTGGGTCCGGCACCCCGCCGCCGCGTACCGCGCCAACCAGGGCGTCTCGCGGGGCTCGTAGGCCAGGTCCACCGCGACGGTCTCGGCGCCGGCGCCCGGGGCGATCGCGGCCTCGGGCCCGCGCGCGTGGGCCGGGACGGTGTTCACGACGACCCCGACCGGTCGCTGGACCAGGGCCCCGGCGTGCACCCGCGGGTACCTCGCGGCCAGCCGCTCGGCCGGCCCGGGCCGGCGCGCGACGACCGACACGCTCGCCGCGCCGCGCTCGACCACCGCGTCGACGACGGCCCGGGCCGCGCCGCCGGCCCCGAGCACGACCACGTGGGCGTCCGCGACGACCTCGCCGTAGGCCGCCGCGAGGGCGTCGAGGAAGCCGCCGCCGTCGGTCGAGTCGCCCACCAGCCGGCCCTCGCGCACCACGATGCCGTTCACCGAGGAGGTGCGCCGGGCGACCGCGCTCAGCTCGTCACAGGCGGCGAGGGCCCGGCCCTTGAGCGGCGCCGTGACGGCCACGGCGTCGAACTCCGCGAGAACCAGCTCGCGCAGTCGGCCCGCCTCCTCGGGGGTGACCTCGCGGCGCACCGAGTGGCCCCGCAGCCCGGCCCGGGCGAGGCCGGCCGCGTGCAGGGCCGGCGAGAGCGAGTGGGCGACGGGCGAGCCGACGACTCCGAGGCGCCACTCCATCACAGCCCCCTCTTCGCCGCGAGGGCCTCGGCGGCCAGCTGCTCGGTGAAGGTGCGCGAGAACCTCTCGTCGCCGGCCTTGTCGATCACCTCGAAGTACATCCAGGGCCCCGGAGGGGCGTGGAGCACGGCCGCGAGCGCGCTCGCCGACACGGTGCAGATCGGGGTGGGCGGCAGGCCGGGGTGCAGGTACGTGTTGTACGGCGAGGGGGTCCGCTCGATGGCGTGGGTGACGGCGCCCCCGTCGATGTGCAGGGCGTAGAGCACGGTGGCGTCCATCTGCAGGGCGTCGCCGATGGCCAGGCGGTTGTAGATCACCCGGGCCACCCGGGGCATGTTCTTGGGGTAGTACCCCTCCTTCTCGACGATCGAGGCGGCCACCACGAGCTGGTAGGCGTCGAGCCCGCCGATCCTGGTCGAGGGGGTGAGCCCGGCCCGGGCCGCCTCGGCGTCGAAGGCCGCCACCATCTCGTGGGCGAGGCGCGCCGGGGTCGTCCCCGGGGTGACCAGGTACGCGCGCTCGCCGATGAGCCCCTCGGGCGAGCGGCCCTGGTGGTAGGGGCTCGCCGCGGCGGCCGCCGGCAGCGCCTTCTCCAGCGCGGTCGCGTAGCGGGCCCCGAGGATCGAGCCGGCCACCTGCTGGTAGAGCTCGTAGGTGGTGAGCCCGGCGGTGTTCTCGATCAGCGCCACGTTCGGCCCGCCCGCGAGGACGGCGCGCACGCTCGAGAACGACGACCCCTGGCGCATCTGGTAGGCCCCGGGCTGGACGGTCGGGGCGCCGAGCACGACCGCCTCCAGGCGGAAGGCGAAGGGCGAGGCGATCACCCCGGCCCGGCCCAGGTCGCCGGCCACCTGGGCGAAGGACTGGCCCGGGGTCACCTCGACGATCACCCGCTTGTGGCCGCCCGAGAAGATCGGGTACATCTGCAGCAGGAACCACACGGCGGCCACCACGACGAGGGCCGCCAGGACTCCCGCGGCGAGCAGCGCGCGCGAGTGGCCGGCCGGGGCCCTCTCCTCGGCGTGGCTAGCCACGCGGGCCCCCGAGGTACGCCTCGAGCACCACCACGGCCGCGGCGCTGTCGATCGCCTCGCGCGCCTCGCGGGCGCGCCGGCCGGCCCCGGCGAGGCGCCGCCCGGCCTCCACGGTCGACAGCCGCTCGTCGAACGCGACGACCTCGACGCCCACGAGCGCGGCGCGCAGCTCCCGGCACAGCTCGTCGGCGAGCGACGTGCTCGGCGTCGACCGGCCCGACAGGGCGACGGGGCGCCCGACCACCACGGTCTCGACGGCCTCGTCGGCGACGAGGGCCGCGACCCGGGCGACGAGGCCCGCGCCGGCGGCGAGCGCCGGGCGCGGGAAGGCCATGGTGCGCCCCGAGTCGCTGAGCGCCACCCCGCAGCGCACGGTGCCCGGGTCGAGCGAGAGGACCCGCCCCACGGTCAGAGGGACCGCGCCGCGACCAGCACGGCGTCGATGCCCCCCGGGTCGCGCCCGCCGGCCACGGCCAGCCGGTCGCCCCCCCCACCGCCGCCGCTCACGTGGCGGGCGAGCGCGCGCACCGTCGCCGTCGCGTCGAGCGAGCCGTCGGTCGCCACCGCGAGG
>JAJXZW010000049.1 GCA_021779855.1 Actinomycetes bacterium
TCGCCAAGCCCGCCTCCGCGGCCAAGGCCGAGCCGGTCGCCAAGCCCGCCGCCGCGGCCAAGGCCGAGCCGGTCGCCAGGGCGAAGAAGGCCGCCAAGGCCGCTCCCGTCGAGCCGACGGCCAAGCGCGCCGCGAAGAAGGCGCCCGCGAAGGCCCCCGCCGCCCCGGCCAAGGCGCCCGCGAAGCGAGCGGCCAAGGCGACCCCTCGCCCGGTCGCTCCCGTCGAGCCGACGGCCAAGCGCGCCGCGAAGAGGGTGGCGCCCCCCGCGTCCGAGGCCACTCCCGAGCCGGCCGTGGCCCTGCGCCGCGGCCGCCACCCGGTCAACCCCGAGCCGGAGTTCACCCGCTTCCTCGGCGCCCACCGGATCGGGGCGCGGCTCACCGGCGAGGTCGTGACCTTCACCTCCCACGGCGCGGTCGTCACCGTGGAGGTGCGCGGCGGCGGCCGCGTCGAGTGCTACGCCCCAACGGCGTCACTGGGTTCGCCGCCTCCGGCGCGGGCCCGCGACGTGCTGAGCCGCGGCGAGCGGCACGCCTTCCGGCTCGTCGCGGTCGATCCCGAGCGCCGCATCGCCGAGCTGGCGCTCGCGTGAGTCCCCTCTCCCTCGACCCGCTCGACTGGCTGCCCCACCGGCCGCCGTTCCTCCTGGTCGACGTGATGACCCGCATCGAGCCGGGCGTGGCGGCCGCGGGCCGCTGGACCCTGCGCGGGGACGAGTGGTTCTTCCCGGGCCACTTTCCGGGGATGCCGGTGACCCCCGGGGTGCTGCTGCTCGAGTCGATCGCCCAGTGCGGGGCGGTGGCCGTGCTCGCCGACCCCCGCTTCGCGGGCCGCCTGCCTCTCTTTGGGGGCGTCGAGCGGGCCCGGTTCCGCCGCCAGGTGGTCCCGGGCGACACCGTGGAGCTCGAGTGCACGATGTCGAAGCTGTCGGCGCGCGGGGGGCGCGGCGCCGGCCGGGCCAGCGTCGGAGGCGCACTCGCCGCGGAGTGCGAGCTCCTCTTCGTGCTGGCCGACCGCCCGTGAGGGTCGCCACCTGGAACGTCAACTCGCTCAACGCACGCCTCGGTCGCGTGCTCGAGTGGCTCGAGGCGAACGGACCCGACGTACTGCTCCTTCAGGAGACCAAGCTGCGTGACGAGGCCTTCCCCACCGAGGCGTTCGCCGCCCTCGGCTACGAGGGCGCCCACGCGGGTCAGGGCCAGTGGAACGGGGTGGCCATCCTGTCGCGGGTGGGGCTCGCCGGGGTGGAGCGCGGCCTGAGTGACGGGGAGGCCCGACTGGTGGGCGCGACCTGCGGGGGGCTGCGGGCCTACTCGTGCTACGTCCCCAACGGCCGGGCCCTCGACGACCCCCACTACGTCTACAAGCTGCGCTGGCTCGACGAGCTGACGGCCCTGCTCGCGGCGCGGGACCGGGCGGTCCCGGTGGTGGTCGCCGGCGACTTCAACGTCGCCCCGGCCGACCTCGACGTCTGGGACCCGGCGGCGCTGGAGGGGATGACCCACGTGAGCGACGCCGAGCGGGCGGCGCTCGACGGGCTCGTGGCGACCGGCCTGGTCGACGCGGTACGGGCGCTGCACCCCGACGAGCCGTGCTTCACGTGGTGGGACTACCGCGGTGGCGCGTTCCACCGGGGCTGGGGCATGCGCATCGACCTCGTCTACGTCGACGCCGACCTCGCGCCGCGGGTGCGCGCCGCCTACGTCGACCGCGACGCGCGCAAGGGCGCCAGGCCCTCGGACCACGCGCCGGTGGTCATCGACCTCGACCTCTAGCGGGGGGTGAAGACGGCCTCGATGAGGCGGGGACCGGGCTCGGCCGCGGCCGCGGCCAGTCGGTCGCAGAGCTCGTCGGCCGTGGTCGCCCGCTCGGCCGGGACTCCGAGTCCCCGCGCGAGCGCGACGTAGTCGAGGTCGGGGCGCGACAGGTCCGTCAGCGACGAACTCGCCGTGCCCTGCGCCGTCGCCCCGAGGCGATGGCGCTCCCACTCGAGGATGGCGTAGCGCCGGTTCACCAGGACGACGACGGTCACGTCGAGCCCCTCGCGGGCCATCGACCACAGTGCCGGCGCACTGTAGAGGAACGAGCCGTCAGCGACGAGGGCCAGCACCCGGCCCTCCGAGCCCACGGCGGCCCCTAGCGCGCAGGGCAGACCGTAGCCGAGGGCGTGGCCGGTGAGAGTGGTGATCCGGTGGGCCGGTGACGCGCTCGTCGCCTCGAACAGGTGCAGCCCCGAGGTGATCGTCTCGTCGACCACCACCGTCCCCTCGGCGAGCGTGGTCCCCACCGCGGCGCAGAGCGACTCGGGGGTGAGGGCCCCCGTCGGCGCCCCGGGCGGCGCGGGTGGGGCGGTCACCGCCGGCGGGGCCCCGAGGCGCTCGACCAGGGCCTCCAGGGCGTCGACGGCGTCGTCGCCGGGGGCGGCGAGCGTGGAGACGCGGGCGTCCGAACGCACGAGCCGGCCGGCCACGCCCTCGTAGTCGAAGGGCCCGACGGGCTCGCGGGTGCCCACGAGGACGAGTTCGTCGACCTCGGCCAGCTGGGCCTGGGCGAACTCGGGGACGTAGTTGACCCGGTCCGGGCTCACCGCGCCCACCCCGTGGTCGACGATCGCGGGGAAGGGCTCCATGAGGAGGCGCGCCCCGCTCGTCGCCGCGGCGCGGGCCGCGAGCTCGAGCCCCCGCCGGGTGAGGGCGGACCCCCCGAGCAGGAGGGCGGTGCGCGGGCCCGTGGCGCGGGCGACGGCCTCGACGGCTGCGGTCGCCACGGGGCGCGCC
>JAJXZW010000016.1:0-31920 GCA_021779855.1 Actinomycetes bacterium
CTCGCCGATCCGGCCGCCCGGGCCGCCCAGCCGGCCGCCGGGCCGCCGCCGGTGTGCCGCAGTGTCGCCGTGCCGGCGGCCAACGGGCACCCGGCGCGCACGGCCGAGATCTGCGCGCCCTGGCGTGCGCGTGACACCTGGGCTGGGAAGAGCGCGCCGGTGGAGACGACCGTCTTCCGGCCCGACCCCGCCCAGCCGGCCGTGGTGGCCTACGCCGCCTGGATCCGCAGCGCCTCGACCGACCTCGGGCTCTACCTCGGCTACGAGGGTCCCGGCCCCACGGCGCTCTCGCGCGGTCCCGAGATGGTCCCGCCGTCGGGGCGCGGCCGGCTGCTCGCGACGTTCAACGCCGGCTTCTACGAGCGCGACGCGGCCGCGGGGTTCTACGTGAACCACACCCTCTACTACCCGATGCTCGACGGACTGGCGACCGTCGAGCGCTTCACCAACGGGCGGGTCGACGTCGTGCGCTGGACCAAGGGCCCGCGTCCGCCGGGCAACGTGGTCATGGCCCGCCAGAACCTCCCCCTGCTCGTCAACGCCTCTCGCCCGACGCCGCTGTCGGCCGACAACGCGGCCTGGGGCCTGACCCTCGGCGGCGTGCCGGCCGTGTGGCGCTCGGCGCTCGGGATCGACGCCCACGGCAACCTCATCTACGCGGCCGCCCCGGCTCAGACCTCCTCCACGCTGGCGGTCCTCATGGTCCGGCTGCACTGCGTGCGCGCGATGGAGCTCGACATCAACCCCGAGTGGCCGATCTTCGTGACCTACGGCGGGCCCGGAGCGGCCTCACCGCTGCTCGCGGTCGACAACCCGAACCAGGTCCCGACGCGCTTTCTCACCGTGACGACCAAGGACTTCTTCGCCGTGTACGCGTCGCGCCGGCCCGGCGAGCCCCAGCCGTGGTAGCGGGCCGCCACGCGCGTGCCGGCGCGCCGCGGCGGCGGGCCCCGGGGGTGGTCGTGCTGGCCCTCCTGGTCGTCGTCGGCGTCGTGGGCTGGCGACTGGCGGCCGGCTCGCGGGCCTCGGGCGTGGCGGCCTCGACCACCACGACGACGAGTGCGAGCCCGCCGACCTCGACCACCACCACGGTCCCCCCGACGGTGACCCTCGCGGCCGTCGGCGACACCGAGCTCGGTAACACCCCGACCCTGCCGAGCGACCCCGCGACCTGGTTCGACTCGGTGCGCGCCGCGCTGGCCGCCCCGGTCGTCTTTGGCAACCTCGAGGGCACCCTGACCGACGCCACGACCTCGAAGTGCGGCGCGGCTGCCCTCTACTGCTACGCGTTCCGGGTCCCACCGTCGTACGCCGCGATCTACCGCGCGGCTGGCTTCACCGTGCTGAACTCGGCCAACAACCACAGCGACGACTTCGGCCCGGCTGGGGTGGCCTCGACGAGCGCCGCCCTGCGGGCCGCCGGCATCGTCCAGGCCGGCCTGCCGGGCCAGATCGGCCTCGTGCGGGTGGGTGCGGTCCGGGTGGCCTTCTGCGACTTCGCCCCCTACGTCCTCACCAACGACTTCCTCGACACCACCGCGGCGGCCCAGCTCATCGCCCGGGCGCGCGCCGAGGCCGACGTCGTGGTCGTGTACATGCACGCCGGCGCCGAGGGGTCCAACGCCGACCACGTCACGCGCCAGAGCGAGTACTTCCTCGGCGAGGACCGCGGTAACCCCTACGCCTTCGCCCACTTCGCGATCGACCACGGCGCCGACCTGGTGATCGCGAGCGGGCCCCACGTGCTGCGGGGCATGGAGTGGTACCGCGGGCACCTCATCGCCTACAGCCTGGGCGACTTCGCCAACTACGAGGACTTCTCCTCGGCCGGGACCCTGGCCCTCTCGGGGATCCTGCACGTGACCCTCACCGCCAGCGGTCGCTTCGTCGCCGGGCGCTTCACCTCGCTGGTGCTCGCGCCCGACGGCCACGCCAGCGTCGACCCCCACGGGGCCGCCGCCGCCTTCGTCGACCAGCTCTCGCGCGAGGACTTCGGTCCGAGCGCCGCACTCATCCGCGCCGACGGCTCGATCGCCCCGCCGGCCTAGCAGCCCCCCGGCGGTCCGGGCCGGCCCGGGCCGAGGCTGTAGCCGAGGACGGTGCCGACGTCGCGCGGTCGGGGGTTGGGCCCCAGGTGCACGACGTACCACACGCCCCGCCAGGAGATCAGCGAGTCGACCCCGACCGAGACGAACCGGTGGTCGTGGGCGAAGACGAGACGCACGCCGGGCTCGTGCCAGTAGCCGATCGAGTTCTCGCACGCCCCCGGCGGGATCCACTGGGCGTCGGCGGGGTCGGCCACGACCCGCACGAAGCGCGCGGGCGACCCCGCGTCGAGCACGGCGTGGTAGGCCGCGACGTCGAGGCGAAAGAACGCGACGAGCCGGTCGGCGTAGTCGGCGGCCGGGTCGGGGATCCGCCCGGTCTTCATGCGCACGTAGGCGGGCTCGGGGAAGAAGACCGCCAGGGCCCGGGCCGGATCGTCGCGCCCGATCGCCGCCGCGAGGCGCGCCATCGAGCGGGTGAGCGCGCCGGCGAAGGACGGCTCGACCCGGGTCTGGGGGAGACGCCCGGGTGGCCCGCCGGCCGCGGAGGCGGCCGCGGCCGGCGGGAGCGCGAGGACGAGGGCCGCTCCCGCGACGACGCCCCGGAGGCGGCGCCGTCCCCGGGGACTCATCGCCGGCCCCCGGGGGTGGCGAGGGCGAGGACCGCGACGTAGGGGTCGCCCACCGAGCTTCGCGCGACGTGCTCGACCCGCCAGCCCGTGCCGGCGAGGGCGGCGCGCAGCTCGCCCAGAGCGAGGAAGACCCAGGTGAACCAGGGGCCGACGGCCCCGTCGTAGTGGTAGCGCACGCGCAGGTGACCCGGGGCGAGGCCGCGCGCGACGTTGCGGCGCACGTAGCGCCGGTCGAGCCCCGGGGCCCCGCCGAAGTGGGGGCTCGTGCTCTCGGCGAGGACCCGCGTCCCCGGACGGCACCGCTCGGCCAGCCAGGCGAGGGCGGCCCTCACCCCCTCGGGCGACTCGAAGATCCCCACGTTGTTGCCGAACAGGATCAGCGTCTCGAACGAGCCGAGGCGGTCGCCGACCGCCTCGAGGCGGTCGGTCCAGACCTCGTCCACCCCGCGGAGCGACGCGGCCCGCGCGGCCTCGGGCGACGCGTCGAGCCCGACGACCGCGACGCCGCGGCGCTGGAGCTCGAGGGCGACGCGCCCCGCGCCACAGCCCACGTCGAGGACCCGGCCGCGCGCGAAGCGCAGCGCGTGGCGCTCGGCCGGCGGCCAGGCCCGCGGGCCGGCCAGGTAGACCGTCGGCCCGGCTCCCTCCTGGGTGAACCCGTCCTCGCGCTCGAGGACCTCAGGGTTACCCGCGCCGCGCGCCCAGTCGAGCAGGGCGCGGCCGAAGACGTCCTCGGGGGCGGGTTGTGGGATGGTCGACCTCCTCGGGCGCGCCGGTGGGGCGCCCGTACTCTAGGGCCGGAGCGCTGCGCCGAGTCACGCGATGAAGTACTTCGCCCGGGGATGGTGGCAGATGATGGCGTCGGTCGTCTGCTCGGGGTGGAGCTGGAAGCCCTCGGAGACCGTCACCCCGATCCGCTCGGCCCCGAGCAGGGTCGCGACCTTCGCGTTGTCGCTCAGGTCGGGGCAGGCCGGGTAGCCCCAGGAGTAGCGACCGCCGCGGTACTGCTGGCGGAAGAGGCCGGCGAGCGAGGGCCCGTCCTCGTGGGCGAAGCCCAACTCCTCGCGCACCCGGCGGTGCCACAGCTCGGCCAAGGCCTCGGCCATTTCGACCCCGAGCCCGTGGAGCAGGAGGTACTCCGAGTAGCGATCCTCCTCGAAGAGCTGGCGGGTCCGCGCCGAGACCCGCTCGCCCATGGTGACGAGCATGAAGCTCGCGTAGTCGCGGTCGGGGCTTTCGAGGGGCCGGAAGAAGTCGGCGACGCAGAGGTGGGGGGCCTCGCGCTGGCGCGGGAAGCGGAAGCGGGTCAGCTCCTCGTCGCGCTGGTCGTCGGCGAAGACGACCAGCTCGTCGCCGTCGGCGGCCGCGGGGAAGTGGCCCCACACCACCTGGGGTACGAGGAGGTCGTCGGCCTTGGCGCGGTTGAGCTGGTCGCGCAGCACGGGCTCGACCCGCTCTTTGAACGCGGCGTCGTCCTCGCCGTCCTCGGGCCGGTACCCCCACTGGTTGCGGAAGAGGGCGGTGCGGTTGAGGTACTCCACGATCTCGTCGAGCGCGATCCCCTTGGCCACGCGGCTGCCGAGGAACGGCGGGGGGAAGAGGGGGTTGTCGGTCGCCACCTCGGGACTGCGTCGCGGCGCCGCGGGGTCGGGGGCGTGGGGCTCGCGGAAGCGGCGCTGGACGCGGCTCTCCGAGACGGTGCGCCCGAAGTCGGGGTCGTCGACCTCGCCCCGGCGTATCGCGGCGAGCCGGTCGAGCACGCGCAGACCCTCGAAGGCGTCCTTGCCGTAGAAGAGCCGACCGCCGTAGACCTCGCGCAGGTCGCGCTCGACGTAGGTCCTCGTGAGGGCGGCGCCGCCGAGGAGGACGGGCACGTCGGTCAGGCGCCGGTCGTTCATGACCTCGAGGTTCTCGCGCATGATGAGGGTGGACTTCACGAGCAGTCCGCTCATGCCTAGGGCGTCGGCCCGGTGCTCCTCGACCGCGCTCAGCATCTCGTTGACGCCCACCTTGATGCCGAGGTTCACCACCTCGTAGCCGTTGTTGGTGAGGATGATGTCGACCAGGTTCTTGCCGATGTCGTGGACGTCGCCCTTCACCGTCGCGAGCACGACCGTGCCGCGGCCGCCGCGCTCACTGCGCTCCATCCTCGGCTCGAGGTGGGCGACGGCGGCCTTCATCGTCTCGGCGCTCTGCAGGACGAAGGGCAGCTGCATCTCGCCCGAGGCGAAGAGGTCGCCCACCACGCGCATCCCATCCAGCAGGACGTCGTTCACGACGTCGAGGGCCGCGCGACCCTCGGCCAGGGCGGCGTCGAGGTCGGCCTCCAGGCCCACCCGGGCACCGTCGATGATGCGCCGCTTGAGGCGGTCCTTGAGGGGCATCGCCTCGAGGGCCGGCCCGGCGGCACCGGCGACCGAGGCGTCGGCGAACAACTCGACGAGGGTCGCCAGGGGGTCGTAGTCGTCACGCCGGCGGTCGTAGATCAGGTCGAGGCAGACGGCGCGGGCGCGTTCGTCGATGCGGTGCAGGGGCAGGATCTTCGAGGCGTGGACGATCGCCGCGTCCAGGCCGGCCTCGGCGGCCTCGTGGAGGAAGACGCTGTTGAGGACCTGTCGGGCGGCCGGGTTGAGGCCGAACGAGACGTTCGAGACCCCGAGGATCGTCCCGACCCCCGGCAGCTCCTCGCGGATGCGGGCGATGGCCTCGAGCGTCTCGAGCCCGTCGCGGCGCGACTCGGCCATCCCGGTCGACAGGGGCAGTGCGAGGGGGTCGATGAAGACGTCGTGGGGGTCGAGGCCGTAGCGCTCCACCGCGAGCGTCGTGATGGCGCGCGCCGCGCGCACCTTCCAGTCCGCGCTGCGCGCCTGACCCTCTTCGTCGATGCAGGTGGCGACGACGGCGGCGCCGAACTCGCTCGCGAGGGACAAGAAGGCGTCGAGGCGCGTGCCCGGGCCGTCGCCGTCCTCGAGGTTGACCGAGTTGAGGACGGCCTTGCCGCCCAGGCGGGTGAGGGCGGCGCGCGCCACGGCGGCCTCGGTCGTGTCGATCATGAGGGGTACCGAGGACTGGGTGGCGAGGCGGTCGACGAGCGCCGCCATGTCGGCGACGCCGTCGGCGCCGGTGTAGTCGACGCAGACGTCGAGGAGGTGGGCCCCCTCGGCAATCTGGGCCCGCCCGATCTCCACGCAGCCGTCCCAGTCGCCGGCGAGCATGGCGTCGCGGAACTTCTTGGACCCGTTGGCGTTGGTCCGTTCGCCCACGAGCAGGACCGAGCGGTCCTGGTGGTACGAGACGGCCGAGTAGATCGACGCGGCCGCGGGCTCGAGGTGGGGCGTGCGCGCGGCCGGGGCGAGGGGTCTGACCTCCTCCACCACGCGCCGGAGGTGCTCGGGGGTCGTCCCGCAGCACCCGCCCACCACGCGCACCCCGTACTCGGTGACGAAGTGGCCGAGGTGCTCGGCCAGCGCCTCGGGGGAGAGGTCGTAGTGCATCCGACCGTCCACGACGCTGGGCAGGCCGGCGTTGGGCATGCACGAGAGCTCGAGGGGCGCCGCGTCGCGCAAGGTGCGCAGGGGCTCGTACATCTCGACCGGCCCGGTGGCGCAGTTGAGTCCGATGACGTCGATGCCGAGCGGGGCGAGCGCGGTCAGGGCCGCGGCCATCTCGGTCCCGGGCAGCATGCGCCCCGTGATCTCGATGGTCACCTGGGCCTGGATCGGGACGACACGGCCGTGGCGCGCCATCGCCCGGCGGCAGGCGGCGATCGCCGCCTTGCCCGAGAGCAGGTCGAACATGGTCTCGATGAGCAGGAGGTCGACGCCTCCCTCCAAGAGGCCGTAGGCCAGCTCCTCGTAGCTCGCCGCGAGGTCGTCGTAGGCGATCTGGCCGAGGGTCGGGAACTTCGTGCCCGGGCCCATCGACCCGGCCACGAACACCGGGCGATCGGCGTCGGCGTACTCGTCGGCGACGCGCCGGGCGAGCCGGGCCGAGGCCAGGGCGATCTCGGTGGCCCGTTCGGCCAGGCCGTACTCGGCGAGCACCACCGAGAACGCGCCGAAGGTGTTGGTCTCGATGGCGTCGACCCCCACCTCGAGGAACGAGCGGTGGAGCCGCTCGACGTACCCGGGCGCGCTCAGGTTGAGGACCTCGTTGCATCCCTCGAGGGACGGTCCCCCGAAGTCGTCGGAGGAGGGACCGGCGAGCTGGAGGTTGGTCCCGGTGGCCCCGTCGAAGACGACCACGCCGCGCGCGATCGCCGCGAGGTACGGGTTGTCGGCCGCCCGCCGCGGGCGGGGCGGTCGCGGCGTCGGCTCCATTGCGCATTCAGGATACCGGCGAGACCGAGTCGGTACGCTCTAGCCGGTGAAGATCTACACCCGACGCGGGGACGACGGTACGACCGGTCTCTACCTCGGCGGCCGGGTGGCGAAGACGGACGCCCCCATCGAGGTCAACGGCGCGGTCGACGAGGCCCAGGCGGCCCTGGGCGCCGCGCGGGCTTGGGCCGAGCACGGCGGTGAGGTCGACGCGCTGCTCGTGAGCGTCGAGCGCGACCTGTGGGTTCTTATGGCCGAGGTCGCCACCTCGGTGGAGAACCGCCGCAAGCTCGTCGACGGCGCGACCCGGGTGACGGCCACGATGGTGGAGCGGCTCGAGTCCGAGATCGACCGGCTCAGCGCCGCGACCGTCATGCCCCACGAGTTCGTCGTGCCCGGCGAGGGCCACCTTCCCGCGGCTCTCGACGTCGCGCGCACGGTCGTGCGCCGAGCCGAGCGCGTCGCCGTCGCCCACTCGGTGGAGGGCTCCTACGTGGGCTCCTACCTCAACCGACTCAGCGACTTCGTGTGGGCCCTGGCGCGCTTCGCCGAGGGGCCGCACCACCGCACCGCCCGCGACGGGGACTAGTCGACCCGCGACCACAAGGAGATCACCCATGGCCCGTACCGCCCACGTCGTCGCCCTGAAGGACGCCCTCGCCGCCGACCTCGTCGCCCTGCCGGTCGCGGTGTCGGGCGACGGCGTCCACCTCGATGCGTCGGTGCCGGGGCGCGTGGGCGCGGTCGAGGTGCCGCGCGTGCTCGACGCCGGGTGGTGCGAGCTGCGGGGGCTGAGCGCCACGCCCGGCTCCTCGGCGGTGCTGCGCGCGGCGAGCGGCCCGGCCGTCGCCTTCGTGTCGGTGGGCGCCTCGCGCGAGGACCCGGAGGGCCACCGACTGGCCGGGGCGGCGATCACCCGACTGGCCGGGGAGGGCACGGCCTCGGCGCTGCTCGGGGTGACGGGCCTGGTCGACCCGGCGCGCGTGGCCGGCGCCCTGGTCGAGGGTGCGGTCCTCGCTTCGTACCGCTACAAGCGTCCCGAGACCGAGGGCTCGCTCGAGGTGGTCGCCCTGTCCACCCCGCTGCCGTCGGTGCCGGTGCACGACGCGGTGGTGGCCGGCGTCGCGCGCGGCGTCGTCGTGGCCGACGCCGCCAACTGGGTCAAGCGGCTCGTGGACACACCCGCCGGGGACCTCACGCCCAAGGAGCTCGCGCGCACCTTCGACCTGCGTCTGAGCGTGCTCGACGGGGTCTCGGTCGAGGTCTGGACCGAGTCACGGATCCGCGAGGAGCGCCTGGGGGGGCTGCTCGGCGTCGGCCTCGGCTCGGCCCAGCCGGCGCGCCTGGTGCGCGCGACCTACACGCCGGCGGCGGCCTCGAGGGGCCACGTGGTGCTCGTGGGCAAGGGCGTCACCTTCGACTCCGGCGGCCTCTCGCTCAAGCCGGCCGAGGCCATGATGGCCATGAAGACCGACATGACCGGCTCGGCGGTCGTGATGGCGGCCCTGGCGGCCGCGGCCCAACTCGGGCTCGGGCTGTCGGTGACGGCGGTCGCCCCGCTCACCGAGAACCTCCCGGGGGACCAGGCGCTCAAGCCGGGAGATGTGCTGCGCACGCGCGACGGCACGACCGTCGAGGTCCTCAACACCGACGCCGAGGGCCGCCTCATCCTCGCTGACGCGCTCGGCCTCGCGGCCGAGTCCGAGCCCGACGCGATCGTCGACGTGGCCACCCTGACCGGGGCCCAGCGCGTCGCCCTGGGCGACGAGATCGGCGCGCTGTTCGCCAGTGACGACGCCCTCGCCGACGAGATGCTCGGGGCCTCGGCGGCGAGCGGCGAGGCGCTGTGGCGCCTCCCGCTCGCGTCGAGCTACGCCGCGGCGCTCGACTCCGACATCGCCGACCTCAAGAACATCGGTCGACCCGGGGTCGCGGGCTCCATCGTCGCCGCCCTCTTCCTGCAGCGCTTCACCCGGGGCCGGGCGTGGGCGCACCTCGACATCGCCGGCCCGGCCCGCTCCGACGGCGCCCGGGGCTACGTCACCAAGGGCGCGACGGCCTTCGCCACACGCACCCTCATCGAGTTCCTGGCCCGGCGGGCGTCGCGCTAGGAGAGGCGCCGCACCCGTTCGGCGCGGGTCGGCACCGGTCGGGTGAGGGAGGTCGAGGGGCGGTCGTGGCCGTCGGGACGGCCCACGAAGACGGTGGCGAAGAGCTCGTCGTCGACCAGCCCGGCCCACTCCCGCACCGCCTCGACGTTCCGGAAGGCCCCCCAGAGGCCGGCGGCCAGCCCCGCCTCCTCGACGAGCAGCAGCAGGGCCATCGTCGCCATGGCGGCGTCGCCGTACCAGTACGGGACGGGCCAGGCGTCACGCTCGCCCAGCCCCGAGGCGGCCTTGTCGGGCTCGCGGTAGCGCTCGAGGTACGCCGACACCCTCGACGAGACGAGCACGAGCCCCCCCGCCCGGGCCCAGCCCGGGTAGCGGGTGGAGCGGGTCCGCCACGTCGGGTCGGTCGCGACCTCGAGATACTCCCCGACGCGGTCGTGACCCACGACGCTCAGGGTCACCCCGGCGCTGTGGCCGGCGGTGGGGGCGAGCAGGGCGGTCTCGCAGGCGGCGACGAGCCAGGGGAGCTCGACGGGCGAGCCGTCGAACGAGCGGGTCATGCGCCGACGCGCGAGCAGAGAGGCCACGTCCACGACCGAGGTCTACCAGGGCGGTCGCGAATGTCGACCCAGACGGTAGGGTTTGACCCACGAAGGGAGGGGACGTGAGTTCTCCGCGCGACCTGCTCAACGCCGCCAAGGCCGAGATCCGTGAGGTGGAGCCGTCCGCCGTGGCCGCCGACCTGCACCGCTACGCCCTGCTCGACGTGCGCGAGCCCGACGAGTTCCTCCAGGGGGCGATCCCCGGGGCGCTGCACGTGCCGCGGGGCCAGTTGGAGTTCTCCATCGAGGGCCGCCTGCCCGACAAGGGCGCCCCGGTGGCGATCTACTGCGCCGGGGGGACCCGCAGCGCCTTCGCCGCGAAGACCCTCCAGGACCTCGGTTACGCCGACGTCGTCTCGGTGGTGGGCGGGTTCAACCGGTGGAAGGACGAGGGGCTGCCCTGGGCGACGCCGCGGACCCTCGCGACCGACCAGCGTCAGCGCTACCACCGCCACCTCCTGTTGCCCGAGGTGGGCGAGGAGGGCCAGCAGCGACTCCTCGACGCCAAGGTGCTCCTGCTCGGGGCCGGCGGCCTGGGCTCGCCGGCGGCCATCTACCTGGCGGCGGCCGGCGTGGGGACCATCGGGGTCATCGACATGGACGTCGTGGACTCGTCGAACCTCCAGCGCCAGATCCTCCACACGATGGACCGGGTCGGGATGCGAAAGGTCGACAGCGCCAAGGCCGCCCTCGAGGCGCTGAACCCCGACGTCACGGTGCACACCTACGACACGCGCCTCGGTGCGGACAACGTCCTCGACATCTTCGACGGCTACGACGTGATCGTCGACGGTACCGACAACTTCCCGACCCGCTACCTCGTCAACGACGCGTCGCTCCTCAAGCGCATCCCCGTGGTCCACGGCTCGATCTTCCGCTTCGAGGGCCAGGTCACCGTCTTCAACCCCTACGTCGGGCCGTGCTACCGGTGCATGATCCCCGAGCCGCCGCCGCCCGAGCTCGCCCCGAGCTGCGCCGAGGCCGGGGTGCTGGGCGTGCTGCCCGGCATCGTGGGCTCGATCCAGGCGGTGGAGGCGATCAAGCTGATCCTCGGACTCGGCGACCCCCTGGTCGGGCGCCTGCTCACCTACGACGCGCTCGGCCAGAGCTTCCACTCGTTCAACGTCCGGCGGGACCCGGCCTGCCCGGCCTGCGGCGAGGACGCCGGGCCGATCCAGATCGCCGAGTACGACGAGCTCTGCATGCCCCACCCGGTGGGGGTCTAGGTCCGGGCCTACCCTGGGGCCGTGGAAGAGCGTCGCACGACCGACTCGGGTATCGAGATAAAGACCGTCTACGGCCCCGAGGAGCTCGCTGGCTTCGACCCGGTAGCGCGCCTGGGTTCGCCGGGGGAGTACCCCTTCACTCGCGGGGTCCAGCCGACGATGTACCGCGGGCGGCTCTGGACGATGCGCCAGTACGCCGGCTTCGGCACCGCCGAGGCCACTAACGAGCGCTTCAAGTTCCTCCTCGCCAACGGCCAAACGGGCCTATCGTGCGCCTTCGACCTGCCCACCCAGATGGGCTACGACGCCGACCACCCGCGCGCCGAAGGCGAAGTCGGCCGGGTCGGCGTGGCGATCTCGTCGATCGACGACATGCGCCGCCTGCTCGACGGGCTGCCGCTCGACCGGGTGTCGACCTCGATGACCATCAACGCCACCGCCTCGACGCTCCTCCTGCTCTACCAGCTCGTCGCCGAGGAGCAGGGGGTTACCGGCGCGCAGCTGCGCGGCACGATCCAGAACGACATCTTGAAGGAGTACGTGGCCCGGGGCACGTACATCTACCCGCCGCGGCCCTCGATGCGCCTGGTGACCGACACCTTCGCCTACTGCGCCGCCGAGATGCCGTCGTGGAACACGATCTCGATCTCGGGCTACCACATCCGCGAGGCGGGCTCGACGGCTGTCCAGGAGGTGGCCTTCACGCTCGCCAACGGCGTCGCCTACGTCGAGGCGGCCCTCGCCGCCGGGCTCAGCCTCGAGGACTTCGCGCCGCGGCTCTCGTTCTTCTTCAACGCCCACAACGACTTCTTCGAGGAGGTCGCGAAGTTCCGCGCCGCGCGGCGGCTGTGGGCGACGATCATGCGTGAGCGCTTCGGCGCGACCGACCCGCGAACGATGATGCTGCGGTTCCACACCCAGACCGGCGGCTCGACCCTCACCGCCCAGCAGCCCGACAACAACGTGGTGCGCGTGACCCTCCAGGCGCTCGCCGCGGTGCTCGGCGGCACCCAGAGCCTGCACACCAACGGGTTCGACGAGGCCCTCGGCCTACCCACCGAGGCCGCGGCGCGCCTGGCCCTGCGCACCCAGCAGGTCATCGGCCACGAGTCGGGGGTCACCGGGACCGTCGACCCGCTCGCGGGCTCCTACTTCGTCGAGCGACTCACCGACGAGGTGGAGGCCCTCGCCGCCGAGTACGTCGCCGAGATAGACCGCCGGGGTGGCGCGGTGGCCGCTATCGAGGCCCGCTTCCCCCAGGAGGAGATCGAGGCCGCCGCCTACGCCTACGCCCGCGCGATCGAGCGCGGGGAGAAGGTCGTGGTGGGGGTGAACCGCTACGCCGACGCCTCGGCCGCCGAGCCGGAGGTGTTCCCGATCGACCCGGCCCTCGAGGCGAGCCAGCGCGAGCGGGTGCGGTCGCTCAAGGCCGCCCGCGACGGCGTCGCCGTGGCCGCGGCCCTCGGTGAGCTCACCGCAGCCGCGCGCGGGAGCCAGAACGTGCTCTACCCGATGCGTGAGGCCCTCCGGGCCCGGGCCACCCTCGGCGAGGTGGCCGACGCCCTGCGCGAGGTGTTCGGGGTCTACCAGCCGGCCTAGTGGCGCGAGACCAGTCGGGCCCTCAGGGGGCCGTCCTGGGCGACGGCGACTCCGGTCAGGGCGAGGGCCTTCGCCCCGTCGAGGATGGCCTCGTCGGCCGCGGGTGTCGCGCAGGCCGCGGTGAAGGCGGCCTGGTGGTTGACGGCGCCGCCGGTGGGGATCATGAGCATCGGGTGGATGGAGGGCACCGCCAGCGAGACGTTGGCCATGTCGGTGGAGATGGTCGGGCGGGGCTCGCCGGCGTCGTCGAGGTCGAAGCGGCGACCGAGCGACTCCGCGGCCCGTCGGTAGTGGGCGAGCAGGTCGCGGTCGGATTCCATGTGGCTGAAGGCGTGGCCGAGCTCCTCGACGTGCATCGAGGCGCCCGAGGCCAGTGCCCCGGCCTCGAAGCAGGCGCCCAGGCGCGCGCGCAGCGCGACGAGCCGCTCGGCGGTGAGCGAGCGGGCCATGAAGCGCCCGACGGCGCGCGGGGGGATCACGTTGGCCGCGGACCCGCCCTCGAGGATGACTCCGTGGACCTGGTCGCCCGGGGGGAGGTGCTGGCGCAAGAGGCCGATGGCGACCTCGGCCACGGTCAAGGCGTCGAGGGCGTTCACGCCCTCCCACGGGGCCGCGGAGGCGTGGGCCTCGCGGCCGGTGTAGGTGACGTCGAAGTGGTCGACGGCGAGGCAGGTGGCCTCGAGCCGCTCGGTGGGGAAGGGGTGGACCATCATCGCCGCGTGGACCCCGTCGAAGGCGCCGGCCTCCAGGAGGTCGATCTTGCCGCCTCCGCCCTCCTCCGAGGGCGTGCCGAACAGCACGACCGTGAGGTCGAGGTCCCGGGCCACCGCGGCGAGGCCGAGCGCCGCCCCGAGCGAGGAGGCCGCGATGATGTTGTGGCCACAGGCGTGGCCCACCTCGGGCAGGGCGTCGTACTCCGCGCACAGGGCGAGGTGCAGCGAGCCCGTGCCGAACGTCGCGACGAAGGCCGTCGCCAGCCCGGCCGCGCCCCGGGTGACGGTGAAGCCGGCCCGCTCGGCCGCTGCGGCCACGGCCTCGGCGCTCTGGAACTCTTCGTAGCCGAGCTCGGGGTGGGCGTGGACGAAGTGGCTGAGACCGACCAGCTCCTCGCGCGCGGTGTCGACGGCCCCGGCGGCGCGCTCCTCGAGGGTCACTCGATCTCCACGACGACGTCACCGGCAGCGACCGAGTCGCCGGTGGCCACCCGGACCGCCGAGATCACGCCGGACTTCTCGGCGGCGACCGTGTTCTCCATCTTCATCGCCTCGAGGATCACGACCGTCTCGCCGGCCTCGACCCGCTGGCCCGCCTCGACGGCGACCTTGACGATCGTGCCCTGCATGGGGACGGTGACCTTGCCCGAGCCGCTGCCCAGCACGCCGGCGTGGTGCTGGCGGCGGGGCTTGGCGGCGGTGGAGATCGGCCGGTTCAGCTCGTCGCCGTTCTCGGGCACCCAGAGGGCCACGGTGACGCGCCGGCCGTTGACCTCGGCCGTCACGTCCTTGCGCACGCGCCCGTCGCCGACCGAGACGGCCGGCCCGGGCGCCGACGGGAGCGCCGAGAAGTCGAGGCGGGTCTCCACCCACTTGGTCGAGTGGGTCCCCTCGACGAAGTCGTCGTCGGAGAGGATCACGACGTCGGCCGGCAGCGTGGTGGCGACGCCCTCGATGGTCGTCTCTTCGATCGCGCGCAGCATTCGGCGCCGGGCCCGCTCCCGGTCGGGCCCCCAGGTGACGAGCTTGGCGATGAGGTTGTCGTAGTACTGGCTGACCGTGTCGCCCGACTCGTAGCCGGCGTCCAGGCGCACGCCCGGGCCGGCCGGGGGCTTCAGCACCGTGATCGTGCCCGGCGAGGGGATGAAGCGGCCCTGGGCCGGGTCCTCGGCGTTGATGCGCACCTCGATCGCGTGGCCGTTGCGGGCGACGTCACCCTGGCGGAAGGGCAGGGCCTCGCCCGAGGCGACACGCAGCTGCCACTCCACGAGGTCGAGCCCGGTCACGAGCTCGGTGACGGGGTGCTCGACCTGGAGGCGGGTGTTCATCTCGAGGAAGTAGAAGGCGCCGTCTTGGTAGAGGAACTCGACGGTGCCCGCGTTGACGTAGCCGCAGGCGCGCGCCACGCGCACGGCCGCCTCGCCCATAGCGACGCGGATCTCGTCGGGGAAGTTCGCGGCGGGCGACTCCTCCACCAGCTTCTGGTGGCGCCGCTGAGCCGAGCAGTCGCGCTCGCCCAGCCACAGCACGTTTCCGTGGGCGTCGGCGAGGACCTGCATCTCGATGTGTCGGGGCCATGAGAGGTAGCGCTCGACGTAGCACTCGGCGCGCCCGAAGTAGCTCTGGGCCTCGCGCTGGGCGCTCTCGAGCGCGGCCCCGGCGTCGGCGGGGGACTCCACCACCTTCATGCCACGGCCCCCGCCGCCGAAGGCGGCCTTGATCGCGACCGGCCAGCCGAACTCCTCGCCGAAGGCGACGACCTCGGCGGCGTCGGCGAGGGCCTCGCTGCGACCCGGGACCCCGGCCACCCCGGCGGCCTCGGCGGCCCGGCGTGAGGAGATCTTGTCGCCCATCACCTCGATCGCCTCGGGCGACGGGCCGATGAAGGTCACGCCCCTCGAGGTGATCGCCCGGGCGAAGTCGGCGTTCTCGCTGAAGAACCCGTAGCCGGGGTGCACGGCGTCGGCTCCCGAGCGCTCGAGCACGCCGAGGATGGCCTCGGTGTTGAGGTAGCTCTCGGCCGCGCTCTGGCCGCCCAGCGCGTAGGCCTCGTCGGCCAGGCGCACGTGCAGGGCGTTGCGGTCGAGCTCGGAGTAGACCGCGACGGTCTGGACGCCCAGCTCCCGGCAGGTGCGCATGACCCGCACGGCGATCTCACCGCGGTTGGCGATGAGGACTTTCTTCAGCACGCGGACCTCCCGGAGGACCCAACTTTTCTAGCACCGGACCCCGAAACCCTAATGTTCTCTGCGTGGCGGCGATGATCTGGCGGGTCGAGCGACTCGCGTCGGTGGGCTCGACGAACACCCACCTGCGTGCCCAGGCTGAGGCCGGCGCACCCGAGGGCCGGGTCGTCGTGGCCGACTACCAAAGCGCTGGGCGCGGCCGCCTCGACCGCGTGTGGGAGGCGCCCCCGCGCTCGTCACTGCTGTGCTCGGTGCTCCTTCGACCGGACCTCGGGGCCGACCAGCGTCAGTGGGCTGTGGCCCTCGTCGCGCTGTCGGCCCGGGCCGCGCTGGTGCGCCTGTGTGGGCTACGGGTCGGGCTGAAGTGGCCCAACGACCTCGTGGTCGACGACGAGAAGCTCGCCGGGGTGCTCGCTGAGGCGAGCGCCGACGGGGCGGTCGTCGTCGGCCTGGGGGTGAACCTCACCTACGACGGCCCCCCGCAGAGCCGGGCCACCTGCGTGCGCCGCGCCGCCGGGGTCACCCTCGAGCCCGAGGCGCTGCTCGACATCCTCCTCGAGGAGGTCGAGCGGCGCCGGCCGCTCCTCGACGACGCCCCCGGGCGGGCTCGCTTGCGCGAGGAGTACCGGCGCGCGCTCGACACGCTCGGCCGACGGGTGTGCGTCGAGCAGGCTTCGGCCACGCTGGAGGGGGAGGCCCGCGACGTGGACGACGCCGGACGGCTCGTGGTGGCCACCGGCCGAGGCGAGGTCTGCGTGGCCGCGGGCGACGTCGTGCACGTGCGCCCGGCGGAGGGCTGAGCCATGACCACCCGCGTGCTCGTCACCGGCGCCCACGGCCAGGTCGGCCGGGACCTGCTCGACCACCTCCGCGGGACGCTCCCGCCCGGGGGCGACCCCGCCTTCGAACCCGACGCCACCCCGGTCGGGTCCGGGGAGTTCGAGGTCGTGGGACTGACCCGGGCGGAGCTGGACGTCACCGACCCCGCGTCGGTGTCACGGGCCCTGGCCATGGCCCGGCCCGACGTGGTGGTGAACCTCGCGGCCTACACCGCG
The DNA here is from genome assembly GCA_021779855.1 of Actinomycetes bacterium. Lineage (GTDB taxonomy): Bacteria > Actinomycetota > Acidimicrobiia > Acidimicrobiales > RAAP-2 > RAAP-2. Next base: position 16,486 of record JAJXZW010000016.1, read on the forward strand.
GTCGACCGGGCCGAGGACGACGTGGCGGCCTGCTACGCGGTGAACGAGACGGGTCCGGCCCTGCTGTCGGCGGCCTGTGCCCAGACCGGGGCCCACCTCGTGACGGTCTCGACCGACTACGTCTTCGACGGCACCAAGGGCACGGCCTACGTCGAGGGGGACACGCCGAACCCCCTCGGGGTCTACGGCGCGTCGAAGTGGGCCGGCGAGCGCCGGTGCGCGCCGCGCGACACGATCGTGCGCACCTCGTGGGTCATGGGCGTGCGTGGGCGCAGCGTGGTGCACGTGATGGCCGAGCGGGCCCGTCGGCGCGAGCCGGTGCGCTTCGTCGACGACCAGCGGGGCACGGTCACCTCGGCGAGCGATCTCGCCCGGGTCCTCGTCACGATGGCGCGCGAGTGCCCGGGGGGCCTCTGGCACGTCGCCAACACCGGCGACGCCACGTGGTACGACGTCGCGGCCCACGTCGGCTCGCTCCTCGGGGCGGGCGAGGGCTTCGCCACCCCGATCGCCACCAGCGAGCTCGACCCGCCGCCACGCGCCCGGCGCCCGGCGCGCAGCGACCTCGACACGACCCGCTTCGCCACGCGCTGGCGCGCGCTGCCGCCCTGGCGTGAGGCGGTGGCGCGCCTGCTGAGCGACCGGGTCGCGCCGTGACCTCGATCGCGCGCGACGTCGCGGCGGTCGTCGTCGACTACCACACCGGCGACCTGCTCGCGGGGTGCGTCGGCTCCCTGGTCGCCAACGACGTCGAGTCGATCATCGTGGTCGAGAACGGCGAGCCCGGCTCGTCCCCCCGGGACCTCGGCCACCCCGGGGTGCGCGTGCTCGAGGTGGAGGGCAACCTGGGCTACGGCCGGGGGGTGAACCGGGGGGCGGCCGAGGTCGGGGCGGCGCCGTACCTGCTCGTCTCGAACCCCGACGTCGTCGTCCACGAGGGCGCCGTGTCGGCCCTCGTGGACTTCCTCGAGACCCACCCGACGGTGGGCGTCGTGGGACCTCAGATCGTGCGGCCCGACGGCTCGCTGTACCCCTCCGCGCGGGTCTTCCCCAACCCGTGGCTCGCGGCCGCCCACGCCCTCGTGGGCCCGTGGTGGCCCACCAACCCGGCGACCCGCCGCTACCGCTCGCCCCACCCCGACGGCTCGGCGGACTGGGTGTCGGGGGCGTTCTTCCTCGTGCGCCGGGCGGCCTTCGAGGAGGTCGGGGGATTCGACGAGCGCTACTTCATGTTCGCCGAGGACATGGCGCTCTGCTGGTCGTTGCGCCGCGCCGGCTGGGACGTCGCGACGACCCCCGACGCCGTCGTCACCCACGTCGAGGGCGCCGCGCGCGCCCGGGCGCCCCGGGCGATGCTCGTCGCCCACCACCGCAGCGCCCTGCGCTTCGAGGCCCAGACCGCCACCGGCCTGCGCCGGGCCCTCGTGCCCCTCGCGGCGCTCGTGCTCGGGCTGCGGCTGATCGTCGTCCTGGCCCGGAGCCGGTCGGCGCCCGGAGCCTAGGATGGGCCCGGGCTGCGCGTGGTCTGTGGTTGAAAGTCGAGGCCAGCCGCGGGCGAAGCGACCCACGTAAGGCGTCTTGTCGACGCTGAGCATGGCGCGGTTTAGAGGTAAGTCCTGCCTCGCCCGGGGCACGGTGCCCCGGGCGGGAGCCGGTGAAGAGTGCGGCACCGGCCCGGGAGAGCGCGAGCTGCCCGGGCCGCGCACGGACACCGCGGCAGGCAGGTGTGGGGTCAAAGACCAGGTCAGCACGCGCAGCCCCTTCGAACGTGGCCCTCGACCGGTAGGGTGAGACGGTCATGAGCGTCCTGACCAAGATCCTGCGCGCCGGCGAGGGGAAGCGCGTCCGCGAGCTCGCGGGGCTGGTCGAGCCCATTAACGCCCTCTCCGAGGCGACGGCCGCCCTCAGCGACGCCGAACTGAGGGCGAAGACCGACGAGTTCCGGGCCCGCCTGGCCGACGGCGAGACCCTGGACGACCTGCTCATCGAGGCCTTCGCCGTCGTGCGCGAGGCGGCGACGAGAGTGCTCGGCCAGCGCCACTACGACGTCCAGCTCATGGGCGGGATGGCCCTGCACTTCGGGTGGATCGCCGAGATGAAGACCGGTGAGGGCAAGACCCTCGTCTCCACGCTGCCCGTGTACCTGAACGCCCTCGCGGGCCAGGGCGTCCACGTGGTGACGGTGAACGACTACTTGGCGACTCGCGACGCCAACTGGATGGGCCAGCTCCACCGGTTCCTCGGTCTGAGCGTCGGCCGGGTGGGGCCGGACCTGCCCGACTTCGACGACAAGCGCGCCGCCTACCAGAGCGACATCACCTACGGCACCAACACCGAGTTCGGCTTCGACTACCTGCGCGACAACATGGCCCGGCGCCGCGAGCACATGGTCCAGCGGGGTCACCACTACGCCATCGTCGACGAGGTCGACTCGATCCTCATCGACGAGGCCCGCACGCCGCTGATCATCTCCGGGCCCTCGAGCGACTCCTCGAAGCTCTACTACCAGTTCGCCTCGATCGTGCGGTCCCTGGTGCGCGACCTCGACTACGAGGTCGATGAGGAGAAGAAGACGGTCGTGCCCACCGAGTCGGGCATCGAGAAGGTCGAGAAGGCGCTCGGGGTGACGAACCTCTACGACGCTGTCGCGACCAACTACGTCCACCAGCTCGGACAGGCGCTGCGGGCCAAGGAGCTCTTCCACCGCGACAAGGACTACCTGGTCGACGCCGGTGAGGTGAAGATCGTCGACGAGTTCACCGGACGCACCCTCGAGGGCCGTCGCTGGAGCGACGGCCTCCACCAGGCCGTCGAGGCCAAGGAGCGGGTTCGGATCCAGGACGAGAACCACACGTGGGCGACGGTCACGCTCCAGAACTACTTCCGCCTCTACGAGAAGCTCGCGGGCATGACCGGCACCGCCGAGACCGAGGCGGCCGAGTTCGCCAACACCTACCAGCTCGCGGTCGTGCCCATCCCGACGAACCGGCCCCTGCGCCGGGCTGATCACGCGGACCTCATCTACAAGACCGAGGTCGGCAAGTTCAAGGCGATCGTCGAGGACGTGCGCGAGCGCTACGACGCGGGCCAGCCCGTCCTGCTCGGCACGGCGTCGGTCGAGAAGTCCGAGCTGCTCAGTCGCGAGCTCTCCAAGGTCGGCATCCCCCACGAGGTCCTCAACGCCAAGCAGCACTTCCGCGAGGCCGAGATCGTCGCCCAGGCGGGGCGCAAGCACGGGGTGACCGTCGCGACCAACATGGCCGGCCGCGGGGTCGACATCATCCTCGGGGGCAACGCCGAGGGCCTGGCCGCCCGCGACGCCGTGGCCCAGGGCCACCAGCCCGGGTCGCCCGAGTACGACGCGGCCTTCGCCGAGGCTCTCGCCAAGTGGCGCCCGGTGTGTGAGGCCGAGGGCGACGAGGTGCGCGAGCTCGGTGGGCTCTATGTGCTCGGGACCGAGCGCCACGAGTCGCGCCGCATCGACAACCAGCTCCGCGGCCGCTCCGGGCGCCAGGGCGACCCCGGCGAGAGCCGGTTCTGCCTGTCGCTCGAGGACGAGCTGATGCGGATCTTCGCGACGGGGGCTGTCTCGTGGGTCATGGACCGCACGATGCCCGAGGACGAGGCGATTGAGGCGAAGATGGTGTCCCGCGCGATCGAGCGGGCCCAGACCACCGTCGAGGCCCGCAACGCCGAGATGCGCAAGGACGTCCTCAAGTACGACGAGGTGATGAACGAGCAGCGCAAGGTGATCTACGAGCGCCGTCAGCAGATCATCGAAGGCGAGGACATCCACGACGAGACGCTCACCCTGATGGAGGACACGCTGCGCGAGGTCGTCGACTCGCACATCGGGGGCCGGTTCGTCGAGGAGTGGGACCGCCACGCCCTGCTGCACGACCTGCAGACCTACTACCCGACGCGCATCGACGACGCCCTGCTCGCGCAGTACAGCGACGCCGAGGCGGTCTCGGACCTGGTCGCCGGCGACGCCCTCGAGCTCTACGAGAAGAAGTGCGAGACGTTCGAGGGGGGCCTGGAGATGGCCCGCGAGATCGAGCGTGACGTCATGCTCCAGATCATCGACCAGCGCTGGCGCGACCACCTGTCGGACATGGACTACCTGCGCGACGGCATCCACCTGCGCCAGGTCGCCCAGCAGGACCCCCTCACCGCGTGGCAGAAGGAGGGCTACGTGATGTTCGAGCAGCTCCTCAAGAGCATCGACTCGGACTACGTGCGCTTCATCTCCCACGTCGAGGTTGTGACCGAGCCCGTCGAGGCCGACGAGCCGGTCGACGAGGGGCTCGTGGGGGCGCGGACCAACGCGAGCGCGGTCGCGCCCGGGGCGACCGAGCTGCCCGACCACCGCACCGAGGGGGCGAGCGGCGAGCGCCCCAAGCCGGGGCGTAACGATCCGTGCTGGTGCGGGTCGGGCCGTAAGTTCAAGCAGTGCCATGGCCGACGCTAGGGCCGAGGCGCTCCGGCAGGCCGACGCCGTCCTGGGGGAGCTGCGCCAGCGCTGGGCTGCGGCGCGCGACTACCTCAAGGTTGACGCCTCGAGGTCCCGGCGCGACGAGCTGGGATCGCTGGCGGCCGACCCGCGGCTCTGGGACGACCAGGACCACGCCCGCCAGGTCACGACCGAGCTGGGCCGGCTCACCAACGACCTGGACGCCTTCGACGGCCTCGGGCGTCGCCTCGAGGACGCCGAGGTGCTCTCGGGCCTGATCGAGGAGTCCCTCGAGGGCGGGGAGGCGGACGAGTCCCTGGTCGAGGAGCTCTCGGCGAGTGTCGGGGCGCTCGAGGCCGACCTCTCGGCCCTCGAGACCCAGAGCCTGTTGAGCGGGCCCTACGACGAGAACGACGCCATCGTCGAGCTCCACGCCGGGGCCGGGGGCACCGACGCCCAGGACTGGACCGAGATGCTCGTTCGGATGTACACCCGCTGGGCCGAGCGCCACGGTTACCAGGTCGAGGTCGATGAGGCAACGGAGGGCCAGGAGGCGGGGCTGCTGTCGGCGACCTTCATCGTGAAGGGCCGCTTCGCCTACGGCTGGCTGTCGGCCGAGCGGGGCGTCCACCGGCTGGTGCGCATGAGCCCCTTCGACGCCCAGGCCCGGCGTCAGACGAGCTTCGCCAGCCTCGACGTCACGCCGCTGCTGGGCGACGACGCCACCGAGGTGGAGATCGACGAGAGGGACCTGCGGGTGGACACCTACCGCTCCTCGGGTGCGGGTGGTCAGCACGTCAACAAGACCGACTCGGCGATCCGGATCACCCACCTGCCCACCGGGATCGTCGTCAGCTGCCAGAACGAGCGGTCCCAGCACCAGAACCGCGCGCGGGCCATGCAGATCCTCGAGGCGAAGCTGGCCGAGCGGGCCCGCGCCGAGCGCCAGGCCCGGCTCGACGCCCTGTCGGGACAGCGGGCCGACAACGCCTGGGGCAGCCAGATCCGCAGCTACGTGCTCGCGCCCTACCAGCTCGTGAAGGACCACCGCACCGACCACGAGACCGGCAACGTCGAGGCCGTCCTCCAGGGCGACCTCGACGGCTTCATGGAGGCCGAGCTGCGTCGTCAGCGGGCGGCCGGATAAGAATCGACGATTCTCCTGGTGAGGCCGGATGTGTGGTCCCGGAGCGCGGGGTCGTCCCAGTAGAATGAGCGCGGACGCCCACCCGTCGCGTCGAGAGTCGGAGCCCCAGACGTGATTCGTTTCGAGAACGTGTCGAAGACCTACAAGAACGGCACGCCCGCGCTGCGCAACGTGACCCTGGACATCGAGAAGGGGGAGTTCGTCTTCCTCGTCGGCGCCTCGGGCTCGGGCAAGACGACGTTCCTGCGCCTCTTGCTGCACGAGGAGACGCCCGACCACGGACGGATCCTCGAGGCGGGGCGGGACATCGGTGAGCTGCCCAAGTGGCGGGTGCCCTACCTGCGGCGCAACATCGGCTGCGTCTTCCAGGACTTCCGCCTGCTGCCCAACAAGTCGGTCTTCGAGAACGTCGCCTTCGCCCTGGAGGTGATCGGCCGGCCCCGCTCGACCGTCGAGTCCCAGGTGCCCCAGATCCTGGAACTGGTGGGCCTCGCCGACAAGTCGAAGAACCTGCCCCACGAGCTCTCGGGCGGTGAGCAGCAGCGCGTCGCGGTGGCCCGGGCCTTCGTGAACCGGCCGCTCATCCTGCTCGCCGACGAGCCGACGGGCAACCTCGACCCGGCCAACTCCGAGTCGATCATGGCCCTGCTCGAGCGGATCAACCGCACCGGCACCACGGTCGTCATGGCGACCCACGACAAGGCCCTGGTCGACCGGATGCGCCGGCGCGTCGTGGAGCTCGATCGCGGCGAGATCGTCCGCGACCAGGTCCGGGGCGTCTACGGCATCGACGAGGGCGTGGCCATCTGATGCGCGTCTACCTGCGCTACGCCTTCAAAGAGACCTTCACCAACCTCTGGCGCAACCGGATGATGACCGTGGCGGCGGTGTTGACCGTGGCCGTCTCGCTCTCCCTGGTCGGCTCGGCCCTGCTGCTGAAGCAGTCGGCGGCCCAGGCCTCGGCCCAGTGGCAGCAGGGGACCCGGGTGACGGTCTGGATGCAGCCCACCGCCTCCCAGAGCGAGATCGACTCGGTGAAGACCCAGCTCACCAGCATGCCGATCGTCAAGGACTGCCAGTACTTCACCCAGGCCCAGGACTACCAGCAGGCCAAGACCCTGTTGCCGGCCGACGAGTGGTCGGTCCTCACGCCCTCGGCGACGCCCTCGTCGTTCCGCTGCGTCCCGAGCGTCCCCACGGACGCCTTCACGGTCCAGTCGACCTTCGCCAACCAGCCGGGCGTCTATCAGGTCACCGCGCCCGAGCAGCAGATCCGTCAGATGAACCACGCCATCCGGATCCTCCAGATCGTCTTCCTGGCGCTGGCCGCGGTGCTGCTGCTCTCGGCCACCGTGCTCATCCTCAACACGATCCGCATGGCCATCTTCTCGCGCCGGCGGGAGGTCTCGGTCATGAAGCTCGTGGGCGCGACCAACTGGTTCATCCGTGTGCCGTTCATCACCGAGGGGTTCATCCAGGGCCTGCTGGGGTCGGCGGTGGCGATCCTCGCGGTCACCGCGCTGCACACCTGGTACCCGTTGCACAACGAGTTCGCCCTGAACTCCGCGGCGCTCGTCGGGACGAACACCGTCGTGCTGGTGGTGGGCGTCGTGATCGGCTCGGTCGGCTCGGCGATCGCGATCCGCCGCTTCCTCGACGTGTAGGCCCTGGCGCCGACCTAGTCCCGCGCGCCGTCGTCGAAGTCGAGGGCGAGGGAGTTCACGCAGTAGCGCAGGCCCGTCGGGGTGGGGCCGTCGGGGAAGACGTGGCCCAGGTGACCGCCGCAGCGCGCACAGAGGATCTCGGTGCGTTCGCGGAAGAGGGAGTGGTCGGGGCGCTCGACGATCGTGCCCGGCTCGCAGGCGTCGAAGCTGGGCCAGCCGCAGCCCGAGTCGAACTTCTGGGCCGAGGAGAAGAGCACCTGGCCGCAGCCGGCGCAGGCGAAGGCGCCCTCTTTGTCGACGTGCAGGAGCGATCCCGAGAAGGGGGCCTCGGTCGCCGCCTGGCGCAGCACGGCGTAGCGGTCGGGGCCGAGGGTGCGGCGCCACTCCTCATCGGACCGGTCGATCTCGTAGCTCACGGGGTCACCCTAGCGGCGGGCCGGCCGCGGGGGCCTAGATGAAGCGAGCGCGGGGCGCCTCGGGCGCCGCGGGGGCGAACTCGGGCTCGTCGCGCAGCAGCCGGGTGAAGGCGCCCGCGAGGCCCTCAGGGTCGAGACCGATCTCAGCCAGCAGGTGGTCGGGCCGGTCGTGGGTGAGGAAGACCCGGGGCACGCCGAGAATCCGGGTCGTGGGGAAGGGGCGGGCGAGCTCCTGGGCCCGGCCGCGCACGGCCGAGACCATCAGGGTGCCGGCCCCGCCGTGGCGAGTGCCGTCCTCGACCGTGATGATGCGCGTGTGGGCGACGGCGTCGTCGATCATCGCGGGGTCCGGGGGCAGGACCCGCACGTCGTACAGGGTCACGCGCTCGGCGTCCTCGCCCATCAGCTCGAGCGCGGCGTGGGCGGCCGGGGCCATCTTGCCCAGCGCCAGCACGCAGAGCGACCCGTCGCCCACACGGACCCGGCGCGCCGAGAGCCCCTCGCCGACCCGGCCGTCGAAGGGCCGTGGCGGGGTCTTCGGGTAGCGGATCGCCGCCGGGGCCGAGAGGGACAGCGCGGTGCGCAGCATCACCTCGACCTCGGCCGCCGAGGAGGGCGCGAAGACGGTCATGTTGGGTATGGCCAGGCACAGGGCGATGTCGAGCAAGCCGTGGTGACTGGGGCCGTCGTCACCGGTGATCCCGGAGCGGTCGAACACGAAGACCACCGGGAGGTCCAAGAGGCCCACGTCCAGGTGGGCCTGGTCGAAGGCCCGGGAGAAGAACGTCGAGTAGACCGCGACGACGGGCTTGAGGCCGCCCATGGCCATCCCGGCCGCGGCGGTGACCATGTGCTGCTCGGCGATCCCGACGTCGAAGAAGCGCTCGGGGTACTTCGTCTCGAAGTCCAGCAGTCCCGTCGGGCCGGCCATGGCGGCCGTGAGCGCGACGACCCGGTCGTCCTCGGACGCCGCGGCGAGGAGCGCCTCGGAGAAGGCCTGGCTGAACGACTGCTGGGTCACGTCGTCGTCGTAGGCGCGGGGGGAGAGCTTGTAGTCGTGCATGCGCAGGTCGTCGCTCACCGCCGGGCCGTAGCCCCGGCCCTTCTGGGTGAGCACGTGGACGACGATGGGGCCGTCCCACTGGGACGCGCTCGTGAGGGCGTGCTCGAGGGCCTCGACGTTGTGGCCGTCGATTGGGCCGACGTAGCGCACGCCGAGGGTCTCGAAGAAGGTGTGGGGCGTCACCATCTCGCGCACGGCCGTGGTGACGCTGTCGATGCCCCGGTAGGCGGCCTTGCCCAGGCGGGGGAGCCGCGGCACCAGCCGGCGCACGCCGCTGCGCACGCTGAGGTAGGTGCGGTTGAGCCGCAGCGCCGTGAGCGACTCAGAGAGCTTCGAGACGGTCGGGGCGTAGCTGCGGCCGTTGTCGTTGAGGACGATGACGACCCGTTGGTTGGAGTGGCCCAGGTTGTTCAGGGCCTCGTAGGCCATGCCCCCCGTGAGCGAGCCGTCGCCGACGACCGCCACCACGTGGCGCTTCCCGCCCCGGCCGGCCAGTTCGCGGCGCCGTTCGAGGGCCACCGACAGGCCGTGGGCGTAGGAGAGCGCGGTCGAGGCGTGGGACGACTCGATCCAGTCGTGCTGGCTCTCCGAGCGATTCGGGTAGCCCGAGAGGCCGCCGCGCTGGCGCAGCGACTTGAACCCGTAGCGCCGCCCCGTGAGGAGCTTGTGGACGTAGGCCTGGTGGCCGGTGTCCCACAGGAGCACGTCCTGGGGCGACTCGAAGACGCGGTGCAGGGCCAGGGTGAGCTCGACCACTCCGAGGTTCGACCCGAGGTGCCCACCGGTCTTGGTGACCGAGGTGATGATGAAGTCGCGGATCTCGCGACTCAACTGATCGAGCTGCTCGTAGGAGAGCGACCGCAGGTCGGCCGGGCTCTCGATGGAGGGCAAGATCATCGTCGACCAGCCTACCGGTGGGTAGGGCGGGAGGATGGGGTCAGTCGCCCGATGTTGCGCCACCGGAGGGGGTGGCCGCGGCCGGCGTGGGCTCCTTGGCGGGGCTCGGCGTGGCCCCGCTGGCGGGGGTTGCGCTCGACGGGGTCCCGGTCGGGCGGCTGTCGGTCTTGTAGAAGCCACTGCCCTTGAAGACGATCCCCACCGAGGAGAAGACCCGCCGCAGGGGCCCCCCGCAGCGGGGGCAGTCGGTCAGGGGGGCGTCGCTGAAGCGCTGGACGGCCTCGTGGCGCTCGCCACAGCTCTCGCACTCGTACTCGTAGGTGGGCATGGGACCTCTCTGGGACGACCGGAGCAGTGTACCGGTCACGGCCGGGGAAACGGCCGTGGGTAGCATGGCGCGATGGACGACTTCCGCCAGCTGCGCCGGCCAGGCGGGGGCGGGGCCTTCGGGCGTGAGATCGGTCCGAGCGAGGTCAGCGCTCGTCGCGCCCTGGCCCGCTGCCGAGTGACGATGCTGCCCTCGACCACCGAGGCCGTGGCCGCCAACACCCTCAACAAGGGGGACGTCCTGGCGACCGCGCGCGTCGCGGGGATCCAGGCGGCCAAGAACGCCGCGTCGCTGCTGCCCATGGCCCACCCGGTCCTCGTGGGCAACGTCCACGTCAACTTCACCATCGCCGACTCCCATATCGAGGTCGAGGCCGCGGTCGACACCATCGATCGCACGGGGGTGGAGATGGAGGCCCTGGCGGCCGCTACCGTGGCCGCCCTGACCATCTACGACATGTGCAAGTCCACGGACCGGACCATGACGATCGAGCAGGTGGCTCTGTGGGAGAAGTCCGGGGGGCGTTCGGGCACCTGGCGCCGTGACGGGAACGTCGACGGGGCCAACGGCGCCTAGCCCGCCGTCGATTCCGGGCGAGTACCCTCCAACCGTGGCTGACAAGGGGACCGCCGTCCGCGCGGGCGTCGAGCAGAGCCGTGAGAGGCTCGTCGCCCTGGTCCTGCTGCTCCAGCGCGCCTGGCAGCACGGACCGCTCACCCAGGAGCAGATCGTCCGGGAGTTGACCGTCGACCAGTTCCCGTCCTCGGCGAAGGGGCCCCGCAAGGTGCGGGCCTACGACGGTAGCGACGTCGCGGTGCGACAGAAGTTCGAGCGCGACAAGGCCCGGATCCGCGACCTCGGGTTCGAGATCGAGACGGTGACGATGCCCGAGGGGTCGGTGGGCTACCGGATCGACCCGGCCAGCGCTTACGCCCCGGCGATCGCCTTCACCCCCGACGAGGAGCGGGTGGTGCGCCTCGCCCTCGCGCTGTGCGGGGTGGGACGTCGCGGGGTCTTCTCGCTGTTCAGCGACGGCCCGTCCGCCGACGGCGGTCGCGAGGTGTCGCCCTACCTGACACCCATTCTGCGTGCGCTCCACCTGCGCCGGGCCCTCGCCTTCGACTACCTCTCCTCGTCCAACAAGTCCCGTCGCGTCGAGCCGCTCGTACTGGACGTGATCCGCGGGGCGGGCTACCTGGTCGCCCGGGTCCAGGACTCGACCGAGATCAAGGGCTACCGGCTCAATCGCATCACCTCGATGCCGGTCGTGCTCGGCGACGTCTTCCGGGTCGACGAGGAGACGCTGGCTCTCGCGCGTGCCTGGCGACCCGAGTTCGCCCGCGCCCCCAAGCCGCTGCGGGTGGTTGTCACCACCAACGAGGCCTACGCCGAGCTGCTGGTCCGCCAGTACCCGGGGGCCGAGCTCGACCGTCACGACGACGGGGCCGTCGACGTGATCCTCGACTTCGACGGCCCGCGCGGCGCCCTGCGCTTCGTTCTCGAGGGGGCCGACCGGGTCCGCCTACGTTCGCCCAAGTCCCTCCGCGCGGAGCTCGAGGAGTGGCTCGACGGGGTCAATCGCGCCCCGGTCCCGTCGATCGAGCCCGGGCGCTTCGAGGCCGGCGGGGGCCAGGACGTGCTGGGCCAGACCCTCCAGCTGCTGCACGCGGTCTACGCCAGCGAGGACGGCCTGCGCGTCTCGGAGTTGGCGGCGCGCTTCGGGCTCGCGCCGGCCCACGTCCGGCTGATCATGGACCGTCTCGTCACGATGGAGCCGCTGGTCGACACCACCGACGGAACCGACACCTTCCCGGCGCACGTGATCAAGGAGTGCGACGACTGGGACGACGAGGACAACGACGATTCCCTGTACCGTGCCGACTTCTCCGACCTCCCTCACGGGGTGCCCGAGCCCTCACCGCTCATGTGGCGTGACCTCTATGAGCTCAACATCGCGCTGCGCGAGGCCGCCCGGGTGTACGACGAGCCGTCGGTCCACTCGGCCATCGCGAAGATCGAGGCCGCCGTCGCCGCGCCCGTGCAGGTCGAGTCGGCGATCGAGGGGCTCATAGGCGATGTCGAGCGGGCCGTCGAGGACCACGCCCAGATCAAGATCGAGTACCTGAGCGCCTCCTCCGGCGAGGTCTCGGTTCGGGCGATCGAGCCTCGCGAGATCCGGGTCCTCAACGGTCACGCCTACGTCCGGGCGTACTGCACCACCCGTGAGGACTGGAGGACCTTTCGGGTGGACCGCATCAACGCGATCCTCGCCACCTCGCCGGTCACGGCCACCCGCCCGCCCGACCCGGTGGCGGACTGGCTGACCCAGGTCGGCGAGGAGGGCCACCACGTGGTGGTGGTGGTCGAGGCCGAACAGCGCTGGCTGTTCGAGCCGCTGCCCGGCGCTCGGTGGCTGGCCCTGGAGGACGGGCGCCACGCGGTGGCCTTCAGGGTGGGCGAGCCCGCGACCCTCGACCGGCTGATGCTGCAGGCGGGTCCGGGTGCCGCGGTCGCCTCGGCGGAGCTGCGCGACGCGGGCCGCGACCTCGCTCGGCGCATCGCCACGACCCTGTAGTCGACCGTTGGGCCCGGGAGGGCCCCATGATCCGTGTGCTGGCGCGGCGCAGCCTCGACGTCACCTACTTCACTCGGGACCCCGCGCGAGAGCTCGGGGGGCTCCGCGAGGGCGGTCCCGGCTGGTGGCTCCGGGGTGGGGGTGACCCGACGGATCCCGCGTGCGTGGCGGACGTGCTCGCGAGCACGCCCCGGGCGAGCGTCGTCGGCTACGACCTCGTGGTCGCGGCGCCTCGGCCCGTGTCGGTGCTGATCGCCCTCGACGAGGAGAGGGCGGGCGGCGTGGTCGCCGCGCATCGCGCCGCGGTGGGCGTCGCGCTGGCCTACCTCGAGGATCGTGCCGTCGTGGTGCGCGAGCGCTCGGGGGGCGAGACGCGCACGCGTGGCGCGCGGTGGTCCTCGGTGGTCGCCTTCACCCACGGGGTCAACCGCCACGCCGAGCCCCACCTCCACGACCACGTCCTCGTGGGAGCGCGACCCGACGGCGCCGACGTGGTGCTCGACGCGCGCGCCCTCGTCGCCCACGCGCGCGCCGCCGACGCCCTCTACCGCTCGGCCCTGCGCCTCGAGGTGGCCCGCCGAGCGGGTCACGAGGTGTGGCGGTCCTTCGTCGGCGTCGAGCACGTGACCGGACTCGACGAGGGGTACCGCGCTCTGTGGCCCGGGCGCCACGCGTCGCGCGGCGAGAAGATCCACTGGGAGCGAGACGACCTCGTGGAGCGTTGGCGGGCCGAGCGCCGCCGTGTCGTGCGGGTCGGGGCGCTCCCGGCGCCGACCCGCCATCGCACCACCCTCGATGAGCACCGCTTCGCGGGCGCCTTCGAGGGCCGTCTCGACGTGGCCCGCCGCCACGTCGTGGCGGCGTGGGCCGACGCCGCGGTCTTCGGTCAGGGCGCGCGCGACCTGCTCGACTCGGTCGACGCCCTCTACCCCGAGCTGCGGCGGGGCCGGGGTGTCCACGAGGCGACCATCGGCGTGCCGCGGGCCCGGATGCTCGAGCTCGTCCGCGAGCGCGGCGCGCGCCCCCTGGAGTTGGCGGCGCTCGACGCGTGGACTCAGAACTCGAGGTCTCTCGAGAGGGTTCGCGAGCGCTCTCGGTGACGTACGAGGCGGGGGTCGGCGTAGTACGGGGTGAGCGTGACCCAGCGAAGGTCGTTGGTCGCCGAGAGCGCGAGGGCGTGGCCCGGTCGGCCGTGAGCGACGTCGCTCGCGGTGACCCGCGTGCGCTCGACCCACCCGTTCGAGAGGCTGCGGGCACGGCCCCGATGGTCGCGGTGGACCGTCGGGCTCGCCACGAACTCGCGCCCCCCGAGCCGCTCGATCGCCTCGAGGGTCGTGCGGTCGGCGATGCCCGCGAAGACCAGGGTTGAGGGGAAGAGGGAGAGGAGTCCGTCGGCACCGGCGCCCCACCGGGCGCGCGCCTGGCTGAGGTCCTGGAGGCAGGCCAGGGTCACCACCCCCTGGCCACCGCCCTCGGAGACGATCGAGGCGAGTCGCGGCAGCGGCGCCACGTTCGCGAGTTCGTCGAGGGCGAGCAGGAGTCGCGCTCCGTCGCGGTGACGCTCGTAGGTGGCGTGGACGATCTCGTCGATGAGACCCACCACGAGGGGCGCGGAGACCGCCTGGTGGCGGCTGGGCGAGACCACGTGGAGGTGGTGGCCCCCGAGCAGGAACGCGTCGAGGTCGACCAGGGGCTCGAGCGACGCGGCCCGGGCGGCGTCGGTGCGCAGTCCCGCGAAGAGACCGGTGGCGGTGGACCAGATGCTCGAGCGCTCGCGCTCCTCGGTGGCGAGCACGCCGCGCAGGGTGGCGACCGAGGCGTGGTGGTCGCCGTGGTGGGCGACCAGGACGTCGTCGAGGTCGTCCACCCGGCGCTCGTCGACACGGTTCGCCAGATGGCCGAGGGGTTCGCCGCAGAGAGCGGCCGCGTGCAGGAGGGGCGCGATCAGCGCCGCCGCTCGCTCGCTCCAGTGGTCTTCGGCACGCTCGACGTTGCGTCGAGAGACGTCGAGCAGGGTGCGCGCGACCAGCACCGCACCATCCCAGCGCCGAGACTGGCGCAACGGCGAGTAGCCGACGCGCGTGACGCCCTTGGGCGTCGCGACCGTGCCTGAGGGATCGAAGAGGAGGGTCGCGACGTCCCCACGCGCGCGCGCCATCGTCGTCACGACGTCGTCCTTAGTGGAGGTGACGACGCACGCGTCAGTGGTCAGCAGGAGATTCGGGACGATGATCGAGCTCGTCTTGCCGCTGCGCGTGGGCCCGAGCACGAGCGTCGACCTCTCCGCACCGCTCGTCGCGATGCCGTGCGCGCCGCGTCCGAGGTACACGCCGTCGAGTTCGACCACGTGCCCATCGGTCGGAAAGTGGTGCGAAATGCTTGACACGACGTCGTGCACCGAGTGAACTTTTGACTGTCCTTTGGCGGAGGGGGCCGAAAGACGTGAGTCGTCATCGACGACGAACGTCGCTCCTGCGTCACGGGACCGTGCACTGCGGGCAGTCGCGGTACGGCCGAGAGGCCGGATCGCACATGTGCGAGTTCACGTCAATCAAGGCGGTACCCGGCGTGTCATCACAGTGGTGACCGGTGGTCCCAAGTTGATTCAACGTTGAGTCCCAAGGAGGGAAAGTGGCACCTGCCGCTAAGAAGAAGGCCCCGGCCAAGAAGGCTGCGGCCAAGCGCCCGGCCAAGAAGGCTGCGGCCAAGAAGGCCCCGGCTAAGAAGAAGGCCCCGGCCAAGAAGGCTGCGGCCAAGCGCCCGGCCAAGAAGGCTGCGGCCAAGCGCCCGGCCAAGAAGGCTGCGGCCAAGCGCCCGGCCAAGAAGGCTGCGGCCAAGCGCCCGGCCAAGAAGGCTGCGGCCAAGCGCCCGGCCAAGAAGGCTGCGGCCAAG
>JAJXZW010000016.1:31930-47572 GCA_021779855.1 Actinomycetes bacterium
CAAGAAGGCTGCGGCCAAGCGCCCGGCCAAGAAGGCTGCGGCCAAGCGCCCGGCCAAGAAGGCTGCGGCCAAGCGCCCGGCCAAGAAGGCTGCGGCCAAGCGCCCGGCCAAGAAGGCTGCGGCCAAGTAGTCACCAGACTCTCGCCGAGAGAGAGGTGCTGGAGGGGGCCCCGGGGCCCCCTCCAGTGCCGTTTAGAGGCCGAGGCGCTCGAGGTCGCTCGGCTCGTCCACGTCGAAGCGCCACGGGCTGTCCGTGATGGTTCGCCACGCGAGACCGAGGCGGGCGGCCTCGCGCTCGTGGAGCGCCCGCGACGAGGCGCCGAACGAGAACCGGTAGCCCACGCCGGCGGGTACCGCGAGGACGGTGGTGCCCGTGCCCCGATGGTCGGCCACGATGGTGACGCCCGCTTCGGGGTGGAAGTCGCCGAGTCCGACGGGGTCCACGAGGTCGCCGTGGGCGACGACGGCGACCTCGACCGAGTCCCCGAGCGCACGGTACGCCGCGGCGACCGCGGCGTTGAGCCCGGGTGGTGCGAGCACCACCGTCGCACCGAGCCCGCGGGCCCAGCGGGCCACGCCATCGTCGTCGGTCGCCACGATCGTCTCGCGGGGACGGGCGGCATCGATGACGGCGCGTGCGAGCTCCTCGACGAGCCCGTCGACGTCGAGTCCCGCGACGGCGCGCAGGCGCGACTTGGCGCGCGCGAATGACTTCAGAGGAACGATGACCCCGACGTCGACCACGACGATGCATGCTACGGGTCCGGGGCCCTTGTACCGTGGGCGCCGTGGCGGTCCCGGACGATCTCTTGGCGCGCGAGCGGGCTCTCCTCGCCGCGGGTCACGTCGTGGCCGGGCTGGACGAGGTCGGTCGCGGGGCCCTTGCGGGCCCGGTGTTCGTGGGCGCGGTGGTCCTCGAGAGCGCGGCCGAGCCCCCACCGGGCCTGACCGACTCCAAGCGGCTCACCCCCGGGCGCCGGCGTGCCCTGGTGGGGCCGCTGGTCGAGTGGGCGAGTGCCTGGAGCCTGGGCTCGGCCAGCGCCGAGGAGGTCGATGCGTGGGGGATGTCGGCCGCCCTCGCCGTGGCGGCCGGACGGGCCCTCGACGGGCTCACGACCCGGCCGACCCACGCCCTCGTCGACGGGCCGTGGAACCTGCTGCGGATGCCCCGGGACGTCGTGCTCGGGGCCCCGACCACGCCCTCGTCGCGGGCCGAGGGGCTCGCCGCGACCCCGGTCGTCAAGGGTGACCTCCACTGCGCCTCGATCGCCGCGGCCGCGGTGCTGGCCAAGGTGGCGCGCGATGACCTGATGGTCGCCCTGGGGGCCGAGTGGCCGGAGTACGGGTGGGCCCGCAACAAGGGCTACGGCACGCCCGACCATCTCGCCGCCCTGCGCCGGCTCGGCCCCACGCCCCTCCACAGGGTCTCCTGGCGGCTGCCCGAGCGGGTCGGACAGAGCCCTCGGCTGGGGCCCTCTGACTAGGGCCGTCGGGCCGAGAACGGTAGGATTGAGCGGCTATGGCCTCTCTGCTCGCGGTCGAGAACCTCAAGGTCCAGTTCGCCTCGCGCGCCGCCCTCTCGACCGCCGTCGACGACTTTTCCTTCCGCATCGAGTCCGGGGAGTGCGTCGGCCTGGTGGGCGAGTCGGGCTGCGGCAAGACGACGACGGGCCTGTCGATCATGCGACTCTTGCCCCCCAACGGGCACATCGCCGGCGGGCGGATCCTCCTCGACGACGTCGACCTCGCCTCGCTCGGCGAGAAGGAGATGCGCCACCACCGGGGTAAGTCGGTCGCGCTCATCCCCCAGGACCCGATGAGCTCACTCAACCCGACGACCAAGATCGGCAAGCAGATCGGCGAGGGCCTGCAGATCCACGAGGGGGCCTCCGCCGAGGAGGCGCGCAAGCGCGCCCTCGAGGTCCTGGAGATGGTCGAGATGCCCCGGCCGACCGAGCGCCTGGACCAGTACCCGTTCGAGCTCTCGGGCGGGTTGCGCCAGCGCGTGATCATCGCGATGGGCCTGGTCTGCCGGCCGAAGCTCCTGATCGCCGACGAGCCGACGACGGCCCTCGACGTGACCATCCAGGCCCAGATCCTGGACCTGATCGACAACCTGCGCTCCGAGCTCAACATGGGCGTCCTGCTCATCACCCACGACATGGGCGTCATCGCCGGTCGAGCCGACCGGGTGGTCGTCATGTACGGCGGGAAGAAGGCCGAGCAGGCCGAGACCAACGAGTTGTTCCACCGGATGCGCCACCCCTACGCCCAGGCGCTGCTGGCCTCGATGCCCAACCTCGAACTCGCCTCGAAGCATCGCCTCGACTCGATCGCCGGGCTGCCGCCGGACCTCTCCAAGGAGATCATCGGCTGTCGGTTCGCGCCGCGCTGCGCCTACGCGACCGACCGGTGTCGGACCGAGGAGCCCCCACTCTCGGTCGAGGGCGAGCACGAGTTCGCCTGCTTCCACCCCGTGAGTGGCCCGGTCCCGGTCGCGGTCCGCGTCGCCGAGTCGGTCGCCGCGGCCGTCACCGAGCGCCCCGAGATCCTGCGGATCGAGGGACTGGTGAAGGAGTTCCCCATCAAGGCCGGCCTCGTCCGCCACAAGGTCGGGGCCATCCACGCCGTGTCGGAGGTCTCGTTCTCGATCCGCGCCGGCGAGACCTTCGGCCTGGTGGGCGAGTCGGGCTGCGGCAAGACGACGATCGGGCGCATGGTGGTGGGCCTCGAGCACCCCACGGCCGGTGAGATCCACTTCGACGGCCAGCTCGTCTCCGCGCGCCGCCACAAGCCCACCCGGGTCCAGCGGCGCGACCGCCAGATGATGTTCCAGGACCCCTACTCCTCGCTCAACCCCCGCATGACGGTGGGCGACATCCTGGCCGAGCCCCTGCGCATCCAGCGTCAGGGCTCCCGGGCCGAGCAGCGGGCCCGCGTCGAGGAGCTCTTGCGCGTGGTGGGTCTGGAGCGCATGGCCGCGGACCGCTACCCCCACGAGTTCTCGGGTGGCCAGCGCCAGCGCATCGGTCTCGCGCGCGCCCTCGCCCTCAACCCCCGGCTCATCGTGGCCGACGAGCCCGTCTCGGCCCTCGACGTGTCGATCCAGGCCCAGATCCTCAACCTGATGAAGGACCTCCAGAAGGAGCATGGCCTCACCTACGTCTTCGTGAGCCACGACCTCGCGGTGGTGTACTACATGGCCGACACCATCGGCGTGATGTACCTGGGCAAGATCGTCGAGATCGGTGACGCCGAGTCGGTGTTCCGCACCCCGGCCCATCCCTACACCCAGGGCCTCCTCGACGCGGTGCCCGTGCCCGAGCCCGAGGCCGCCCGCAGCCGTCGGGGAACCCAGGTGCGCGGCGAGCTGCCCTCGGCGGTGAACCCGCCGTCGGGCTGTCGCTTCCGGACCCGGTGCCCGCGCGCCCAGGACGTCTGCGCGACCGAGGAGCCGGCGTTCCGGTCCTTCGGACCCAACCAGCAGGCGGCCTGCCACTTCCCGCTGCGCACCCCGGTCTCCCTGAGCCCGGCCGCGGCCGGCGCGACGCCCGCACCGTAGCCGCGGCCCCGTCAGGGGCCGTTGCTAGGTACTTCCCGACGTCCTAAGGGCCGCCCCCCTCTCGGCCGCTGGCGAGGGGCTCAGCGCTCGATCAGGCGGACCTCAAAGGCGTCGCGCAGCGCGTCGCCTATGTAGTTGATCGCCACCACCACCAGGATGAAGATCACGGCCAGGGGGTAGATCTCCCACCAGTAGCCGTTGGCGATCTGGTCGGATCCGTTCTGGAGCATGGTCCCCCAGTCCGTGTTGGGCGGCTGGATGCCGAGTCCGAGGAAGCCCAGGGTGGAGAGGAAGAGGATGGCGTCGGCCACCGAGAAGGTGCCGACGGTGACGATGTTGCTGATCGAGTTGGGAAAGACGTGGCGGCGGATGATGTGCCACTTGCTCGCGCCCATGGCCGTGGCGGCCTGGGAGTACTCGAGCCGACGGATCAGCAGCGCGTCGCCGCGCACGATGCGGGCGTTGCCGAACCAGCCGGTGAGCCCGATGAGCAGGATGAGGAAGGTCGCCGAGCGCGAGAACAGCGTGACCAGCGTGATGAGGAGGAACAGCAGGGGGATGGAGAGGGCCGCGTCCAGGATGCGCATCAGGATGGTGTCAACGATGCCGCCGACGAAGCCCGAGACCATGCCGTAGATCGTGCCCACAATGATCGTGACGACGCCGGCGAGGAAGCCGACGGTGAGCGAGTACTCGCCGCCGAAGGCGATGCGCCCGAGGACGTCGAAGCCGTTGGAGTCGGTGCCGAGCGGGTGGCTGGCCGACGGCGGGGCGTTGAAGGGCTGGGTGAGCGCGAGGTTCTGGTTGGTCTGGTTGGTCGGGTGCAGGTGGGGCCAGAGGAAGCAGAAGAGGGTGACCAGAACCAGGTAGACGACCGAGACGATCGCCAACTTGTTGTGCATGAAGATGCGCACCCGCTGGCGCCACATCGGGATGACGACGTCCGCTCGGTCCGACACGCCCTCGGGGCCCAGCGAACGCTCGTCGGCCCTGTCCCCGGTCGCGAGGTCGTGACGGACCTCCGCGGCCTCGAGATCCTTGACCTCGAGCTGCTCAGCGCTCTTCTCGGTCGTCACTGCTCTCCCTGGAGTCGAATGCGGGGGTTGACCACGCCCAGCAGGATGTCGGCGATGAGGTTACCCAAGAGGGTGAAGATCGACACGAGCAGCGTGATCCCCAGCACGGTGGGCGAATCGAGGTAGGTCGCGGCGTTGACCGTCTCGATGCCGAGGCCCGCGTAGTTGAAGACGCTCTCAATGATGAGGGCTCCGCCGAAGAGCCCCGGGATCGAGAGGCCCAGGATCGTGACGATCGGGCCGAGGGCGTTGCGGAACGCGTGGGCGAACAGGACCCGACGGTTCGAGCAGCCCTTGGCGCGGGCCGTGCGGATGTAGTCCTGGACGAGGACCTCGAGGACCGTGCCGCGCATGAAGCGGCTGATGAGCGCGACGCTCAAGAGCGTCAGCGTGCCCACCGGCAGGATGAACCCGACGGGGTCGGTGAAGATGGCCCACGGCGCCACGCCGCTCGGCGGCGAGGCCGGCAGGTGGGTGACGCCGAAGCTGAAGACCTGCAGGACGAGCAGGCAGAGCAGGAACGACGGGATCGCGTAGAGGACGAACGCGGAGCCCGTCGCCGCGTAGTCGAAGACCGTATTGCGCTTGTTGGCCTGGAAGATTCCGAGGGGTACCGCGATGACGAAGGTGAGCACCAGCGCGGTCAGGGCGAGCCAGACGGTGCGCGGGACGTAGAGCGAGATGATGCCCCAGACCGAGAGGTTCTGCTTGTAGGAGAAGCCCAGGTTGTGGTGCCAGATCACCTGGACGATGTAGTCCCACAGTCGCACGAGGTACGGGTGGTACATCCCGTGCTGGAGACCCCAGGCGTGCACGTTCGCCGCGGATGCCCTGGTACCGAGCACGACGTAGGCCGGCGCGAGGATGCCGTGGGGCTCGAAGTAGGGCAGCGTGAAGGTGAAGACCAGCACGATGAACAGAACGACCACGGCCTGCACCAGGCGGCGCACGATGTAGGCGAACATGGCCAAACTCTAGCAGTGCAACGGAAAAAGGTCCCTTCGGGACGGCGCCAAAATCCGAGGCCCGGGCCCCTTTCGGGGCCCGGGCCTCGGATCTCTGGAACGAGCCGGTAGGCCTACTTGAAGTAGTAGTACTCCGGGTTGAAGTTCTGGAGCGGGTTCGGCGTGAAGCCGATGTCGTGCACGCCGACGGTGTTCTTGACCTCACCCGGGGTGAACGCGTTCGGCTGGAACAGCACCGGCGCCTGCTCCATGAAGTACTTGGCGTACTGGGTCAGGTTGGCCGTGCCGAACGTCGTGGTCTTGATGATCGCCGTCATCGTCGGGTTGTTGTAGTTGCCGATGTTGAAACTGGCACCGGGCACGAAGCCCCACTCACCCGAGGGGTAGTAGTCCGGAGCGTAGATCCAGCCCGCACCCCAGTCACACACGTCCCAGTTGGCGGCGTGGGCGGCGCAGTCGGAGATCACGTTGTTGAACGGCTCGCCGATCTGGCTCGTCTTGATGCCGAGCGTGCCCCAGGCCGACAGCATGGTCTCCACGGTCTGGGTGAAGGCCGGCGTGCCGGTGCCGTACTCGAAGCGCACGGTCAGGCGGTTGCCCTTGCCGATGCCCTTGCCGCACTCGTTGGCCTTGGTGCCCGGCTTCTCACAGAGCAGCTGGCCGTGGACCTTCGCCCACCCGTGGGAGGACAGCATCGACGCCGACTTCTTCAGGTCGTAGTTGTACATGTTCTTTGGCACCACGCCGATCGACGCCGAGGCGAGCGGGGGCAGCGGGCTCCAGGTCGGCAGTCCGTAGCCCTTGTCCAGCTTGGCGATGATGCCGGTCTGGTTCACCGCGTACTGGAGGGCCTGACGGATGTACTGCTGGTCCAGGTACTTCGCGTAGGGGTTCTTCTTGTTGAAGTTGTACTGCGCGTAGTCCATGCCCCAGTCACCGGCGCTCGCGATCATGGTGTAGTTGCTCGCGATCGCCGACCAGTTCGGGCCGACCTTCCCCGGAGCCGGAGCCGGCTTGCTCAGGTACGAGGTGTCGATGTACCCAAGGTCGACGGTGCCCGCGCGCAGGTCGTTGGCCTCGGCCTGGGCCGAGGTGTAGGCCTTCTCCTGGACCTGGGCGACCGAGCTCTTCACCGGGCCCGCGTACTTCGGGTTCGGGACGAACGAGGCGTTGCCGAGGTTGTCGAACGACTTGAGCAGGTAGGGGCCGTCCGTACCGGACTGCCAGAACGTGTTCGTGTAGTCCGCCGTCGTCTGCGCGTACTGCTGGAGGTAGGTCACGACCGCCTTGCACGCCGTGTCCGTCGAGGCCGCACCGTAGGTGCCCGTCGCGCAGGTCGACGTCGAGTTGGCGCCGCTCACGTCCCAGGCGTCCGGGAACGGGGTGATCTCCGACAGGTAGTTGTAGGTCATCCAGCCCGGGTTGACCGCGGACTTGAAGTTGATCACCACGGTCTTGGCGTTAGGCGCCGAGACCGAACTCACCTGGTCAGGGATGCCGTAGCCCGGCACGTAGCCGCAGTAGGCCGACGGGTCGGAGTGGTACAGGTTCAAGAAGAACAGCACCGACTGGGCGTTCACGGCCTGGCCGTCGTAGAAGGTGTAGTTGCCCATGTTGATGGTCACGGTCTTGTTGCCGTTGCTGTAGACCGGGGCCGCCGCGAGCGAGAGGCCGTCGGGGGACGGCGCGCCGTTCTGGGACTTGTCCACGATCGCCGCGGATGCGCCGAGACCGAACCAGTACAGCGGCCGGTACATGAGGTCCTCGAACTGGTTGATGTTGTCCACCGAGAAGTAGGTGCAACTCATATACGGGAAGATGTAGTTCGGGGCAGCACCCGGACCCTCCGCGTAAACCAACGTGCCACTCGGGGCGGAGGCCCCACTGTTGGCGACACCGGTGGCCAGCGCTCCCAGCGCCACCGCACCGGCGGCCGCACCAACCGTGACAAGCAACCGTAATTTTCGTGTAAATCTCATTACTTCCTCCCCACGGGATCGTTACGACCCCGCCTCGATTCACCACGTCGGTGACTGAAAGGTCACGATAGCCCAGTACCGGGCGAGAGAATGTGGCGGGAACTGACAGCGGCTTGAGAAAAGCCCCACCGGCCCACCCCAACGGCCAACGCCCGTCTAGCGATGGATGAGTAAAACTTCCCTAGATGAGTAAAATATCACCACGGAGGGCGACTCTAGGAAAAGTACCAGTACTCGGGTGTCAGGGCGCCGGTTGGACAGGGCCGCAGGGGGGGCGTGCTCGCGAGGCGCGTCGACACCTCCCAGAGGGTGTCGGGCGAGGGGAGGTAGAGGACGGGCAGCGCCTGGGCCATGTAGGTCCCGTAGCCCGTGAGCTCGCCGCGGCGGATCTCAACGAGGGCCAGCCAGTGGGCGAGCACGGGGTTGGCGAAGCCCCCGAGGCTGGACGAGGCGGTGGTCGAGTAGAACGGGTCGCCCGAGGGGTAGTAGTCGCTCAGGTACGAGAAGCCCCCGCCCGACCAGCACAGGTCGGTGGCGGTGGCCGACGCGCAGTCCGCGGCCACGTTCGAGGCCGTGTCGAAGGTGACGCTGAGCGAAACGCCGATGGCCGCCCAGGCGGCCTTGACTAGGCCCAGCTCCTGGTCGAGGGCGGGATCGCCGCTCGCCACGACGAGGCTGAGGGTGAGGGTCTGGCCCGGGGCGACGCCGGCGCCGCACTGGCTCGCCCCCGGGCCCGCGTCGATGCAGGTGGCCGCGGCGCCCGCCAGGCTCCAGCCGTGACTCGCGAGGGTCCGGCGGGCGGCGGCCGGGTCGGTCGGGAAGGCCCCGGCGACCTTGGCGAGGGCCGCGGGGGTCGAGGGCGGGATCGGGCTCGCCCCACCGGCGGCCCGTCCGTGGAAGACCGTCGCGACGAGGGACTTCTGGTCGATCGACTGTTCGAGGGCGCCCCGGAGGTAGCCCTGGGTGACGAGCGGGCCGCCGGCGTCGGTGGCCGCGAAGTTCACCTGGATCCCGTCGAACCCCCAGAAGGGGGTGGCGTAGAGGGTGTCGTGGCCCGAGAGCGCTGGCGCGTTCGCCGAGCCCGCCGGGATCGCCGAGCCCGAGACCGTCCCCTCGTCGAGGGTGCCCCGGGCGAGGGCGTCCTGTTCGGCGGCGTAGGAGTCGAAGGCCACCAGGCGCACCACGCCGACCCGCGGTCGCACCGGGCCCGAGTAGCGGGGGTTGGCGCTGAAGGTGGCGTCGCCCGACGCGTCGAAGGCGGTGAGGAGCCACGGGCCGTCGACACCGCCCTGCCAGAAGCCCGAGGTGAAGCCCGTGGTCGTCGTGCCCAGGCCCTGGAGGTAGGCGAGGACCTGGCGACAGGCGGCGATCGTGCGCGCGGCGCCGTAGGCCCCGTTGGCGCAGGCCGGCACCGGACCCGTCGCCGAGCGCGACCACGCGGGGTCGAGGGGCACGACGTTGGAGAGGTCGTTGCCCATGAGCCAGTCGAGGTTGACCCGGGTGGAGAAGGTGAGGGTCACGAGGTTGCCCCGGGCCGCCACCCTCCGCAGACCCGCGGGAACGCCCCGTACCGCCACGGCGTTGCAGAACGCGCTGGGGTCCGCCTCCACCAGGTTCAAGAAGAAGAGGACGCTCGTGGCGTCGACCGGTCGGCCGTCGGCGAAGCGCCAGTCGCGCAGGGTGAAGCTCACCTGGGTGGTCGCCTTGTTGGTCGTGGGCGTCGCGGCGAGTGAGAGCGCGGCCTGGTAGCCCGGCGAGCTCGACAGGCCGTACCAGTAGAGCGGGCGAAAGAGGAGGTCCTGGAACTGCTGGACGTTGGCGAGGGTGTCCTGGGCGCACCCTTCGAGCGGGAAGATGCTGGTCGGGGGGGCTCCGGGGACCTCGCCGACGGTGATCGCCCCGGCGGCGCCGGCGCGTGGGGCTGCGACGACGAGAGCGGCGACCAGGGCGGCCGCGACGAGCGCTATCCGCAGGGGTTGAATGGCGGGGCCTTTCGGTCGAGTCGCCCCAACCCTACCCAGGCCCTAGTCGAGGGCGGCGCGCACGATCGCGTCGAGCGCGGGGTGCTCGTAGGCGAAGCCCGCCGCGACGAGCCGCGCGGGGACGGCGCGCTGGCTGGCGAGGAGGAGTTCGTCGGCCATCTGGCGCCCGAGAGCGAGCCGCAGGGCGGGCGACGGCGCCGTGACCAGGCCGGGACGGCCCAGGGCGCGTGCTAGCGCGCGGGTCAGCTCGGCGTTGGTCGCGGGCGCGGGGGCGACCAGGTTGACGGCGCCGGTGAGCCGGTGGTCGAGGGTGAAGAGCGTCGCGCGCACGTGGTCGCCGAGCGAGATCGGGCTCACCCACTGGGTCCCCGGCCCGAGGCGGCCGCCCAGGCCGAGGCGAAAGAGCGGGAGCTGGCGGGCCAGGGCGCCGCCGCGAGCGTCGAGGACGATCCCGGTGCGCACCACGGCCACGTCGCCGCCGGCGACCGCGTAGCCGTGGGCCGCGTCCTCCCAGGCGACGCAGACGTCGGCGAGGAAGCCCTCGCCCGGGGCGGCGGCCTCGTCCAGGACCTCATCGCCGCGCGACCCGTAGTAGCCGACCGCCGACGCGCTCACCAGATGGGCCCGCGCCCCCGCGCGCGCGAGGAGCTCGGCGACAAAGCGCGTGGCGCGCACCCGCGAGTCGCGGATCTCGCGCCGGCGCGCGAGGCTCCAGCGCCGCTCACCGATGCCCGCCCCGGCGAGGTTCACGACGGCGTCGAGCGCGCCCAGGCGTTGGGCCTCCTCGGGCGCGATCGCCTGTCGGACCGGGTCCCAGTCGAGTGTCGGGTGAGCCGAGGGGGCCGAACCGGGGCGAGCGAGCACGACGACCTCGTCGCCCCGGTTCGCCAGCGCCGAGCCCAGCGCGCGCCCGAGCAGGCCGCTCGCCCCGGTCAGGCCGACGCGCACGCGTCCTCCCACGCCCCTTCGACCACTGCGGCCAGCTGGTCGGGGCTCGACAGGTGGGCCCCGTGGACGGCCCCGGGGATCTCGACCGAGCGCACGAGGGGGTTCGCCTCCTCCAGGGCCCGCGCGAGGGCCCGGTAGTGGTCCGCGTGGCCCGCGCTGCCGAAGGCGTAGACGACCGGGACCGAGAGGTCCGACGGGTCGAAGGGGCGAGGCCCGGCGAGCGCGGCCAGGTCGGCGCGAAGGGCGGGGCCGTCGGCGCGGCGCGAGTCGCGCTGGCGCTCGCTCAGTCGCTCCCACGAGGCGTCCGAGACGACCCGGCGGAAGAACCGCTCCGCCTCGAGGCGGGGGTCGTCCCCGCCGGGCGTCGGAGCCCCGGGCCGGCGCACGAGCCAGGGGAAGGGGGACTCGTAGGCGACGACGAGGGCGATCGACCGGGGCGCGCGCAGGGCGGCGCCCATCGCGACGAGGCCGCCGAAGCTGTGCCCGAGGACCACGACCGGGCCGGCGCTCGCCGAGCCGACCACCCGCGCGAGGTCCTCGACGTGGTCGTCGAGCCCGCCCACGCCCAGGTCGCGTGACCCCTGGTAGCCCCGGCGGTCGTAGGCGACGACCTCGAAGGAGGCGAGTCGCCGCGCGAGCCGGGCGAAGGACGCGGCGCGGTCCAACGCGCCGTGCACGCAGACCAGGGTCGCGCTCGGGTGCGCGAGTGGCCGCCGGGCGAGGGCGAGCCCCGGGACGGGGCCGTCGGCGACGAAGTGGAGGGCGCCGGGGGGGTGCGTCCGAGTCACTCCGCGAACCTAGCGGCGCGCCCGCCCACCTCGTCGTTCTCGGGGCGACGGCCCTAGTCTTGGAACCGTGACTGCGCCCTCGAACCCCCCCGGTCGGCGCGCGAGCGGGTCGTTCGGTCCCAACGCCTGGCTCGTGGACGACCTCTACGACCGCTACCTCGCCGACCCCGCGTCGGTCTCGACGAGCTGGCGGGAGTTCTTCGTCGACTACCAGCGCTCGACGGTGCCCTCGGTGGCCGGGGCTCCCGTCCCCGCGCCCGAGCCGACCCCGGCCGTCATCCCGGACGCGGACGACGAGCCGGCGACCCCCCTGCGCGGCGCGGCCGCCCGGGTCGTCGCGAACATGACCGCGAGCCTCTCGATCCCCACGGCCACGAGCGTGCGCACGGTGTCGGCGCGTCTGCTCGAGATCAACCGGGCCGCCCTCAACGAGTCGCTCGGTCGCGTGACGGGGGCGAAGGTGTCCTTCACGCACCTCATCGGGTACGCCGTGGTCAAGGCGCTGATCGCCGTGCCGTCGCTCAACGCCGCCTTCGTCGAGGCCGTCGACGCGAAGGGCACCCCGGGGGTGCGCCGCCACGAGCACGTCGGGCTCGGCCTGGCCGTCGACGTGGAGCGCAAGGACGGCTCGCGCGGCCTGCTCGTGCCGGTCGTGCGCGACGCCGACACGCTCGGCTTCCGCGACTTCCTCCTGCGCTACGAGGACCTCGTGCGCAAGGTCCACGCGGGCGCCTTCGGCGCCGACGACCTCGTCGGCGCGACGGTGTCGCTGACCAACCCGGGCACCCTCGGGACGGTCCAGTCGGTGCCGCGGCTCATGCCCGGCCAGGGCGCGATCATCGGTGTGGGGGCCCTCGCCTGGCCCGCTGGCTTCGAGGCGGCCGACCCGCGCGCGCTCGCCGAGATGGGCGTCGGCAAGGTCCTGACGCTGACCTCGACCTACGACCACCGGATCATCCAGGGGGCCGAGTCGGGCCTCTTCCTCAAGTACGCCGCCGAGTGCCTGACGGGGGGCCACGGCTTCTACGACGACGTCTTCGCCTCGCTGGGGATCCCCTACGAACCGGCCCGCTGGTCCGCCGACACCAACGCCGTGGGCGCCGAGGGCGAGGCCGAGCGGGTCTTGAAGCAGGTCCGGGTCCAAGCGCTGATCAACATGTACCGGGTGCGCGGCCACCTGGCCGCTCACCTCGACCCACTGTCGAGCGAGCCGTCGCCGATGCACCCCGAGCTCGACCTGGCGACGTACGGCCTCACGATCTGGGACCTCCAGCGGACATTTGTCGTCGACGGCCTGGGTGGCCGGAGCGAGGCGACCCTCGAGGAGATCCTCGCTCTGTTGCGCGAGGCCTACTGCCGCACGATAGGCGTGGAGTACGGCCATATCCTCGACCCGGTTCAGAAGCGCTGGATCCAAGAGCGCGTCGAGGGGGTGCGCGCGACGACCACCCCCGAGGAGCAGCGCCGGATCCTGGCCTCGCTGACCGAGGCCGAGGTCTTCGAGCGGTTCTTGCACTCGCGCTACGTCGGCCAGAAGCGCTTCGGGCTCGAGGGCGCCGAGTCGACCATCGTCGCGCTCCAGACCATCCTCGACGAGGCGGCCGACGCCGGCCTGGCCGAGGCGGTCATCGGCATGGCCCACCGGGGGCGGCTGAACGTGCTCGCGAACGTCGTGGGCAAGTCCTACAGCGACATCTTCTCGGAGTTCGAGGGCAACCTCGACCCCGAGAGCGTCCAGGGCAGCGGCGACGTCAAGTACCACAAGGGGGCCCGTGGGGTCTTCAAGAGTCCCAACGGCGCCACGATCGACGTTTCGATGGCCTCGAACCCGAGCCACCTCGAGGCGGTGAGCCCGGTGGCCGAGGGGATCGTGCGCGCCAAGCAGGACCTGGTTCTGCGCCCGCCGGCCGTCGCCGCCAACGCGGCGGCCTACGGCTTCTACCCCTACCTGCCGATCCTCATCCACGGCGACGCGGCCTTCGCCGGCCAGGGGGTCGTGGCCGAGACGCTGAACCTCTCCCAGCTCGCGGGATACCACGTCGGCGGCGCGATCCACCTCGTGATCAACAACCAGCTGGGCTTCACCACGGCGCCCGAGTCGGCCCGCTCGAGCCAGTACACGACCGACGTCGCCAAGATGATCCAGGCGCCGATCTTCCACGTGAACGGTGACGACCCCGAGGCGTGTGCGCGGGTGGCCCGGCTGGCCTTCGAGTACCGCCAGGCCTTCCAGCGCGACGTCGTGGTCGACGTCGTGTGCTACCGGCGCCACGGCCATAACGAGGGCGACGACCCGAGCTACACCCAGCCCCTGATGTACAAGGTCATCGACCAGATGCGCTCGGTGCGCAAGATCTACACCGAGACCCTGGTGCGTCGGGGCGACATATCGCTCGAGGAGGCCGAGTCGTTCCTCGACGAGTTCAACGCCCGCCTCCAGAGCGTGCTCGACGAGGTGCGCACGGTGCCGGTGCCCCAGCTCGCCCGCGTACCGGTCTCCGAGGTCCCGGCCGACCCGCCGGCCCCCGAGACGGGAGTGGCGCGCGAGACGCTGCTCGCGGTGGCGCGCTCCTCGGTCAGCGGGCCGGAGGGGTTCGTCGTGCACCCCAAGCTCGAGCGCCAGTTCGCCCAGCGCCTGGCCCAGCTCGACGCCGGTGAGGTCGACTGGGCCTTCGGCGAGGCCCTCGCGCTCGGCACGCTGGCGCTCGAGGGCACGAACGTGCGGCTCACCGGGCAGGACTCGCGGCGCGGGACGTTCTCGCACCGCCACGCCGCACTGATCGACTACGAGACCGGTGAGCAGGTGGTGCCGCTCGCCGAGCTCGGCGCGCCGGGGTTCATCACGGTGCGCGACTCGCTGCTCTCGGAGTACGCCGCGCTCGGCTTCGAGTACGGCTACTCGGTCGAGGCGCCGCGCTCGCTGGTCGTCTGGGAGGCCCAGTTCGGCGACTTCTTCAACGGGGCTGAGATCATCGTCGACAACTTCCTCGTCGCGGCCGAGGACAAGTGGGGCCAGCGCGCCGGGCTCGTCATGCTCCTGCCCCACGGCTACGAGGGCCAGGGCCCCGAGCACTCCAGCGGGCGGATCGAGCGGTTCCTCTCGCTCTCGGCGCGCAACAACATCCGCGTGGCCCAGCCGACCACCGCGGCTCAGTACTTCCACCTCCTGCGCAGCCAGGTCCAGCGCGAGCGGGTGACCCCACTCGTGGTCTTCACCCCGAAGTCGATGCTGCGCGCCGCGGCGACCCGCTCGCCGCTTGACGCGCTGGTCTCGGGCTCGTTCCGCAGCGTCCTCGACGACCCCGGCGCCGAGCGCGCGAGCGTGAGCCGGGTGGTCCTCGCCTCGGGCAAGGTGGCCCACGAGGCGCTGGCCCGGCGTGACGAGATCGGCGCGCGCGCCGTCGCGGTGGTGCGCGTCGAGCAGCTCTACCCGTGGCCGGCCGGGGAGATCGAGGAGGTGCTGGGCGGCTACCCCGGCGTCAGCGAGGTGCTCTGGCTCCAAGAGGAGCCCGAGAACATGGGGGCCTGGCCCTTCGTGCACCACCGGCTCCACGCCCACCTGCGCGAGCGCGCGGTGGTCCACGTCGCGCGCGCCGAGTCGGCCAGCCCGGCCACGGGCAGCGGCCTCGTGCACGGCGCGGAGCAGGCCGACCTGCTGGCCCGGGCCGTCGGGTGAGCGCCGCGCGCGCCAAGGCGCGCGTCGTCGTCGACGGCTCGAACATCGCGACCGAGGGTCGCGTCACGCCAAGCCTGGCCCAGCTCGACGAGGCGGTGCGCGCCTACATCGAGGAGAACCCCGGCGCGGACGTCATCGTCGTGGTGGACGCGACCTTCGAGCACCGGGTGCCGGCCTCGGAGCGGGCGGCCTTCGGCGAGGCCATCCTGGCCGGCGAGGTCGTGACGCCCCCGGCCGGGGCGATCGGGCGTGGGGACGCCTTCATCTTGAAGATCGCCGACCGCATCGACGCCGTGGTGTTGTCGAACGACTCGTTCCAGGAGTTCCAAGAGGAGTACCCGTGGCTCTTCGACGAGGGCCGCCTGGTCGGGGGCAAGCCGGTGCGCGGCGTCGGGTGGGTCTTCACCACGCGCCTCCCGGTGCGCAGCCCGAAGGTCCTGCGCCAGGCGAAGAAGGCCGCCAAGGCCGCTCCCGTCGAGCCGACGGCCAAGCGCGCCGCGAAGAAGGCGCCCGCGAAGGCCCCCGTCACCCCGGCCAAGGCGCCCGCGAAGCGGGCCACCCGGGCCGCCAAGGCCGAGCCGGCGGCCCAGCCCGCCTCGGCGGCCAAGGCCGAGCCGGTCGCCAAGCCCGCCGCCGCGGCCAAGGCCGAGCCGGTCGCCAAGCCCG
>JAJXZW010000050.1 GCA_021779855.1 Actinomycetes bacterium
CGCAGTCGGAACGCCAGCTGCTTCTGCTCTCGTGTCAAACGCGGTCCACCCATCTCGACCTCCCGGTTCGTTCAGCTCATCGTTGCTGAGTCACCGAGATGTTGCGTTGACCCCTTGAGACCGCCGTTGCGATGACCACTGGAATTCAAGCCTCCGAGGGCAAGCTCTACCTCTGCTCGGTGAAGGACGTCTTCTCAAACCGCATCGTCGGCTACTCGATCGACTCGAGGGAGACCGCCGATCTCGCCGTCTCCGCGCTGCGCTCGGCAATCGCGAGACGTTCGCCCGAGGGGACCATTGTTCACGCGGACCGCGGCGGTCAATTTCGCAGCCGGGCCTTCCAGCGTGTCCTCAAGGCCCACGGCCTCCGGGGCTCGATGGGGCGAGTCGCCTCGGGCGCCGACAACGCCGCCATGGAGTCGTTCTACTCGCTGCTGCAGAAGAACGTCCTCGACCAGAGGAAGTCCTGGTCGACTCGCGCCGAACTGCGCTACGAGATCATCACCTGGATCGAGCGCTCCTATCACCGCCGGCGTCGCCAGCGGGCTCTCGGCAGGCTGACGCCGATCGAGTTCGAACTAGCCTTCGCGTCGGCTCAGTCTGCGTGATTGGACACAAACGGTGTCACCGGAACTCTGAGCAGACCCGACAGGCACCAGATGACCACAACCGACATCGGGGCGCAAGTGCGCGTGATCGGTGGCGTCGATACCCACCGAGGCACGCACCACGCGGCGGTCCTCACAACCCAGGGACACCTGCTCGGCGACAAGGAGTTCCCGGCTTCGACGGCCGGCTACTGGGATCTGCTCGAGTGGATGAGCTCCTTCGGCGAGGTCGCCCACATCGGCGTGGAGTCGACCGGCTCCTACGGAGCCGGTCTCGTCCGCTATCTGGACACCCGTGGCGTTCGAGTCGTGGAGATCAATCAGCCCCACGCGCACACGCGACCGCGACTCGGCAAGAGCAATCCCATCGACGCCGAGGCCGCCGCGCGCAAGGTCCTGGACGGTCGGCTCTCAACCCAGCCCAAGCGCACCACGGGCGTCGTCGAGGCAATTCGCGTGCTGCGAGTGGCCCGAGAGTCCGCGGTCAAGCCCCGTCGACGGCGCTCGTTCAGTTCCAGGACCTGGTGACGACCGCACCGGCGCAGCTTCGCGAGTCACTGAGGGCTCGCGGCACTCGCGCCAACGTGACGCTCGCCGCGTCGTGGCGCCCCGACGCGGCACGACTCGACAATCCGACCCAGGCGACGAAAATGGCCCTGTGGGCGATTGCGAGGAGGATCCACGCCCTGGACGAGGAGATCGTCGCGGCCGACGAGCAACTCGGTCGACTGGTCAACGGGGCGGCACCGACTCTGGTGGCGAGGGTGGGCATCGGCACTCAGCACGCCGCCCAGTTGCTCGTCACCGCCGGCGAGAACATCGATCGTTTCACTTCCGAGGCGGCGTTCGCCCGACTCTGCGGGGTGGCCCCGATTCCGGCATCGTCGGGCCAGACGCACCGCATGCGCCTTCACCGCGGCGGCGATCGTCAGGCCAATCGGTCGCTCCACATGATCGCCGTCTGCCGTCTCCGCTACGACCAGCGGACCATCGACTACATGGCTCGTCGACAGACGGAGGGCTCTCGAAGAAGGACGTCCTGCAGTGCCTCAAGAGATTCATCGCCCGCGAAGTCTTCCGCGACCTGGTCACCGACCTCGGTCGGAAAGGGACTTGACATCTATGGGACCGTCCGGGGCAACCCCAGGCCGCTCCCCTCAGGGGCAGGTCATCTCCCGGCGCAGGACGTCGTTGTCGGCGTCGGGCGTCGCGTCGAGGGCCCGCGAGCGCCCCGCGTCGTTGTCGCGCGAGGGCGGCAGCGTCGTCACCGGTCCCACCCGGTTCGAGTGGACCGTGCTGAGGCCGGTGCCCCCGACGACGTAGCGGACGGTGCACGGGATCGAGGGGTGCTCGTTCGCGACGTACAAGAGGATGCCCCCGCCGATCACCACGAGGGCGACGACCGTCGCGATCAGGACCTGCACGCCCTCACTCAGCCTGCGCCGGCGCGTCGGGTCGGCGGGGTCCGCGCTCGGGGTCTCGGGGGTCACGCCGGACGATTCTAGGGTCGGGGATCGCTATCCCCACCGCCCCCGGGCCCGGTGAACGTCGCCCGCACAGCGGAAGACCCCCGCACGAGGCGGGGGTCTTCCTCAGAAATCCCGGCGGCGACCTACTCTCCCAGGGGGGGACCCCCAAGTACCATCGGCGCGGGTGGGCTTGACTTCTGTGTTCGGAATGGGAACAGGTATATCTCCACCGCCATGACCACCGGAAACCTACGCTCCACCGGAGTGGGGGCCGTCACGACCCCTTGAGCGTCTTAGAACGAGCACGAGCATCATCAACTCCAAGCCCTCGGCCGATTAGTACCGGTCAGCTGAATGCGTTGCCGCACGTACACTTCCGGCCTATCAACGTGGTCGTCTAGCCACGGGCCTTACCTGGTTAACCCAGTGAGAGATCTCATCTTGAAACGGGCTTCGCACTTAGATGCTTTCAGCGCTTATCCCACCCGCAGGTCGCAAAACAGCCATGCCCTTGGCAGGACAACTGTCACACGAGAGCTGCGTTCGTCCCGGTCCTCTCGTACTA
>JAJXZW010000051.1 GCA_021779855.1 Actinomycetes bacterium
ACCGACAGGCCGGTCGCCTCGCCGAGCCCGCGCAGCGTGCGCAGCGGGTCGAGGTTCGCGTAAAGCGCGACGTCGGCCTTGAAGTTCGCGTCGGGGTCGCCCGGCGCCCACGGGCCGCGGTAGCGCTCCAGGGCCACGACCTCGTCGCGGGGCTCGTCGCTCGCGGGGTCGTTCACCGGGACGAGCGTACCGGGTCGGCAAAGGTGGCTGGTACCATGGCGAATCGCGCGCCTCGGACCTCGCCTCGTCATCGCCGGGACCCACTCGGGCGTCGGCAAGACCACCGTCGCCACGGGCGTCATGGCGGCCCTCGCCGCATCGGGCCTGCGCGTCGCCTCGGCCAAGGTCGGCCCCGACTTCATCGACCCGAGCTACCACGCACTCGCCACGGGCCGCCCGGGCCGCTCGCTCGACGTCTTTCTCGCCGGCGAGGACGTCGTGCGCCGCCAGGCCGCGCGCGCGACGCGCGACGCGGACGTGCTCGTCGTCGAGGGCGTCATGGGCCTCTTC
Organism: Actinomycetes bacterium; assembly: GCA_021779855.1. GTDB lineage: Bacteria > Actinomycetota > Acidimicrobiia > Acidimicrobiales > RAAP-2 > RAAP-2. The sequence continues at coordinate 511 of JAJXZW010000051.1, forward strand.
GACGGCGCGGGCGAGCCCGGCATCGACGGCTCGACCGCGGCGGTCAGCCGCCTGCTCGACGCCCCGGTGGTGCTCGTCGTGGACGCCTCGGCGATGAGCGGCTCGGTCGCGGCGCTGGTGCACGGCTTCACCCACTTCGATCCCTCCGTGCACGTCGCCGGGGTCATCCTCAACCGGGTCGCGAGCGAGGGCCACGCGACGCTGCTCACCGAGGCCCTCGCCCCGCTCGGGGTGCCCGTGCTCGGGGTCATCCGCCGCGCCGACGAGCTCGTGTGGCGCGAGCGCCACCTGGGACTGGTGCCCGCGGTCGAGGCCCCCGAGGCGACGCGCGACTTCGTCGCGCGCCTCGGTGCGGCGATCGGACAGGGCGTCGACCTGGCGGCACTCGAGGCACTGGCGCGCCGAGCGCCGGCCCACGAGGTCGAGGACGTGCCCCACGCGCGCTTCGTCGGTCGCGCGCGCGTCGCGCTGTGCGTCGGGCCGGCCTTTAGTTTCGTGTACCCCGAGAACCTCGAGCTGCTCGCCGAGGCCGGCGCCGAGTTCGTCGAGTTCGACCCGCTCGTCGACGAGGCACTGCCGGCAAACTGCACCGCGCTCTACGCCGGGGGCGGGTTCCCCGAGGTCTACGCCACCGCCCTCGGGCAGAACCACCGCCTGCTCGCCGACGTGCGTGCGCGCGTGCGCGCGGGCCTGGTCACCTGGGCCGAGTGCGGGGGCTTCCTGTGGCTCGGTGCGTCACTGGACGAGACGCCGATGGCCGGCGTGCTCGACGGGTTCCACGCGACGATGACCGACCGGCTGACCCTCGGCTACCGCCGCGCGAGCACCCGCGGGCCGGGGATCTTCGGCCCGGCGGGCACCCAACTGCGCGGCCACGAGTTCCACCGCTCGACGGTGACCCCGGCGGGCGAGGGGCTGGAGCTCACCAGCCGGTTCGGCTCGAACCTGGGCGGGGTGAACACCCCGACGGTCTTTGCGAGCTACCTGCACCAGCACCTGGCGGCGACGCCCGAACTGGCCGAGCGTTTCGTCGCCGCGGCCCTAGCGGTGAACGACCGGCACGGGACCGGTCAGGCGTAGCTCCAGGGTCGAGGCGGGCCGCACGACCGGCACGGGGCCGGTCGTGCGCAACCCGGGTACGTCGTTGTCGAGTGGACGCTCCAGGACGTGGTCCATCGCTCCTCGTCTCTAGCGGAAGTCCGCCATCAGGTCCTCGAGCACGGCGCTGCCGGGGCAGAGCGACTCGAAGGGCAGCTTGTTGAGCCCCTCGACGGGGGTGTGGTTGATCTCGTGCATGCTCGAGGCGCTCTCGTCGAGGTAGAGCAGGCCCGTGACGACCTCGCCGAGGCGCTGGTGGTCGCGGATGTACTCCTCGACCGAGATGCGATTGGTCGGGTCGTAGCCCTCGGGCACCGAGCGGAACGTGATCACGCTGCCGTCGTGCATCGTGACCGAGCGCGTCTCGGGCCCGCCGATCGCGACGTTGATCTCCTCGCGCTCGGGCACGAAGTCCGTGAGGACCTCCTTGACCTCGTGCTCGCGCATGAAGCGGTAGCTCTTGGTCGAGCCCTCGTGGTCGTTGAAGGTCACGCACGGGCTGATCACGTCGATCAGGGCGAGGCCGTTGTGGGCGACCGCGGCCTTCAGGATCGGGATGAGCTGCTCCTTGTCGCCCGAGAAGCTGCGCGCGAGGAACGTCGCGCCCATCGCGAGGCCGAGCATGATCGGGTCGATCGGGGCGACCACGTTGGCGTCGCCCTTCTTCGGGCGCGTGCCGATGTCGGCCGAGGCCGAGAGCTGGCCCTTGGTCAGCCCGTAGACGCCGTTGTTCTCGATGACGTAGACCATCTTCACGTTCCGTCGGATCGCGTGGGCGAGGTGGCCGATGCCGATGGAGAGCGAGTCCCCGTCGCCCGAGACGCCGATGTAGGTGAGCTCGCGATTCGCCGCGGCCGCACCGGTCGCGATCGTCGCCATGCGCCCGTGGGCCGAGTTGAAGCCGTGGGCGCCGCGCACGAAGTACGTCGGGGTCTTGCTCGAGCAGCCGATGCCGCTCAGCTTGGCGATCATGTGCGGCGGGGTCGACAGCTCCCAGAACGTGTGGGTGATCGCCGCGGTGATCGAGTC
>JAJXZW010000038.1 GCA_021779855.1 Actinomycetes bacterium
GGGGCCGGCCTCGACGACCCCGCGGTCCTCGCGCACCGCCGGCCTCGCCCGCTGCTCGCCGAGGGTCGGGCCGCGCGCGGCGCCGGGGCCCACGCGATGATGGACCTCTCGGACGGGTTGGGGATCGACCTGCACCGCCTGGCCGACGCGTCGGGAGTGGGCTTCGCGCTGGCGTCGGTACCGGTCGCCGAGGGGGCGACGGCCGAAGAGGCGATCAGCGGTGGCGAGGACTACGAGCTGCTCGTCGCGGCGCCCGACCCGCGCCGGCTCGCCGAGGTCTTCGCCGCGCGCGGCCTACGGGCGCCGGTCGAGGTGGGCGAGGTGGTCGCCGACACGCGCACGCGCAGCCTCGCGGGACGGCCCCTCGAGCGGCGGGGCTTCGAGCACCGGCTCTGACTAGAGGGTGCTGCGCGAGGGCTTGACGACCTTGCCCGAGCGCAGGCAGCCCGTACACACGTTGATGTGCTTCGGGGTCCGTCCGACCAGGGCGCGCACCCGCTGGATGTTCGGGTTCCACCGGCGCTTGGTGCGACGGTGCGAGAACGACACGTTCATCCCGAACGAGGGCTTCTTGCCGCAGAGGTCGCAGACGGACGCCATGGTGAGAGTTCTCCTTGCGGCCCCGGCCCGGGGCTGATCGACAGGGTGTCCATTGTAGCATCGGCGGCGTGGTTGCCACCTCGCTTGGCGCGAGCGATCTGCGCGAGGTCGTCGCCACCTACCTCGAGCTGCTGCGCGCGCACCGCGAGCTCCTGAACCGCCTCAACGTCTACCCGGTCCCCGACGGGGACACCGGGACCAACATGGCCCTGACCGTGGAGTCGGTCTCGATCGCCCTGTCGGCCCTGGGCGAGGACGCGACCCTCGAGGCCGTCGCCCAGGCGATCGCCCACGGATCGCTCATGGGGGCCCGGGGCAACTCCGGGGTGATCCTGAGCCAGATCCTGCGCGGGGTGGTCGAGGAGATCGGCCACGCCGACGCCGTCGACGCCAAGACGCTCGCCGCGGCGCTGGCGCGCGCCGACGAGCTCGCCCGCCAGGCGGTGGTCCACCCGGTCGAGGGCACGATCCTCACCATCGCCCGCGCGGCGGCGCGCGCCGCCGCTTGCCACGAGGAGGACCTCGCCGCGCTCGTGCGCGCCGCGCGCGACGAGGCGACCGAGGCGCTCGCCCACACCCCCGAGCAGCTCCCGGCCCTCGCCCAGGCCGGCGTCGTCGACGCCGGCGGCTCGGGACTGGTGCTCCTCTTCGACGCCCTCGGCCACGTGGTGGCCGGCGACGCGCTGCCCGAGGCGCCGCCGCTCGAGTCGGTGCCCACCCACGTGCACGAGGCCGTCGGCGCGGGCCACGCGGGGCCGACCTACGAGGTCATGTTCCTGCTCGAGGGGGACGACGCGCGCATCCCGGCCTTCCGGGAGGTCTGGACGGGCCTGGGCGAGTCGATCGTCATCGTCGGCGGCCACGGCCTCTACAACTGCCACATCCACACCGACGACATCGGCGGGTCCATCGAGGCCTCCCTCGACGTGGGCCGCCCGCGCGAGATCCGCGTCACCAACCTCTCGGACCAGGTCCTCGAGGAGCGCTGGGTGCGCGAGGCGACGATCGAGCGCCTCCCCGAGGTGGAGCGCCCCCCGGCGCCGGCGACCTCGGTCGTGGCGGTCGTGGTGGGCGAGGGCGTGGGGCGCATCTTCTACTCGCTCGGCGTGCGCGAGCTCGTGGCCGGGGGCCAGTCGATGAACCCGGCGACGGCCGACCTCGTCAAGGCCGTCGCCGCGACCGGCTCGCCCGAGGTGGTGATCCTGCCCAACAACGAGAACGTGCGCCTGGTGGCCGAGCGCGTGGGCGACCTCGTCGACCAGGTGGTGCGCGTGGTGCCCACCGACTCGGTGATCGAGGGCTTCGCCGCGCTGCTCGCCTACGACCCAGCGGCCTCGGCCGCCGAGAACGCGACGGCGATGGCCGCCTCGGCCGAGAGGGTCACCACGGGCGAGGTGACCCGCGCCGTGCGCGACTCGGCGTGCGACCTCGGCCCCATCCGCCGGGGCGACTGGATCGGGCTCGGGCCGGGGGGCGTGCGCGCGGTGGCCGACTCGGTGTCGGGGGCGGCGCGGGCGCTGATCGCGGCCCTGGCGAGGCCCGAGCACGAGCTCGTCACCCTCATCGAGGGCGACGGCTCGTCGCCGGCCAACACCCGGCGCATCACCGACTACCTGGCCGAGGAGTTCCCCCACCTCGCGGTCGAGGTCCACTACGGGGGCCAGCCGCTCTACCCGTACTACGTCGGCCTCGAGTGAGCGACGCGCCCGGGCGCACGCTGGTCGAGCTGGCCGGGATCGGCGTCGAGCGCCTCCACGGGGTGGGCGAGCGCCGGCGCGCGGCGCTGGCCGAGATGGGGATCGACTCGGTGCTCGACCTGCTCTCGTGGTTCCCGCGCCGCTACGTCGACCGGACCCGCCGGGTCGACCTCGCCGAGCTGGCCGTGGGCGAGACGGCCGCCGTCTACGGCGAGGTGGTGCGCGTCCGCGCCCGGCGCACCCGCCAGGGCCGCTCGATGGTCGAGGTGACCGTGGGCGACGGCGCGAGCGCCCTCGACGTGGTCTTCTTCAACCAGCCCTGGCGCGAGCGCCAGCTCCGCCCGGGCGTGGGGGCCCTCTTCTTCGGGGCGCTCGGGGAGTACCGGGGCCGCCGCCGGATGGCCAACCCCACCGTCGAGGTCGTCCTCGACCCCGGCGGGCACGAGCGCGACCCCGAGCGGATCGGACGGGTGGTCGCGGTCTACCCCTCGGGCGCCGAGGGGCTCGCCAGCTGGGAGATCGCCGACCTGGTGGACCAGTCGCTGCGCCGGGCCGGGCCCCTCGCCGACCCGTTGGCCGCCGGGGCGCGCGCGGCGCACGGGCTGATCGAGCGCACCGCCGCCTACCGGCAGATCCACCGGCCCGAGACGGCGCAGTGGGAGTCGCCGGCGCGCCGGCGACTCGCCTTCGACGAGCTCTGGCGGCTCCAGGTCGCGAGCCTCGAGCGGCGCCGGCGCCTGGAGCGCGACGCCGCGGGCGTCGCCCACCCCGACCTCGCCGGCGACCTCGCCGGCGGGGCGAGCCTCGTCGGGCGCTTCGTCGCGGGCCACCGCTTCGCCCTCACCGGCGCCCAGCGCCGCGCCGCCGGTGAGGTCCTCGCGGACCTGGCGGCCCCCCGGCCGATGCACCGGCTCCTCCAGGGCGACGTCGGCGCGGGCAAGACCACCGTGGCGCTGCTCGCGATGCTCTGCGCGCGCGAGGGCGGCCGCCAGAGCGCCCTCGTGGCCCCGACCGAGGTGCTGGCCGAGCAGCACGCCGCCAGCCTGCGCGCCGACCTCGCGGGCCTGGAGGTGGGCGACGACACGGTCCTCGGCGGCCGACGGGCCCTGCGGGTGGGGCTGCTCACCGGGCGCGCCGGCGCGCGCGAGCGCCGCGGGGTGCTCGAGTCCCTCGCCGGGGGCGCGATCGACGTGGTGGTGGGCACCCACGCCCTCTTCGAGCCGACGGTGCGCTTTCGCGCCCTCGGGCTCGTCGTCGTCGACGAGCAGCACCGCTTCGGGGTGGCCCAGCGGGCCGCGCTCATCGAGGCGGCCCGCGAGCGCTCGGCCGAGGGGCGCGACCCGGACCTGCTCGTCATGACGGCCACCCCCATCCCGCGCACGGCCGCCCTCACGGTCTTCGGCGACCTCGACCAGTCGGTGCTCGACGAGCTCCCGGCCGGGCGCCGCCCGGTCGAGACCCACTGGCTGCGCGGCGACCCCGCGCCCGCCTGGGCGCGGGTGCGCGAGGAGGCGGCGGCCGGGCGGCGCGCCTTCGTGGTCTGCCCGCTCGTCGAGGAGTCCGAGAGGCTCGACGCCGCGAGCGCCGTGGCCGAGCGCGACCGGCTGGCCGCGGGCCCGCTCGCGGGGCTGCGCGTCGGGCTGGTGCACGGCCAGATGCCCGGCGCCGAGAAGGAGGAGGTCATGGGGGCCCTGCGCGCGGGCGGGCTCGACGTCCTGGTGGCCACGGTCGTGATCGAGGTCGGGGTCGACGTGCCCGAGGCGACGGTCGTGGTGATCGAGGACGCGTGGCGCTTCGGGCTGGCCCAGCTGCACCAGCTGCGCGGGCGGGTGGGCCGCTCGGACCGGCCGAGCTGGTGCTATCTGCTGGGCGAGGCGCCGAGCCCGGACGGCGCGGCCCGCCTGGAGGCCCTCGTCGCCTCGAACGACGGCTTCGCCCTGGCGGCGCGCGACCTCGAGCTGCGCGGCGAGGGGACGCTCCTCGGGGCGCGCCAGCGCGGGCGCAGCGACCTGCGCCTGGCGAGCCTGGTGCGCGACGCCGACCTCGTCGAGGCCGCCCGGGCGCAGGCGGCCGAGCTGGTCGCCGCCGGCGGGTCCGACCTCGAGGCGGCCCTCGCGGAGGTGCGGCTCTTCGTCGAGGCCGACGACGAGTCGTACCTGCACCGCTCCTAGCACGTAGCCTGGCCTCGTGCGGGTGATCGGCGGCACGGCGCGCGGCCGCCCGTTGCGGGCGAAGCTGCCCCCCTCGGTCCGCCCCACGACCGACTACGCCCGCGAGGCGATCTTCTCGATGCTCGAGAGCCGCGGGGGATTGCGCGGGCTCGTCGTGGCGGACCTCTTCTGCGGCTCGGGCGCCATGGGCATCGAGGCCCTGAGCCGTGGCGCGGACCTCGTCTACTTCGTCGACGCCGACCGGGCCTGCCTGGCCGCGGCCGAGGAGAACCTCGCCCCGCTCGGCCTCGCCGGCCGGGCCGTCTTCCTCCAGACCCTCCTGCCGCGCTGGAACCCGCCGGCCGGGCTCGACCTGGTGCTCTGCGACCCGCCCTACGGGCCGCTCGACCTCGCGGCCCTGCTCGAGGGGGTCGTGGCCGGGCGCGTGGTCGTCGAGAACGACCGGTTCATGGACCCGCCGCCGGGCTGGGGGGTCACGAAAGAGAAGCGCTACGGCACTACGCTCGTGACGATGCTCGAACCCACTTCGGGGGACCTCCCGTGACCGTCGGGCTGATCCCCGGGTCGTTCGACCCGTTCCACAACGGCCACCTCGAGATCGTCGAGCGCGCCTCGCCGATCTTCGACGAGGTCGTCGTCGCCGCCATCCGCAACCCCCAGAAGTCCGAGCCGATGTTCACCCTCGAGGAGCGCCGCGACATGATCGCCGAGTCGGTGGCGCACCTGGAGAACGTGCGCATCGTCTCGATCTCGACCCTGCTCGTGAACGTGGCGCACGACGTGGGCGCCACGGCGATCGTCAAGGGCCTGCGCGCCGTGTCGGACTTCGAGAACGAGTTGCAGATGGCCCAGATGAACCGCTCCCTCTCCGGGGTGGAGACCCTCTTCCTGCCCTCGAGCTCGCACTTCTCGTTCATCGCCTCGCGCCTCTTGCGCGAGGTGGCGCGCTTCGGCGGCGACGTCACCGCCTTCGTGCCCGAGCCCGTCGCCAAGCGGCTGCGCGAGCGCTACCCGGAGGCCCCGTGACCTACGACCCCTACACCGAGGAGGTCCCCTTCGCCGAGGACCCCGTCCGGCCGGCCCGCGACCTCGAGACCGAGCTGCGCGAGGTGATCGAGTTGGTCGCCGCCGCCAAGCAGATGCCCCTGTCGAACTCGGCCCTCATCCCGCGCGACGAGGTGCTGGGGCGCCTGGAGGACGCCCTGCGCGCCCTGCCCGAGGAGGTCCGCGAGGCCCGCTGGGCCCTGCGCGACCGCGAGGAGCTCATGGCCGCCGAGATGGCCAAGGCCCAGCAGCTCATGGACCAGGTCCGCGCCGAGGCGGCCCGCATGGTGGACCGCACCGAGATCGTGCGCCAGAGCCGGCTCAAGGCCGACCAGATCGTGGCCGACGCCCGCGCCGAGGCCCGCCAGCTCATCAACCAGGCCGAGGACTTCATCGACGCCAAGCTCGGCGGGTTCGAGATCGTGCTCGAGCGCCTCATGAAGACGGCCCACTCGGGCCGCGAGCGCCTGAGCGCCCAGGTCGCGCCGGCGGCGGTCTCCGGAGCCGAGGCGCCCGACGACTTCCTCACCCCCGCCCCCGAGGCGCCCGAACCCCCGGGCGGGGGTGACGACTCCTTCTTCGACCAGGACGCCTTCTAGTGGGCTCGCCCTACCTCGTGCCCGTGGCCACGCTGTTGCGCGACGTGCCCTCGGTGCGCCGCGTGGCCTTCGAGGCCCCCTTCGACGAGCCCCACGAGTTCGCCCCGCGCGGGCCGGCCGAGACCGACGTCTTCCCCGAGGCCCTCGTGCGCGTCGAGGTGGCCCTGCAGAGCTTCGTCGGGGGGCTGCGCGCCCACGGGCGCGTCGAGGCCCCCTGGCACGGGATCTGCCGGCGCTGCTCCGCGCCGGTGCTCGGCCGCTCGAGCGTGGTGGTCGACGAGCGCTTCGTCGAGCGGCGCGAGGCGGGCGACGAGGAGACCTACCTCATCGAGGGCGACGTGGTCGACCTGGCGCCGCTCGCCCACGACGCGATCCTGCTCGACCTGCCGCTCGCGCCGCTGTGCCGCGAGGACTGCCGGGGGCTGTGCCCCCAGTGCGGGATCGACCGCAACGAGGCGACCTGCGACTGCTCGGCGGCGCGCGACCCGAGGTGGGCTACACTGGACGGACTCCGTTTCGCCGACCCCGGCTAGGCCCGGGCGGCCCCACAGGTGAAAGAGACCGACCATGGCCGTCCCCAAGCGAAAGACCAGCAAAGCCCGCTCGCGTTCGCGTCGCGCCGCCAACTGGCGCCTGGGGCGTCCGGCCCGCAGCGTCTGCCCGCAGTGCGCCACCGCCAAGGCCCCCCACGTGGTCTGCCCGAACTGCGGCTGGTACAAGGGGCGCGTCGCCGTCGAGGTCGACTGAGTTGAGCCTGCCCATCGCCCTGGACGCGATGGGCGGGGACTTCGCCCCCGGCGAGGTCGTCGCGGGCGCGCGCCGCGCGGTCGACGAGCTGGGGATCGAGGTCACGCTCGTGGGCGTGCCCGACCTGCTCGGCGACCCGCGGGGCCTGCCGGTGGTGGCCTGCACCCAGGTCATCGCCATGGACGAGGACCCCGGCGCCGGCGTGCGCACGAAGAAGGACTCCTCGCTGGTGCGCGCCGCGGAGCTCGTGCGCGACGGCGCGGCCTCGGCGATGGTCTCGGCCGGCAACACCGGCGCGACGATGGCCGCGGCGCTGCTGCGCATGGGTCGGGTCCCCGGTGTCGCGCGGCCGTGCATCGCCACGCCCATCCCGCGCCCGGGCACGACCCCGATGGTCCTCGTCGACGCCGGCGCCAACTCCGAGTGCACCCCCGAGATGCTCGTCCAGTTCGCCCAGATGGCCTCGGCCTTCCACGCGGCGTACTTCCACACCCCCGCGCCGCGCGTCGGCCTGCTCTCGATCGGCGAGGAGCCGACCAAGGGGACGCCGCTCGTCAAGGCCGCCCACCGGCTGCTCGCGACGGCCCCCGGGGTGACCTTCGTGGGCAACGTCGAGGGCCGCGACCTCGTCCCCTCGCCGGTCGAGGTGGTGGTGACCGACGGCTTCACGGGCAACGTGGCCCTGAAGACCATGGAGGGCACGCTGCGCTTCGTGCTGGGCTCGCTGCTCAGCCTGGTCGACACCGACGACGCGACGCGCGCGGCCGGTCGGGCGCTCGCCCCGCACCTCGGCCCCTTCGTGGGGCTGTTCACCCCGGAGAACCAGGGGGGCGCGCCGCTGCTCGGGCTGAAGGGGGTCTGCGTGATCAGCCACGGCTCGAGCGACGCCACGGCCGTCATGAACGCGCTGCGGGTGGCCGACGAGATGGTGCGCGCGAAGGTCGTCGAGAGCCTGCGGTCGATCTTCCAGCCTGGTGAGGGTGGATAAAGCCGCCTCGTTGGCCCGGTCGTGGCTAGTGTTGGGCCGGTCAAGGAGGCCCGATGAGCGCTGATCCCGCCACCCCGTTGGACCGAGCCGCCGTCGCCACGCTGGTGCGAGACCAGTTGGCCGAGATCCTGGAGAAGAGTCCGGCCGACATCAGCGACGACGCCCCCTTCAGCGACCTCGGCGCCGACTCGCTCGCCCTGATCGAACTGGTCGAGGCGCTCGAGGAGCGCCTGGACGAGTACGTCGCGGGCTTCCACATCGACGACGCCGACTTAGAGGGCCTGCGCACGCCCCACGACGCCGTCGACTACGTGGCGGCCAAGCTCCACCTGGCTTAGGCCCGCCGGTTGGATCGGGGGACCGACGCTCTCGCCGCACGGGTGGGGCTGGACCCGTCCAGCCCACGGCTGGCCACGGCCCTGACCCACTCGAGCTACGCCGCGGAGAACGGCGTGGAGTCCAACGAGCGCCTCGAGTTCCTGGGTGACGCGGTGGTCGACCTGGTGGTGGCGGACCTCATCGTCACCGAGTTCCCCGCCCTCAACGAGGGGACGGGCTCGCTGGTGCGCAGCCGCGTCGTGAACGAGGGATCGCTCGCGCGCGCCGCGCGCGCGCTCGAGCTCGGCCCGGCCCTGCGCGTGGGTCGCGGGGTCGCCAAGGAGCGCGGCCGCGAGCGCCCGAGCCTGCTCGCCGACGCCTTCGAGGCCCTCGTCGCGGCCCTCTACCTCGAGCGCGGCTTCGCGGCCGCGCGGGCCTTCGTCGCCGAGACGCTGGGCGAGACCCTCGCCGAGGCGGCGAGCGAGCCGGCGGGCGTCGTCGACCCCAAGACGCTGCTGCGCCAGTGGACCGAGTCGAGGGGCCTGGGCACGCCGCGCTACGAGGTCGACGCCGAGGGACCGGCCCACGACGCGCGATTCGTCGCGCGCGTCGAACTCGCCGGACGCGAGCTCGCCCGGGGCGAGGGGCGCTCGAAGAAGGCCGCCGAGGTGGCGGCGGCCCGGCGCGCGCTGGAGGCCCGCGGTGCCTGAGCTGCCCGAGGTCGAGACGGTCCGCGCGGTGCTGGCCCGCGACCTCGTGGGCAAGAGGATCAAGGCGGTGAGCGTCACCAACGGCCGGGTGGTGCGCCGTCACAAGTCGGTCAAGGAGTTCCGGACCCTCGTCGAGGGTCGGAGCGTGCGCAGCGCCGAGCGGCTGGGCAAGTACCTCGTCTTCGCCCTCGACAACCAGACGAACCTCGTGGTGCACCTGGGCATGAGCGGCCAGCTGCGGCGCGCGAAGGGCCCCAAGGACCCCAAGCCCAAGCACACCCACGCCGTCTTCGCGCTCAGCCCGAGCGGCGAGCTGCGCTTCGTCGACCCGCGGACCTTCGGCGAGATGTTCGTCTCCACCCCGCCGGCCCCCGGCGAGCCGGTCGAGGTGTCGAAGTTCGCGCGCCTGTCGGTGGGGGGCGAGGGGCTCGCCCGGCGCGCCCGGGTGCCCGAGCTGGCCCACCTGGGGCTCGACCCCTTCGAGGACCAGTACGGCTGGGACCGCTTCGCGGCCGTGCTGCGCAGCCGCACGACGGCCCTGAAGGCCGTCCTGACCGACCAGGACATCATCTGCGGGATCGGCAACATCTACTCCGACGAGATCCTCTTCGCGGCCGGGCTGCGCTACGACCGGCCGAGCGAGTCGCTCTCGACGATCGAGATCCGACGGCTGCACCGCTCGATCACCGAGGTGCTGGCCGAGGCGATCAAGCACGGGGGCTCGACGCTCGCCGACGAGCAGTTCGTCGACCCCGAGGGCCGGCCCGGGACCTATCAGCAGTTCCACCAGGTCTACGGCCGCGAGGGGCTGGCCTGCTTCCAGTGCCGGGGACCCATCGAGCGCGTGGCCTTCCACGGCCGCTCGACCTTCTTCTGCCCGCGCTGCCAGTCCTAGCCGCCCCCCGGGGGCCGTGGTCGCGGTTGGTAGCGTGCAGCCGTGTTCTTGAAGCGGCTGACCATGCGGGGGTTCAAGTCCTTCGCCGACCCCACGACGCTCGAGTTCGAGCCGGGGGTCACGGCCGTGGTGGGCCCCAACGGCTCGGGCAAGTCCAACGTGGTCGACGCGGTGGCCTGGGTGCTCGGCGCCCAGAGCACGCGGCTCCTGCGCAGCTCGCGCATGGACGACGTCATCTTCGCCGGCACGGCCCAGCGCTCGGCGCTCGGGCGGGCCGAGGTCTCGCTCACCCTCGACAACGCCGCCGGGCGCCTGGCGATAGAGGGGGCCGAGGTGACGGTCTCGCGCACCCTCTTTCGCAACGGCGAGTCGGAGTACGCGATCAACGGCACCACCTGCCGGCTGCTCGACGTCCAGGAGCTCCTCGGCGACTCCGGCGTGGGCCGCCAGCAGCACATGATCATCGGCCAGGGGCAACTCGACTCGATCCTCTCGTCGAACCCCGAGAACCGCCGCGCGGTGATCGAGGAGGCGGCCGGCGTCTTGAAGCACCGCCGGCGCAAGGAGCGCTCCGAGCGGCGCCTCGCCACGACCCAGGAGAACCTCGAGCGCCTGGGCGACCTCGTGCGCGAGGTGCGCCGCCAGATGCGCCCCCTCGAGCGCCAGGCCGCCTCCGCGCGCACCTTCGCCGGGGTCGAGGCCGAGCTGCGCGAGGCACGCGCCACGCTCTTCGCCACGCGCCTCGCGCGCTACGGTCGGCGCCTCAGCGACCTCGACGCCTCCCTCGAGGAGTCGGCCCAGCGCGAGCGCGAGCTGCGCGCCGAGCTCGTCGCGCTCGACGCGCAGGCGACGGCCGCGGCCGCCGAGATGGGATCGCGCCGCGAGGAGGCCCTGGCGGGCTCGCTCGCCACGGTGCGCAGCCTCTCCGAGCGGGCCCGCGGGCTGACCTCGGTGATCGACGAGCGGCGCCGGGCGCTCGACCAGGCCCTGGTGGCCTCGGCCGACGAGAACGTGATCGCCAACCTCGAGGCCGACGCCGCCCGCCTCGCCGAGGACCTGACCGCCCTGGTCGCCGAGGAGGCGGACCTCGCCGCGCTGCGCGCACGCGCCGCCACGGCCCGCGACGCCCTCGAGGCGGCCCGGGCGGCGCTCGAGGCGCACGGCGAGG
>JAJXZW010000039.1 GCA_021779855.1 Actinomycetes bacterium
GGGGCGGGGGGGCGGGGGCCTTGGCCGCGCGGGCCGGCTTCGCCTCGGGGGTGGCCTCGCGGCGCAGCCCCTCGGCGTCGGCGCGCCGTCGGATCCGGTCGGCCTGGGCGTCCTCGATGGACGCCGAGGGGCTCGAGGCGCCGATGCCCAGCGCCGCGGCCAGGCCGAGCAGCTCCTTGCTCGTCAGGCCGAGCTCCTTGGCGAGCTCGTGCACTCGTATCTTCTTCGGCGCCAAAACGATCCCTCACTCGTCCCGCTCGCGCGGGCACAATGTCCTATTCTTCCACAACCTCGGGCGATTCCCCGATGAGTCGGACCGCGGCCGCGACGTCCGCCCCCTCGAGGGGGGTGCGCAGCGCCCGGGCCAGGGCCCGCTCGCCGAGTCCCGGCGCGCAGTCCCGGCAGCACCAGGCCCCCCGGCCCGGACCGCGGCCGCGGTACCAGGTCCCGTCCGGCCGGCGACCCACCCGGACGAGAGCGCGGTCCTCGCGCCGGGTCCGGCACACGACGCAGGTCCGCGTGGGGGCTATGCCTCGCCCTCCACGCTAGGGGCGGGCTCGACGACGCCGTCCGACTCGGAGGCCCCCCCGACGGGCACCCCCGGCGTCTCGGCCGCGGTCTCGGCGGACGTCTCGCCCCCGGTCCAGGGCTCGGCGGGGACCTCGTCCTCCTCCTCGTTCTCGGAGCGGATGTCGACCCGCCAGCCCGTCAGACGGGCCGCCAGCCGGGCGTTCTGGCCCTCCTTGCCGATGGCGAGCGAGAGCTGCTGCTCGTGGACGATGACCGTGGCGATGCCCTCCTCCTCGTCGAGGCGCACCTCGCGCACCCGCGCCGGGGCCAGGGCCGCCTGGATGAACTCGACCGGGTCGTCGCTGTAGGGCACCACGTCGATGCGCTCGCTGCGCAGCTCGTTGGTGATGTTGCGCACCCGGCTGCCCCGAGCCCCGACGCACGCGCCGACCGGGTCGATCATCGGGTCGTTCGAGGCCACGGCGATCTTCGTGCGGTGGCCGGGCTCGCGGGCGATCGCCTTGATCTCGACGATGCCGTTGGCGATCTCGGGAACCTCGATCTCGAAGAGCTTCGCCACGAGGGCCGGGTGGGTCCGCGAGACGACGATCTGGGGCCCCTTGTTGGTCTTGCGGACCTCGACGATGTAGACCTTGATCCGCGCCCCGTGCTCGTAGCGCTCGAAGGCGATCTGCTCGGCCTGGGGCAGCAGCGCCTCGACGCGGCCGAGGTCGAGCAGCGTGTAGCGGTTGTCGTTCTGCTGGACGGTGCCCGAGACGATGTCGCCCTCGCGGTTGGCGAACTCCTCGTACATCTGGCGCCGCTGGATGTCGCGGATCAGCTGCAGCAGGACCTGCTTGGCGGTCTGGGCGGCGATGCGCCCGAAGTCCTCCGGGGTGGCGTCCCACTCACGCACGACGTTGCCGTCGAGGTCGAGCTCGAGGCCCCAGACCTTGATCTCGCCCGTCTCGGGGTTGATCTCGACCTCGGCGTCCTCGGCCGAGTCGGGCCGGCGCTTGTAGGCCGCGAGCAGGGCGTTGGCGAGCGCGACGAGGAGCTCGCCCTCGTCGATGTTCTGGTCCCGGGCGATCTGGCCCAGGGCCTCGAGGAATTCGAAGTTCGCCATTGCTAGCCTTTCTTGCTCGTCGTCGCGTGGCCGCGGCCCGCCGCCGGCTGGTCGGCCCCCCAGAGGAAGACGGTGCGGGCGCGCTCCACGCCCGCGAGCTCGACCCGGGTCGGGCCGAGCTCGACGTCGTCGATCGTCGCGCTCGTCGCGTCGCTCGCGAGAAGGATCCCCTCGAGCCGACGGGTCGGCTGGCCCTCGCGCCGCTCGCGCAGCGTCACCCGCTCCCCGCGCGCGCCGGCGAAGTGCTCGGGGGTGCGCAGACGCCGCTCGAGCCCGGGGCTCGAGACGTCCAGGGTGTAGCGCCCCTCGATCGGGTCGTTCGCGTCCAGCCACGCCGACACGGCCCGGCTGGCCTCGGTCAGGGCGTCGAGGTCCACCCCGCCGGCGCGGGCGACGACGACGTTGAGGGTGCCGGCGGTGAGCTCGACGTCGTAGAGGTCGAGGCCGAGCGGGGACAGCACGGGGCCCAGTGCCGCCTGCCAGTCCATAGCCACCTCCTCGTCCTCTCCCCGCCCCGACGCGGACGCTAAAAAGCGCGGGCCCAAGGCCCGCGCTTAAACGAGTCCATACGTCCTGGGCGGACTGTCAGCAAGAGACTAGCAGTCGACGCGGTTTCCCACAACCGCCTCGCGCGGCCCGGCCCTAGTAGGACTTGCCGACGAGGCAGACGAGGCCGACCTCGTCGGCGCTCTCGGGCACCGAGCCGTCGGCGCGCTGCAGGCAGCGCACCGTGATGCCCGCCTCGCGCAGGCGGGCCTCGCCCTCGCCGTCGACGAGCGACCACCCCAGCCGGGCGAAGCCCTCCTGGGCGGCCTCGGCGGCCTCGTCCACGCTTGTCACCTCGACGGTGCGCTCGTCGCGGAATCGGCGCGCCCGCTCGTAGAGCGCGCCCTGGATCTCCTCGAGCAGGGCGGCCACTCGGCCCGCCACGACGTCGAGCGCGACGGACTCCTTCTCGCCGGTGTCGCGACGGACCACGGTGGCCTGGCCGGCCTCGAGGTCGCGCGGGCCGACCTCGACGCGCACGGGGATCCCCTTGATCTCCCAATCGGTGACCCGCCGCCCGAAGCTCGCCCGTCCCCGGTCGAGCTCGACCCGCACCCCGGCGCGACCGATCGCGTCACCCAGGCGCCCGGCCGCCTCGAGCAGGGTCGCGTCGTCGCGCACGCCGAGCACCACCGCCTGGATCGGTGCGAGGCGCGGCGGCACGACGAGGCCGTTCTCGTCGCCGTGCATCATCACGAGCCCCCCCACCAGTCGCGTCGAGGCACCCCAGGAGGTGGTGTAGCACAGGCCCGAGCCGCCGGCCTCGGTCTGGTAGACGATGTTGAAGGCCCGCGAGAAGTTCTGGCCGAGCTCGTGGGTCGTGCCCATCTGGAGGGCCTTGCCGTCGCGCATCATCCCCTCGAGGGTGAGCGAGTTCACGGCCCCGGCGAAGCGCTCGCTCGGGGGCTTGACGCCGAGGTAGGCCGGCGCGGCCAGCACCTCGCGCAGGAACTCGTCGTAGACCTGGTGGTGGATCGTGAGGGCGTAGGCGTGGGCGTCGTCGTAGCTGGCGTGGGCCGTGTGGCCCTCCTGCCAGAGGAACTCCGAGCTGCGCAGGAAGAGGCGCGGGCGCAGCTCCCAGCGCACCACGTTGGCCCACTGGTTGAGGGCGAGGGGTAGGTCCCGGTAGCTCTGGACCCACTTGGCCAGGAACTCCCCGATCACCGTCTCGCTCGTGGGGCGCACGACGATGGGCTCGGCGAGGTCCTCGCCGCCGGCGTGGGTCACGACCGCGAGCTCGGGGCTGAACCCCTCGACGTGCTCGGCCTCGCGCGCGAAGTACGACTCGGGGATGAAGATCGGGAAGTAGGCGTTCTTCGCGCCGGCGCGCTTGATGCGCCAGTCCATCTCGGCCTGCATCCGCTCCCAGATCGCGTAGCCGTAGGGGCGGATGACCATCGTGCCGCGCACGGGCCCGTTGTCGGCCATCTCGGCCTTGGCGACGACGTCTTGGTACCAGCGAGGGAAGTCCTCGTCGGGCGGTGTCAGGGCGCTCGGGGCCACGTCCCTCCTCTAGCGGGTTCGCCCGAGGCTACTCGTGTTCGACGCGGGCCCGGATCCTCTCGATGCGCTCGCCGGCCCGGTTGGCGTCCGCGCCCCGGGCGTCGAGCAGCTCGGCCCGATCGGCCGCGGCCGCGGCGTCGGCCCCCGCGTCGCGCGCGGCGAGCCGCGCCTCGACGCCCTCGTCGACGATGCGGCGCGCCTCGTCCACGAGCGCGTCCACCATCTCGTCCTCCTTGACGACGCGCACGATCTCGCCCCGGATGAACAGGTGCCCCCGTCGGCGCCCGGCGGCGATGCCGAGGTCGGCGTGACGGGCCTCGCCCGGCCCGTTCACGACGCAGCCCATCACCGCCACCTGCAGGGGCACGTTCAGCTCGTCGAGGGCCGCCTGGGCCTTCGTGGCGACGGCGATGACGTCGACCTCGGCCCGGCCGCAGCTCGGGCAGGCGATCAGGTCGAGGCCCTTGCGCTCGCGCAGGCCCAGCGACTCGAGGAGCTGGCGACCGGCGCGGGCCTCCTCGACCGGGTCGGCCGTGAGCGAGTAGCGCAGCGTGTCGCCGATGCCCTCGGCGAGCAGCGTGGCGATCCCGGCGGTCGCCTTGAGCAGCCCGCCCGGGAGGGGCCCCGCCTCGGTCACCCCGAGGTGGAGGGGGTGCTCGAAGGTCTCGGCGGCCAGCCGGTAGGCGGCGATCATGGTGGCGACCGACGAGGCCTTCACCGAGATCTTGACGTCCTCGAAGCCGACCTCGTCGAAGTAGGCGAGCTCCAGGCGGGCCGACTCGACGAGGGCCTCCGGCGTGGCCCCGCCGAAGCGCTCGTAGATCTCGGGGTGCAGGGAGCCCGCGTTCACCCCGATGCGGATCGGCACGCCTCGGTCCTTCGCCTCGCGCGCCACGAGCTTGATCTCCTCGGGCTTGCGCAGGTTGCCGGGGTTGAGCCGCAGCCCGTGCACCCCGGCCTCGAGCGCGGCCAGGGCCATCTCGACGTGGAAGTGGATGTCGGCGACGATCGGCACCGGCGAGCGCGGGACGATCTGGGCGAGCCCCTCGGCGGCGGCGCGCTCGTTGCAGGTGCAGCGCACGATGTCCGCGCCGTTGGCGGCGAGGGCGTAGACCTGCGCGAGGGTGCCCTCGACGTCGGCGGTCTTGGTCGTGGTCATCGACTGGACCGAGATCGGCGCCCCGCCCCCGACGGCCACCGAGCCGACGTGGATCTGGCGAGTCGGCCGGCGCGGGCTGAGGGGGCTCGAGGTCACGTCCACGCCCCCATTCTGCCGTGACCGGCGCGGGATCGGTCCCCCTAGCCGAAGGGGTTGGCGATGGGGTGGACGATGTCGAGGTACAAGGTGGCCACGAACAGGACCCCGAGCACGGCCACGAAGGCGTAGATCACCGGCAGGAGCCGGTTGACGTCGGCGCGGTACGGCCGGCCCCGCCGGGAGCGGAGCCGCTCGTAGGTGGCGATCGCTATGTAGCCGCCGTCCAGGGGCAGCATCGGGAAGAGGTTGAAGACGCCCACGAAGACGTTCACCGCCATCAGGATCGTGAGCAGCGTGCCCACCCCGTACTGGGCCCCCTGGACCGCGATGCGCACCACCCCGACGATCGACTCGGGTCGGTTGAGCTGGTTCTGGCGGTTCTGGGCCGCCGAGGTCGAGGTGACCTGTTGGTAGAGGCTCGCGAACTCGTGCGGGGAGAAGACGTGGGCGAGCCCCTTCACCGAGGCCACGACGATCGAGCCCAACTCGCTCGCCGCGTGCGGCACCGCCCCGAGGACCGAGTCGCGCACGTTGAGGGGGCCCACCTCTATCCCGAGGAAGCCCTCGGGCGTCGCCGAGGTGTCGAGGGGCTGGCCGTTGACCTCGACGCGCTGGCCGTTGACCGGGGTCGCGTGCAGGGTGAGGCGCCGGCCACCGCGCTCCACCACGAGGGTGAGGGGCACGCCGACGCTGCGGTGGATCAGGCGCGCGAGGGTCGTGGCGTCGGTGATCGAGCGCCCGTCGACCGCGACGATCCGGTCCCCCACCCGCAGCCCGGCCCGCTGGGCCGGGGTCTCGCGCTGGCCCTGGAACGTGCTGAGGGCCGTCACCCCCACGTGGCTGGCCGAGGGCACCCCGACGAAGGCGAGCGACGCCCAGGCGATGACGAGGGCCAGGACGCCGTGCATCAGCGAGCCCGCGGCCGCGAACAGCACCCGCTTGGGGTAGGAGGCCTGGCGGTAGGTGCGCGGCTCGATCGCCGGGTCGACCGGGTCGCTCCAGGTCATCCCCGGGACCTTGACGAAGCCGCCCAACGGGATGGCCCGCACGCCGTAGCGCGTCTCGCCGACCCTCGTCGACCAGACGATCGGCCCGAAGCCCACGAAGAAGTCCGTCACGAGCAGGCCGGCCCGCTTGGCGGTGATGTAGTGGCCGAACTCGTGGAACATCACCATGAACAAGACGGCCAGGATCACCACGGGCAGAGCCCAGCCCACGCTCACCACGAGCAGGGTGACGACCGCGACGACGATCGCGCCGAACACGAGGGGCGACAGGTGCTCCTCGGTGGGCGCCGCGGCCGGCGCCGCGGGAGCCGGCGAGGTCATCCGGGGAGGCTAGCGGTCGCCGCGGCGCGGGCCGCCGCGTCGTGGCCGAGCAACTCGTCGAGGGAGGTGAGCGGCCCGCCGGGGCAGCGCTCCATGGCCGCGGCGACGACGCGCACGATGTCGACCCAGTCGAGCCGCCCCGCGAGGAAGGCCTCGACGGCGACCTCGTTGGCCGCGTTCAGCCACGCCGGGGCGACGCCGCCGCGGCGGGCCGCGTCGTAGGCCAGGTCGAGGGCCGGGAAGGCGGCCCGGTCGGGCGCCTCGAAGGTCAGCGTGAGACCGGCCGCGAAGTCGATCGCGCCGAAGGCGTGGTCGAGCCGTTCGGGCGCGCCGAGGCAGTAGGCGATCGCCAGGCGCATGTCGGGTCGCGAGAGCTGGGCCAGCACCGCGCCGTCGACGAACTCGACCATCGAGTGCACGACCGACTGGGGGTTGATCACGACCTCGATCCGCTCGACCCCCACGCCGAACAGGGCGATCGCCTCGAGGACCTCGAGCCCCTTGTTCATGAGCGTGGAGGAGTCGACGGTGATCTTGTCGCCCATGCGCCACGTGGGGTGGGCGAGGGCCTCCTCGCGGGTGACCGCCGCCAGGCTCGCGCGGTCCCGGTCGCGGAACGGCCCGCCCGAGCCCGTGATGAGGAGGCGGCGCACGCCGGGGTGGCCGGGGGTGGCGGCCGCCCCGCCGAGGCACTGGTGGATCGCGCAGTGCTCGGAGTCCACGGGCCAGAGCTCGGCGCCGGGGGTGGCGCGGACCGCCTCGACGAGGGGGGCCGCCGCCACCAGCGACTCCTTGTTCGCGAGCGCCAGCCGCTTGCCGGCCCGCAGGGCCCCCAGGGTGACCGGCAGGCCGGCGAAGCCGAGCACGGCGTTCACCACCACGTCGGCCGAGCCGGCGAGGTCCTCGAGGCCGGTGTCGCCCACCACGATCTCGACCGACGCGTCCACCAGCTCGGCCAGTCGGGCCCGGTGCGCGTCGGTCCGCACCCCGACCCGCGTGACGCCGAACTCCTTGGCCACCTCGGCGAGGCGCTCGAGGCGCTCGCCGCCGGCGACGGCCACCAGTTCGAAGCGCTCGGGCTCCAGGCGCAAGACGTCGAGCGTCTGCTCGCCGATCGACCCGGTCGCCCCGAGCAGGGCCACGCTGCGCCGAGCGTCGGCCATCAGTGCATCGACAGGACGTGCAACAGGTAGTACGTCGTCGGCAGGGCGAACAGCAGGCCGTCGATCCGGTCGAGCAGGCCCCCGTGGCCCGGGAGGAGCCGGCCCAGGTCCTTCACCCCGAGGGTCCGCTTGACCATCGACTCGAAGAGGTCGCCCAGCGGCGCCACGACCGAGAGGACGACCGCGAACTCCACGCCGCGCGAGAGCGTCCAGGGCGACACCAGCGGGACGATTATCGCCCCGCAGATCAGCGACAGCACGGTCCCGCCGACGAGCCCCTCGACGGTCTTGTTCGGCGAGAGCCGGGCGCTGAGCGGATGCTTGCCGAGCCAGCGCCCGGTGAACAGGGCCCCGGTGTCGTTACCGATCACGATGACCAGGGCGCCGAAGAGGTAGGCCAGCCCGTGACGGTCGGCGAAGGCCGACGGCGAGAGCAGGACCACGGCGTAGGCGCCGAGCACGCCCACCCAGGCGTAGACGAAGACCGTGACCCCGAGCCCGTCGAGCACGTCGATCGTGCGCTCGGCCGACATGTACCAGACGAAGCCCAGCACCACGAGCAGCACGGTGACCGGCCCGATCGCCACGAGGCCCTTGTTGTAGACCGCCACCCCGAGGGTCACCACCGCGACCAGGCCGAGCACGGTCGCCGGGTGGGCCCCGACCGAGCGGAAGCCGGCGAAGGCCTCGCCGCTGGCCACCGCCAGCGCCACGACCACCAGGGCGGTCAGCGGGAGCGGGCCGGCGACGAAGAAGGCGAACACGACGATCGCGAGCGCCACCCCCGTCAGGACGGCCCGGGCCACCGAGCTCGTGGCCGAGGCCTGACGCACGGCCCGCCCGGCCAGCGGGTTGGCGGTCGGTCGGCGACGGGTCCGCTCGACGGGACCGGTCCCGGGCTCGGGACGCGGCGGCTCGAACCACGCGGGCTCCTCGGCGGCGACCGGCGCGGCCACCACGTCCTCGTCGACGCCGAACTCCCAGGGGCGCGCCGTCTCGGTGCGCTCGGCACCGGCGAGCATCGAGGTGTCGAACTGCTCCTCGTGGGCCACCCAGTCGGCCTCGCCTTCGCGCCAGGCCGGCGCCGGGATCGTGGACCAGGGGTCGTCGGACGTCGCGGCCTCGCGCGCCACCACGATCGGCACCTGGCCGGTCGGCGCCTCGGTCCAGTGCGGCAGCAGCGTCGTGGGGTCGATCGTCGGCAGGCTGTCGACGAGCTCGCCCGCCGGGGTGGCCCCCGTGATGGTCACGCGAGGCTCGTCGGCCCCCGACTCGGGGTACTCGCCGGTCGGCTCGTCCATCGGCTCTCCGTCAGACCTCAAGGAGGTCCTGCTCCTTGTGCGCGAGGAGCCCGTCGACCGCGGCCACCCCGTCCTGGGTGATCTTCTCGAGCACCTTCTCGACGCGCTCGAGCTCGTCGCTCGAGATCTCGTTCTCCTTCTCGAGCCCCTCGAGCTCCTGGCGGGCGTGGCGGCGCACGCCGCGAATCGCCACCCGGCCCTCCTCGGCGCGCTGCTTGACCAACTTGACGAACTCCCGGCGGCGCTCCTCGGTGAGGACCGGGAAGGAGAGGCGGATCACCTGGCCGTCGTTGCTCGGGGCGAGGCCGAGGTCGGCGCTGGAGATCGCCTTCTCGATCGCGTTGATCGACCCCTTGTCGAACGGCGACACCACGAGTAGGCGCGGCTCCGGCACCGAGAAGTTGGCCAGCTGCTTGAGCGGCGTCTCGGTTCCGTAGTAGTCGACGAGCAACCCCTCGACGAGCGCCGACGAGGCCCGGCCCGTTCGCACCGTGGCGAACTCGGCGCGCACGTGCTCGAGCGCCTTGGCCATGCGCTCGCGCGTGTCCGCGAGCACCATCTCGACGAGGTCGCTCTCCATTACCTCACCAGCGTACCGACGGGCGCCCCGTCGAGGGCCCGCCCGAGGTTCCCCGGGGCCATCAGGTCGAAGACGCGGATGGGCAGGCGGTTGTCCTTGCAGAAGGTGATCGCGGTCATGTCCATCACCCGCAGGTCCCGGGCGATCACCTCGTCGAAGGAGAGCTCGTCGAAGCGCACGGCGTCGGCGTGGGCCCGCGGGTCGACGTCGTAGACCCCGTCGACCCCGCCGTGGGTGCCCTTCAGGACGACGTCGGCCTCGATCTCGGCCGCGCGCTGGGCGGCCGGGGTGTCGGTCGTGAAGTAGGGGTTGCCCATGCCGGCCGCGAAGATCACCACGCGACCCTTCTCGAGGTGCCGCACGGCGCGCCGGCGGATGTAGGGCTCGGCGACCTGGTCCATCGAGAGCGCGGTCATGACCCGCGTGGGGCGCCCGTGGCTCTCGATCGCGTCCTGGAGGGCGAGCGCGTTGATGACCGTGCCGAGCATGCCCATGATGTCCGACGAGGCCCGGTTCATCCCGGCCATCGCACCGGTCGCCCCGCGCCAGATGTTGCCGCCGCCGACCACCACGGCCAGCTCGAGCCCGCCGCGGTCCATCGCCGCGGCGATCTCACGCGCGAGGAAGTCGACGGTCGTCGCGTCGATGGTCTCGTCGCTGGCGGCCGACGCCAGGGCCTCGCCCGAGAGCTTCAAGACGACCCGGCGCACGGCTAGGCGCCGATGACGACCTGGGCGAACGCGCGCACCCGCGCGTCGCCGAGGAACTGGGCCACCGTCTCCTTCTCGTCCTTCACGTAGGGCTGCTCGGGCAGGACCCGCTCCTTGTACCACGCGTTGAGGCGGCCCTCGACGATCTTGGGCACCGCCGCCTCGGGCTTGCCCTCGTTGCGGGTGATCTCCTCGACCGTGCGGCGCTCGGCCTCGACGTCGGCCGCCGGGACCTCCTCGCGGGTCAGGTACAGCGGGCGGGCGAAAGCGATGTGCACGGCCAGCTCGTGGGCCGTCTCCTCGCCGGCTCCGGCGACGACCACGGCCACCGCGTTCACCCCCCGACCCGACTGCTGGTGCAGGTAGGTGTCGACGACCTCGCCCGGACCGGCCTCGAGCCGGATGACCCGCCCGATCGAGATGTTCTCCTTGAGCGTGGTGAGGAGCCGCTCGACGTCCCCGCGGAACTCCTCCACCGACCCCTCGCCGGCCTCGCAGACGCGCGCGGCGATCTGGTCGGCCAGCGCGACGAACTCCTCGGACTTCGCGACGAAGTCGGTCTCGCAGCGAAGCTCGACGATGCTGGCGACGGCGCCGTCGCGCACGACGGCCACGCACCCCTCGCTCGCCTCGCGGTCGGCCCGCTTGGCCGCCGAGGCGAGGCCCTGGACGCGCAGCCACTGCGTGGCGGCGTCCATGTCACCGGCGTTCTCCTCCAGGGCCCTCTTCGCGTCCATCATGCCGACGCCGGTGGCCTGACGCAGCGCCTGCACGTCCTTCGCGGTGATCGTCACCTTGCTCTCTCCTTGTGGGTGTCGGGTTCAGGCGCCCGCCGCGGCGGGCGCGGGCGCGGGCGCGGGCGCGGCCGCGGGC
>JAJXZW010000001.1 GCA_021779855.1 Actinomycetes bacterium
CCGCTCCGAGGCAACCAGAAAGGCGGTGCGACAACCCATCACGAAGTAGTCTCAGCAGCAACCCGCTGACGCTCTCGGGTGGGGAATTTCGATGATCGAGAGTGGGGAGTTTCCCGAATCCTCGTCATTTGCTTTCCGTGAGCGGGAGGGGCCACGTGCTGTGGGAGTCAAGCAAGGAGGGGGTATCCATCTAACCGGGGGAAAGCCCACCTCCGAAGGAATGCCGTGTCACGGCCCGGTGGCACGATCTCCTGCGTGCCTCGTAGCGACACTGGCGCTGACCACAGCGTCCTCGTGCTGGACCTGAGGCCCAGTCCCGCCCAGGCCCACCGTCTCGACCAGGCCCTCGTCGCCGCCGGTAACCTGCGCCGGGCCCTCACGCGCTTCGGGCTGGCCCGCCTGCGCGACCTGCACCAGAGCCCCGAGTGGCGGGCGGCGCGAGCCCTCCCCACCGGACTCGACGCCAAGGGAAAGGTCGTCGACGCACCCGCGCGAAAGGCGCGCAACGAGGCCCTGAACGCCGCCCGGACGACCCGCCGACTCTCCGAGCGAGACTTCGAGATGGTGGTACTGGAACTGCGCCGCGAGTCGCACTGGATCGCCGAGCACGTGCCCTCCTCCTCGGCGCTCGCGATCAGCCACGAGGTGTGGGAGGTCTTCGAGCGCCACCTCTTCGCCGGGGGTGGCCTGCCCCGGATCCGTCCGCCGAGGCTCGTCACCCACCTGCCGGGGTCCTCGCGCGACGAGGGCCGGGGTCCGGCGACCCCTACGGAGACCGAGCGGGCTCTCGCCCGGGACAAGAACCCACCGCAGGAGCGGCGACCTAAGTGGGCCGGCCTGACCCTCCAGCAGCGAGAGGGCGGTCTCGTCCTGCGCCTCAGCCCGAGCCGGGACCGCGGGCGGCGTCTCGAAGTCACCGTCGTGCTCAGCGAACCCGGTGACCCCGACTACGAGCGCGAGCGTCACTACCTGGACCGCCCCGACGCCTGGCGCACGGTCAGCCTCGAGCGCCGCGTCGTGCGGGGCCGGCCCCGCTACGAGGCCCACCTCGTCGCCCGCCTCGCCCCCTACCGCGCCCCCGGGCTCTACGACGCCGTGCCCAGCGCCCGAGTGGGCCTCGACCTCGGGGTCTCGAGCCTCGCCGCGGTCGCTGTCGAAGACGGCCGGGTCGCGGCGGCCCTGCTCGTGACACCGACGAACGCGCAGCGCGAGGCCGAGCGAGCACGGGCCCTCAAACACCGGCGCGCCCAGCGCGCGCTCGACCGGTCGCGTCGCACCACCAACCCCGAGGCCTTCGGAGCCGACGCGAAGGGACGCCCCCACCGTGGCAGCTACCTGCCCGGACACCGGCTCACTAAGTCCCAGAGCTACCGGACCCGGGCGGCTCGTCTGGCCGACGAGGACCGGCGGCGCGCCGCAGAGAGGACGCGCCGTCGCAACGAGCTCGCTCGCGCCGTTGTCACCGAGATGGGGGCCAACCTCGTCGCCGAGGACGTCAGCGTGCGACCCTGGCAGAAGCGGTGGGGACGTTCCATCCTCTCCTTCGCCCCGGGAGAGATCCAGGGCGCGATCGACACCGAGGCGAAGCGGGCCGGGGGCCCTGGCGTCACCCGGGTGCCGACCAGTCTCGCGCTAACAGCCACCTGCCACTGCGGGTCGAGGACCGCGAAGTCCCTCTCGCAGCGCACGCACCACTGCCGGGTCTGTGGCAACACCCCGGTGCAGCGCGACCTGCACTCGGCCCTGCTCGCCGGGTGCGTGAGAGGTGGCGCACCCACCTTCTACCTGGACGTGCCCTACGCCACGCGCGTATGGGCGACGGGGGCCGAGGGTCCCCTGACCGCGGCGTCTAGGAGGCCGGGAGTCATCTCCCGGCAGTCAAGCAAGAGACGGGCGAGCGCGCAGTCGGGCGCTCGCCGAGATCGAAGCTCGCGGCGAAGCACCGACCCCCTGGTCGACCTCGACGGAGATCGTGTCGTCACCTCCGGTGGCGGGCGCGGGCCCTGTCGAGAAGACAGTCCGGGCACGGGCAGTCCACTGACGGAACGAGTCCTCGTCTCCCCCGGTTAGATGGATACCCCCACAAGCAAGATGGAGCAGCGTTACGACGCCGTGCTCGGCGTCATCCGAGATGGCTTCAGCGTCACCGAGGTGGCCCGGAAGTTCGGCGTCAGCCGCCAGAGCGTCCACGCCGGAATGGCCCGCTACGAGGCCGGGGGACTCGAGGCCCTGGCGGAGCGATCGCGCCGGCCCAAGGCCTCGCCGGGCCAGATCGACGGAGCCGTCGAGTCGAGGATCCTCGAGCTGCGCCGCCACCTCCCGAACTGGGCCAGTTCAATCTCCAGCACCAGCGGCGACGCGAGGGCTGGGACCCCCTGCCCTCGCTCTCGTCGATCTGTCGCGCGCTGAAGCGCCGGGCTGATCGAGGAGCGCCAGCGGCGCGAGAGGCTCCCCACCTACAAGCGCTGGGAGCGGGGCCGACCCATGGAGCTCTGGCAGATGGACGTGGTCGGCGGCGTGCTGCTCGACGACGGCACCGAGGCCAAGATCCTCACCGGCATCGACGACCACAGCCGCTTCATGGTCTGCGCCGGGATCATGACCCGGGCGACCGGACGGGCCGTCTGCACGCACTTCGCCGCCGCCCTCGAGCGCCACGGCGTGCCCGAGGAGGTCCTCACCGACAACGGGAAGGTCTTCACGAACCGCTTCGGCCTCACCCCGACCGAGGTCCTCTTCGATCGGATCGGTCGCGAGAACGCCATCGCGCACCGCCTGACGGCACCGGCCTCACCGACCACGACGGGCCAGATCGAGAGCTTCCACCGCACGCTGCGCGACGAGTTCCTCACCCCGCGCACCTTTGCGACCCTCGCGTCGGCCCAGGCCGAGCTCGACACGTGGATCGCCCACTACAACACCGAGCGCCCGCACCGCAGCCTCGACATGGCGGTCCCCGCCGATCGCTTCTACCAGCGCCGGCCCGTCCCCGAGGGACCGCCACCGGACCTGACGAGCCTGCTCGAGGACCGCACCGGGGACGAGTGGATCAGCCGCACCGTCTCGGTCAACGGCTTGATCTCCGTCTCCTACCAGGTGTTCAGCGTCGGCAAGCACCGCAGCGGCCACGTCGTCGACGTCCGCGTGCTGCCGACCCTCCTCCAGGTCTTCGACGGACCCGACGCGTCGCCGGGCCCGCCACGCCGACCGGGAGGGCCGGCCGCCCCGTGCAGCGCGAAGACGCCCCGCAGGGTGGCGTCATCGAACACGTCGTCTTGCCGCACCGTCCCTGAAGTGCAGCGTCCAGACGTGTCGCTGGACCGTGCGGACCGCGGCCCCGGCCACGACCCCGACGAGAAGTGCGACGCCCAGGAGCGCGACCAGGCCGTGCGCGCTCTTCGAGCTCGCCCGTGCCGGGGCCCTTTTCGCGTCCGGACGGTATCGACACCCCCGTTGCGCACCTCCGGGGACTTCGGTCGGATCCCGGGATGCCCCGTTTCGCCCTCTGCGGCCCGGCGAAGCCGCAGCGCCGATCGCGCGGGCTCAGCCCCAGTGAGCGAGGACGCCCGGGATCATGAGGAAGCCGAAGGCGACGACAATGCCCATAGTGGCCGTCGTGAGGATGCGTGGAGCCCCCTGGAGGCGCACCCCTTCGGGAAGTGCCCGGTGCTCGAGCAGGGCCAGCATCACCAGCACAACCGGGAGCAGGAGTGCGTTCAGGACCTCGACGTCGATGGCGAGGTTGACGAGGTCGACGCTCGCCAGGACGAGGACTGCGCCGAGGACGTGCGCCGCCACGTAGGTGAGGTAGAAGCGCCGGTTGTGCCGGCCCACTCCCTCGTTCAGGCTATGGCGCCACCCGAGCACCTCAGAGATGCCCCACGAGGCCGCGAGCGACACCACGAGCGCGGCCAGCAGGGAGCCCCCTAGCACGGCCGCGCCGACGAGGGCGCGCGACGTCCCCGCGCCGATGGCGCCGGCGAGCGCGCGGGCCATGCCCGCCACCGAGGTGAGCGGCCGGGTGCGCGCCCGGTCGGTGGCGGCGAAGGCGACGACCACGGCGATCGTGATGACCTGGGTCACGACGGCGCCCACCAGCGTGTCGCGGCGCTCGGCCCGCCGGTCAGTGCGGACCAGCCCCTTGTCGACGATGGCGCCCTGCTGGTAGAAGACCATCCACGGCATGATCACCGCACCGACGTTGGCCGCGAGCAGCACGAGGAACGAGTGCTGGGCGAGCGGCAGGTGGCCCACGCGGTGCGCCAGCGCCGTCCAGTTCGGGTGAGTCGCCAGCATCGCCGGGATGAAGGCCAGCTCGGCCAGCCCGAGAGCCAGCGCGACCCGCTCGACGCGCCGGTAGCTGCGCGTGAACGCCAGCCCCACCAGGAAGGCCGTGGCCACCGGTACCGTCAGCCACTTCGAGAGGCCGAACAGCTCGCCCACGCCCGCGACCCCTACGAACTCCGTGAGGAGCGCCCCGACGGACGAGGCGAATAGCGTCAGGGCCGACACCAGCCCCCATCCCAGGCCGAAGTGCTCGCGGATCAGCTGCCCGTGGCCCTTGCCGGTCGTCACCCCGAGGCGCACGACGGCGTCTTGGACGACGAACAGGATCGGGATGAGGAGGACCTCGGGCAGGACCATGGCGTAGCGCCAGCTCGCCCCCGACTGGGCGGCGGTGATCAGGCTCCCCGCGTCGGTGTCGGCGAGCATCACGACAAGCCCCGGACCCCAGACCGCGAGCACGCCGATCGTCACCCACCGCCGGCGGCGCGCGCGCCCGGCCGCGGAATCCGTCAGACCCTCGACTGCGGCTCCCATCACCAGGGAGATTAGGGGACAAGGGGAGAGGGCCACTAGCGCTCGAGGTCCTCTCACGTCTGGTCGAGGGTGCTCCCGGCTCACCCTGTGGCCGAGACCGCCCTGTGGGGGGACTGACGACCCGCCACGTGACCGCGCCGACTCGCCGCCGATCGTCGCGCGGAGGTCGGGGGGCGGAGGGCCCTCGGGGAGCCAGCGCCGGGCGCGCCTACCAGAGCGAGGGCGCCGACTCGGTCGGGCGAGGTCCAGGAGAGCCGCCCGAAGGGGTGGACGGCGAATGGGGCGCATACGGCCCCGGCCACGGCCAGGAGTCCCGCGACGTTGGCCTCGACACCCCCCGTCGCGCACCCCGCTTGCTAGTTTCCCACCCATGGGTCTCCTCTCACGGCCCGGTGCTCCGCTCTCGGGATGACGAGTCGGCCTGACGCCGCCGAGCCGACGACCCCTGAGCCGGCGGCTGGGCCCGTGGCGACGGGCCCCCACGGGTCGCAACCGGACGCCGCCCTCGTCGTCGAGCACCTGACGAAGCGCTTCGGTGAGCGCACCGCGTACGAGGACGTCTCGTTCGAGGTCGGCTACGGCGAGGTCTTCGGCTTCCTCGGCCCGAACGGTGCGGGCAAGACGACGATGGTGCGCACGCTCGGCACGCTGCTCGCCCCCACCTCGGGTTCGGCGAGGATCGCCGGCATCCCCCTCGCCTTCGAGACGGGCGCCGCGATCCGGGGGCGCATCTCGATCATGCCCGAGTCCCCGGGCCTGTACCTGCGGCTCACCGTCGAGGAGAACCTCGAGTGCTTCGCCGGCCTCTACGAACTGCGCGACGTCCGTGAGCGGGTCGCGACGGCGCTCCGGGCCGTCAACCTCACCGACCGGGCCCGCGATCCCTGCGGATCGCTGTCCAAGGGCCTCCGCCAGCGCGTGGCGCTGGCCCGGGCACTCCTCAACGACCCGGCCGTCCTCTTCCTCGACGAGCCCACCTCGGGGCTCGACCCCGTCGCGGCGCGAGACGTCCACGCGCTGATCGGCGGGCTTCGCGACCGCGGGGTGACGATCTTCCTCACGACGCACCGCCTCGAGGAGGCCGAGCGGCTCTGCCACCGGGTGGCGATCCTCAACACCACCCTCCTCCTCATCGGGCGACCCGACGAGCTCCGAGAGCGGCTGTTCACGCAGGCCCTCGACGTGCGCACCCGCACCCCGCTGCCCGACCCGGGCGGCGTGTTCGCGGGACTGGCCGGCGTCTCCGGCTGGGAGCAGCCCACCCCCGGGTCGTACGTGCTTCACGTCGCCGATCCCGACGCGGCGGCCCCGGCCGTCGCCCGGGCGCTCGTCGGGGCCGGCGCCGACATCCTGTCGATCGTCGAGTCGGTTCACTCGCTGGAGGACGTCTACCTGCAGCTCGTCGCCGAGGACGCCGAGGCGCAGCGGTGATGACGTTCAGCTGGACGCGCGTCGGGGCGATCCTGCGCAAGGAGCTCCGGGACTACCGGCGCAACCGCTTCGTGATCTTCTCGATGTCGGCCCTGCCACTCCTGTTCATCGTGCTGACGATGATCCAGCTCTTCACGATCAAGGTCTCCAGTTCGCCCCGGCTGAACGACCGCATCGGCATCTCGATGCTCTACCTGCTCATCATCCCGACGATGGTCCCGTCGGCGCTCACCGCGTACTCGGTCGTCGGCGAGCGCGAGCAGGGCACTCTCGAGCCGGTCCTCATCACCCCGATCCGGCGCGAGGAGTTCCTCGTCGGCAAGGCGCTCGCCGCGTTCGCCCCGACCCTCGTCATCGCCTACACGCTCTTCGGCGTCTTCCTCGGCGCCGCCGAGCTCTTCGCGCAGCCCGCGGTGGTCTCAGCGATCTTCGAGCGCTCCCACGTGCTCGTCCAGCTGCTGTACACCCCCCTCCTCGCGGGATGGTCGATCTGGATGGGTATCGGCATCTCGGCCCGCTCGACCGACGTCCGCGCCGCCCAGCAGCTCGCCGTCTTCGCGAGCCTGCCGCCCCTTGGACTCGTGGCCCTGCTGTCCTTTAACGTCATTCCCGCCTCGGTTGGTCTCGCGCTCGGCCTCGCGGCAGGACTCCTCGTCGTCGACGGGTTCGGCTGGCGCGCCGTCGCCGCCCTCTTCGACCGTGAGCGCCTCATCACCGGTGGTCGAGCCTGACGTCCCCCTAGAAGGAGAGGAGCAAGAGTGTCAACCACACTAGAGCTGTCACGAGAAGGCATCGGCATCGAGTTGCGCCGCGGCATCTTCGACGTCGAGGTCGACGGCGTGCGGGTCGGGTCGATCGAATGGCACGAGACGAAGGAGTTCCCCCTCGAACCGGGACGGCACACCCTGCAGCTCCGAGCGGGTCGGTACCGGAGCCGTACCGAGGCGTTCGACGCACGCGACGAGAGCGTCGTCTCGTTCCGCTGCCACGGGGCGATGGTGTGGCCCCGCTGGCTGGCGTCCGCGCTGATGCCGAGTCTCGCCATCTCCCTGGCGCGGAGGTAGTCGGCGCCAGCCGCGGCGGGTGTCGTCCGCGGACCGCCCGCGTCGAACCCGCAAGGGCGTCCGGCGCGCGCCACCCAATCCGCGCCGCGGGCTACGCACCTGATCGAGATCGCCCGGTCCGGCACCACGGACGAGAGAGATCGGCATAGGGCTCTCGCCGGTGCAGCGGAGGGCGACCCGGGCCGTCGGCCACGTCGAAGGGCCGCGTGCGGCTCGTGGCGGGCCCGCCGTGGACCTTCAGGGCGTGGTGTCCCGGTTCGACGGGAATCTCCACCGAGTCGCTCGTCGTGGCCGAGCCGGCGTACGCACCGCCCGCCAGGCGTGCGGGGGGGCGGCGTCGGACCTCAGCACCGATCGCCTTGTGGATGACTCTGAGCCGTGCCGACACCGCGCCCCACCGCGGTCAGCCTCACCTCCCGCCGTCTCGCGGGCGGCCCGATCGCCCGTGCGGACTCCACAGCGAGTCCGCTCCGGCTCTTCTCGCGTCGATCTACTCCCGACCGGCCGTCGGCGGGCGCCCGATGTCACGACGGAGGGCCGCGACCGCCCGAGCGCCACGGCGTGGACCCGTCCGGCCGACGTCCACGTCGCGCACGGACCCGTTGCGCGTCGGGACCGGGGACGCGCTACCCGGTCCGCTGACGCCGCCGCAGGAGCGTGCCTCGCCCCTCGCCCCCCCACTCCCCAACCTCGCGGTCACGGGCGCTCCGCGGGCTCGAGGGTGGTGAAGGAGGCGTCCCCGGGTCCCCCCGCTCGGTCTCCGACAAGCGCCCGATCGCCCCGCGCACGACGCGGCGTCATCAGTGGGGTCTCCGGCGGGGGACGTCGGGTGCGCGTCAGCGCGGGGTGCCGGGAGTCGGCCGTCCGCCGGACCGACGCGGACCAGCGGCCTGGTCCGCCGAGGTCTGGGCCCGAACCCTGGCTCGAAGAGATCGTGCGTCCCGGCGGGGGCCATCACCTGGGACTGCGTGCTCCTCGTCCCGGTCCTTCTCATGCGTAAGCCCGGAACCGGACTCGGGATCCGCGACACCACGCGGCGGTCCGACACCGCCCGAGCGCCGGGTCGGCGCGCGCCCGCCCCTAGGCTCGATTCGCCCCGCGAGTCCATCCCCGAGGAGGTCCCATGCCCGTCGCCCCCGACATCACCCGTCTCATCGGCCACACGCCCCTCGTGCGCCTCAACCGGCTCGCCGAGGGCCTGGGGGCCACGGTGCTCGTGAAGCTCGAGTACTTCAACCCCTCGGGGTCGGTGAAGGACCGCGCCGCCCTCGCGATGGTCGAGGCGGCCGAGCGCGACGGCCGGCTCGCCCCGGGGGGCCTCATCGTCGAGCCCACTAGCGGCAACACCGGGATCGCCCTGGCTATGATCGCGGCCGCCCGCGGGTACCGCTGCGTCTTCACGATGCCCGAGTCGATGAGCCGCGAGCGCCGCGCCCTGCTGCGCGCCTTCGGCGCCGAGCTCGTCCTCACGCCCGCGGCCGAGGGCATGAGCGGGGCCATCGCGGCCGCCGAGTCGATCGCCGCGCAGCGCCACGGCTTCGTGCCCCAGCAGTTCGAGAACCCCGCCAACCCCGAGACCCATCGCGTCACGACCGCCGAGGAGATCTGGGACGACACCGCCGGCCAGGTCGACGTCGTCGTCGCGGGCGTGGGTACCGGCGGGACGATCACCGGGATCGCCCGAGGGCTCAAGCCCCGACGGCCCACGTTGCGCGTCGTAGGCGTCGAGCCGACCGAGTCGGCCGTCCTCTCGGGTGGGGAGAAGGGCCCCCACCCCATCCAGGGGATAGGGGCGGGGTTCGTCCCGGCCAACTACGACGGCTCGCTCGTCGACGAGATCGTCCAGGTGGACGGCCCGCGGGCGATCGAGGTCGCGCGGGAGCTCGCCCGCCGCGAGGGGCTGCTGCTCGGGATCTCCTCGGGGGCGGCCGTCGCCGCGGCGCTCGAGATCGCGGGCCGCGACGAGTCGCGCGGGCTCACGATCGTCGCCGTGACCGCCTCCTTCGGCGAGCGCTACCTGTCGACCCCGCTCTTCGCGGGGCTCGTCGACGGCCCGGCGTGATGCTCGCACGCCTGAGCGAGGACCTCTCCACGGCGCTCGAGCGCGACCCCGCGGCGCGAACCCGCCTCGAGGTCGCCCTCACCTACCCCGGGGTCCACGCGCTGTGGGCCCACCGCGTCGCCCACTGCCTGCACCCCCGCCACCCGCTCCTCGCCCGAGTGGTCGCCGCGGCGGCCCGGGCGCTCACCGGGGTGGACGTCCACCCCGCGGCCGAGATCGGGCGTCGGGTCTTCATCGACCACGCCGTCGGCGTCGTGATCGGCGAGACCGCCGTCGTCGGCGACGACGTCACCCTCTTCCACGGCGTGACCCTCGGCGGACTCGGCCACACACCGGGACGGCGCCACCCCGTGGTCGGAGAGCGTGTCCTGATCGGCGCGGGCGCGACCCTGCTCGGGCCGATCACCGTAGGCGACGACGCCCGCGTCGGCGCGAACAGCGTCGTCCTCGAGGACGTTCCCGCGGGCGCGACCGTCGTGGGCTCGCCGGCGCGCGTCGTGCGCACCGCCCCCGCCGCGGGCGACGGGGGTCGGCGACTCGGTTAGCGTCGAGGGGTCAGGAGGCAGCCATGGCAGCGGACCGCACGACGATGACATCCCTCGAGAGGGAGAAGGCCTCGGTCTTCCACTCGTGGTCGGCGCAGGCGTCGATCAACCCCTTCATGGTGCGCTCGGCCCAGGGCGTCTACGTCACCGGCGAGGACGGCGAGCGCTACCTCGACCTCTCGAGCCAACTCGTGAACACCAACGTGGGTCACCAGCACCCCCGCGTGGTCACCGCCATCAAGGCGCAGGCCGACATCCTCACCACCATCGCGCCCCAGCACGGCTACGAGAGCCGCTACCGCGCGGCCGAACTGATCCTGGACCGCTCCTTCGCGGGCGCCGCCAAGGTCTTCTTCACCAACGGCGGCACCGAGGCCAACGAGCACGCCGTGCGCATGGCCCGCCTGCACACCGGCCGCAACAAGGTCCTCGCCCAGTACCGCAGCTACCACGGCGCGACGGCGACCTCGATCACCCTCACCGGCGACCCCCGCCGCTGGGCCAACGACGACGGCACCGCGCCGGTCGTGCACTTCTTCGGGCCCTTCCTCTACCGCAGCGCCTTCAACGCGACGACCGAGGCCGAGGAGTGCGAGCGCGCCCTGGCGAACCTCGAGCGCACCATCGAGTTCGAGGGGCCCTCGACCATCGCGGCGATCATCCTCGAGACCATCCCCGGCACGGCCGGCATCATGGTGCCCCCGCCGGGCTTCCTGGCCGGGGTGCGCGAGCTCTGCGACCGCCACGGGATCGTCTACATCGCCGACGAGGTGATGTGCGGCTTCGGCCGGGCCGGCGAGTGGTTCGCCTACGACCGCGAGGGGGTCCGCCCCGACCTCGTGACCTTCGCCAAGGGCGTCAACTCGGGCTACGTCCCGCTGGGCGGCGTCGTCATCAACGAGGCGATCAGCGCGACCTTCGCCGAGCGCGTCTACCCGGGCGGGCTCACCTACTCGGGCCACCCCCTGGCCTGCGCGGCGGCCGTCGCCACCCTCGAGGCCATGGCCGACGAGGGGATCGTCGAGCACGCCCGGCGCATCGGCGAGGAGGTCCTGCGCCCCGGGCTCGAGGCGCTCGCCGAGCGCCACCGCGTGATCGGAGAGGTGCGGGGCCTCGGGGTCTTCTTCGCCCTCGAGCTCGTCGCCGACCGCGCCACCCGCGAGCCCCTCGCCCCCTACGGCCAGAGCTCGCCGGCGATGGGCGCGATCCTGGCCGCGTGCCGGGACGAGCGCATGCTCGTCTTCGCCAACTTCAACCGGATCCACGTCGTGCCGCCCTGCACGATCACCGAGGCGGAGGCCCGTGACGGCCTCGCGCGCCTCGACCGGGCGCTCGCGGCGGCGGCCCCCTACTACACCGGCGACTGAGCCCGGCCGAGCGACCCCGTAGGCTCGACGGGGTGCCGCTCGACCTCCGACGCACGTTCCGCTCGCCCAA
This sequence comes from Actinomycetes bacterium, assembly GCA_021779855.1. Lineage (GTDB taxonomy): Bacteria > Actinomycetota > Acidimicrobiia > Acidimicrobiales > RAAP-2 > RAAP-2. Next base: position 11,361 of record JAJXZW010000001.1, read on the forward strand.
GGTCCCCGAGCCCGACGCCTGGTTCTGGGCCCTGAAGCTCCTCTCCACGGCCATGGGCGAGGCGACCTCGGACTACTTCGTCCACCGCTTCAACCCCGAGCTCGTCGTCCTCGTGGGCCTCGTCGCCTTCCTCGCGGTCCTCTGGCTGCAGCTGAGCGCGCCCCGCTACCTCATCACGACCTACTGGCTGACGGTCACGATGGTCGCCGTCTTCGGCACCATGGCCGCCGACGTCCTGCACGTGGCCCTGCACGTCCCCTACACCGTCACCTCGGTCGGCTTCGCCGTGGCGCTCGCGGTCGTCTTCGTCGCCTGGCGGCGGGTCGAGGGGACGCTCTCGATCCACTCGATCACGACCACCCGGCGCGAGCTCTTCTACTGGGCGACGGTGCTCGCCACGTTCGCCCTGGGCACCGCCCTCGGGGACTTCACCGCGTACACCCTCAACATGGGCTACCTCGCCTCGATCGCGCTCTTCGCCCTCGCGATCCTCCTGCCCGGTCTCGGGGCCGCCGCGGGGCTGAACCGCGTCGCCACGTTCTGGTCGGCCTACGTCCTGACCCGCCCCCTCGGCGCCTCGGTCGCCGATTACCTGGGCTTCCCCGCGAGCGTGGGCGGCCGGGGCTGGGGCCACGGCACCGTCGCCCTCGCGTTCAGCCTGGCGATCGCGCTCGGCGTCGCGCGCCTCCTCACCGCCCACAACCGCCGGCGCCGGCGCGCGCGACTCAGCCTCGTCGCGCGAGCAGGAACGTCCCCGAGGCCCGACTGACGACCTCGCCCGACGGCTCGGTGACGACGGCCTCGGCGTGGGCCACCTGGCGCGCCAGGCGCACCACGTCGCCGCGCAGCGCGTAGGTCCCCCCCGCGACGGCTGGGCGCAGCAGCTCGGTCGTCATCTCGATCGTGCCCTGGGTACGCTCGCCCTCGGGCAATGCCGCGTTGATCGCGAAGTTCATCAGGGCGTCGAGCACCACGGCGTGCACCCCGGCCTGGACCGCGCCGTGGGGGTTGGCCGCGAGGGCCGTCGGCTCGAAGCGGCCCTCGACCCAGCCGAGGTCCTCCCCGTCGACGCCGTAGCGCTCGAGGGCGGCCCCCAGGCGACCCACGAGCTCCATCCCGCCGTCGCCCAGCCAGCGGTCCATGTCGCGATTGCCCACGGCCTCACGCTACCGAGGCCCGTCTAGTCTCGGGGCCGTGGGCCCGTGGGGCCCGAGGGGGGTGGTCCGTGGCCACAGCGGTGATCGTCGACGCGGTGCGCACGCCGGGCGGCAAGCGCAACGGGAGCCTGCGCGGCTGGCACGCCGCGGACCTCGCGAGCGAGGCCCTGCGCGCCCTGGCGGCGCGCAACGACCTCGATCCGGCCCTGGTCGAGGACGTGATCATGGGCTGCGTCTCCCAGGTCGGCGAGCAGGCCTTCAACGTCGGGCGCAACGCCGTGCTCGCCGCCGGCTGGCCCGAGTCGGTCCCGGCCACCACGGTGGACCGCCAGTGCGGCTCCTCCCAGCAGGCCCTCCACTTCGCGGCCCAGGGCGTGATCGCCGGGGCCTACGACGTCGTGGTCGCCGGCGGGGTCGAGGTCATGAGCCGGGTGGCCATGGGCGCCTCGGTCGGCCAGGGCGCCGGCTTCCCCTTCGGCCCGCGCGTGCAGGCCCGCTACGAGCCCGTCGGGGGCCTGCGCAACCAGGGGCTCGGGGCCGAGATGATCGCCGAGCGCTGGGGGCTATCGCGCGAGGACCTCGACGCCTTCTCCCTCGAGAGCCACCGCCGGGCGGCCCGGGCGAGCGCCGAGGGCCGCTTCGAGCGCGAGATCGTCCCGATCACCGTGCGCGACGACGAGGGCCACGACACCGACGCCACCCTCGCCCGCGACGAGGGCGTGCGCGCCGACACCTCGATGGAGGCGCTCGCCAAGCTCAAGCCGGCCTTCAGAGAGGACGGCGTGATCACCGCCGGCAACTCCTCGCAGATCACCGACGGCGCCTCGGCGGTGCTCGTGATGAGCGAGGAGCGCTGCGAGCAGCTCGGCCTCACGGCGCGCGCCCGCTTCCACGCCTTCGCCCTGGCCGGCGTCGACCCCGTGACGATGCTGACCGGCCCGATCCCGGCGACGGCCACGGTGCTCGAGCGCGCCAAGCTCCGCCTCGAGGAGATCGACCTCGTCGAGATCAACGAGGCCTTCGCCCCGGTCGTGCTGGCCTGGCAGAAGGAGCACCACGCCGACCTCGCCCGGGTCAACGTGAACGGCGGGGCCATCGCGCTCGGCCACCCGCTGGGCGCCTCGGGCGCCAAGCTCATGGCGACGCTCCTCAACGAGCTCGAGCGGACCTCGGGCCGGTGGGGGCTGCTCACCATGTGCGAGGGCGGCGGGCTCGCCAACGCGACGGTGATCGAGCGGCTCTAGCGGAAGCGGGTGGCGAGGTAGAAGCCGGCGAACATCGCCACCAGCCCCAGCGCCAGGTACCACGACGAGGTCGCCCCGGGCAGCACGTCGAGGTAGTTGAGCGTGATCACGATCACCCCGAAGAGCAGCAGGTCGAGGATCGCCCACCCGTACCACCACGGGCTGTGGTGGGCCGAGGTCGGGGTGCGCCGGGTGACCCGCCCGCGGGTCACCGGGTCGACGTAGCGCCCGACGGCCTTGCGGGGGTCGCGCGGGGGGGACTTGGCCATCAGGGCGATGCTACCTAGCCCTGGGTGGTCGTCCCGCCCCCGGGGACCGTCATCTCACAGACCTGCAGGGCGACCGTCGCGCCGTAGGTGGCGTTGGAGCCGCCCGGGATGCTCTGGGTGGTGACCGTGGGCTCGACCGCCCCCAGGGGGCACGGGGTCGTCGGGTCGACCGAGTAGCTCGCATGGAGGTTCTGGGCCGTCAGCGCGCTCGTCGCCTGGCTCTCGGTGTCGCCGACCACACTGGGCACGACCACCTGGCAGAAGCCCGCGGAGAGGATGAGCTGCACGCTGCTGCCGGCCTTCACCGGGGCGCCGGCGGCCGGCAGGGTCGAGACCACGAGGCCCGAGTTCACCGTGTTCGAGCAGGTCCGGCCCTGGACGCCGTTGACGACCAGTCCCTGGTTGGTGAGGGTGGCCGTCGCCTTGACGACGGTCATCCCGGTGACGTTGGTGATCGGGTAGGTCGAGCCCGAGGCCAGCACCGTGAGGGTCACCGTGTCACCGGTCTGGCCGTTCGTGCCGGGCTGGGGGCTCTGGGCGAGGACGGTGTTGGGGATGACGGTGCCCGAGCTCGGCGGGTTCGAGGTGTAGTTGATCTTGAAGCCGAGCTTCGCGTGGTTGATCTCGGCCTCGGCGTCGGAGAGCGCGAGTCCCACGTAGCTCTGGATGGTGACCGGCGAGGAGGTGTTGCCCTCCGAGAGGGTGAGCGTGACCGCCTGGCCCTTGACGACCTTGTGGCCGAACGTGGGGAACGAGCCGATCACGGTGTCGCGCGGCTGCTTGGACTTGGCGTAGGTCGTGTCCACGCTGAAGCCGTCGGCCTTGAGGGTGGACTTCGCCTGCTGGACGTTCTGGCCGAGCAGGTCGGGCATCGTCGTGACCCCGGTGTGGGTGTGCTGGTAGTAGGCGAAGCCGGCCGCCGCCGCGGCCACGACGACGAGCGCGACGGCAAAGCCGATCCAGCCCCCGCGCGTCGAGCGCCGCCGGGGCACGTCGGTGCGCGGCCCGCTCATAATCGGCACGGCCTGGGTCCGCTCGCCGGCCGGGACGACGGCCACGGCCCGGGTGGCGTCGGCGCCGAAGTAGGTCCCCTCCCCCGAGCCGGCCCGCACGGGCTCGCCCTCGGTGAAGCGGATCAGGTCGGCGCGCAGCTCGTCGGCGCTCTGGTAGCGGTGGTGCGGGGACTTGCCGAGGGCCTCCATGATGATGGCCTCGAGGTCGTGGGGCACGTCGGGGTTGAACTCGCTCGGGCTGGGCACGACCGAGTGGACGTGCTGGCTCGAGACGTCGACCGGGGTGTCGCCCACGAACGGGGGGCGCCCGACGACCATCTCGAACAGCACGACGCCCAAGGAGTAGACGTCGCTGCGCCCGTCGACCGCCACGCCCTCGGCCTGCTCGGGCGAGAAGTAGGTCGCCGTGCCCATCACCGAGCCCGCGGCCGCCAGGTGGTCCTCGCTGGCGACGGCCTGGGCGATCCCGAAGTCGGTCACCTTCACCTGGCCCTCGCGGGTGATGAGGATGTTGCCGGGCTTCACGTCACGGTGCACCATGCCGGCCCGGTGGGCGAAGCTGAGGGCCGAGGCGACCTGGGCGCCGATCTGGGCGGCCCGCGAGGGCGAGACCGACCCGGTGTGGCGCAGCACCTCGGCGAGCGAGGTGCCGTCGATGAGCTCCATGACGATGAAGTAGGTCCCCTCGTCCTCGCCCCAGTCGAAGACCGGGACGATGTTGGGGTGGCTCAGGTTGGCGGCCGCCTGGGCCTCGCGGCGGAACCGCTCGACGAAGGCCGGGTCCGAGCTCAGCTCGGGGTAGAGGATCTTGAGCGCCACGGCCCGGTTCAACAGGGTGTCGTGGGCGCGGTACACCATCGCCATCCCCCCGCGCGCGATCAGGTGGGTGACCTGATAGCGGTTCGAGTAGAGCCGGGTGTCCTCAACCGTTTCCATGTGTCCCCCGAGCCTACGCCGTGACCCTGTTCACCCGGCCCGTCACCCCGGGCACGCGCTCGAGGCGGCGGGCTGACCGGCCTGCACGGCGAGCCCCCCCTCGATCAGGCAGGCGATGACCGGCCCGGCCACGCTGGCGCCCGTGGCCGAGGTCACCTGGTAGGGCACGACGACGGCCGCGGCCACCGTCGGGTCGCTCGCCGGGGCGAAGGCGATCAGCCAATCGTCGGTGTTCTGAGCGGCCGTGCCCGTCTGGGAGGTGCCCGTCTTCGCGCCGACGTCGTCGGCCGCCGGGAAGATCCCGGCGGCCGTGCCGAACTTGGCCACGTTGACCATGAGCGCGGCGATCTGGCCGGCCTGGGCGGCCGAGAGAGGCGTCTTCCAGACGCGGTCCTTGAAGCGGGTCACCACCGCCCCGTTGGGCCCGGTGATCTCCTTCATCAGGTGGGGCACCATCTCGACCCCGCCGTTGGCGACGGTGCCGGCGATCATCGCGTTCATGAGCGCCGACTCGCGGACGTTCTGCTGGCCGATCGCGGAGTAGGCGAGCTGGGGCTGGTCGTAGGTGAAGGCCGAGGCCGGCGGGAAGTTGCTCGCCACCACCCCGGGCAGGTCCAGGGGGGGCGCCTGGTCGAAGCCGTAGGCGTCGGCCGCGCCGGCCAGGGCGTTGCCGCCGAGGTCGAGGCCGACGAGCGCGTAGCCGGTGTCGCACGACGGCGGGAGCATCTCGGCGATCGTGCCGCCGCAGAGCTCGTAGGCGTAGTTCGAGAGGGTCTTGTTGGAGTTCGGCAGGTGGATGAACGTCTTCTGCGGGTAGACCTTGTTGAGGAGCTGGGGCTTGGACAGCAGCACCGCCGAGGTCGTCACGACCTTGAACGTGGAGCCCGGGGGGAAGGTCTGCTGGGTCGCGAGCTCACCGAGCGGCGGGAACCCGTGGACGTTGTTGGTGGTGTCCTCCTTCCAGGCGGCGGCCGCCACGGGGTAGCTCGAGGAGGTGAGCGGCACGGGGTTGTAGGTGGGATTCGAGTACATCGCCAGGACGGCGCCGGTCTTGGGGTCGATCACGACGCCGGCCCCGTCGCGGCCGGCCAGGGCGTGCTGGATCACCCGCTCCAGGCCCACGTTGATCGTGAGCACGAGGTTGTCCGACGCCTGGGTCGGGGCGAGCAGCTGGGCCAGGCTCTGGGCCGGCTGGGCGTGGGGGGTCAGCTGGCGGTTGTACTCGGCCTCGAGCGCCCAGGTGCCGTAGTAGGGCGAGACGAAGCCCACGAGGCCCGACATCAGGCTGCCCAGCGGGTAGATCCGCTTGTAGACGCCCCCCGACTGGGCCACCGACTGGGCGAGGATCGTGCCGTCGGCGGCGACGATCTCGCCCCGCGCCTGGTTCGCGGTCACCGTGTTGTTGCGCGGGTTGAGCGGCGAGGCGTCGAGGGCCTTGGCGCGGAAGAACTGCAGGTTGAGGCTCTGGCCGACGACCACGGCAAAGAGCAGGAGGATGGCCCCGGCCAGCAGGCTCAGTCGGCGCCCCACGGCTAGCCCCGGCCCGTGGTGGTCGTCGTCGAGCCCGACGTCGTCGAGGTCGTCGACGTCGTCGTCGGCGTGACGCCCAGGCGCCACTCGTGGTACAGGTTCCTCGCGTAGGCCCGGGCGGCCCCAAGGGTGGGCTCGGGGATCGTCGCCTTCACGGCGCGCTGGTCGAGCGGGCGCAGCTCGCCCATGGAGTAGGGCGTCGCCTCGAGCAGGACCGGGTGGTACCAGAGGACGCCCGAGGGCTGGCCCTGGTAGATCACGACGGCCCCCTGGTAGTCGGCCAGGTAGTAGGAGGAGTACGCGTACCAGTGGGTGAGCGCGACCACGCCCGCCGCCACGGCGAGGAAGGCGACGACTCCGAGCAGGACCCGCAGGGTGAAGCGGCGCGGCCGGGATCGGCCCCGCGGGCGCCCCAGCGTCTCGGCCGGGGGCGGGGCACTCGTCACGGTGCGGTGGATCGGCGACGCCGGAGGCGTGACCTCGTCGAACTCGAGGAGCACCACCGAGATGTTGTCGTGGCCCCCGGCCGCCAGGGCCGCGGCCACGAGGCCCTCGACGGCGTCCTCGAGGTCGACGGGGTCACCGGCCAGGCGCACCAGGTCGTCGGGGACGAGCTCGTTCGAGAGCCCGTCGCTGCACAGGAGGATCCGATCGCCGGCCATCGCGTCGATCGACAGGACGTCGACCGCGACCGCCTCTTCGACGCCCACCCCCCGGGTCAACTGGTGGCGGCGGGGGTGGACCGCCGCCTCCTCGGGGGTGAGCCGGCCCAGGCGCACCCACTCCTCGGCGACGCTGTGGTCCTCGGTGAGCTGGCGCAGCGCCCCGTCGCGCAGCTGGTAGCCGCGCGAGTCGCCCACGTGCACGAGCGTCGGCGACGAGGCGCCGGCGAAGTCGTAGGTGATCGCGACCGCGAGGAGCGTCGTGCCCATGCCGAAGCGCTCCGGGTTCTCCCGGGCGTCCGCCACGATGGCGGCGTTCGCCCGCTCGACCGCCGCGACCAGGCCCCCGACCGACTCGTCGGCGTAGTAGCCCTCGCGCACCGTCTCCACGGCGATCTGGGCCGCGACCTCGCCGGCCGCGTGACCGCCCATCCCGTCGGCCACCACGGCGAGCGCCCCGTCGACGTAGACGGCGTCCTGGTTGGTCTGGCGCACCAATCCGATGTCGGTCGCCGCGGCGTACCGCCACCGGGTCAACGAACGACCTCGAGTAGCACGCCGCCGACCTGGACGATGTCGCCCTTGGCGAGGTGCACCCGCCCCCGCACGAGCTCCTCGTTCACGTAGGTGCCGTTGGTCGAGCCCAGGTCCTCGATGGAGAGGTCGCCGTCGTCGTTGGTGACCCGGGCGTGGCGAGAGGAGATGTAGGTGTCGAGCACGCTGAGGTCGCAGTCGGGGCTGCGGCCGATCAGTAGGGCCCCCTCGACGTCCACCCGCTCACCGCTGCGCTCTTCGGGCTCGAGGATCTCGAGGGCGAGCCCCCCGCGCCACCGGCGACGCCGCCCCCCCTGGTCCTCGGTCGGGCGGGCCTGGACCTGGGCCACCCGCAGCACGCGCAGCAGGAACAAGACGGCCACCACGATGACCAGGACCTGCAGGGGACGGACGATCGCGGCGTAGTTCGTCGTCGCGAGGAGGTTCGTCAAGCCAGCTCGATCCGGAAGCGGACCGTCCCCACCACCACCTCGTCACGGGGCGACAGCGACACCGCGGAGATGCGGTGGCCGTTGACGTAGGTCCCGTTGGTGGACTGGAGGTCGCGGATCGCGACCCCCTCGGCGGTCCGCCAGACCTCGGCGTGCTGGCGGCTGACGTTCGGGTCGTTCACCACGACCTCGACGTCCGGGGAACGCCCGATGACCAGGGGCAAGTCGCCGATGGCGAAGGAGCGGCCGTCGCTCGCCACCAGGCGCGGCTGGCTCGCCCCGGCCTCGAACTCGCAGCGCACCTCGAGCTCGCCGAGCTTCAGGTCGTCGTCGACGTAGACCTCGACGCGCACCGGGCCGACGAAGGCGTACCCCTCCGCGAGGGCGTGCTGGCGGACGGTCTCTTCGAGCTCGGCCACCAGGGCCTTCTGGAACCCCTCGAACCGCTCGGCGTCGTCCGGGCCGAGCCAGACCGTGACCACGTTGGCCGAGATCTCCCCCTGGGTCGACAGGCGCCGGGCCAGATCGACCTCGCGCACGATGCGCGAGGCGATCTCGATCGGTTGCAGGGCGTTCTTGAAGGGGCGCGAGAACGTCTTCTCGAAGGCCCGCTCGAGGCGGTTCTCGACCTTCCGCAGGGGCATAGTCCCCTCGACTTTACCGGTCCGGGGGGCCGGAACTCCGGCCAGGGAGGGGTCGATCCGGACGTGCACTATTGTCTCTGGGTCCACGGGCGAGTGGCGAAATTGGCAGACGCGCAGGCTTCAGGTGCCTGTGTCCGAAAGGACGTGCGGGTTCAAGTCCCGCCTCGCCCACCACGGGGCGCCGGGAGGCGGGCCCGATCCGAGCCCCCTACTCCGCCACGAAGCCCCGCCAGCCGCGCATGTAGTCGACGAAACGGTCCGAGAGGCCCTCGTCGTGGAGCGTCTCGACGCTCACCGGCAGGGGGCGCATCCTGGCGTCGGGGTCGGCCTGGACCAGCCGGGGGAAGTCGTGGTTGGTGATCGCCGCGCGCCCCAGCACGACGAGGTCGAGACCCGCCTCGAGGGCGGCGCGCAGGTCGGCCCCCGCGTAGAGCTTGCCGGCCGCGCCGAGGCGGGTCGTCCCCCGGTCGAGCGCGGTGAAGAGGTCGACGAGGCGCCGACCCTCGAAGTCCGGGTCGATCGCCTCTTTGAAGACGTCCCAGAGGGAGAGGTCGATTAGGTCCACCTGGCCGGTCGCCACCAGTCGCCGGTAGAGCTCGACGACCTCGGCCGTCGAGACCCCGAAGCGCTCGGGCGAGAGGCGCACCGCGAGGAGGAAGTCCTCCCCGCAGCGCCCGCGCACCGCCTCGACGACCTCGAAGAAGATCCGCGAGCGGTTCTCCGGCGTTCCGCCGTAGCGGTCGTCGCGGCGGTTGCGCTCGGCGTCGAGGAACTGACACAGCAGGTAGCCGTGGGCACCGTGGACCTCGACGCCGTCGAAGCCGGCGCGCTGACAGCGCCGGGCCGCGGCCGCGAAGGCCTCGACCACGCCCTCGACCTCGGCGGTCGAGAGGGCCCGAGCACCGGTCTCGGCGTCGTCGAAGGGGGCGACCGGGGAGTGGCCGATCAGCTCGACCGGTGAGCGCAGCCCCGCGTGGTGGAGCTGGACGAGGGCGAGCGATCCCCTCGCCTTGATCGCCGCGGCGAGGCGGGTGAGGCCGGGCAGGTGGTCGTCGGAGAAGCAGCCGAGCTGGCCGGGGAACCCCTGGCCGCTCTCGAGCACGTGGGACGCGCAGGTCGTGGTCATCCCGAAACCGCCCTCGGCGCGCATCACCAGCCACCGGAACTCCTCGTCGCTCAGCGTCCCGTCGACGTGGCTCTGCTGGTTGGTGAGCGGCGAGAGCATCACGCGGTTGGGGGCCGTGGGGCCGTGGGCGAACGAGACGGGCTCGAAGAGGTCGGGCATCGCTCCTCCTTGGGGGGTGGCCCGACAGTCCTACCAGGCGGACCGGACCCACCGAGGCGACGGGACCGCATCGCCCGGCGCCGAAGGGCCAAGACGACTCTCACCCCGAGGAGTGGAGGCGACCCGTTGGACGACGGGACGAGCGGCGCGGGCGCCACCTAGGACGGGGTGATCCACCTGCGCCGCGCCCGGGCGGGACGCCCGGTCGTCCTCCTGCACGGACTGGCCGGTGACGGCGCCACCTGGGGTCCCTTCGCCCGGGGGCTCGTCGGGGTGGCCGAGGTCGTGGCACCCGACGCCCGCGGTCACGGCCTCTCCTCGGCCCAGGGGCGCGGCCACCGCTACGACGCCACGCTCGCGACGTCGAGGCCCTCGTGCGCGCCCTCACCCTGGCCTCCCCGGTGCTCGTCGGCCACTCGATGGGGGGCGTGACGGTCGCCCTCGTCGCCCGTCGGGCCCGGGTGGCCCCCTCGGGCGTCGTCCTCGTCGACCCGACCTTCCTCACCCCGGCCCGTCAGCGCGAGGTGCACGAGGGCGACGCCGCGGCCCGACACGCGGCGTCGCTACGGCTCACCGACGACGAGGGGATCGCCGACCTGCGAGCGCGCCACTCGAGGCGCACCGAGGAGCTCGCCCGACTGCTCTGGCGCGCCCGGCGCGCGACCCGGCCGGTCGCCTTCGACGTCCTCGTCCCGCCCGCCCCCGACCACCACGAGCTCGTGAGCGCCCTCGGTGTGCCGTCGCTGGTCGTGGTGGGCGAGGACGAGTCCGTCGTCGAGGCGGCCGTCCTCGACGAGATCCGCCGGGTCCGCCCCGAGACGCGCGTCGAGGTGGTCGCCGGAGCGGGCCACGGCGTGCCGTTCGACCGGCCTGGGAGGCTCGCGGCCCTCGTGCGCGACTTCCTCGCCGCGCTTGACGAGACCCGAGCGGCCGCGGCTCAGTCCGAGGCAATCATCCAGCGCACGCCGTAGCGATCGAGGCAGGTGGACCAGTACTGGCCCCAGCCCATCACCTCGGGCGCCTGGAACTCGGTCGAGCTCTCGCTGAGAGCCCGATAGAGCCGGTCCACCTCCTCGCGGGAGTCCACCTCGAGCGAGATGGTCGTGTTGTTACCCACGCGGCACTCGTGACCGAGTGAGGCGAGCATGTCGGTCGCCATGAGCAGGTGTCCGGAGACGATCTCGACCTCGGCGTGCATGACGAGCGATCTCTCCGACTCGGCCACCTCGAGCCCGGGCATGTCGGAGAAGCGCACGATGGGCCCGACGAACCCCGTCCCGAAGAGGTCCTTGTAGAAGGTGAGCGCCTCCTCCGCGGTGCCCGGGAAGTTCAGATAGGTGCTGACCCGGCTCATCGGTCCCCCTCGTGGTCGTGGTGGGGGAATCCTGCCCGCTCGCGCCGCGCGGCGCAAGCGGGACGCTCCCGACCCCGGGGTGTCCGAGGGGAGCGGTCGAGACCATGGTCCCCTTCGCCCCGTCCGGTCCCTGACTAGGTTCGCGCTGGGAGGTGGATCGTGAGCCCTCGTCTCACCGATCGGCGCTCGCCGCGGCGCGCGGCGACGGCGCTGGTGGCCCTCGCCCTTTTCGGGGGCTTCGGGACCGTTCCATCGCCCGCCACGGCCGCGGTGGCGCTCCCCGCGTGCCTGCCCGAGCACGTGAGCGCCGTGGCGGCACTCTCCAGCCGGCCCGGCGGCACCACGGCCCGGGTCGTGCTGACCTCGCGGGAGGTCCCGTCGTGCCGGTGGGCCGTGCCGACGGGCTACCAGTTCATCGATGCCCACGGGGCGACCATCGGCCCGGTCGTCTACGCGCTGCCCCGCCCGACGACCACGCACTGGGTGGCGCTGCCCTACGGCTTCACGGTCGTCGCACGGGTGACGACGATGTCGGGGGTGAACTGCACCACCCGCAGCGCGACGCGCGTGCGGGTCACGGTCGCCGGGCGGGGGCCCTCGCTCGACGTCGCCCTCCCGCGGGTGGTGGCGGTCTGCGTTGGCGGCACGACCGCGTGGACCAGCGTCGTCGAGACCCGCGTGACACCGGCGCGCTGTGCGACCGGCCAGCTGGCCCTCTCGCTCGGGCCGCCGAACGGGGCGGCCGGCACCTCGTACTACCCGCTGCGCCTGCGCAACACCGCGCGCGTCGCGTGCGCCCTCTCGGGCATCCCGGTCGTGCACGCGCTGGGCAACGTCGGGGGGGCACCGGTCGGGCCCGCCGCGCGCCGGCTGAGCCTGTCCGACTACGCCACGACGATCGCCCTGGCCCCGGGGGCCACGGTGGCCACGGCGCTCGGCGTGGGCGACGTGGGGAACTACCCGGCCTCGAGCTGCGCCCCGACGAGCGCCCGCGCGCTCTCGGTATCGCTTCCCGGGGTGCACCTAGTGACTCGGGTGACGCTGCGGGTCTGCACCCTCGTGGCGAGCCTCAGCGTCCGCGGCTGGGTGCCGGGGACGTCCGGACAGCCCTAGCGCCGGCTCCCCCGCTCAGTGGCTCCGGGACCGTGGCGCCGCGCGAAAGGGGCTCGTCCGCGCGCACGGCCACGTGACCTCGTGGTCCGCGGGGCGCCCGGGTGTCGGGGCCGGTGCGCGGACTCCGGGTGCGTGGAAATCGGGGGTCGGGGCCGCATAATCGGGGTTCCCGGCGCGCGCGCGCTGCGCCACCATGGGGACGTGATTGTCCTCGGGCTGTTCGTCGCGGCGGCGGCCGCGGCGTCGCTGGTCGCCCTCGCCGCGCTCTTCGTCGCGGGGGCGGCATCGGCCCTCGCCGTCGGTCGGCTCGCGCGCGAGGACCGGCGCCGTCGCGCCGACCTCGAGCGGGTCCTCGACGAGGTGCTGGCCTCGACCGGCGAGACCGTCTAGACCACGGCCGGCCGCGCCCTCGGCGCGAGGACCTCCGCGGCCACCCGGCGGGCGAAGGCCTCGGGCTTGGTGGGGCGGATTCGGGCGTCCTCGGCGCGGTCGGCCTTGGAGAAGGCCGCACTCGCCACCACCGAGCCGCCGCGCGCCTCGACCTGGTGGGCCAGCTCCGCCGGGGCCGACCGAGGGTTTACCCCGTAGGTGCAGAAGAGCGCGACGGGTCGACCCCCGAGCCACGGGAGTCCGTCGACGAACTCGCGCATAGCGCTCGCCGCGCGCACCCGCGCCACGACGAGCCCCTCCACCCAGGTACCGAGCACCAGGGCGTCGGCCTGGGCCACCGCGAGGGCGTCGACCCGCTCGACCGGCAGCACCGACACCGTCGCGCCGGAGCGACGCAGCTCGTCGCCGACCACCTCGGCCAGGCGCGCCGTCGTCCCGCTCGCGCTGGCGTAGGCGACGAGGACCCGGGGCGCCGGGGCCTCGGGGTCGCGCGCGCGTCCCCCGCGGGTGGGGCGCGCGTCGAGGACGGAGCGGGCCGCCCGACGGCCCTGGGCCATCGCCTCGACGACGGTCGACGGGCCGGTGAGCGCGTCGCCCGCCGCCCAGAGCCGCTCGCGGCGGGGCATCGCCGCCTCCCAGAGGCCGACCTCACGGTCGAGCGCGAGGGCGCCGACGGGCTGGGCGAAGCACGCCGGGCTCGCGGGGTTGGCGAGGATCCCGCTGGCGCGCCAGCGTCCCGGAGCGAAGCCCCGGTGGCGCTTGGCGATCGGCGTCTGGGGCACGCGAGCGCGCAGCCCCTCGTCGATGCGGTACCCCATGGCCATCACCACGAGGTCGACCGCCAGGACGTCGAGGGAGTCGGGCGACACCACCGGCGTGCTCGCACGGTCCCGCTGGGTCGTGTGGGACAAGACGGCGCGCACGACCCGGCCGTCGAAGCCCTCCAGGCTGGTGAGCGTGCGCGAGAAGCGCACGTCGACCCCCTCGGAGCGAGCCTCGGCCAGCTCGTCGGGGCGGGCGAGGGCGAAGCGCTCGTCCAGCCAGTCGACGCACGTCGCCTCGAGGCCGAGGCGCCGGGCCAGGCGGGCGACGTCCATCGCGGTGTTGCCGGCGCCGAGCACGAGGACCCGCCGTCCCCGTTCCGGCGCGATGCCGAGTGACGCGCGGAACGCCTCGGGGTCCCCACCCGGGTCCAGGGCGGCCTTGGCCCCCTGGAGGAACGCCGTGGCGGTGCCCACCCCGTCGAGGTCCGCGCCGGGCACCGAGAGGCGCATCGCCTGGCCGGCGCCGTGGGCCATGACCAGGGCGTCGTGGGCCTCGAGGAGCTGGTCGATGTCGCCGGGCTCGACGCTCGTCGCCAGGCGCAGGTCGACCCCCGCCGCGACCAGGTCGTCCCACGGTCGGCGGGCGACGTCGTCGGGCAGGGTGAAGTCCGGGATGCCCCACACCAGCAGCCCCCCGGGCCGGTCGTCGCGCTCGTAGACGGTCACCCGCGCGCCGCCGGCGAGCAGCTCGTAGGCGGCGCCGATGGCGGCCGGACCCGAGCCGACGATGCCGACCGACAGGGCCGTCGCGGCCGGCTCGGCGACGACCGGCGCCGGGACGGCCGCCTGGTCGGCGATGAAGCGCTCGAGCCGGCCGATGGCGACCGGCTCGCCGCCGGCCAACGACCAGGTGCACGAGCCCTCGCACTGGGCGGCCTGGTTGCAGACCCGCGAGCACACGTCGGGCAGGACCGTCGTGCGCCGCAGGATGGCGTGGGCGCCCTCGAGGTCGTGGGCCCGCACGGCCGCGACGAAGGCGGGGATGTCGTTGTGGGCCGGGCAGCCCCGCACGCAGGTGGGGTCGGGACAGGCCAGGCACCGGTTGGCCTCGGCGATCGCCTCGTCCCAGCTGGCGTAGCCCTGACGCGTCTCGGTGACGTTGGCGTGGAGCTCGACCGGGTGGCGCAGCGGCGGGTCGACCCGCGTGGCTAGCGCGAGCGGCCCCTCGACCACGATGGCGCTGAACGGGCAGGTGCGCTCGCACTGGCGACAGCCCACGCACGCGGCGTCGTTGGCCTGGGCCGTCCAGCTCGCGGGCTCCATGGACAGGGCGCCGGCCGGGCAGCGGATCACGCACTCCTGGCACCCCGCGCAGCGGTCGACGAGGACGGTGACGTGGCGCCCGGTCTCGGTGCGCTCGCTCTCGATGATGGTCATCTCGACTCCTAGTTCGCAGCGTTCATGAACACGTACAGCACGGCGACCACGACGCCCAGCACGCCGGCCAGGGTCGTCGCCGCGACGCGCACGGCGAGGGGCCGGCGGCTCAGTGGCGCGAGGTCGCGTCCGGCGATGCGCCAGCTCGCCCACATCGCCGCCGCGGTGCCCAGGGCGACCACCAGGTCCTGGACGGCGATGATCCCGGTGTTCGAGGCGATGAGCGAGGCGTGGTAGAGGTGCGACGAGGTCGAGCCCACCCCGAACAGGTGGCCGATGGAGACCGGCACGCGCGGGACGTAGCGCAGGAACTTCGGCAGCTGGCGGGCGAAGTAGTCGGCGCCCACCACCGGGATGATCCCGTACATGAGGGGCGCGAAGAAGCTGCGGAAGCGGCTGGTGCGCTCGACGAAGGCGGTGCCCCCGGGCGCCGGGACGAAGTCGGGCCGGGCGAAGGCCGCGCTGAAGAGACGTCCGACGAGCGCGAGCACGAGCGCCACCGCGGCGATGATCCCGACGTAGTCGACGGGGTTGGGGTACTGGGGGAAGTGGAGGTGGGCGTTGAGCCAGTTGTCGAGGCTGACGACGGCCGAGAGCGCGTTCACCTGCTGGAAGAGCACGAGGCCGAAGAGCAGCGCCACCGACCAGGCCACGTCGGCCCGGCGACGGCTGGGCGCGACCACCGAGGTGAGCGGCGGCTGGAGGTAGAGGCCGATGTTGTCCGAGGGGCAGGCCTTGTAGCACTCGGTGCACAGCCCGCAGGCCGCGTTGGAGTCGGCGCTGCCCGGCCAGGTGTACCACGGGCAGCCGTACCCCTCGGCGTCGCCGCGCATGCAGTCCTTGGTCGCACAGCTGAGGCACACCGACCGGTCCCGGGTGCGGAACCCCGCCACCGAGCCCATCGAGCCGACCGTGCCGATGAGTGCCGAGAGCGGGCAGACGTAGCGGCAGAACGTGCGCCGCTCGAAGGTGAGGAAGAAGACGACCGCCGTGCCGACGATGCCGAGGACCATGAAGCTCGTGGCCATCGGGTTGCCCGGCCCGGCGATGTTGAAGTACTCCTCGATCCAGGTGAGCACCAGGAACGCGCCGACCGAGAGCAAGAAGCCGTACTGGGCGAACCGCTCGGGCATCTTGATCCCGAGGCCCAGGCTCTTGGTGGTGCGCTTGAAGAAGCTGCGGCGCTGGATCCACTCGCCGAAGCCGCCGAAGGGGCACATCGCGCACCAGGCCCGACCGACCGCGACCATCATCACGAAGACGAGGGCGAACCACAGGTACCAGGTGATGGCGGTGGCGAAGTTGAGCCCGGGCACCACGGTGCCCACGATCCCGATCGCGATGACGAGCCAGAAGATGATCTGGTTGGGCAGGATGAGGAAGAACTGCAGGCGGCGGTCGCGCAGGATCCCGCCCACCCTCTTCAGGCGCGCCACGTCGAGGCCCCGGGGCGGGTCGGTGGCGGCGAAGCGGCCCGTCGTTTCGGGGTCGGCCGGCGGCCGGGTCCGGATGGCGACCGGGATCGGGTCGACCTGGTGGCTGCCCGGGAAGCCCGACCTGGAGTGTTCCTCGGTGAGAAGTGCCATCGCGCCCCTTCCAACTGGTGGTCACGTCCGTATCTACGTGATTCCACTTGCCTAGGTACGTAGTACCACGCGGGCCGGGTCCCTCTCAACCACCGGGGCCAAAAAGGGACCAAAGTCCCATGACCCAGGAATGCAGCCGTTTTCGGCCCCCCACGGGCCGGCCGGGATCGGCCGGCGGGCTCGGAGTCGGGTGGGTACCGTAGAACTACGTACACGTACCCGTAGGGTGTGCCACAGTGGGGAGGTGAGCGTGGACGCCGCCGAGGTCGAGACGGACCGGTCGGGGACCGATCCCATCCGGGTCCTCATCGTCGACGACCACGCCCTGGTGCGCGAGGGGACGCGAGAGCTCCTCTCCCAGGACGACTCCGTCGTCGTGGTCGGCATGGCCGGCTCGGGCGAGGAGGCCCTCGAGGCGGTGGCCGCCCTCTCGCCCGACGTGGCCCTGGTCGACGTGAACCTGCCCGCGATGAGCGGGCTGGAGCTCTCACGCGCCCTGCTGGCCCAGTTCCCCTCGACCAAGGTCCTCGTGCTCAGTGCCTACGACGACTACGCCTACGTGGCCGAGGCGCTCGAGGTGGGCGTCGCCGGGTATCTGCTCAAGACCGCCTCGGCTAAGGAGCTGATCGACGCCGTGCGCGCCGTCCACGACGGAGTCTTCGTGCTCGACCGCCAGGTCTCCCAACGGCTCGTGCGCCGCCGCGAGACGGCCCCGACCGCGGTGAGCGGGCTCACCCCACGCGAGACCAGCGTGCTGCAGTTGCTCGCCCAGGGCCGCTCCAACAAGCAGATCGCCACCGAGATGGCCCTGGGGACCCGCACCGTCGAGGGCTACGTCTCGAACATCCTCGCCAAGCTAGGCGTCGCCTCGCGCACCGAGGCCGTCGCCCACGCCATCCGCCACCGCCTCGTGAGCCCCTCGGGCCATGACCCCGCCCACTGACCCTCCCGACACCCCACGCCCCCGCGGGCTCGGCGAGCGGCTGGTGCGCCCGCCCATCGCCGACGGGCCGTTCTGGATCATCCAGGGGACGGTCCTCGTGATCGTCGCGCTGCACTACCTCCTCGACGTCCACCCCGGGCTGGCCAGCGGCGTGCTCCCGTCGGGGCTGCCGGTCGCCATCCTGGTCGTGCCGATCGGCTACGCCGCCCTGCGCTACGGCCTCCCGGGCTCGCTCGGCACCACGGCCTGGACGCTGATCCTCTGGCTGCCCGACCTCCTGTTGCCCCACGACGAGGGCCACGTGGGCGACGACCTGCTCAACTTCGCGGTCATCGTCGTGGTCGCGGTCGTCTTCGGCCGCCGGGTCGAGACCGAGCGCACGACCCAGGCCCGGATCGACTCGGCCAACGCGCGCGCCCTCGCGGTCGAGGCCGGCTACCACCGGCTCTTCGAGTCGACCCGCTCGCCCATCGTCGTGCTCGACGAGGACGAGCGCGTGAGTGACGCCAACCCGGCCGCGACGGCTCTCTTCGGGCCGCTCACCGGCCAGCCCCTCACGCGCGTCCTCGGTCCCGACCTCGACATAGCGAGCCTGTCGGGCCGGGTCCTCACCCTGGCCAATGGTCACGACTACCGCCTGGACCTCGTCGACATGCCCTTCGACAGCGACGAGCGCCGCCAGCAGCTCAGCTTCGAGGACGTGACCGAGGAGCGCAGCGAGGAGCGTCGCGCCCGGCTCTTCGCCCGCCAGATCGTCGACCTCGAGGAGGACCAGCGCCGCCGGCTCGCCCGCGAGCTCCACGACGAGCCCCTCCAGCTCTTCTTGCACCTCGCGCGCCGCCTCGAGCTACTCGCCCACCACGAGGGCGTCACCGAGAAGATGGCCGGCGAGCTCGAGCGCACGCGCAACCAGGCCCTGGAAGCGGCGACCCGCCTGCGATCGCTCGCGCGCGACCTGCGCCCACCCGCGCTCGACCAGCTCGGCCTGGTGCCGGCCCTCTCGAGCCTCGTGGCCGAGTTCGACGACCAGGGCGAGGCCGCCATCAGCCTCGCGGTGCACGGCGGCCCGACGCGGCTCGCTCCCGAGGTCGAGCTGGGCGCGTTCCGGATCGTCCAGGAGTCGCTACGCAACGCCCAGCACCACGCCGGCGCCCACCACGTGGACGTCGTCCTCGACTTCGGCGAGGACGACCTGCACCTGCGGGTGGTGGACGACGGCCGGGGCTTCGACCCCCACGCCGTGCCCGCCGCGGGCGGCTCGTCGCTCGGCGTGGTGGGGATGCGCGAGCGCGCGCGGCTGCTCGGCGGGGCCGTCGTCCTGCGCTCCACGCCCGGGATCGGCACCGTCGTCGAGGCCACGCTCCCCACGGGCGCCCGCGAGGCGCGCCCGGCCCCGACGCCGAGCCACTGAGGCTCAGCGTCGGCGCGCGAGGGCCCCGGCCATCCGCTCGAGCGCCTCGATGAGGATCGCCGGGGAGGTCGCGAAGTTGAGCCGCACCGCCCCCGAGCCGCCGGTCCCGAAGTCCGCGCCCGGGCTGAGCGCCACGCCGGCGGCCTCGAGGAAGAAGCCCGCCGGGTCGGCGAGCCCGAGCCCCGCGCAGTCGAGCCACGCGAGGTAGGTGCCCTGGGGCGCGCGGTAGTTGACCCCGGGGAGGCGCTCGCCCACGAACGCGCCGAGCAGCCGGCGGTTCTCCTCGAGCGCGCCGAGCAGCTCGTCGAGCCACGGCCCGCCCGCCGCGAAGGCCGCCCCGTGGGCGATAGCGGCCACGTGCCCCGCGCCGTGGGCCACGCTCTCGGGGATCCGGGCGAGGTCCGGGACGCGCGCGGGCCCGGCGATCAGCAGGGCCGCCTTCAGACCGGCCAGGTTCCACCCCTTCGACGCCGACACGACGGCGAGGGCGTCCTCGGTGCCCTCGAGCGACAGGTAGGGGGTGAAGCGCGCCCCCGCGAGGACGAGCGGGGAGTGGATCTCGTCGGAGATGACGGCGACCCCGTGGGCCCGGGCGAGGGCCGCGACCCGGGTGAGCTCGTCGCCGGTCGGGACGGTGCCGGTGGGGTTGTGGGGGTTCGAGAGCAGGAGGGTCGCCCGCGGGCTCGCTGCGGCGGCGCGCGCGAGGGCCGACGCGAGGGACCCGGGGTCCAGCCGTCCCCGCGGGTCGAGCGGCGCCTCCACGACCGGCCGCCCCGCGCGCGCGGCCACCGCGAAGAAGGGGGGGTAGACGGGCGGGGTGACCACCACCGGGTCGCCCGGGCCACCGAGCAGAGCCAACGCCTCGGCGACGCCGTGCATCACGTCGGGCACGAGCGCCACCGCGGGGGGGCCGGCCACGTCCCAGCCCCAGCGCTCGCGCGCGAACCCCCGGTACGCCTCGGCGTAGCCGGCGCCCCACGGGTAGCCGGTGTCGCCGCGGGCGAGGACGTCCTCGAGGGCCTCGCGCACGACCGGGGCCAGAAGCGCGTCCATCTCGGCCACCCAGAGCGGAAGGACCGCCTCGCCGTAGCGGCGCCACTTCAGGCTCGTGCGCGAGCGCAGCTGGTCGAGCGTGGCCCAGGCGAAACCGTTCACCCCCCGATACTCCCACTCGGTCCCCGCACCGGCCCGCGGGGTCCGACCCCCCTCGACCGGCCACACGAGGCCTCGGGCACCCGAGGTCGTTCGGCCCGACCGCGTCGAGGTTGCCGTCGAGGGCGCACCCGACCGCGTCGACGCCCCGGCCGACCTCGAGCGCCTCGCGGAGTCTCTAGAGGAGCGGCAGCGCGCGGCGGCGCTCGCCGGTGAGGTCGAAGAGCGCGTTCGCCACCGCCGGGGCCACGGCGATCAAGGGGGTCTCGCCGGCGCCGGCCGAGGGCAGGTCTGGCCGGTCGAGGAGCACCACCTCGATCGGCGGCACGTCACTGAAACGGGGCACCCGGTACGCGGAGAAGGAGCCGTTGGTCACGACGCCGTCGCGGAACTCGATCCGCTCGAAGAGCGCCCCGCCCAGGGCCATCACGGCCGCGCCCTCGACCTGGGCCGCCACCGTGGCCGGGTTGACGAGCGCGCCGCACTCGTACGCGGTGACCAGCCGGGACACGCGCCAACGGCTCGCGTCGCCCTCGACCTGGGCCAGGGTCGCCACCCGTCCGCCCTTCTCCAGCCCGACGGCCACGCCCTGGCCGACCCCGCGCGCGCCCTCGGCCCACCCGAAGCGTCGCGCCGCGGCGTCGAGCACGGCGACGAGGCGCTCGTCGTCGAGGATCGATCGGCGCAGCGCCACCGGGTCGAGCCCCAGGCGCGCGGCCAGCTCGTCGAGGTGGGACTCGCGCGCGAAGGCGTTCGCGGTGGCCGCGAGCGCCCGGTAGGGACCGGTGACGAAGGGTCCGGCCGCCGGCTGGTACTCGAGGCGCTCGTTCGCCACCCTGTACGGCGTCGCGATCCCGGCCGTGCCCGAGTGCAGGTTGCGCAGTGTCCAGGCCACGAGCTCGCCCGCACTCGTCGCGCCGCACTCCACGTCGACGACGGCGGCCGGCCGCAGCGTCGCGGCGACGAACTCCTCGTGGCGCGACCACGTCACCTTGACCGGGCCGCCCACCGCGCGCGCCATCACCGCCGCCTCCAGCGCCACGGCGCCGGCGTGCTTGCCGCCGAAGCCACCGCCCGTCGGCGGGACGACGACGCGGACGTCCCGCTCGGCCACGCCCAGGCCGGCCGCGACCTGGGCGCGCACCGGGAAGGGCGTCTGCGTGCCGACCCAGACCGTCACGCGCCCGCCGTCCCAGCGCGCGAGCGCGGCCCGGCACTCGAGGGGCGCGTGGGCGATGTAGGCCGTCGTGTAGGTCGCCGCCAGGCGCACGGGGGCGGCCGCCAGGGCGTCGTCGGGCGCGCCGCGCTCCTCGCGCCAGGGCCCCTCCCAACCCTGTCCCTCGGTGACGGGGTGGGTACGCAGGTAGGCCTCGAGCCCGTCGGCCGACGGCCACTCGGGCACCGTCCAGCGGGCCGCCAACTCGCCGAGGGCGGCGCGCGCGACCGCGGCGTCGTCGGCGACGACCCCCACCAGGCCCGACCCGGTCACGAGGGTGACGTCGTCGCGCCCCCCGAGGGCCCCCTCGTCGTAGGAGACAAGCCGGGCCCCGAGCGCCGGCGGGCGTAGGACCGCGCCGTGGCGCAGCCCCGCGCCCTGCAGGTCGGTGACGAAGCGCTGGGCCCCGGTGACCCGACCGAGCACCCCGTCGGGCACCCGCGGGCGCCCGGCCTGGCGCCAGCGGCGCGGATCGCTGAGCTCGACGCCGCCCCGAGCGACCTCCACGCGCCGCTCACCCGGGTCCGGCCGACGGCAGCGGGCCGCGAAGGCCGCAACGCGGCGCAACGCCTGGCCCGCGTCGGGCATCGAGCGGCTGCCGAAGGTGCCTCGGTCGAAGGGGCACACGTCGGTGTCGCCCATGGCGAGGCTCACGTGGTCGACGTCGACGCCCAGCTCCTCGGCCACCAGCAGCCGCAGCGCCGTGGTGTTGTCTTGCCCCACGTCGACCTTGCCGGTGAAGGCCGTGACCCGTCCGCGGGCGTCGAGGTGCAGCCACGCGCCGACCCCGGTCGTCCACGCCGACGGGTCGGGCGGCGGCGGAGGCAGCACGACCACCAGGCCGTCGCCGAGCACGTCGAACCAGTCGGCGCGCTCGGGGTCGCTGAGGTCCCAGGGCATCTCCGGGCGCGCCGAGGGGCGGTCCCAGCCCGGCAGCGCCCAGCGCTCGCCGGCCGGGTCCGCGGGCGGGACGGGCGGAGCGCCCCGGGCGATCTCGACGGCCCGGTGGACCGCCCGGCGGATCGCCGGGTACTCCCCGCAGCGGCAGACGTGGGGCTCGAGGGCCTCATCGATCGCCGTGTCATCGGGGTCCGCCTCGCGCTCGAGCAGGGCCACCACCGCCAGCACCATGGCCGGGGTGCAGTAGCCGCACTGGACCGCCCCGAGCTCCGCGAAGGCCGACTGGACCGGGTGCAGCGCCCCGTGGCCCAGCCCCTCGATGGTGAGCACCTCACGGCCGGCCACGTCGCCCACGCGCGCCTGGCACGAGGCCGTCGGCCGCCCCTCGACGAGGACCGAGCACGCGCCGCAGGCTCCCTCGCCGCAGCCGGGCTTCGCCCCGGTCAGTCCCCAGTCACGACGCAGCGCGACCAGGAGGGGCACCGCGGCGTCCGCCACGCGGCGCTCACCGTTGACGGTGACCGCGACGGTCGTCGGGCCCGTCCCGTGGCCCTCGAGGCCAGGGCGTTCGACCACAGTGGCATGTTAGACGCCACCGGATCCGTCCCCCTGGGCGTCGGACACGCCCTGGCCGGTGCGACCGCGGCGCCCCGCGAGGTCCCGCCGGGCCGTCGTCGGGCACGCGTATCACCAACCGACCCGTCCGGGGCATCAACGACCGCCCCCACGGGCCCGTGGACGCGCGAGCGACAGCGCGTGCGCCGCCCCGTCGCCCGAGAGAACTCCCCGAACGGTGGGGTGTCGCGCGGCTGAACGTCAGGTCCCCCGAGGCGGCACCGCGCCCTTGGCGCTCGCCGTCCCCGGGGTCAACGGAACCCGCGGGCGGAGCCGCGCCGCCGGCCTCGTCGTCGAACCCCTCGGGCACGACCCCGAGGCGGCCAGGGTCTCGTCACACGCCACGCGCCGTCGCCCGCTCGATCGGCGCGTCCCGCACGTGCAGCGCGGAGCCGGCGTCGTCAACCAGACCGACGACCTCGTGGTCGGCGCAGTTCGGGTCTAGCGGGACGTGGGCGGCCCCGCCCGTGCGGCCCGGGTGAGGGCCCGCACCTCGGGCCGCGCGGCCGCCGCGCACCGCGTCCGACTCCCCGGAGGTGACGACGCCACCGTCACGTCGGACCGCGGCGCGCCCGAGCGCCGCCTCATCCCTGGAGACCAGCGGGTTCCGGCCGCCGCGCGCGGAGGTGTCAGCCGCGCTGGATCTCGATCTTCCGAGCGCCGGTCTCGATCTTCTCGGCGGGCATCGGCATGCGCACCTCGAGCACCCCGTCCTTGTAGGACGCCGAGATCTTGGACTGGTCCACGCCCTCGGGCAGCGAGACTCTCCGCGTGAGCAGGCCGTAACGGAACTCGCTGCGGTGCACGTGACGCTCGGTCGTCTCCTCGTGGTTTCGCTTCTCGGCGCTGATCACCAGGTCGCCGTCGACGATCTCGACCGTGACGTCCTTGTCCGGGTCGATGCCCGGGAGCTCGGCGCGCACCACCATCTGGCCGTGCTCTTGGTACTCCTCGACGCGGAACGGCGGCCGCCAGTCGACGTCGCGGAACACGTCGTCGAACCACCGCCACGACGGCCAGCTCAGGCTGAAGTCGGGCAGCCGCCTCTCACTCTTCATGGTCTTCAGGTCGGCCATGGTCACCTCTCTCTCTCACGCGACGCCGCGCCGACGGGCGCGCCGTCAACCCCGACCCTACGAAGGCGACCCCCGCCGTCCTAGAGTCCAACGTCACAACACCCACGCTCGCCGGCGCCCGCCGACGTACGCCCGCGGTCGCGCGCCTGGTAGGGTGGCACCACTCATCTCGCCGTTCGCGGCGGAGGCCGATTCGGATCCCTCGGGTTGGTTTCACACAACCCTGAGGAGAACCATGTCCCCCACCTTCGCCGACCTCGGCGTGCCCGCCGAGCTCACGTCGCGCCTCGCCGCCCGCGGAATCGTCGACGCGTTCCCCATCCAGGCGGTCGCACTGCCCGACGCTCTGGCCGGACGCGACGTCGTGGGCCAGGCCGCCACCGGCTCGGGTAAGACGCTCGCCTTCGGCCTCGCGCTGCTCGCGCGACTCACCCCCGCGCGGGCCCGCCGGCCCCGCGCCCTGGTGCTCACCCCGACCCGCGAGCTCGCGGCCCAGGTCCAGCGCGAGCTCGCGGCCCTGGTGCGCGACCCGCGCCGCGTGCTGAGCGTCTACGGCGGCACCCCCTACGGCGCGGCCCGCAAGGCGCTCGCCCACGGGGTGGACGTCCTGGTGGCCTGCCCCGGCCGCCTCGAGGACCTGCTGGAGCAGGGCACCCTCTCGCTCGGTGAGGTCGAGATCGTCGTCGTCGACGAGGCCGACCGCATGGCCGACATGGGGTTCCTGCCCGCCGTGCGTCGGATCCTCGGACAGGTGGCCGCGGCCCCCCAGACGATGCTCTTCTCGGCGACCATGGGCCCCGAGGTCGCCACGCTCGTCGCGTCGTTCACCCGCGACGCCGCACGCCACGACGTCGTGGGACCGGTGGCGGAGGTCCCCGTCGACCACCACTTCGTGACCGTCACCCACGCCGAGCGCGTGGACGCCACGGTCCGGCTCCTCGACGAGCACGACCGCGCCATCGTCTTCACCCGCACCAAGCACGGCGCCGACCGGCTCGCGCGCCAGCTCAACGACCGCGGCGTGAGCGCCGTGGCGCTCCACGGAGGCCGCAGCCAGGCCCAGCGCGACCGCGCGCTCAAGGACATGTCCACCCGGCGGGTCCGCGCCCTCGTGGCGACCGACGTCGCCGCGCGCGGCATCCACGTCGAGGCCCTGCCCGCCGTCGTCCACTTCGACCCGCCCACCCAGAGCGCGGACTACGTGCACCGCTCGGGCCGCACCGGCCGGGCCGGTGCCCCGGGCGTCGTGGTCTCCCTCGTGACGCCCGAGACCACCACCCACGTGCGACGGATCCAGCGCTCCCTCGGCCTCGAGCCCGGCGCGACGTCCCCGAAGGCGCCCACCGCGACCGTGGCGCCGGCGCCGACCGGCACGCCGCGAGCGACCGTGGCGCCGCGCGAGCGCGCCGGGCGCCGCGAGGCGTCCCCGCGACCCCGGCACGGGAGCGCTGCGCACCGGGCGGGCGTGGCGAGCGAGGCCCGGACCGGCACCGGCGAGGCCGTCGTCACCAACTACAACGGCGCGCGCGGCTACGGCTTCGCCACCGACGGGTCGGGTGACGACCTCTTCGTGCACCGCTCCCAGATCGCCGGCACCGGACAGCGCGCCCTCGCGCGCGGCCAGCGGATCCGCTTCGACGAGGCCCGCGGGCCCCGTGGGCGCGAGGCCCGCAACGTCCGCCTGGTCGACGCGCGCCGGGGGCGGGACTAGCCCCGCCGCAGGGCCTCGCGGAAGGCCCCCAGGCCGATCGGGCCCAGGGCCAGCGCGCGGTCGTGGAAGTCGCGCAGCGTGAAGCCATCCCCCCGGGCGGCGCGCATCTCCTCACGCGCGCCGACCCACTCACGCTCGCCCACCTTGTAGCTGACGGCCTGGCCGGGGATCGCGAGGTAGCGCTCGACCTCGCTCCGGGCGAAGTCCGGCGACTCCAGGGCCCGCTCGACGAGGGTCGCCACCGCCATCTCGGGCGTCCAGGGAGCGCCGCCCACCTCGCCCAGTCCGTCGAGGCGGCCGAAGTCCGCCGGCGCCGCCAGCTGCAGGTGCAGCCCGATGTCGATCACGACGCGCGCGGCCCGCAGGGCCTGGCTCATGAGGTAGCCCATCTCGTAGGCGGGCTCCTCGAAGCCCCCCAACTCCTCCATGAGCCGCTCGGCGTAGAGAGCCCAGCCCTCCCCCCACCCGCTGTTCCAGGCCATGAGGCGCTGGTAGCGGGTGAGCCGGCGGGCGTTGAGGACGACGGTCCCCGCCTGGAGGTGGTGCCCGGGCACGGCCTCGTGGTACCAGGTCGTGACCTGACGCCACCAGGCGAACTCCTCCTTGCCGAGCGTCGGGAACCACGTCGTGCCCGGACGTGACAGGTCCTCGCTCGGGGACACGTAGTACGGGGCGGCCGCCGATCCCTCGGGGGCGAGGCGCACGTCGCAGAACCGGATCCGCTCGTCGATCGTGAACTCACGGCCGGCCAGACGCTCCACCGTGGCGTCGGTAAGGGCGCGCAGGCGCGCCAGCAGCTCGTCGGTCCCCCGCACGACGTAGCGGGGATCGTGGTCGAGACGCTCGGCGACCTCGGTGAGCGAGGCCGCCCCGGGCGCCAGCACCTCGGCGAGGCCGTCCATGCGCGCGTTGATCCGACGCAACTCGTCCCAGCCCCACGCGTAGGTCTCCTCGAGGTCGAGGTCGAGGCCCGTGTAGTGACGGGCCCACCGGGCGTAGCGCTCGCGCCCGACGAAGGGCGTCTCCTCGGCGGCCGGCGCGTAGACCCCGTCCAGCCAGTCGGCGAGCTCGCGGAAGGCGCGTGCGGCCACCGCGGCGCCACCCTCGAGCGCCGACGGCTCGACCCGCGCCGCGCGGGCGGCCCGCGCGGCGACCTCGGGGAAGCCGACGTCGGCGATCTCGCGCATCTGGGCCGCGACACCGGTCGCGTGACGTCGAGCGGCGGTCGCGCGCGAGGAGACCTGCGCCTCCAGCGTCTCACGCCAGCGCGCCAGCGCGAGCGGCACCGCCTCGAGGCGCGCGCGGACCGCGTCGGCGCCCTCGGCGTCCTCGGTCGTCATCATCTCGAAGACCTGACGGATCTCCATCGCCGGTGACGAGATGACCCCGAAGGCGCGCGCCGACTCGCCGCTCGCGTCGAGCTCGCGACCGCTCCCCATCCGCTCGGTCGCGACCGCGAGGGCGAGCCGGTCGCCGTCGTCGGACGGCTCGAGGGCCGCGAGGGCCTCCAGCGCCGCCTCGACGAGCTCGACCGAGCGGTCCGCTCCCGCCGGCGAGAAGTCGTCGATCTCCCGGTCGTGGCCGGGGACGCCGAAGTAGGTCGCGGCGAGGGGGTGCAGGGCGCACCAGTCGTCGACGAAGCGGTCGGTCACCGCGAAGACCTCGGTGCGGTAGAGCGGGGCCTCGGCCATCGGCACCTCCTCGACGACGTCCCCTCAGGCTAGGCCGTCTCGTCGGGCCCGTCCCGCCGCTCGGGCAACCGTCACGCGACCGCAACGCGGGTGGCGCGCGCCGGCGCCGTCCGCGGCCTAGCGTGGATCGTCACCGACACGGGAGTCAGGGCGCGGGCGTAGCGACGCCCACCGGACCGTCGGCGACCTCGGCGACGCAGGTGGGGAGACATTACGTGACGGCGCAGGATGGCGCTCGCGACATCGTGCTCGAGGCCCGGAGCCTCGTCAAGCGCTTCGGCGCGTTCGAGGCCGTGCGCGGGGTGGACTTCGAGATCGCCCGCGGCGAGAGCTTCGGCTTCCTCGGGCCCAACGGTGCCGGCAAGACCAGCACGATGCGGATGGTGTCGGCCGTGTCGCAGCCCTCTGCGGGGAGCCTGTCCATCTTCGGCCTCGACCCGCGCGCGCACGGGCCCGAGATCCGGGGCCGGATCGGCGTCGTCCCCCAGGACGACTCGCTGGAGCTCGAGCTCTCGGTCCGGCTGAACATCGAGATGTACGGCCGCTACTTCGACCTCCCGCGCCGGGTCCTGCGCGAGCGCACCGACGAGCTCTTGGAGTTCGCGCGCCTCTCCGAGCGCGCCGACAGCAAGGTCGACGACCTCTCGGGCGGGATGAAGCGGCGCCTCACGATCGCCCGCGCCCTCGTCAACCGGCCCGAGCTCTTGATCCTCGACGAACCCACGACGGGCCTCGACCCCCAGGCGCGCCACCTCCTCTGGGAGCGCCTCTACCGGCTGAAGCGCGAGGGCGTGACCCTGATCATCACCACCCACTACATGGACGAGGCGGAGCAGCTCTGCGACCGGCTGGTCGTGATGGACAGTGGCACGATCGTGGCCGAGGGGGCGCCGCGCGAGCTCATCGGGCGCCACTCCAGCCGCGAGGTCGTCGAGCTGCGCTTCGGCACCGACGCCCCCGAGCAGATGCAGGACGTCCTCGCGCCCTACGCCGAGCGCGTCGAGGTCCTACCGGACCGAGTGCTGCTCTACGTCGCCGACGGTGACGACGCCCTGCGCGCCGTCCACGGCTCGGGTCTCGCCCCGGTGAGCACGCTGGTGCGGCGCAGCTCGCTCGAGGACGTCTTCTTGCGCCTGACCGGGCGCACCCTGGTGGACTGATGACGTCGATCGAGCCCGGGCTCGGCCGGGCGCGCTGGCGACGCAGCTGGTGGTACCACGCGGTCCTCTACGCCCAGACCTGGCGGGGGTCGGTGGTGAGCTCCGTGCTCTTCCCGATCTTCTACCTCGCCTCGATGGGCATCGGCGTGGGCCACCTCGTCGCCCACCACACCGGCCTCGTCCAGGGTCAGAGCTACCTGCGCTACATCGCCCCGAGCCTCCTCGCCACCACGACCTTCCAGCTCGGCGAGAGCGAGTCGCTCTGGCCGGTGCTCGGGAGCGTGAAGTGGATCCGGGTGTACCACGCCGCCGCGGCCACCCCCCTGGAGCCCCGCGACATCCTCTACGGCAAGCTCAGCTGGGTCGCCACCCGCTCGTTCGCGACCGGGGTCGCCTACACCGCGATCATCGCCGCCTTCGGCGCGGTCCAGTCCTGGTGGGGCCTCACCCTCCCCCTCATCGGCGCCCTCATCACGCTGGCCTTCGCGGCGCCCCTCACGGCCTACGCCGCGCGGGTCGACAGCGACGCGTCCTTCACGATGATCTACCGGTTCGCGTTCGTGCCCATGTTCCTCTTCTCGGCGACCTTCTACCCGATCGCGGCCTACCCCGGCTACCTCCGCCCGGTCGTCCAGCTCGTGCCGCTCTACCACGGCGTCGCCCTGGTGCGCGCGGCCGCCTTCGGCCAGGGCTCGCTCCCCGCCCAGCTGGCGCACGTCGCCGTGCTCGGCGCGATCGCCCTGGCCGGGGTCGCCTGGGGCCGGGTCACGATGCGCCGGCGGCTGGCGGACTGATGGCGACGCGCGTCCTGCCGGCCTTCGGCTCGCGCCGGAGCGTGCGCCTCTTCGAGCGCAACTTCTACGCGTACCGCTCGCAGTGGCTGATGTTCGTCTCGGGCTTCTTCGAGCCGCTCTTCTACTTGCTATCGATCGGGATCGGGCTCAACCACCTCGTGGGCGATCTGCCCGTGGGCGGGCGGCTCGTCAGCTACGCGACCTTCGTCGCGCCGGGGATGCTCGCGACCTCGGCCATGAACGGCGCGGTCATCGACTCGGTCTTCAACCCGTTCTTCCGGCTCAAGATCTCGCACACCTACGACGCCGTGCTCTCGACGCCGCTCGACGTGACCGACGTGGCCCTCGGCGAGGTGTGGTGGGCGCTCTCGCGCGCCGCCCTCTACGCGGCCTCGTTCATCGTGTGCATGGTCCTGCTCGGCGACGCCACGAGCTGGTGGGTCGTCCTCTGCTGGCCCGGGGCGCTGCTGGCGAGCCTCGCCTTCACCTGCGTCGGGCTCGCCGGGTGCACGTACCTGCGTAGCTGGCAGGACTTCGACGTCGTGACCCTCGTCCAGCTGCCCCTCTTCCTCTTCTCGGGGACGTTCTTCCCGATCAGCCTCTATCCCGGGTGGCTCGGGGCGATCGTCTCGGTGTCGCCCCTCTACCAGGCCGCGGCCCTGCTGCGGGGCCTGGCCACCGGCCAGTTCGACCTCCTGATGCTCGGGCGCGCCGCCTACCTCGCCGCCCTGGGGCTCGGCGGGCTCTGGCTCGCCGCTCGCCGGTTCCGCGCGATCCTCGCGCCCTAGAAGCGGAAGTGGACGAAGATCCGCCCGAAGTTCCTCGAGTCCTTCTCCACCCGGTGGTAGAGGGGCTTCACGTCGGGCTGGTCCAGGAACCTCAGCACCCGCTTCTTCAGCTGACCGCTTCCCTTGCCCGGGATGATCTCGACCAGGCGGACCTTCTTCTCGAGGGCCTCGTCGATCACCGCGCGCAACGCCCGGTCGATCTCGTCACCCCGGTTGTAGAGCCCGTGCAGGTTGAGGGTGAGCTTCACCGGCCCGCAGCGTAGCCAGCCG
Organism: Actinomycetes bacterium; assembly: GCA_021779855.1. GTDB lineage: Bacteria > Actinomycetota > Acidimicrobiia > Acidimicrobiales > RAAP-2 > RAAP-2. The sequence continues at coordinate 41,458 of JAJXZW010000001.1, forward strand.
GGCGGGCGGCTACCCGGCGCTCCCGCCGGGGCCCCCACTCGGGCCCAGGGCGATCCCGAGCTCGCGGTGGACCGCGGCGACGGTCTGGGGGGACAGCCCCCGGTCGTAGAGCTCGCACAGGACGCTCAGCACCTCGAGGTCGCGCACCGAGTAGCGCCGCTGGTTGCCCGAGGGCCGCTCGCCCGCGAAGTCGACCGCCGACTCCAGTCGGCGCAGCGCGTGCGGCGTCGTCCCGAGCAGGTCGATGGCCACGGCCATCGTGAAGAGGGGCTCGTCGGGATCGGCGACCCGCTCGCGCCAGGGCCGCCCCGCGGGGGGCGTCACCGCCCCCCGACGGGGGCCCGACGACATCAGGCCGACTCGGCCGTGAGGACCCGGCGCCCGGACTCGGTCGAGTGGACCTGCACCTTGCGCGGGCGGGCGTGCTCCGACAGCGGGATCCGCAGGGTGAGCACCCCGTTCGTGTACTCGGCGTCCACGTGCTCGACGTCCAGGACGTCGCCGAGCAGCACCCGGCGCGTGATGGTCGTCTCGGAGCGCTCGCGCACGAAGTACTTCGCGCCCTCGGGCAGCGCCACCGTCCGCCTCGCGCTGAGGCGCAGCTCGCCGCGCTCGATCTGCAGGTCGATGGTGTCCGGGTCCACCCCGGGCAGGTCGAACTGCACGGTGATCACGTCGCCGAGCCGGTACGCGTCCATCGCGGCCAACTGGGTCTCCTCGACCAGGCGGTCCCAGCGTCGCATCGGGTCGGTCAGCATCAACATGGCAACCTCCTCTCAGTAATGCTTACTGTCATTGTCAGTATACCTGACTATTCCGCACGGGCGACGGTCGCCCCGATCCGGGGGCGCCGACGCCGAGCCGGTAACCTCGGGCGGGTGTCCAGCCCCCCGACCGCCGACGAGCCGGCCGTCGAGGGGAGTGCCCCCGAGGCCGCCCCGGAGGGGGGCCCGGCGCGCGCGCACAAGATGCACCCGGCACTCGAGTGGCTGATCGTCCTCGTCGTCGCCGTGGGTGTATCCCTTCTCATCAGGACATACGCCTTCCAGACCTACTTCATCCCCTCCGGCTCGATGGAGCCCACCCTCCACATCGGCGACCGGATCATCGTCTCGAAGCTCTCGGTCGAGTTCGGGACGATCCACATTGGCGACGTCGTCGTCTTCCGGGCACCCCCGGGGGTGAGGGTCCAGTGCGGCGACGCGGTGCCCGACCTCGTCAAGCGGGTCATCGGGCTGCCCGGCGACCACCTGACCAGCCGCGGCAACACCATCTACGTGAACGGCCACCGACTGACCCAGTGGTGGACCCACAACCCTATCCTGGGCAAGCCCATCGGCTCGGTGACCGTGCCCGCCAACAACTACTTCATGCTGGGTGACAACGAGGCCAACAGCTGCGACAGCCGGTACTGGGGGACGGTCCCGCGCTCGGACATCGTCGGCAAGGCCATCCTGCGGATCTGGCCCCTCTCGCGCATCGGCTTCCTCTAGACCGGTGACCGGACCTAAGGGGGTGGCGTGAGGATCCTCATCGTCGGGGGGACGTCGTTCGTCGGGCGGGCCATCGCCTGGTCGGCCTGGCACCACGGCCACGGGGTCACGGTCCTGACGCGCGGGCGCACGCCGAGCGACCTCCCCGAGGCCGTCGAGCACCTGGTCGGCGCGCGCGACGGCGACCTGAGCGCACTCGCGGGGCGCGACTTCGACGCGACCATCGACGTCATCGCGTACCGCCCCCCCGACGTCGACCACCTCGCCGACGCCCTCGCCGACCGCGGCGGCCGGCACCTGCAGATCTCCTCGGTCTCGGCCTACCGCGAGACCGAGCGGGAGAACGCCACCGAGGACGAGCTCGAGCTCTGGCCCGAGGACGGGGTCGACCCGAGCGCGGGCGTGACCCCCGCCACCTACGGCCCCCTGAAGGCGGCGTGCGAGCGCGCGGCGCGCCGGCGCTTCGGCGACGAGGTCACGATCGTGCGCCCGACCTACGTCATCGGGTCCCACGACCACACGCTGCGCTTCCCCTACTGGGTGGCCCGGGCGGCGCGCGGCGGCACCGTCGCCGTGCCCGGTCCGCGCGAGGCCCGCCTGCAGTGGATCGACGCGCGCGACCTCGCCGAGTTCACGCTCGGCGTGCTCGTCGACGGGCTCCCGGGGCCCTTCCACGTAGCCGCCCCCTCCGGCGGCACGCCCTACGTCGAGGCGATCGAGCGCGTCGTGGCCCACGCCGGGCCGACCGGCGCCCGGGTGGTCGAGGTCCCGGCCGAGGCCGTCCGGTCCGCCGGCCTCGAGGACCGCTTCCCCCTCTGGAGCCCGCGACCCGAGGCCGTGTCCACCCTCGACACCGCTCGCGCCCGGGCGGCCGGCCTGGCCGCGCGGGCGCTCGAGGAGAGCGTGGACGACGTCGCCGAGTGGTGGGGCGCGCGGCCCTGGCCGGAGCGCTGGCTCACGAGCGAGGCCGAGGCGCGCCTCCTCGAGGCGTCGCGGTAAGAGGGCGCCGCGAGCGGACAGAGGCGCGCGTGGCCCCCCGGGACGAGGAGCGTTTCCGCCGACTCGTGGACGAGCACGCCTCGGCGGTGGGCGACTACCTCCGCCGGCGGCTCTACCCCGTGAGCCCGGCCGACCTCGACGACCTCGTCGAGGAGACCCTGCTCGTCGTGTGGCGTCGCCTCGACGACGTCCCGGCCGACGCCGAGCGCCCCTGGATGATCGGGGTCGCGCGCAACGTCCTGCGCAACGCCCGACGCGCGAGCGGTCGGCGCAGGGCGCTGCAGGCCTCCCTGCGGCCGACCCCCGACGACCCGCCGGCCGAGGAGAGGGTCGTGGCCGACGTCGCCCTGGCCCAGGCGCTCGCCTCGCTGGGCGACGACGACCGCGAGCTCATCACCCTCAACGCCTGGGACGGCTACGAGCCCCGGGACCTGGCCGGACACCTCGGGATCAGCGCCAACGCCGCCGCGGTGCGCCTCAGCCGGGCCCGGGGGCGGCTCCGGGCGGCGCTGGCTCTGGGCGAGGACGACCCGAAAGAGACGGGTGCCTCGTGACAGGGGGTGACTAGAGCCATGGACGACCTGGAGCGACGACTGCGGGCGGCCGACCCGGTGGCCGGCGAGCCCTACGCGCTGCCCGCGGGGCTCGTCGCGCGCGTGATGGCCGAACGGCGCCCGACGCGGGTCGTGCGCCCCTTCGTCTGGCGCGTGGCGGCGGCCGCGGCGGCCAGCGTCGCCCTCACCGTGGGGGCGGTGAGCGCCCTGGGGGAGGTCTCCCCGGCCTTCGGCGCGGTGGAGGTGGCGGCGGCGGTGCCCCCGCCCCCGACGGCCGGCCCCGCGGCCTTCGGCACGGTGGAGGCCGCCGCCCTGCCGAGCACGGGCGCGCCGCCACCCCTTCGGCTGGCCCCGGGCCCGCCCGGGCCGCCCTCGGTCGAGGTGACCCGCCTGACCCACCCGGCGAACCTCGCGGGCGAGGCCCGGCGCCTGGCCCGGGTCCTCGGCGTCACCGGCCCGGAGGTGCGACTCGGCACGGGCCCGACGAGCTGGCAGGTGGGTCGGCCGCCCGGCGCCACCGTCGTCGTGGTCGGCGGGGCCGTGCCCCAGTGGAGCTACTCGTCGAGTTCGCCCTCGATCGCCCCGGCCACCCAGTCGGCCGCCGCGGTGCGCAGCGCCGCCGAGCGGGCCCGCCTGCGCGAGCGCGCGACGGCGCTGCTGGCCCGGCTCGGGCTCGACCTCACCCTCGGGCGGGCCACCTACGTGGACGCGATCATGGACGGTGCCACGCCGAGCGACGTCTACCGGGAGGTCACGGCGACCTTCGTCGTGACCCACGCCGGCCTGCCCACCGACCAGCGCGTGGTCCTGGGCGTTGGCGCCCGGGGCCGGCTGGTCTTCGCGGCGGGCCCGGACGTGACGGCCGCCCGCGACGTCCCCTACGCCCTCGAGTCGGCGGCGGCGGCGCTCGGCTCCCTGCGCGGGGGGGTCGGTCCGACGTCGGTCGGGGCGTCCGCCTCGGCCCGGCCGGCCGCGGTGCGCGCCACGCTCGGCCTGCGCGCCTTCGTCGTGCGCGGGGGGGCGACGTGGTGGCTGCCCGTCTACACCTTCACGACCCGCGCGGGCGCGCACTGGCAGGTGCTGGCGCGCGCGTCGGGCCAGGTGACGATCGCGCCCGACGCCACCGGGCTCGACGCCCGCGGGGTCGTCGCCCCCTAGCCCCTCCTCGATCCCGACGTGGCGGTGCTCGCCGTCGGGCCCCGTGGCGGCACCGGGACCGGGTCGAACTCGATGCGCCCGATGCCCACCGATAGATCGAGCACCGGCGGGCCGACGCGACCCTCGGTGAGCGCGGTGGACCGCCCGTGGTCCGCTGTTCGGGCCGGAACTGGCCGAGGCCGACGTGGCCGGTCACCCCGGCGGCCGTAGGCGCCTCGACGGCCCGCGGGCCGACCGCCGGGGTGGTGCGCGCGGCGGACGTCGGCGCCGACGGGGCCCTAGGTGAGGTCGACGCGTCTCACCGGAGGCGCCACGGCCGGCCGCCGGGATCCGGCCGGCCGCGATGGGGGCCCGAGGGGCAGCGCGACCCGCAGCCACCATCCGACGGGGCCGGCCTCGGCGCGCGGCGCCCGGGGACCGTCGCCCGGGACGACGACCCACGTGGCGAGATAGGCCGAGGACGAGCCCCCAGAGCAGCGCGAGCCCGACGAGGGCGGCCCGCACCACGATCGCGTCCGTGCCCCATCGCTCGGCGACGCCGCCGCAGACGAGCTTAGGGACCCGGTGGCCCGAGGGGCGGGCGGGGTGGCGCACCGGGGGGCGGAGGTCGTGGGCCGCTCGGGCGACGGTTCAGGGCCCCGGTGGGGTCGCTCACCGTCCGACGCCAGGGCGGGCGGACGCGCCTCGACCATGGGGGACCCCGAGGCGACCCCGACCAGGGGCGCCGCGTCGGGGTTCCCCCGCAGGGCGCGGAGCCGGCGGCGGTGCGAGACTTCTGCGCGATGAGCGCCACCACCCCGCCGCGCGCCGAGATCGGGGTCCCCCACCGGCCCCTGCGCCGGGGAGCCGACAACGCGCTCCTCGGCGGGGTGTGCGGGGGCCTCGCCATCCGTCTCGGGGTGAGCGAGCGGGCGGTGCGCGTCGTGACCTGCGTCGTGGCCCTGCTCTGGGGCGTGGGCCTGCTCGCCTACTTCGCCCTCTGGCTCACGCTGCCCCGGACGGGCGAGGACCGCTCCATCGCCGGCCGGCTCCTCGGGGGTCGCAACCGGCTGCGGCGGGTGGCCGTCGCGGTGGCCGCCGGGGCCCTCGTCCTGCTCGTGCTGCACCCCTTCAGCGAGGCGCTGCTCGGCCCGCTCTCCTGGGCCTTCCTCCTCGCGGCGCTCGCCCTCATCGTCGTCTGGCGCGGGGCGACCGCCGAGGAGCGCCAGCGCCTCGAGGAGCTCGGGCGCCACACCCCCTTCCTGCGCTCGCGCGCGGAGTCGACGAGGACCTGGGCCCTGGTGCGGATCTTCGTCGGCCTGGTCCTGGTGCTGCTCGGGGTGCGCCTCGCCGCGCTCGTCTCGCGGCGCGTCGACGGCGGGGCCCCGGCCGCCATCTTCGGCACCGCCTTCGTGCTCGCCGGCGTCGTCGTGCTGCTCGCCCCGTGGTGGCTGAGCCTCGTGCACGACCTCTCCGACGAGCGCCGCTCGCGGGTGCGCGTGGAGGAGCGCGCCAAGCTCGCGGCCCACCTGCACGACTCGGTCCTCCAGACCCTCACCCTCATCGAGCGCTCGGCCGACGACCCCGGCCAGGTGACCCGCCTCGCGCGCACCCAGGAGCGCGAGTTGCGCCAGTGGCTCTTCGGCCCGGTGGCGACCAGCCGCGTGGCCACCCTCGCGGGGGCCCTCGACGCCCTGGTCGGTGAGATCGAGGGCGACTACGGGGTGCGCGTCGAGCTGGTGGTGGTGGGCGAGGCCACCCTGAGCGAGGCGCTGACCGACCTCGTGGCCGCCGGACGCGAGGCGGCGATCAACGCGGCCCGCTGGTCGGGCGCCGAGCGCGTCTCGGTCTACGCCGAGGTCGAGCCGGACAAGGCCTCGCTCTTCGTGCGCGACCGGGGTCGGGGTTTCGACCCGGCCACCGTGCCCGAGGACCGCCACGGCCTCGCCGTCTCGATCCGCGAGCGCCTCGCCGCGCGCGGCGGCACGGCCACGGTGCGCTCGGCCCCCGGCGAGGGCACCGAGGTGGCCCTGGAGGTCGCGCTCGCGTGAGGCCCCGGGTCTTCCTCGTCGACGACCACGGCCTGATCCTGGCCGGGCTGCGCGCCGAGCTGGCCGATCACGTGGAGATCGTGGGGGCCGCCGATGAGGTCGCCGCGGCCGCCGAGATGATCCTCGAGCGGCGGCCCGACGTGGTGCTGCTCGACGTGCACATGCCCGGCGGCGGCGGCGAGGCCGTCCTGCGCGAGGTGCTGGTCGACGCGCCCGACGTGCGCTTCCTCGCCCTCTCGGTCTCGGACGCGGCCGAGGACGTGATCGCGGTGGTGCGCGCCGGGGCGCGCGGCTACGTGACCAAGAGCATCTCGGCCCCCGAGCTCCTCGAGGCGATCCTCCGCGTGGCCGACGGCGACGCCGTCTTCTCGCCGCGGCTCGCCGGATTCGTCCTCGACGCGTTCGCCTCCGAGGGCCACCTCGGCGAGGCCGAGGTGGACCCTGAGCTCAACCAGCTCACCCCGCGCGAGCGCCAGGTGCTGCGCCTCATCGCGCGCGGCTACGCCTACCGCGACGTGGCCACGGAGCTCGCGATCTCGATCAAGACCGTCGAGAGCCACGTGTCGTCGGTGCTGCGCAAGCTGCAGCTCTCGAGCCGCTACGAGCTCACCCACTGGGCGGTCGAGCGGCGGCTCACCTAGCGCCGCTCGACCAGCTCGAGGTAGCGGTCGTCCCAGACGTCGACGAACTCCTCGGGCAGCAGCACCGCGTGGGTCGGCTCGAGGGCCTCGACGAAGCCCCGCTCGTGGCTCACCGCCACGACCGTCCCCTTCCACTCGCGCATCAGCTCGCCGAGCGCCGTCACGCTCGCGGGATCGAGGTTGTTGGTCGGCTCGTCGAGCACGAGCAGGTTGGCCCGCGAGGAGGCCAGCTTGGCGAGCGCCAGCTTGGCCCGCTCGCCCCCCGAGAGGGTGCCCGGTCGCTGGTGGGCGGCCTCGCCGGTGAGGCCGAAGGCGCCCAGCAGGGCCCGCCGGCCCGGGTCCGTCGTGACGACCGAGTCGGCCAGGTTCTCCAGGACCGTCGCCGAGAAGTCGAGCTGCTCGTTCTCCTGGGCGAAGTAGCCGACGGTGACGTGGGCGCCGTAGCGCACGGTGCCGGCCGTGGGCGTCTGGGCCCCGGCCACGCAGCGCAGCAGCGAGGACTTGCCCGCGCCGTTGCGCCCGACGATAGCCACCCGGTCACCCCGCCCGATCGTGAGGTCCAGGTCGTCGAGCACGCGCAGGCGTCCGTAGTGCACGCACAGCCCCCGCACCTCGAGCGGCACGTCGCCGCTGCGCGGCGGGTCGGGCAGGCGGAACGACACGGTGCGCTCGCGCGCGGTGACGGTGACGCGCTCCTCACGCAGCCGCTCGACGCGGCGGTCGAGCACCTTGGCCAGACGAGCCCGCTTGGCCGTCTGGCCACGCATGGAGTCGGCCAATCGCGCGTACTGGTCGATCTTGGCGTCCTGGCGCGCGGCCAGCCGCTCCTCGCCCTGGCGGCGGGCCTCGTCCTGGGCCAGGTAGCTGGTGTAGTTCCCCCGGTAGTCGAGGAGACGGCCCTCGCGCAGCGCCAGCACCCGGTCGATCGAGGCGTCCAGGAGGGGTAGGTCGTGGCTGATGACGAGGACGGTGCCCGCGAAGCGCGCGAGCTCGTCGAAGAGCCAACGCTTGGCGGCCTTGTCGAGGTGGTTCGTCGGCTCGTCGAGGACGAGCACGTCGGGCCGCTGGTAGAGGACCCGCATCAGGTCGACGCGGCGACGCTGGCCTCCCGAGAGGCTCGCCAGGTCCTCGAGCAGGAGGTCCTGGGCGAGGCCCAGGCCGTCGGCCAGTCGGGCCACCTCGGCCTCGGCGACGTAGCCGCCGCGCTCGCGGAACTCCTCCTCGAGCTCCGTGAAGCGCGCGATGGTCGCCTCGTCGGGGGCGGCGGCGAGGGCCTGGCGGGCGTCGTGCATGGCGGCGTCGAGGGCGTCGATGCCGCGTGCGCTGAGCACGTGGCTCAGCCCGATCGGCTCCACGCCGAGCCCGCCGGGGACGGGCTCTTGGGGGAGGTGGCCCACGACCCCCTGGATCGCGACGGTGCCCTGGTGGCGGACCTGGCCCGCCGACTGGCCGAGCACGACCTTGAGCAGGGTGGACTTGCCCGCCCCGTTGCGCCCGACGAGGCCGACCTTCTCGCCGTCGCCGATCGTGAACGACGTCGGCTCCAGGAGGCGCCGGCCCCCGATCTCGATCCCCAGCCCGGTGACGATGAGCACTACGGGACGAGGTCGGCTAGGCGCTCGTCCAACTCGTCGCGGAAGCGGGGGTCGGCGATCGCGATGAGGGCCTCGGCGCGCTCGCGCACGGTCTTGCCCCGCAGGTCGGCCGCGCCGTGCTCGGTGACGATGACCTGAGCCAGCTGGCGCGGCGAGGTCACCCCGGCGAACGGGGTCGGGGACGGGACGATCCGGCTCCTCACGACGCCGTCCACGGTGGTCGTCGAGGCGAAGCAGATCAACGAGACGTGATCGAGGCTGAGGCTCGAGGCCTCCACGAAGTCGTGGTGGCCGCCCACGCCCGAGAACTGCCGGGGGCCGATCGACTCGGCCATGATCTGGCCCGAGAAGTCGACCTCGACGGCCGAGTTGATCGAGACGACCCGGTAGTTCTTCGCGATGACGTGCGGGTCGTTCGTGTAGAAGACCGGCGCCACGCCGATCATCGGGTTCTCGTGGATGAAGTCGTACATCTCGCGCGTGCCCGCGGCGAAGGTGATCACGCACTGGCCCGGGTGGAGGGTCTTGCGCGCGTTGGTGACCTTACCGGCCCGGATCAGCTCGTAGAGGCCGTCGGTGAACATCTCGGAGTGGACCCCGTAGTCCCCGCCGTCGCCCTCGATGAGGGCCTGGGCGACCAGGCTGGGCACGGCCCCGATGCCGGTCTGCAGCGTGGCCCCGTCGGGGACGAAGGGCACCGCGTGGGCCGCGATGGCGGCGTCGACCTCACACCCGGGGGAGTTGGGGAAGACCGTCGGCCACTCGTCGGTGTAGACGACCACGTCGACGTCGTCGACGAGGCTGAGCGTGTTGGAGTGGCCCTCGAGGGCGAGGGTGCGCGGGAAGTGGGGCGAGCACTCGGCGATGAGCAGGCGCTCGGGGTCGCGACCGGCGGCCCGCATCGCCTCGAGGGTGGCGCCGTTGTAGAGCGAGAGCGACACCTCGCCCGCGGCGTCGGGCATCGAGCAGGGCACCATCATCACCCGCGGCCGGAAGAGCTCCACGTGCAGCCCCCAGTGGCGGAAGTAGCTCGGCACGTACTGCACGTCCCCGCCCGCCGCGGCCGCGCGACGCTCGCCCGGCCCGAAGAAGGGGCAGCGGTAGTGGACCCCGGGATGGGTGAAGAGCGCGTCGTAGCTCCCGAGCGCCAGGCCCCCGGTGAGGAGCAGGTCCTCCCAGTCGTCGCGGGCGGCCAGGGCCCGGAAGAGGGCCGTGGGCGTGCCGGTGATGAGCCCGTAGCCGATCCCGTCCACGGGTCGAATCAGGTCGGCCGCCTCCTCGGCGGTCATCTCACGTGCGGTCATCGCGACATTCTGCCCGAGAGCGCCGCCGGGGGGCGGACTCAGTCCTCCTCGCCGGCCGGCACGACCGCGACGGCGGCCACGGCGTGGCCCTCGTCGAGGTTCATGACGCGCACCCCGGTGGCGTCACGGCCCTGGGAGGAGACCTCGCGCACCGGGGTGCGAATCAGCACTCCCCCGCTGGAGGCGAGCAGCACCTCGTCGTCGAGGTGGACCATGAAGGCCGCGACCACGAACCCGCGGACGGCCGTCAGCTTGATCGCCCGAACGCCCTGGCCGCCCCGGCCCTGGCGGTGGAACCGCTCGACCTTGACCCGCTTGCCGTAGCCGGTATCGGTCACGACGAACAGGTCGGCGTCGTCGCGCACCACGTCGAGCGAGATCGCCCGGTCGTCGTCCTTGAGCTTGACCCCGCGCACCCCGGTCGCGTCGCGGCCCATCTCGCGGACCTCGGACTCGGCGAAGCGGATGGCCATCCCCCGGTAGGTCAGCATCATCAGGTCGTCCTCGCCCGTAGTGGGCACGACCCGCACGACCTCGTCGCCCGGGCGCAGGTTGATGGCGATCCAGCCCTCCCGCCGGGACTTGTCGTACTCGCTGAAGGCCGTCTTCTTCACCGTGCCGTTGGCCGTGGCGAAGACGAGGAACTTGTCCTCGGGGAAGTCGTCGGTCGAGACGATGGCCTGGATCGACTCGCCGGGCTGGAGGTTGAGCAGGTTGACGATGGCCGTGCCCTTGGCCGTCCGGTCCTTCATCGGGATCTCGTGACCCCGGAGCCGGAAGACCCGGCCCCGGTTCGAGAAGAGGAGCAGATAGGCGAGCGCCGTCGTGTGGATGATCTGGTCGACGAAGTCCTCGTCCTTGAGCTTGGCTCCCTGGACGCCCCGGCCCCCGCGCCCCTGGGTCCTGAAGGCGTCGGCCGCGACCGACTTCACGTAGCCGGCGCGGGTCATCGTCACGACGATCTCCTCGTCGGCGATCAGGTCCTCGACGCCGAGCTCGCCCGGGTCGTTGACGATCTGGGTGAGCCGCGCCGTCGCGTACTTGTCCCGGGTCACGGTCAGCTCGGCGCTGATCACCCCACGCAGCCTGGCCTCGTCGGCCAAGATCGCGCGCAGCTCGGTGATCGTCTCGCGCAGTCGGGCCATCTCGTCCTCGAGCTCGCTGCGGCCCAGCCGGGTGAGCCGCCCGAGGGTCATGTCCAGGATGTGGTTGGCCTGCTCCTCGGAGAAGTCGAAGGGTGCCGCCATGAGGGCGACGCGGGCGGCCGGGCGGTCCTCCGAGCCCCGGATGGCGGCGATCACCGCGTCGAGCACGTCGATCGCCTTGAGCAGGCCCTCGACGATGTGGGCCCGGGCCTCGGCCTTGGCCAGACGGAAACGGCTGCGGCGCGTGACGACCTCGACCTGGTGAGCCACGTAGTGCGTGAGCGCCTGGGCCAGGTTCAGGGTGCGCGGCACCCCGTCCACCAGGGCGAGCATGTTCACCGCGAAGGTCGTCTGGAGCGCCGTGTTCTTGTAGAGCTGGTTCACGATGACGTTGGCGTTCGCGTCGCGCTTCAGCCGGATCACCAGGCGGGCCTGGCGGCCGGCCGAGTCGTTCTGCACCGAGGCGATCCCCTCGAGGTCACCGCTCTTGACGAGGTCGTAGATCTTCTCCTCGATCGACTCCACCGAGACCTCGTAGGGGAACTCCGTGACGACGATGCGGGTGTCGCGGCCGACCTCGTCGATCTCGGCGACGGCGCGCACCTTGATCGAGCCCCGCCCGGTGCGGTACGCGTCGAGGATCCCCTGGCGGCCCAGGATCTGCGCGGCGGTCGGGAAGTCGGGGCCCTTCACGAAGGCCATCAGGTCGTCGGGCGTGGCGTCGGGGTGCGCGATGAGGTGCAGGGTCGCGTCGATCACCTCGCCCAGGTTGTGCGGGGGGATCTTCGTGGCCATCCCCACCGCGATGCCCTGGCTGCCGTTGACGAGCAGGTTGGGGAAGCGTGAGGGAAGGACGACCGGCTGCTGGGTGGAGTTGTCGTAGTTGGGCTCGAAGTCGACCGTGTCCTCGTCGATCGAGTCGAGCATCTCCAGGGCGATCGGGGCGAGGCGGCACTCGGTGTAGCGCATGGCTGCGGCGCCCTCGTCCGGCCCGGTCCCACCGAAGTTCCCGTGACCCGACACGAGCGGGTGGCGCATCGAGAAGTCCTGGACCATGCGCACCAGGGCGTCGTAGATCGCCGTGTCGCCGTGGGGGTGGTAGGTGCCCATGACCTCACCGACGACCTTGGCGCACTTGGCGTAGGGCCGGTCGGGCCGCAGCCCCTGGTCGAACATCGAGTACAGGATGCGCCGGTGGACGGGCTTGAGCCCGTCGCGCACGTCGGGCAGCGCCCGGCTGACGATGACCGACATCGAGTACTCGAGGAAGGAGCGCTCCATCTCGAGGTTGATCTCGATGGGCTCTACGTATCCGAGCACCTCGACGGGGTCGGCCCCGTCGTTCGGGGGGGTGTTGTTCGAGCGTCGGGCCATGTCGTCGCCTTAGATGTCGAGGAAGCGAACGTCTTTGGCGTTCGTCTGGATGAAGTGGCGCCGCTGCGGGACGTCGTCGCCCATGAGGATCGAGCAGACCTCGTCGGCCAGGGCCGCCTGCTCGACCGTGATCTGGAGCAGGGCCCGCTTGGTGGGGTCCATCGTCGTATCGCGCAACTCGTCGAAGTCCATCTCCCCGAGGCCCTTGAGTCGCTGGAAGTCGTTCTTGTGCTCGGGGTGCTCGGCGAGGAACAGCGCCTTCGCGGGGTCGTCGCGCAGGTAGACCTTCTCCTTGCCCACGAGGGTCGAGTACAGCGGCGGCTGGGCCACGTAGACGTGGCCCTCGTTCACCAGCGCGGTCATCTGGCGGAAGAAGAAGGTCAGCAGCAGCGTGCGGATGTGGCTGCCGTCCACGTCGGCGTCGGCCAGCAGGATGACCTTGTCGTAGCGGACCTTGGTCACGTCGAAGTCGTCCTCGACGCCGGCGCCGATGGCCGACACCAGGGCCTGGATCTCGGCGTTGCGCAGGATCTTGTCCGTGCGGGCCTTCTCGACGTTCAAGATCTTGCCCCGGATCGGCAGGATGGCCTGCACCCGGGGGTCGCGGGCGTCCTTCGCCGAGCCCCCGGCCGAGTTCCCCTCGACGATGAAGAGCTCGCACTCGCGCGAGTCGTTCGACGAGCAGTCGACGAGCTTGCCGGGCAGGCCCGCGCCGTCGAGCGCGCTCTTTCGCCGGGTGAGGTCGCGGGCCTGGCGGGCCGCCTGGCGGGCGCGGGCCGCCTGGACGGCCTTCTGGACGATCTGACCCCCCTCGCGGGGGTTCTCCTCGAGCCACTCGGCCAACTTCTCGTTGGTCGCGCGCTCCACCATCGAGCGCATCGACACGTTGCCGAGCTTCGCCTTGGTCTGGCCCTCGAACTGGGGCGCGGTGAGCAGCACCGAGATGATCGCCGTCAGGCCCTCGCGGATGTCCTCGCCCAGCAGGTTGTCCTCCTTCTCCTTGAGGAGGTTGCGCTTGCGCGCGTAGCGGTTCACCACGTTGGTGAGAGCTTTGCGGAACCCCTCCTCGTGCATACCGCCCTCGATGGTGGAGATGCCGTTGGCGAAGGAGTAGATGCTCTCGTAGTAACCGGTGTTCCACTGGAAGGCGATCTCGACCTGCTGGCCCTCCTCGGCCTGCTCGTAGTAGCCGACCTTGCGGAACAGGGACTCCTTGGCGTTGTTGAGGTGCTTGACGTAGTCGACGATGCCGCCGTTGTACTTGAAGACCTCCTTGGCCTCACGGCCCACGCGCTCGTCACTGAAGCGGATCTCCAGACCACGGTTCAAGAAGGCGACGATCTGGAGTCGCTCGGTGACCGTCTGTGCGCGGAAGTCGACGTCCTCGAAGATGGTGGGGTCCGGGTAGAAGGTCACCGTCGTCCCGGTGCGCCCCCGGGGCGCCGGGCCGGTCACTCTGAGCCCGCCCTGGGGCTTGCCGCCGTCGGCGAAGACGATCACGTGGTGCTGGCCCTCGCGGTCGACCTCGAGCTCGAGGCGCGTCGAGAGCGCGTTCACCACCGACGCCCCCACGCCGTGGAGTCCGCCAGAGACCTTGTAGCCCCGCCCGCCGAACTTCCCGCCGGCGTGCAGGACGGTCAGGGCGACCTCGGCCGCGGACTTGCCCGGGTACTGGGGGTGCTCGTCCACCGGGAAGCCCCGCCCGTCGTCGACCACCCGACAGCCGCCGTCCTTCGTCAGGACCACGTCGATACGCGAGCAGAAGCCCGCCATCGCCTCGTCCACCGAGTTATCGACGATCTCCCAGATGAGGTGGTGGAGGCCGGCCGGACCGGTCGAGCCGATGTACATGCCCGGGCGCATCCGCACGGGCTCGAGACCCTCGAGGACGGTGATGTCACGAGCGGAGTAACTCGCCGATCCCTTGGTCTTTTCGGCCACGACGAGGTCCTTTCCATCGGGGAGCCGGGGCTCGGGCGCCCGACGGCGCGGCCCTGTGGCGTCCCTTCATCCTACCCGAACGGCCCCACATTCCAGCCGTTTCGCGGCCCCCGCGGAGCCGGCCGGAGACCCTCGACGGGTCGTCTAAGAGCCCGGCGCGCGTTCCCGCACGACCGTGCGCACCTCGCGCGGGGCGCGCGCCCCGAGCACCGCGTAGGCGGCGAGGATGGACGCCGCCTCGTCGGCGACACGCTGGGCGAAGGCGCCCGAGGGCACCGCGACCACGAGGACCCCGTCACGCACCATCTCGGCGCGGCAGTGCTCGGCGAGCACCGGGTCGACGGCGTCCCTCCAGAGGGCGCGGACCTCGTCGACGGTCCGCAGGTCGACGCGCCGTAGCCGTCCCGCGAGCCCGTCGAGGACCTCACCGAGGGGCCGGGGTTCATCGTCGCGGCGGCTCACCCCACCACCTCGCTCGAGAGGTCCACGACCACCCCGGGGTTGAGGGCCGTCGGCAGCGGGGAAGCCGTGGTGACCAGGGTCTGACCCCCGGGCAGCATCGCGAGGAGCCGGTCGGCGCGACGAGGGTCGAGCTCGCTGAAGACGTCGTCGAGCAGCAGGATCGGCTCGACCCCCCGGCGTCGCCGCACGAGCTCGTGGCCGGCCAGACGCAGCGCCAGGGCCAGGGAGCGCTGCTCCCCCTGGGAGGCCTGGCGGCGGGCGTCGCGCCCGCCGAGCCGCACGAGCACGTCGTCACGGTGGGGGCCCACCCCCGTGCGGCCGCGGTACCGGTCGTCGTGCTCCGCGCGCACCAGGGCCTCGGCGAGCCCCCCGGTCCACGAGGGCTCGTAGACGAGCTCCACCCTCCCGGGCACGCCCGCCAGCTCCTCGTAGCTCGCGGCGACGAGTGGCCCGAGCCGCACGAGCACGTCGCGGCGCAGGTCAACCAGCGCGGTCCCCTCGGTGACGAGCTCGTCGGTCCACACCTCGAGCTCGGCGCGCTGGCTCGCGCCGAGGGTCCCGCCCTCGAGCGAGCGGAGCAGGGCGTTGCGCTGGGTGAGGACGCGCGCGTAGCGCTCGACGACCTCGCTGGCCAAGGGATCCTCGTCGGTCATCAAGGTGGTGAGGAACGTCCGGCGGTGCTCGGGCGCGCCCCGCACGACGTCGACCCCCTCGGGGGTGAAGACCGTGAGGGGGAGGGCCTCGGCGAGCTCCGCGCGCGACCGGGGCCGCCGTCCGTTGACGAGCATCCGCTTGGTCGTGGCGCGCGCCCCTCGCGTGAGGGTGAGGTCGACCTGGACCCGCCGCCCGCCCTGGAGGAGCACGCCGTGGACCTCCGCGAGGTCGCAGCCGGTGCGGACCATGTCCGCGGCGGCCGGGGTCCGGAACGACTGACCGGTGGCCAGAACGTGCACGGCCTCGAGGACCGAAGTCTTCCCGGTCCCGTTGGCCGAGAGGAAGACCGTCACCGCGCTCGGGTCGGGGTGGACGACCAGCGCACGAAACAGCCGGAAGTCGCGCAGCGTGAGCTCAGTGAGGCCCACCCCACGGTCCTACTGGACCCGTACGGGCATAAGGAGGTAGCGGAAGGTGAGGTCGTCGACACCGTGAACCATGGCCGGGCGCACGGCGTCGCTCATCTCGAGCACGACCTCGTCACCCGGCACCGCTTCCACCCCGTCGATGAGGAAGCTCGGGTTGAAGGCGATCGTCAACTCGTCGCCCCGGAAGTCGGCGTCCACGTTGTCCTCCACGTCACCGGCATCGTGGCTCTGCGTCCGGATCTCAACCGTCCGGTCCCTCACGGTGAGCCGCACGGAGGACGTCGAGTCCCTCGCGAGCAGGCGCGCGCGTCGCAGGGAGGTCAAGAAGGTGTCCTTCGCCACGCGCAGCTGGTTGGGGTAGCTGGCGGGGATGAGCTGGAGGACCGAGGGGTAGTTCCCGTCGATGAGCCGTGAGGCGATCGAGGTCGGCCCGGCGACGAAGGCGATCTCGGCGTCCGAGAGCGCCACGGCGATCTCGGCGTCCGCCGGCAACTGGTTGGCGGTGCGCTGCAGTTCGTGCAGGGCTCGCGCCGGGACGAGGAGGTCGGTCGCGGTGAACCCGGCGACGCCGGGCACGTCGCGCACGGCCAGTCGATAGGAGTCGGTGGCGATGAGCCGCAGCGCTCCTTCGCTCGAGGTGAACAGCACGCCGGTCAACAAGGGACGGGCGTCGTCGGTGGCCGCCGCCCGTACGACCTGGTTCAGGCCCTGGATCAACTCGAGGGCCGACACCGAGACGAGGGGCCCGCTCACCGGTGGCAACCTCGGGTAGTCGGCCACCAGGAACGTCCGCAGCGAGAAGCGGGCCCGGCCGAGGGTGACGTCGACGGTCTCGTCGTGCGCCTCTACGGTGACCGCACCTGGTTCGAGCGAGCGGACCGCGTCGACGACTAGTCGGGCGGGCACCACCGTCGCCCCGTCCTCGATCCCGACCACCTCGATGGTCGTGCGCGCCGTCAGGTCGAGGTCAGTGCCCGTGACGACCAGTTGGTTACCGGTCAGAGAGAGCAGGATCCCCGACGTCGCCCCGATCAGACGCGTCGTCACGACCCGGCTCGCCGCCCCCAGCGCGTCGACCAGGAGGTCGCGCTCGGATCTGAACTTCATGGCTCTGCCTTTCTTCGTCCCCTGAGGTTACGGTGTGGATGTTCCATAGAGGGAGTGTCGGTAGTAGTAGGTCTGTGGATTAGTGGGGGTACCGGCGTCACCCCTGGTCCTCGCCGCGAATCAGACGGGCCCTCCCCCCACAGTGCTGTCGGTAACTCCCTCAACCCTCAGCGCTGAACCCTCGCGTGATGTGGGTAGCCCTAGGGGCGCCCACGTGAATCCAACACCCCAGAGGACACCTTGCCCACAGGTCACATCTCGCCCTGGAGCCGGCGCTTGAGCTGGTTGATCTGGCTCAACAGGTCGGGGTTCGAACCGAGCTGGTCACGGATCTTCTCCACCCCGCTGATGACGGTGGTGTGGTTGCGACCGTCGAAGATGCGCGCGATCATCGGGTAGGAGTAGTTGTTGAGCATCTCCCTGATCAGGAACATCGCCACGTGGCGGGCGTGGACCAGGGGTCGCAGGCGCTTCGAGCCCCGCACGTCATCGACCGAAAGGCCGTAGAACTCGGCGACGACGCTGAGGATGGTCTCGGGCTTCAAGACGGCCTGCTCCTGGCCGAGGTTGGCGAGGTGCGCACGGGCGAGCTCGAGGGTGATCGGCTCCTGGCGCAGGTTGGCGAAGGCCCGCAGCATCGTGATCGAGCCCTCGAGCTCGCGGATGTTGTCACGGACCCGCTGGGCGATCCACTCGGTGACGTCGTCGGGCAGGGCGATCCTCTCAGCCTCGGCCTTCGAGCGCAGGATGGCGATGCGGGTCTCGAGGTCGGGTTGGTCCACCTCGGTGACGAGGCCCTGAAGGAGGCGACTGCGGAAGCGATCCTGGAGTCCGGCGAGGTCACGGGGTGAGCGGTCCGAGGTCAGCACGATCTGCTTGCCCTCGCCGTGGAGCGCGTTGTAGGTGTGGAAGATCTCCTCGTGGAAGGTCTCACCGCGCTGCTCCATGAACTGGATGTCGTCGATCAGGAGGACGTCGTTCTCCCGGTAGCGCTCGTGGAGGGCCAACTGGGTCTTGGTCTGGATCGCGCGGATGAAGTCGTTGAGAAAGGTCTCGGTCGACACGTAGAGCACGCGGCGCCCGGGGTAGTTCTCACGCACGTAGTTGCCGATGGCGTGCAGGAGGTGGGTCTTGCCCAGCCCGGAGTTGCCGTAGATCATCAGGGGGTTGTAGGCCCGGCCCGGGGTCTCGGCCACCGACTGGGCCGCGGCGAAGGCGAGGCGGTTCGACGGACCGGGCACGAACGAGTCGAAGGTCATGCGCGGGTCGAGCCGGGCGGGTGCGTCGACGCTCGCGGCGTAGGTCGACGGGGGGGGTGCGCTCGGCGTCGTCGACGCGAGGGGGCTCGCGGGCTCGGCCGGCGGCGCGATCACGGGGGCGTCGGCGACGGTGAGCGAGACCTGGACCTCGGGGCCGATGACGCGCTGGGCCTGCTCGGTGATGAAGGGGAGGTAGCGCTGCTGGACGCGCTGGAGCTGGATCTGGTTGGGCGCACCGATCACCAACTCGTCATCGTGGAAATCCACAAGCCGGAGTGTGCTCAGGCCGGCCGCCCACACCGCCTCGGAGGCGTTGCCCCGTAACGATTCGCGCAGCTGGGTCCACACCTCCTCACCGTTCTGCACGATTGTTCCTCCACAGGCCGTCACCGATGTTTTCCACAACCCTTCCCACAAGGGGAAACGGTCGCTCTCCGACAGGGACGGCCACCATACACCTATTCGTGGGGGCGTGCCCGAGGAGCCTGAGAGGCGGCGAAGACCCGTGGGATAAGATGGCTCGCCATCGTGCGTCCGGGATTCCGCAGCGGACCGGGCGCCCGCGCGACGTCGTCGAGAATGAGGTTTTCGTGAAGCGCACCTACCAGCCGAACCAGAGGAAGAGGGCGAAGACCCACGGCTTCCGGGCCCGCATGCGGACCCGGGCCGGGCGTGCCGTCCTCAAGGCCCGTCGGGCCAAGGGCCGTCACCGCCTGACGGTGTAGCCCGCGTGCCGGACCGGGTCCGCACCCGCCGGCAGTTCGCGCTCTTCGCCACACCGACGGCGCGGGCTCGCAGCGGGCCACTGAGCATCCGCTTCGTGGCTGGACCCGGGTCGGGGGTCGCGGCGGCCTTCGCCATCGGTCGACCCGTCGGGCCCGCGGTGGTGAGGAACCGGATCCGCCGGCGCCTCCGGGCCCTGCTCGACGGGATGGAACCCCGCCCTCTCCCCGGGAAGTACCTGATCAAATGCGGTGTAGGAACCGCGGAACTGACCTATGACCAACTCCACGACCACCTCCACCGAGCCCTCGGAGAGCTCGCCTCGCGCTAGGGGCCCGGTGGCCCGAGCGCTCGTGGGCCTGGTCCGGCTCTACCAGTGGGCGCGGGCCGGGCGGGTGAGCGCCTGCCGGTTCTACCCGACGTGCTCGGAGTACGCGGCCGAAGCGATCGCGCTGCACGGGGCCGCCCGGGGCGGCTGGCTGGCCGTGCGGCGGCTCTCGCGTTGTCGACCCCTCGGTCCCCACGGGATCGACCTCGTCCCCGAACCCCCTGAGGCCAGGAGAAACGCATGATGAGCTCCATCACCCACTTCTTCGGCCAGGTCTTCTCGCCGATCTTCACCGCCATCGCCTGGCTGCTGGCGTTCCTGTACGGGATCGTGCCCAACTACGCCGTGGCGATCGTCCTGCTCACGATCATCATCATGGGCGTGCTGACCCCGCTCACCGTCAAGAGCACGCGCTCGATGATGGCGATGCAAAAAGTTCAGCCAGAGATTAAGAAATTGCAGCAAAAGTACCGCGGTGCCGAGAACCGCCAGGTCCTCAACGAGGAACTGATGCGCCTCTACCGCGAGCAGGGCGTGAACCCATTGGGTGGGTGCCTGCCGATGCTGTTGCAGACGCCCTTTTTGATCGTGCTCTACGAGGTGATCAAGGGGTTGTCCAACACGGTCACGAACAAGGCGGGCCACCTGGTCTCGGACCCCCGCTACATCCCTCATAGCTCGAAGATGTACGACAACCTGATCCACTCGGGCGGTCACATCAACTCCTTGGGGCTCGACTTGAGCCTTCGACCCTTCCCGATCAGCGCGCACGGCTCATGGGTCGCGGCACTCCCCTTCTTCGCGTTCGTCGTGGCCGCGGTTCTCCTCCAGTACTTCCAGATGGCTCAGATCAACAGGCGCGCACTCGCCGCCGGTCAGCAGATGCCCAGCCAGACCCAGATGATGCAGCGGTTCATGCCGATCATCTTCGCCTACATCTACCTGGTGATCCCGGCCGCCGTCGTGCTCTACATGATCGTCTCGACGATCATCCGGATCATCACCCAGGACATCATGTTCCGGACCGGCGTGTCCGACCCCCGGCGGCACGGGATCGCCCAGGCGAAGGGCCCGGTCGAAATCCCGGGATCGGCCGAGGAGAAGCCCGCTGCCACGCCCGCACCCGCCAAGGCAACCGCGAAGGCACCCGCCAAGGCACCCGCCAAGGCACCCGCCAAGGCACCCGCGAGGCGCCCTCCAGCCCGGGGCGGGACCACCAATCCCCCGAAGCCCAGCCCTCGGCCTCAGAGTCATCCACGGGCCCGGGACAAGCGCAAGAGAAAGGCCCGATAGCCGATGGAGTGGGTAGAGACCACGGGCAAGTCCGTCGACGAGGCCACCGAGCGGGCCCTGGTCCACCTCGGCGTGGCCCGAGACGACGCTGAGGTCGAGGTGGTGGAGGAGCCCCGCAGTGGCCTGTTCGGACGGGTCCGAGGGGAGTACCGCGTCCGGGCGCGGGTCCGACCGGCCAAGCCCCGGCCCAAGCGCGGGCGTCGGCCGGCCGAGGCCGGGGGCCGGGGGCGCACCTCGTCCAACGGGGAAGAGCGCGGCTCCCGGGTCGCCGATGAGGGCAACGACCGCAACCGGCGCAGTCGGGGCCGCTCCGGTGGCCCGGCCCGGTCAGAGTCCCCAGTGGGTCGGGCGGGGACCGACACCGCGCCCTCTCCTCGTCCGGAGAGGCGCGAGCGCCCGCCAAGGGCGCCCAAGACCGAGACGACCGATGAGAAGAAGGAGAACACCATGACGGAGGGCATTTCGCTCGCCGAGCAGGGGGAGTTGGCGAGGGAGTTCCTCGTCGGCCTCCTCGGGGTGATGGGAATCCAGGCGGAGGTGAGTGTCCGAGAGATCGACGGGGACACCGTGGAGTTGGCGGTTGACGCCGATCCCCCCACGGAGCTCGGGATCCTGGTCGGCCCCCGTGGCACGACGCTGCAGGCGCTCCAGGAGGTCACGAGGACGGTGGTCCAGGCCAAGAGCGAGGGCCGTACGGACCGGATCCTCGTCGATGTGGCCCGATACCGGGAGCGTCGCGTCGCGGCTCTGGGTCGCTTCGCGCGTCAGGTGGCCGATGAGGTCGTCGAGACGGGCGAGGAGCGTGCCCTTGAGCCGATGTCGCCCGCCGATCGCAAGGCGGTCCACGACTCGCTGGGCGACGATGAGCGCGTCACGACCCGCTCGGAGGGCGAGGAGCCCCGGCGATTCGTGGTGATTTCTCCCGCCTAGTCGTCCCGTGCCTAGAGACTGGCTGCCCCGCGCCCTCGAGGAGTCGAGGGCGCGGGGTTTTTTGAGCCCCCAGGACCTCAGGGAGCAGATCGCCCACGCTCGGGGATTCCTCCTGATCTGGGAGTCCCTTCGGGGGTCTCCCCCCCGAAGACTGCTCGATATGGGTTCGGGCGGAGGGCTTCCCGGCCTGGTACTCGCCGATCACTGGCGATGCGACACGGTCCTTCTCGACTCCAGGGAGAGGCGAGGATCATTCCTGCGTGAGGTCGCCGAGTGGCCCGCGGCCCCACCCGGCCTCTCGGTGGTCGTCGCCCGAGCGGAGGACGCGGCCCGCACGTCGGCCCTGGAGGGCTCATTCGACCTGGTGACGGCGAGGTCCTTCGCTCCCCCGGCGGTGACCGCGGAGTGTGCCGTTCGCTTCATGATGGTCGGCGGTCTGGCGATCGTCTCCGATCCCCCCGGCGGAGGCGACCCGGGGCGCTGGCCCGAGGTTGGGCTAGCTCGACTCGGATTGCGCGGCTTCGCAGAGGCCGCGGGGGGATTCGCGTATCGCGTCCTCGAGAAGGTGGGGGTGACCGAGGCGGCCTTTCCACGCCCGTCGGGTGTCCCCGGACGACGACCACTCTGGTGATGTTTCACGTGAAACACTCCCCCGCCGGCACCGTTCGACGGAGTCCGCCGGCTCGTTAAACTCAACGAAATACCGGGCTCGAGTCATAATTTGTTTCACGTGAAACATCGTGAGCTGCCGCGAGGCGGTGATGTTTCACGTGAAACATCGGTACTTGACGGTGTGCGCAAAAGGGAGTTGAATGGCTCTGTCTCGACGCTGTGTCGGTTCATCTCACCCCTGGGAAGAGGCTCATGGCTGACGCCACCACGATGAGGATCTACGCCGTCGCCAACCAGAAGGGTGGGGTGGGGAAGACGACCACGACGATATCCCTAGGCGCGGCACTGGCCGAGAAGGGGATGCGGGTCCTGGTGGTGGACCTCGATCCCCAGGGGAACGCCACGACGGGTCTCGGGGTGGATGGACGGCGCTTTGAGCGTTCCGTGTACGACGTCCTCTTGAATGACGTCCCCATGGTCGACATCGTGGAGCCGACGGGCTACAACAACCTCTTCGTGGCGCCGGCCACCCTCGACCTGGCCGGCGTGGAGCAAGAGCTCTCGTCGATAATCTCCCGGGAGATGCGCCTCAAGCGGGCCCTCGGGTCCGTCGAGGGGGATTTCGACTACATCTTCATCGACTGCCCGCCCTCGCTCGGGCTCATCACGATCAACGCCTTCGCCGCGGCGACCGACATCATCGTGCCGGTCCAGACCGAGTTCTACGCCCTGGAGGGGCTCACCCAGCTCCAGCGCATCGTGAACCTGGTGCGCGACAACCTCAACCCCACGCTGCGGATCTCCAAGGTGGTCCTCACCATGTACGACTCGCGCAACACCCTCTCGGGTGACGTCGCTCGCGAGGTTCGTCGCTACTTCGAAGAGGAGCTCTGCCACACGGTGATCCCCCGCACCGTCCGACTGGCCGAGGCTCCCTCGTTCGGCCAACCCATCACCGTCTTCGACCCCTCGTCCAAGGGTGCCAAGGCGTACCGCCTGCTAGCAGAGGAGATCTTGAATGGCTAGGAAACCCGGACTCGGCAAGGGACTCGGCGCCCTTATCCCCGAGGGACCCTCGGACGAGGCGGAGCCGGTGACCGTGGAGGAGGCCGTGGGCCCGTTGCGGATGGTCGCGGTCGGGTCCATCCGCCCGAACCCGTTCCAGCCGCGGAAGGCCTTCGACGACGAGAGCCTCGCCACACTCGCGGCCTCCATCGCGGAGCTCGGCGTCCTCCAGCCCATCATCGTGCGCCCCGTCGAGGGTGAGGATGGCCACTACGAGCTGATCGCGGGGGAGCGGCGCTGGCGGGCCGCGGCCCTGGCCAAGCTCGAGGTCGTGCCGGTGCTCCTTCAAGACGACGTCAACGACCGGCTGTCGCTCGAGCAGGCGGTCGTCGAGAACCTCCACCGCGTGGACCTCCACCCCCTGGAGGAGGCCGCCGCGTACCAGCAGCTCGTGGACGAGTTCAGCCTGACCCACGATCAAGTGGCTCAGCGCGTGGGCAAGAGCCGCGCGTATGTTACGAACACATTACGACTCCTCCAGCTGGGCGAGGTGGCCCAGAGCGCGCTGGCGAACTCCCAGATCACGGCGGGTCACGCGCGGGCCCTGCTCGGGGTGAGCGACCCCAACGCCCAGGCGACCCTCGTCGCCCGGGTGATCAAGAACGAGCTCTCGGTCCGAGCGACCGAGGAGGCGGTCAAGCTCTTCTTGGAGCCCCGGCCTCTCGCGCCCACGGGCACGGCGCGCGAGCACGAGGGGTCACCCCGTCTGCGCCCCGTGCCCGACGCCAGCGTGGCCGAGCTCGAGCACCTGCTCGAGAACTACCTCGACACCCGGGTCCACGTCGACCTGAAGGGCCGCAACGGCCGGATAATCATCGACTTCGCGGACCTCGACGACCTGGAACGGCTCTACATCGTCATATCGAAGCCCCGGTGACCTTCAACTCTCACGTTAACCCTCACGTTGAGGTTTTCCCCAACTTGTGGATGAAGTTGTGGGTTATCGCCCGCAATCGCCGGGAATCAGGGCCCGCTAAGGGCTAGGGGGCCGCCGGGGGACCGGCCGAGGTGCCCTCGCTGTGGAAAAGGTGGGTGGCCACCGTGCGCAGCGCCGTGACGACTCGGTGAACGATCGCGGCGTCGATCGCGCCGTGCTCGACGTGCAGGGTCGTCATGCGCGTTCCCGCGAGAATCGGTAGCGCGACGCCCGTCACCTCGATCCTCGGGCCGCCGTCGATGGTCGACAGGGCGCTGGCCAGGGAGGACGCCACCGTCTCACCGGCTCGGCTGTGGGAGGTGAGCCCGGCCCAGTAGTGGAGCCGCACGCCCGGGACCCCGGGGCTGGGCTCGATCGAGAGCACGAGGGCCACGTCGAGGTCGTTGGCCGCCTCGGCGGCGGCCTCGGCGCGCAGCCCGAGGCGGGTGTGCACGCCCGTCGTGCCCGCCCAGGAGTCGGCGAGGGCTTCGGCGAGGGGCCCGACCCCGCAGACCAGGACCGACACCTGGTGGGGGACGGCGAGTCCGGCGCGGGCCCACGCCTCGGTGACCAGGCTGCGGGCGGGACCGGGGGGGCGCAGGCGCACCAGCTCGTGGTAGGTGGCGAGGGTCAGGACCCCCGTGGGCTCGAGACCGCAGTTGCGCTGGAACTCCGAGAGGGCCTCGTGCGCGAGGGGCCCGAAGATGCCGTCGACGCGACCGGGGTTGAAGCCGAGCTGGGCCAGGGCCACCTGGAGGGCCGCGACGTCGTCCCCGCGCTGGTGGGGCCGGGCCAGGTAGAGGAGGCGCTCGCCCAGGCGCCACTGCGCCTCGGCGAGACGGGCCGCGGTCGGTGCGTCGACGACGCCGGTGAGCGCGAGTCCGCGGGAGCGCTGGAACGCCTCGACCAGGGCGACCGTCTGGTCGTCGTAGCGGTCCGGGGATCCCTCGGTGCGCACGAGCCCCAGGACGCCGAGGCGCCGGTGCAGCTCGGCCACGGTCTCACCCGTGGCCCCGGGGCTCAGGTCGGGCCCGCTCAGGCCGCGGCGAGGATCGAGGTGATCTCCTGGAGCAGTGCGCCCTTGGGTCGCGCGCCCACCAGGCGGCCGACGACCTGGCCGCCCTTGAAGACCAGCAGGGTGGGGATGCTCATCACCGAGAACTTGGTGGCCGTCTGGACGTTCTGGTCCACGTCGAGCTTGCCGACCGAGAAGGCGTCGGCGTGCTCGACGGCGAGCTCTTCGAGGATGGGGGCGATCAACTTGCACGGGCCGCACCACTCCGCCCAGAAGTCGACCAGCATCGGCTTGTCCGAGCCGCCGACGACCTCGTCGAAGGTGGCGTCGGTCAGGGTGGTGATCGTTCCGCTCATGGCAACCTCCTGGACGCCACGACGGCGTCGGTGGCCAGACTAGCGACCGGGGCCTACAGCCCCTGCGCCTCGAGCCACCGCTCGGCGTCGATGGCGGCGACGCACCCCGAGCCCGCCGAGGTGACCGCCTGGCGGTAGACGTGGTCCTGCACGTCGCCGGCGGCGAAGAGGCCCTCGACGCTCGTGTACGAGCCCGGGCCGGTGCGCACGTAGTCGCCGTCGGCCAACTCGACCGATCCCTCGACCAGGGTCACGTTGGGCACGTGGCCGATGGCGACGAAGACCCCGGTCACCTCGAGGCGCCCGGGTTCGCCGGTCACGGTGTCGGCCACGGCGAGGCCCTCGACCCGCTCCTCCCCGAGCACCTCGGTCACCACGGTGTTCCACCGGAAGCGGATCTTCTCGTGGTCGAACGCCCGCTGCTGCATGATCTTGCTGGCGCGCAGTTCGTGGCGCCGGTGCACGACGGTGACCGAGCTGGCGAAGCGGGTGAGGAAGAGCGCCTCCTCCAGGGCCGAGTCGCCCCCGCCCACGACCGCGATGTCCTGGCCGCGGAAGAAGAAGCCGTCGCAGGTGGCGCAGGTGGAGAGCCCGTGGCTCAAGAGTCGGTCCTCGCCGGGCACGTCGAGCATCAGCGAGCGCGCGCCGGTCGCGAGGATGACGGCGTCGGCCGAGACGCCGGGTGCCTCGCCGTCACCGCTCAACCAGGCCCGGAAGGGGCGCTCGGCGACGTCGAGGCGCTGGACCCGGCTCACCTGGAGCTCGGCGCCGAAGCGCAGGGCCTGCTCGCGCATGCGGGCCATGAGCTCGGGACCGGAGACCGCCTCGGGGAAGCCGGGGAAGTTCTCGATGTCGGTCGTGAGCATGAGTTGGCCCCCGGGCTGGTCCGAGGTCGAGGACGGCTCGCCCTCGATCACCAGGGGGGAGAGCTGGGCCCGGGCGGCGTAGACGGCGGCGGTGAGACCGGCGGGGCCGGACCCGATGATCAGGACTCGCGCGTGGCGCACTACTTCTTCCTCACTCCTACGGGACGACGCCGACGCCAGATCACCAGTCCCGTGGCCAGCGACAGCGCGCCCACCGCGGCGTAGCTCAGCCAGTCGCGGCCCGCGAACGCGTAGACGTCGAGCAGGCGCATCAGGCCGACCACCACGACCACGACGAGCACGACCGCGGCTAGGGCGACGACGATCCCGTAGGCGACGGCCCGTCCGGCCAGGATGATCGGGCGCAGGACCTTGTCGTGGACGAGGTCGAGGCCGTGGTCCAGGGCGCCGAGCGCCCGGTCGACGAGGTCGGGCTCGCTCACGGGGACGTCGTCCACGTCCCGACCCTAGTGGGTCAGGCCCGCAGCCACGTGAGGCCGATGATCCCGGGCCCGGCGTGGGTCCCCACGACCGGCCCGATACCGGCCTCGAGCATGGGGTGGGCGACCGCGATGTCGGCGACGAGCGCGCGCATCGCCGCCACGTCGGCCTCGGTGCACCCGCCCTGGATGAGGGCGAGGCGCGCGAGGGGGGCCTCGGCGCGCGCCCGCTCGGCGCAGGCCGCCAGGGCCTTCGCGCGGGTGCGGGCCCGCCCGGCCTCGGCGACGACGCCGTTGCGCAGGGTGATGAGCGGCTTGATCGACAGGACCTGGCCGATGAGGGCCCGGGCCCCGCCGATGCGCCCACCGCGGATGAGGTGGTCGAGGGTCGCGAGGGCGGCTACGACCCCGGCCCGGGTCATGGCGTCGTGGGCCACGCCCACCAGCTCGTCGAGACCGGCGCCGGCGCGGGCCCGCTCGGCGACCTCGATCGCGATGAGGCCCTGGCCCATGGCGACGTTGAGGGTGTCGACGACGCGCACCTCGATCTCGCCGGCCTCGGCCTCGGCCGCGATCGTCGCCGAGCCGTGGGTGGCCGACAGGGCCGAGGAGATGGTCAGCACGACGACGCCGTCGTGGCCCGCCTCGCGGGCCCGCCGGTACGCGTCCTGGAAGCGGCCGGGGGACGGGGCCGCCGTCTCGGGGAGGGCGGGCGAGTTCCGGCACCTGGCCCAGAACTCCTCGGGGGAGAGGTCCTCGCGATCGATGAACTCCTCGTCGCCGAAGCGGATCGTGAGCGGCACGATCTCGATCCCGTACTCGCGCGCCAGGCCCTCGGGCAGGTCGCTCGCGCTGTCGGTCACCACCTTGACGTTGGCCATGTCCCCTTCTCCGGTCGCTCCAGCCTGGCACGCGGGCGGGTCGCCCGCCGGGCCCGCCGGGCCCCCACCGAGGCGACGAGCAGGTAGCCGAGCGCACCGGCGACCCCGGCCGCGCCGAAGCGGGCCACCAGTCGCAGACCGTGGTCCCAGGTCGGCGCGGCGTAGACGACCGCCATCACGAGGGCGGCCGCGAGGGTCGCCACCAGGCTGCGGCGCACGTGGACGCCCCCCACGGCGGCGACGATGTCGACCCGGTGCAGCGCGAGCGTGCCGAGGGCGGCGAGGGCCGCCACCGTGTAGCCGATCGAGACGGCCGCGCACAGACCGGCCAGCGAGTGGCGGCCGATCGCCACGCTGAGGGCGATCGCCACGCCGTTGTCGAGGACGTAGAGCAGGAAGACCTCGCGGGCCCGCTGCATCGCCTGCAGCCCGCGCACGCTCAACTGGAAGACGCAGAACCCGGGGAGGCCAGCCGCCAGCACCGCGATAGCCGTGCCCGCGAGGAGGGGCTGGCGCGCGTTGGCGTGGTTCAGCAGGATGGCCGCGAACGGCTGGGACAGGACGATGAGGGCGGCGGTCGCCGGCAGGATGATGACGAGGGACTGTCGCAGCCCGAAGCGCAGCCGCTCGGCGAGGGCCTCGGGCCGGCCCGCCGTCGCGAGGCCCGCCAGCTGGGGGACGAGCGAGCTCATCACCGAGACGACCACCACGGCGTAGGGCATCATCATGAACGACCAGCCGTAGGTGTAGGCGCTGACCGGCCCGTCGCCGCCGATCCCGAAGGCGAGGGCCAGCACCACGTAGAGGGACGCCTGGTTGGCCGCGACGAGCCCCAGGGTCCAGCCGCCCAGCCGGGCCACGGTGCGCACCGCCGGGTCGCGCAGGTTGAGCCGGAGGCGGATCCGCCACAGGTCGCTGCGCGCGAGGGAGGGCAGGAGGAGGAGGAACTGGAGGGCGACCCCGGCCGTGGTGAGCGCCCCCAGCCACGCGAGGTCCGGCGAGGTGGCGAGTCCCTCGAGGATTGGGGTCGGGTCGACGAGGTGGAACCAGACCAGCGCCCCGATGGCCAGGACGTTGTTCGCGATCGGAACCCACGCGGCGACCGAGAAGCGGTGGCGCACGTTGAGCAGGCTCGTCGCCAGACCGATGAGCCCGTAGAAGAAGATCTGGGGGACGAACCAGCGCAGCAGGGTGGTGGCGAGGGTCCGCTGCGCCTGGACGACCGCGGCCGTGGCCGCCGCTGGCGCCGAGCTCGAGCTTCGCGAGACGAAGGTGAAGCCCTGGACGATCCACGGGGCGAAGACCCAGGCCAGGACCGAGGCCGCCACGAGGACGATCGCCGCCAGGCTCACCACCGAGGAGATGGAGCGCCACGCGCGGCGCTCCCCCTCGAGAGCCAGGGACTCGACGAAGACCGGGATGAAGGTCGCCATGGCGACGCCCCCGAGCACGACGTCGAAGAGCATGTTGGGCACCGTGTTGGCGAGGTTGAAGGCGTCGGCGATCGGGGTGAAGCCGAGTACCCAGGCGAGGACGAAGACGCGCACCAGGCCGGTGAGGCGCGAGACGAGCGTCCCGGCCGCCATCGAGGCGACCCGGGTGGAGTGCCGGGAGTCGACGTTCATCGCGCGTGCCGGCCGGCCGTGCGCCGGCGTGTGGTGCGTCGCCACCACCACGCCAACACGAGTAGAGAGAGGGCCGTGAGCAGGTAGCCGACGATGGAGGTCCCGGCGATGCGGACCTGGACGGCGCTGCGGGCGAGCTCCAGCTGCCCGTTGGGGGTGGTGAGGGTGACCTCGAGGGTCACCGAGCTCGCCGTGGCCCGGGCCGTCGGCACGTCGACCGAGACGGTCGGCGCGTTGAGGTTCACGGCGACGGCGGTGCCCTTGGGGAAGGCCAGGCCCTCGGCCGAGACGTGCACTACGGCCGCGAGGTCGTAGCCGGCGCTCGAGTGGATGGTCACCGGCAGCGCGGTGCCCGGCCCGGCGAGGGTGATGGTGCTGGCGTCGATGGTGACGAGACCCAGCTGGGCGTCGAGCGCGGCCTGGGCGCGGGCGATCGCCGCTTGGCGCCCCCCCGGGGGGCCGACCTGTTCCGCGCTGGCCACCGCGACCCGCA
Organism: Actinomycetes bacterium; assembly: GCA_021779855.1. Classification (GTDB taxonomy): domain Bacteria; phylum Actinomycetota; class Acidimicrobiia; order Acidimicrobiales; family RAAP-2; genus RAAP-2. The sequence goes on from JAJXZW010000001.1 coordinate 71,145, forward strand.
GCGCGGTCGCCACCGGGCCGTTGCGCACCGCCTGGGCGAAGGAGTTGACCTCCCCGATGACGGTGAGGAGCGAGGCGACGTTGCGACTCGACCAGGTCGAGGCCGGGACCGGCTTCAGGGCGCGGGTCGCGGGCGCGCCGTCGGTGCCCACCAGGCGGGCGTCGAAGAGGGGGGTCAGGGTCGTGGTGCGCACGAAGGGGTCGTGGCCGAGCCCGGCCGTGAGATCGTTGATCAGGGTCGGCGAGGTCGTCGAGAGCGGGGCGGCGAGCACGACGGCCCGCGGGGCCGGCGCGTTGGGGGCCTCGTAGTGCAAGAAGTCGAGGGTCCCGAGCACCTGGGCAGTGCGCAGGCCGGCCGAGCGGGCGTCGCCCTCGAGCAGCGCCGAGAGGGGGCCGTCGGTGGCGAGGGCGAGCACCCCCGGGACGCCGGTGGCCCGGAACGGGGTGCCCCAGGTCAGGGTCGACGACGGGGCGGCGGCCAGGGAGCCCTCGGCGAGCACCACCCGGGTCTCGCCGGCGCGCACCAGGGCCGCGAGCCCGGTGGGCGCGACCGGTCCCGAGAGCAGGACCGGCCCGTCGACGTACCGGCCGGTGAGGGTGCGCAGGAGGCCCGACGACAGGTTGACCTGCTGGAGGACCTGGGTGTCGAGGCGGTGGGTGGCCAGCCCCGCGAAGTCGGTCTCGGCCGGCGGGGCGTCGATGGCGCGGTGCTCCCCGCTCGCGAGCGCCCGGGTGAGGGCGGCGGCCACGTCGGTCGGCCCCGGAGCCGAGCGGTCCTTGCCCAGGATGACCGGGCCGAGCGCGCCGTAGTCGGCGCCGAGGGTGAGCGGGGTGGTGGCGGCGCGCGCGATCGCGCGCAGGGCGTCGGCGGTGCGCAGCGGGTGGACCAGGTCGGCGCGCGTCAGGGTCTCGATGAGGGCGACCGACAGGGGCGTTAGGGCGCCTCGGCCCCGGACCGTGACGAGGGACCACCAGACCGTGCGGGTGCCGCCCTGGTCGAGGAGGAGGCGCAGGGGGTAGACCCCGTCGCAGTGGCCCGGGGCGCAGGCCAGGCGCAGGCGGGGCCGAGCCCCGTCACAGGTCGGCACGGCCGCGCGGCGGGTCGTCGTGACGGTGATCGCGAGGGTCGCCGCGCCGTGGCGCGCACAGCGCAGCGGGATCGCCGGAGTCGAGGCGATCGCGGTCACGCCGGGGGAGTGGCCGGCGACCACGCCCTCGAGCGCCCCGCGCGTTATGAGCAGTGGGAAGAGGGTCGCGCGCAGGGTCGCCGACCGGGCCGCGGCCACGGTGAGCCCGAGGGTGGCGGCACCGGAGGCGCCGAGGGTGACGACCTCCTGCTGGTGCACTAGGACGGGCGTCGGGGACGGCGCCGCCCCGGCTATCGCCCCGTGGCCGAGGGGCGTGCCGAGGGCCACCACGACGGCCCCGGCGATCGCCCGCCACCAGGTCCGAGGTCGGTGGGCCATGCCCAACCAGGCTACCGTCGCGGGTGCGTCGCGCCCGGCGTCGTAACCTCGATAGACCGTGATCCCACTCGCTGACGCCGACGCCCGACTCTCGGAGCTGGCCGACCTCGCCCGACCGCTGGCGGTCGCCTTCGACCAGGCCGGCTTCTCCCTCTACGCCGTGGGGGGCGCGGTGCGCGACGCGCTGCTCGGAGCGACGCGCGAGGGGGACCGCGAGATCGACTTCACGACCAACGCCCGGCCCGACGACGTCGAGCGCATCATGCGACCGCTGTGCACGTCGGTCTGGGAGCAGGGTCGGGCCTTCGGGACCCTAGGGGGCATCCTGGCCTCGAACGGGGTGGCCTGCGAGGTGACGACCTTCCGCTCCGAGTCCTACGTCGACCACTCCCGCAAGCCGGCCGTCGAGTGGGGCGACTCGCTCGAGACCGACCTGTCGCGCCGCGACTTCACCATCAACGCGCTGGCCCTCGACGTGGTGGCGCTGGCCAAGGGGACGACCGGGGTCCGGACCCTCTTCGACTACTTCGGCGGCTTCCAGGACCTCGCCGACGGCGTGGTGCGCACCCCCATCGACCCCGAGACGCTCTTCCGCGACGACCCCCTGCGGATGCTGCGGGCCGCGCGCTTCGCCGCGCGCTTCACCTTCGCCATCGACCCGGCCGTGGAGGCCGCGGCCCGCGCGATGGCCGAGCAGATCGACAAGGTCTCGGCCGAGCGCGTGCGCGGCGAGCTCGACCTGCTGCTCAAGACCGAGCGGCCCTCGATCGGCCTCGACTTCATCGTGCGCACCGGGCTCGCCGCGCGGTTCTTGCCCGAGCTGCCGGCCCTCGAGCTCGAGCAGGACCCGGTGCACCGCCACAAGGACGTGCTGCGCCACACCTACGCGGTGGTCGACAAGGCCTCGCCGCGGCTCGTGCTGCGCCTGGCCGCCCTCTTCCACGACGTGGGCAAGCCGGCGACCCGGTCCATCACCGACGAGGGGGTGACCTTCCGGTTCCACGACGTCGTCGGGGCCAAGATGACCCGCAAGCGGCTCACGGCCCTGAGGTACCCCCAGGACGTCATCGAGCGGGTCGCCACCCTGGTGGAGCTGCACATGCGCTTCCACACCTACAAGCTGGGCTGGAGCGACAGGGCGGTGCGCCGCTACGTGCGCGACGCCGGCGACCTGCTCGAGGACCTGAACGAGCTGACCCGCTGCGACTGCACCACCCGCAACGCGCGCAAGGCCGCCGAACTCGCCCGGCGGATGGACGAGCTCGAGGAGCGGATCGCCGAGCTGCGCGCCGAGGAGGACCTCTCGGCCCTGCGCCCGGCGATCGACGGGGTGCGCGTGATGGAGGTGCTCGGCATCGCGCCCGGCCCCGACGTGGGGCGGGCCCTGGACTTCCTCATGGAGATCCGCCTCGACGAGGGCGAGGTCGACCCGGCCGAGGCCGAGGCGCGCCTGCGCGCCTGGTGGGCGGCGCGCTAGCGGCGCGCCCGACGGTCGTAGAGGAGCTGGGCACCGAAGAAGAGCAGGGCGAGTCCGACCGCCCGCGGGTGGTAGGTGTAGGTCGCGTCGAGGCCGACGACGACCGCCACCACGCCGAGGACGAGCCCCTCGAGGCGCACGGCGCGCCGCAGGGGGCGCCGCGGCGCCGCGGCGCCGCTCGCGAGGCGCTCGGCGAGCACGCGGCGCAGCCGCCACAGGGTGCTCGCGGTGGCGAGGAGGAGCCCCCCCTCCACGACGAGCAGGACCCAGCAGGCGAACCCGGCCCACCGGTGGGCGCCCTCGACCAGGCCGATCACGGCGGCGACCGCCGAGGCGGCCTGCAGGACCCAGGACGGCCCGCGGCGGCGCAGCCACTCCCGCGTACCCACCTCGGAGCGGGGCGCGCCGGCGAAGGTCACCCCCCCAGTGTGGCGGGCCGGGACGCGCGACACGGGTACCGGGGCATCGCCACCACGGTCCCCGGGCGGCTAGGCCGGCCAGACCTCGTTCACGAGGGTGCCCTCGGCGAAGGCCTCCACCAGGTCGTGGGCCTCGTCGTCGTGGTACTGGACGGGCGGCGACTTCATGAAGTAGGCCGACGGCCCGAGCAGGGGCCCCCCGATGCCGCGGTCGAGCGCCAGCTTCGCGCAGCGCACCGCGTCGATGATGACCCCGGCCGAGTTCGGCGAGTCCCAGACCTCGAGCTTGAGCTCGACGTTCAGGGGGGCGTCGCCGAAGTTGCGGCCCTCGAGGCGGATGTAGGCCCACTTTCGGTCCAGCAGCCACGGGACGTGGTCGCTCGGGCCGATGTGGACGTTGTCGGCCGCGATGTCGTTGAGCTCCAGCTGGCTGGTGACGGCCTGGGTCTTGGAGACCTTCTTCGACTCCAGGCGCTCGCGGTCGAGCATGTTCTTGAAGTCCATGTTCCCGCCGACGTTGAGCTGGTAGGTGCGGTCGAGGGTGAGGCCGCGGTCCTCGAACAGCCGGCTGAGCACGCGGTGGACGATGGTGGCGCCGACCTGGCTCTTGATGTCGTCGCCGACGATCGGCACGCCCGCGTCGGCGAACTTCTTCGCCCAGACCGGGTCCGAGGCGATGAAGACCGGGATGGCGTTGACGAAGGCCACGCCCGTGTCGAGCGCGGCCTGGGCGTAGAAGCGCTGGGCCTCCTCGGAGCCGACCGGCAGGTAGGAGACGAGCACGTCGGCTCGGGCGTCGCGCAGCGCCTGGGCCACGTCGACGGCCTCGGCCGGTGACTCCTCGATGGCCGCGCGGTAGTACGTGTTGAGCCCGTCGAGGGTCGGGCCGCGCAGGACCGTCACCCCGAGCGAGGGCACCTCGGCGAACTTGAGGGTGTTGTTCTGGCCGGCGTCGATCGCCTTGCCCAGGTCGTTGCCGACCTTGGTGGCGTCGACGTCGAAGGCGGCGACGAACTCCAGGTCCGCGACGTGGTAGCCGCCCAGGTCGACGTGCATGAGTCCGGGCACGTGGTCGCCGGGCTTGGCGTCCCTGTAGTACGTCACGCCCTGGACGAGCGAACTGGCGCAGTTGCCCACGCCCGCGATGGCCACGCGGATCTTGCCCATGGCTCCCCTTCCTTTCCTACTTCGCCTCTCGGGCGAACGTCTCTGAGTCACTGCGCTCGATGGACAACAGGTCGTCGATCCACTCGAGGTCCAACTCGACACCGTGCGCGGCGTGGCTCATCACCGAGCGCGCGTAGGCGTCGAGGTCGGGGTTGTCGGCGTCCTGGCGCACCTCGGCCAGGCGCTCGAGCAGGTCCTGGCGCCGCCGCTCGAGGAGGCGCACGCGCAGGGCCGGCGTGAGGTAGCGGGCGAGGGCCACGCGCAGCGAGAAGGTGCGGCCGTCGTCGACCGTGGTGGGATCGGCGAGCAGCACCCCGAACTCCTGGCGGCCCCGCTCGGTGATGCGGTACACCTTGCGGCCTCGCCGGCCGAGGCCGGCCGAGCCGCGCAAGGTGCGCAACGACGCGCGCTCGCCGGAGAGCGAGCCGGTGGAGATCGCCACCGCGCGCGGCGCGGCCGGGGCGACCGCCTCGACCAGGCCGTGGCGCTCGAGCCGGGCCAGGGCCGGGTAGATGGACCCGAACGACACGTTCGCCGAGACCCCGAGACGCTCACGCAACTGGGAGCGGATCTCGTAGCCGTGGTGATCGCGGTCCATCAGGAGGCCGAGGATGGCGACGTCCAACATCGCGATGCATCATATCACTTCGATATATCGACGGACACATCTCCTCCGGCGCGGCAGCGCCCCGGAGCCGTTCGTCGCACCCCCGGGGGTAGTGTCACCGCTAATGGATCAGCGCCTGGCCGCCACCTCGAACGTCGGGGCCGTGGTCGAGTTCGGCCTGGTTCGTCGGACCCTGCTCGCACGACTCGCGGCCGGCCAGATCGGCGTCGAGGACGTCTGCGACGCCCACCCCGAGCTCGTGCGCGCGGCGCGCAACGTGGGCCGTCGTTCGGGGGAGCGGTGCCCGGTCTGCGGGGACGCCGAGCTGGTCGAGGTGACCTACGTCTTCGGCGCGCGCCTGCCGGCCGGCGGCACCTGCCCGACGACCCGAGTCGAGCTCGCCAAGCTCGAGCGCCGCGCCGAGCCGGTGACGTGCTACGCGGTGGAGGTCTGCGTGGCCTGCTCGTTCCACCACCTCGCGCGAAAGTGGCACGCCGGAGGGCGCACCGCCCGCCGGGGGGTGCCGATCGCCTCGAGGGCCGGGCGATGAGGCTCAGCGCCCCGGCCATCCGGGCCCGCAAGCGTCGTCGGGGCGCCGAGCCCCTGGTCATGGTGACCGCCTACGACGAGCCCGGCGCCCGTCTGGCCTCGGCCGCCGGGGTCGACATCATCCTGGTGGGCGACTCACTGGCCAACGTCGTGCTGGGCCACGCGGACACCCTGCACGTCACGATCGAGGCGATGTGCCACCACGTGGCCGCGGTCGCCGCCGCCTCGCCCGACGCCCACGTGGTGGCCGACCTGCCCTGGCTCAGCTACCACACCGGCGCCCACGAGGCGGTGGCCAACGCGGGTCGGCTCATCCGCGCCGGGGCGGACTCGGTCAAGCTCGAGGGCGGTCGGGTCCGTCGCGAGGTCGTACGGGCCATCCTCGACGCCGAGATCCCGGTGATGGGCCACCTCGGCCTGACCCCCCAGAGCGTCATGGCCTTCGGGGGCTTCAGGGTCCAGGCCAAGACCCGCGAGGCGGCCGAGCAGCTCAGCCTCGACGCCAAGGTGCTCCAGGACGAGGGCGTCTACGCGATCGTCGTCGAGGGCGTCCCCAGCCTGGTCGGGACCCGGGTGACCGAGGACCTCGACATCCCCACGATCGGGATCGGGGCCGGCCCCGACACCGACGGCCAGGTCCTGGTCTTCCACGACCTGCTCGGGCTCACCCACGGTCGCCCGGCGAAGTTCGTGCGCCGCTACGCCGACGCGGGGTCCCTCATCACCGAGGCCATCGCCCGCTACGCCGCCGACGTGCGCGCCGGCGCCTTCCCCGGCCCCGACGAGGCCTACGAGACCCCCGAGGAGCTGCGCTAGTCCGGCTCCGGGGCTGCGCGGGGCCCTTGCTAGACTCGTTCTCTCGCCTCGGCGAGCACAGTGAGACCCCTGCCCCCGTTCCGCGGGGCCCGGTGCGCCGGTCCAGAGGGAAAGGAACAGCCATATGGCCCTACGGCCCTACGAGACGATGATCGTGTTCGACACGACTATCGACGCCCAGTCGATCCAGCAGGCGCTCGACCGCGCCCTGGAGACGATCCGCAGCCACGGCGGCAGCCCCGGCGCCATCGACCGTTGGGGGAAGCGTCCCCTGGCCTACGAGATCAACAAGCGCAAGGAGGGCTACTACGTGGTGGTCGAGTTCGCGGGGGAGTCGTCGACCGTCGACGAGCTGGACCGCATCCTGACCCTGTCGGACGAGGTCCTGCGCTTCAAGATCCTGCGTCGGCACGACCGCGCCCGGACCCGCGTCGCGGCCGAGGCCTAGGGTCGGCGCAGCCAAGGAGAGACCATGCCCGACAACTCGATCACCGTGGTGGGCAACATCACCCGGGACCCCGAACTGAAGTTCCTCAACAGCGGCCAGGCGGCGGTGCGCCTGTCGGTGGCGGTGAACCGTCGCTGGCAGAACCGCCAGACCCAGGAGTGGGAGGAGCGCGTCTCCTACTTCGAGGTCGCCGGCTACGGCGCCATGGCCGAGAACGCGGCGAACTCGCTGACCAAGGGCACCCGCGTCATCGTCACCGGCCGGCTCGAGCAGCGCAGCTGGGAGACCGAGAGCGGCGAGAAGCGCTCGATCGTCGAGATCAACGCCGACGAGATCGCCCCCTCGCTGCGCTTCGCCACCGCGGTCGTGACCAAGATCCCCCGCGGCGAGGGCGGCGGCTACTCGGCGCCCGAGCGCTCCACCCCGCGGCCCAACGGGCCCACGACCTACAACTTCGACGAGGAGCCCTTCTAATGCCCCGGATCAACAACCCCAAGCCCCCCAAGCGCGCGCCCAAGGTGGACACGCGCCGCGGGGTGAAGAAGAAGCCCTGCGCCTTCTGCCAGCACGGCGTCGACCGCGTCGACTACAAGGACCTGGCCCAGCTGCGCAAGTACATCTCGGACCGGGGCAAGATCCGTGGACGCAAGGTGTCGGGCAACTGCCAGCAGCACCAGCGCGACGTCTCCGAGGCGATCAAGACGGCCCGCGAGCTCGCCCTGCTGCCCTACACCCAGCGCACGGTGACCGAGCGCCGTGGTCGCGGCGGCGGCCGGGGCGGGCGCCCGCCGCGCGGGGAGTCCGCCGAGGCGACCGAGTCCGCGTCGGTGCCGTCGGCCGAGCTCATGGAGGACGCCTCGGTCGCCGAGGCGGTCCTCGAGTCGGTGGCCGAGGCCGCGGACGACGGGGGTGAGCGATGAGGGTCCTGCTGCGCACCGACGTGGCCGGACTGGGGCGTCGCGGCGACATCGTCGCGGTGCGGCCCGGCTACGCCCGCAACTTCCTGCTGCCCTCGGGGGCGGCCCTCGTGGCGAGCGACGCGACCGAGGCCCAGGCCACGGCCATGCGCAAGGCTCGCGACCTGCTCGACGCGAAGAGCCGGGACGCGGCCCTGACCCAGAAGGCGACGATCGAGGCGGCCACCCTCACCCTCGAGGCCCGGGCCGCCCAGAACGGCCGGTTGTTCGGGTCGGTGACCGAGGGCGACGTCGCCGACGCGTTGCGCCGGGCGACCGGGGTGGCCCTCGACCGCCACCAGATCCGCATGGGCGAGCACCTGAAGGAGGTCGGCCCGGCCACCGTTGAGGCCTTCCTCTTCGACGGGGTGGTCGCCACCGTCTCGGTGGAGGTCGTCGCGAAGTAGCGCGACCCAGCCGACGCGAGCGCCGGGGCTAGGCCCCGGCGGCTCGCGTCACAGGGCCGGTCCACAATCGTCGCGTGGCCGTCCACAGGAAAAGCGCAGCCTCTGCGTCTTGTGCTGCACATGGCCCCTCGGCGACCGTTGGAGACCTATGACCCAGACCGACACCCCGCGGACCACGTCGCCGGGCGGGCGGGTCCCGCCGCACGCGCTCGAGGCCGAGGAGTCGCTCATCGGCGCGATGCTGCTGTCGCCCGAGGCCGTCTCGGTGGCCTACGAGACCGTCACCGCCGAGGACTTCTACCGTCCCCTGCACGGCCAGATCTTCTCGGCCGTCGTGGCGCTCGCCCACGCCGGCGAACCCGTCGACTACGTGACGGTCCAGGCCAAGCTCCACGAGCACGGGGCGGTCGGGGTGGAGCTCGCGCTGTTGAGCTCGCTGCAGATGAACACGCCCTCGGTGGCGAACGCCCAGCACTACGCCGAGCTGGTGCGCGAGAAGTCCCAGCAGCGCAAGCTCATCGCCGCCGCGGGCGAGATCATGGACGACGCCTACCAGGCGACCGACGACGTGGTGGGGCTCATCGACGAGGCCGAGCGAAAGATCAACGCGATCGGCGACGAGCGCAAGATCGACTCGGTCTCGCCGCTCCAGCGCCTGCTGCTCGCCGAGGCCGACATCCTCGAGCAGCGCGGCGAGACCCGGGGCCAGCTGAACGGGCTGTCCACGGGGTACCACGCCCTCGACGCCGTCCTCCAGGGCCTCCAGCCGAGCTCGATGACGATCGTCGGGGCCCGCCCGGCCACCGGGAAGACGGCCTTCGCGCTGGGGATACTCATCCACGTCGGGGCCGTCGTCGGCCGGCCGGCGCTCTTCTTCTCGCTCGAGATGAGCCGCCAGGAGCTGGCCGAGCGCATCCTCGCGTCGACCGCGCGCATCGACTCGTCTAAGCTGCGCACGGGCGACCTCTCCGAGGCGGACTGGAACCGGGCCCACGAGGCCTTCAGCTTCCTCCAGTCGGCCAAGGTCTTCATCGACGACAACCCGAGCCTCACCGTGATGGACGTGCGCGCCCGGGCGCGGCGCATCAAGCAGCAGAACGGTGACCTCGGGATCGTCATCATCGACTACCTGCAGCTGATGAGCAGCCGTGGCCGGGCCGAGAACCGCCAGGTCGAGGTGGCCGAGATGAGCCGGTCGCTCAAGATCCTCGCCCGCGAGCTCGAGTGCCCGGTGGTGGCCCTCAGCCAGCTGAGCCGCAAGCTCGAAGAGCGCGCCGACAAGCGCCCGATGATGTCGGACCTGCGCGAGTCGGGCTCGCTCGAGCAGGACGCCGACGTGGTCCTGTTCCTCTTCCGTCCCGAGATCTACGGCGACGTCCCCAACGACCAGAAGGCCGACGCCGAGGTCATCGTCGGCAAGAACCGCAACGGCCCGACCCGCACCGCCCACCTGACCTGGCGCGGGGAGTTCGCCCGCTTCGACAACGTGGCCGACCTCACGGCCATTTAGGGAGACCCCGGGAGTTGTCCCCGCGTTGGGGCGGCGCAGGCCCCGTTGTGGGGCCCAGTACATACAGTTCACTCCCGTCGGCCTTGGACCGAGGGAGAGGGTCATGGATGAGCATGCGGGTGCCCGACGCTCGCGACCTCCGCGCGTCCTCGTCCTCGCGGTGGCGGCGGGTCTCGTCGCCGTCGCGGCCGGCGTCGCCGTCGTCGTGTCCGGGGCCGGCGGGACCGGCGCCTGCGCCCCCGCGGGCGCGCGCCTGGGCGCCGCCGGCGGCTGCCTGCACTCGGCCCTGACCCTCCTCGTGGGCCTCGCGCTCGTGGTCGCCGGGCTGGTGCTGATCGTGCTCGGCGGCGCCCGTGGCCGGCGCGCGACGCGCCTCGAGCGGCGCGGGGAGTACCGATCGGTCCCGCGCTCGTGGGCGCCCACCACCTACGTCGTGCGCTCCGCGGGGGCCGACCACCGGGCGGGGGCCGACCACCGGGCGGGGGCCGACCACCGGACGGGGGGCTCCTCGCTCAGTTGAGGCACGCGCCGGTCGGGACCGGCCGGGCGCCCACGTGGGCGAGCAGGGGCGCGAGGACCGAGACCGGGATGGCGTAGCCGGTGGCGGGCTGGCTCGCCGACAGGGACTCGACGACCGCCGCCGCCCGCCCGCCCGCGAGCACCGGGCTGCCGGAGTTGCCCGGCTCCACGCGCGCCTCGAGGACGTAGAAGGTCCGGGTCCCCAGGTGGCCGCCGTAGATGTCGCGGCTCAGCGCGGTGGTCGGGCCCTCCATGTAGGCCGGGGTGAGGGTGCGCGCGGCGTCGAGCGGGAAGCCGACGACGTCGAGGCGCTGGCCGCGGGACGGGGTCGCGCGCGAGAGCGCCAGGGGCGCGCCGGCGCGGGCCACGCGCAGCAGGGCGAGGTCGTCGCTGGCGTCGTAGGCGACGACCGTGGCCGGGGCGCCGCCGGCGGTGACGTGGCGGTGGCCGGCCACGACGTGGGCGTTGGTCACGGCGATCGTCGGACGCACGTAGAACGCGGTGCCCTCCGACGCGTTCGCGCAACCCCCCGTCGCGAGGACCTTCACCACGCCCGGCGGGCCACCGACGGGGCTGCGCGAGGCCGGCAGGCGGGTGAGCGCCACCGGCGGCGTGAGCGTCGGGGCGATGACCTCGGCGAAGATCGCCGGGAGGTCGGCCTGGCGCAGCAGGGTCTGGACCCGCTGCTCGACCGCGGGCAGGGGCGGCATGACGCGGTCGATCGCCCGCAGGATCGCCGAGCCCTGGACCTGGGCGGCGACCGAGCCCCAGGTCGTGGAGGCGAGCAGCCCGGCGACCAGCCAGCAGCCGACGAGGGCCGAGGCGGCCCCGACCAGCACCCCGCCGACCCGGTCGACGACGCCCAGGTGGATCGTGTGCAGGGCCCGGGAGAAGAACCCGCCGAGGACTCGGCCGGCGATCCCGCACAGCACCGTCCCGACCCCGACGATGACGAGCGCCACCACCGGGCGGGCGACCCCGTGGGTGATCCGGCTCGAGAGGGAGGGGGCGAGCGCCGCCATCGCGAAGAAGCCGATGGCCAGTCCGGCCACGTGGAGCACCCGGGTGATGGCGCCGTCGGCCCAGCCGGTTATCGCGGCCAGGATCACCAGCACGGCGATGATCAGGTCGAACCAGTTCACGGCCGCAGCGTAAACCAGCGAGTGGCGCGGCGCTCGCGGTGGTCGGGCCGGTCTACTTGGGCTGCATGCGGATGCCGGCGTCGAGGCGGATCGACTCGGCGTTCATGTAGCTGTTGGCGAGCAGCTCCACGGCCAGGCTGGCGAACTCGTCGCTGTGGCCGAGCCGCTTGGGGAAGAGCACGCCCGTGCCCAGGCGGGCCTTGAACTCCTCGCTGGCCGGTCCCGAGCCGTAGATCGGGGTGTCGATCAGTCCGGGCAGGATCGTGTTGACCCGGATCCCCACGACGGCGAGGTCGCGCGCGAGAGGCAGGGTGAGTCCGACGACCCCACCCTTGGAGGAGGAGTAGGCGACCTGGCCGATCTGACCGTCCTCGGCCGCGACCGACGCGGTGTTGACGATGGCGCCGCGCGCGCCGTCGGCGTCGGGCTCGTTGTGGCTCATCGCCGTCGCCGCGAGCCGGCAGACGTTGAAGGTGCCCACGAGGTTGATCTCGATGACCTTGCGGTAGAGGTCGAGGTCGTGGGCCGAGGCGTACTCGCCGTCCTTGCCGATCGTGCGCGTCGCCCAGCCGATCCCGGCGCAGTTCACGACCGAGCGCAGCGGGCCACGGGCCCGCGCGGCCTCGATCGCCGCGATGACCTGGTCGGTGTCGGTGACGTCGCAGCGGGCGAAGGCGCCGCCGATCTCGGCCGCCAGCGCCCCGCCGGCCGCGTCGTTGAGGTCGGCCACCACGACGGCGACCCCGCGGGCCGCGAGCGCGCGCGCGGTGGCCTCACCGAGTCCCGACGCGCCGCCGGTGACGATGGCCGAGGTGTTCGAGAGTTCCATGGTCCTCCAGTCCGCCCCGGGAGGGGCCGCTAGAGAGTCAAGCAGACCCGACGGGGGGCCGAGATCGCTCGGCCCACCGCGCGTCATCGCCCGCCCGCCGTCGGCTCGCCCCACGGGACCGGTCGGCTCGCCCCCTAGCGTGGGACGGTGACCTCGCTCTACGGACTGACCCGCGACGAGCTCGCCGAGGCGCTCGCCGGCGAGCCCCCCTACCGGGCGGACCAGCTGTGGCGGGGCCTCTGGGCCGAGGGCCGTCCCCTCGGTGAGGTGACGACGGTGCCGCGGGCCCTGCGGGAGCGCCTGGCCGCCGCGCATCCCCCCGCGCTGACCCCGGTCGAGGAGGTCGTGAGCGACCGGGGCGGCACGCGCAAGTGGCTCTTCGCCCTGGCTGACGGCGCGACGATCGAGACCGTCCTCATGCACTACGACGACCGGGTGACCGTGTGCGTCTCCTCCCAGGCCGGCTGCGCGATGGGCTGCACGTTCTGCGCGACCGGTCAGGCCGGCTTCACCCGGCAGCTCACCCTGGGTGAGGTGCTCGAGCAGGTCGTCGTGGCCCGGCGCGAGGCCCGTCCGGCGCGCCTGTCCAACGTCGTCCTCATGGGGATGGGCGAGCCCCTCGCCAACTACGCGGTGACCGTCGGCGCGCTGCGGCGCCTCGCGGGCGACGTCGGCCTCTCGGCCCGGCACCTCACCGTCTCGACCGTCGGGGTGGCACCGGCCATGGAGCGCCTCGCCGCCGAGGGTCTCCCGGTGACCCTGGCCCTCTCGCTGCACGCGGCGAACGACGCCACCCGCGACGAACTGGTGCCGCTCAACCGTCGCTACCCGCTCGAGCGGCTCTTCGCCGCGGCCACCACGTGGGTCGAGCGCACGCGGCGCCGCCTCAGCCTGGAGTGGGCGCTCATCGACGGGGTCAACGACACCGACGCCGCGCTGGCCGAACTGGTGGACTTCGCCGCGCCGCTCGCGGCGCACGTGAACCTCATTCCGCTGAACCCCACGCCGGGCTTCCTCGTGCGGGGCTCTCGGCCCGAGCGCGTGGCGGCCTTCCGCGACGGTCTCCTCGCGCGCGGGGTGAACGCCACGGTGCGCAACACGCGGGGCCGCTCCATCACGGCCGCGTGCGGGCAGCTGGCCCAGGTGAGCCGGGGCCGGCGCGTGGCCCTGCGCCGCCGTTAGGGGTCGACGAGGGTCGTCTCGCGCCAGAAGTGGGGTCGCCAGCGCAACAGCGCGAGCACCCCGACGACGCAGAGCAGGCCGCCCGAGACGATCGAGAACTCGGTGGAGCTGAGCGAGGCCACCGTGCCCGACTCGAGGTCGCCCAGGCGGGGCCCGCCGGTCACGACGGCCATCTGGATCGACGAGACGCGGCTGCGGAAGTCGTCGGTGATCGAGGTCTGCAGGATCGTGTTGCGCAGCACCGTCGAGATGACATCCATCGCTCCGGCGACCGCGAGGCAGATCACGCCCACGAGGACCACGTGCACCACCCCGAAGAGGGCCATCGCCGCCCCCCAGGCCAGCACTACGAGGGTCACCAGCCGGCCGCGGCGCCGGACCTTGGCCATCCAGCCGGTGAAGACCGCCATCACCAGGGCGCCGGCGCCCGGGGAGGCGTAGAGGAGGCCGAGGGTCTCGGCCCCCCCGTGGTAGAGGTGGGTGGTGACGGCGGGGAAGAGCGCCCGCGGCAGGCCGAAGACCATCGCGTTCAGGTCCACCAGGTAGACGGCCTGGACGAGCGGGTGCGCTCGCACGTAGCGGAATCCCTGGCCGATCGCGGGAATCGTGCGCAGGCCCTCGTGGGCGCCCTGGGGCGGCATCGGGTGCATCAGCCACGTCGCCACCACCAGCGCGAAGAAGGTGGCGGCGTCGATCAGGTAGCACCACGCGAGCCCGGTCGTCGCGACGAGGACGCCGGCGAGGCCGGGCCCGACGACCGTCGCGCCGTTGATGATGACCTGGTTGAGGCTGAAGGCGGCCACCAGCTCGTCGGGCGCGACGAGCGACGGGATGACCGCGGTGCGCAGCGGACCCGACAGGCCGGCCAGGCCGGCCGCGAGCGCCGGCATCACGACGACGACCCAGAACGCGGGGTGGTTCCCGAGCGTGTTGAGCCCGAGGGCGAGGCTGGTGAGCCCGAGCAGCCCGGACGCGCCCACGAGCAGCGCGCGCCGGTCGAGGCGGTCGCCCAGGGCCCCGCCCCACAGGGATCCGGCGATGAGGAAGGGGAGCTGGATGAAGCTGACCAGCCCCACCCACAGGCTCGAGCCGGTGATGCGGTACACCTGGTAGGCGATGGCGACGACGGTGAGGTTACTGCCAAGTAGCGAGACGAGCTGGCCGAGGAAGAGCAGCCGGAAGTCCCGGCTCGTGCGCAGTGGCCGCACGTCGACGAGGAGGCGAGCCACGCCGACACTGTACGAGCCCGCGCCGGAAGAGCCCGAGGGGAGCGCGAGTAAGGTGACCCGGGGCAGCGTTGACCAAGGAGGGTCGATGATCGGCGAGGAGTTGGTCCAGTTGCTGACGCCCGAAGGCGAGCGCGTCAGCCATCCCGAGTACGAGTCGTCGCTCACCAACGACCAGATCGTCTCGTACTACCGCGACATGGTGATCGTGCGGCGCCTCTGCACGGAGTCGACCTCTCTCCAGCGCCAGGGCCAGCTCGCGCTGTGGGCCCCCATCCAGGGCCAGGAGGCCGCCCAGATCGGCGCCGGCCGGGCGCTCCAGCCGATGGACTTCACGTTCCCGACGTACCGCGAGCACGGCATCGCGTGGTGCCGGGGCGTGCCGCCCGCGGACATGCTGCGTCTCTTCCGGGCGACCTCCAACGGGGGGTGGGACCCCCAGAAGTACCGGCACTCGGTGCCGACGGTCGTGCTGGGCAACCAGGCCCTGCACGCGGTCGGCTACGCCATGGGCGTCCAGCGCGACGGCGCCGAGGAGGCCGTGATGGCCTTCTTCGGCGACGGCGCCTCCTCCCAGGGCGACGTGCTGGAGTCGTTCGTGTGGGCGTCGAGCTACAACGCGCCGATCGTGCTGTTCTGTCAGAACAACCAGTGGGGGATCTCGACGCCGATGTCGGTCCAGTCCAAGATCCCCCTCTACCACCGCGCCCACGGCTTCGGCTTCCCCGGCGTGCGGGTCGACGGCAACGACCTGCTCGCGGTGTACGAGGTGACCAAGCGGGCCCTCGACAACGCGCGCGAGGGCGGGGGCCCGACGCTCGTCGAGGCCTACACCTACCGACTCGGCGCCCACACGACCTCCGACGACCCGACGCGCTACCGCATCGACGCCGAGGTCGAGGTCTGGCGCCATCGCGACCCCATCGAGCGGGTGAAGGCGCTGCTCGTGCGCGAGGGCACCGTCAAGGCGAGCTACTTCGACGAGGTGGCCGAGGAGGCCGAGGGGATCGCCCTCCAGCTGCGCGAGGACGTCCTCGCCATGGGCAAGCCCGACCCGATCACGATCTTCGACCACGTCTACGCCGACGAGCACCCCCTCATCGACGAGGGTCGGCGCGAGATGGTCGAGCTGGGCGTAGCGGGAGGCGGTCACTGATGGCGACGACCACGATGACCATGGCCAAGGCCCTCAACGAGGGCCTGCGCCGGGCCATGGAGGCGAACAAGAAGGTCCTCGTGATGGGCGAGGACGTCGGCAAGCTCGGCGGGGTCTTCCGCATCACCGACGGGCTGCAGAAGGACTTCGGCGAGGACCGGGTCATCGACTCCCCGCTGGCGGAGTCGGCGATCGTGGGCACCGCCGTGGGCCTCTCGATCCGGGGCTACCGGCCGGTGTGCGAGATCCAGTTCGACGGCTTCGTCTACCCGGCCTTCGACCAGATCGTCTCCCAGGTCGCCAAGCTCCACAAGCGCAGCGACGGCGTGTACACGATGAGCCTGGTGATCCGCCTGCCCTTCCAGGGCGGGATCGGGGCGATCGAGCACCACTCCGAGAGCCCCGAGGCGTACTTCGCCCACACCGCGGGGCTGCGCGTGGTGAGCTGCGCGACCCCCGAGGACGCCTACTGGATGATCCAGCAGTCGATCGCCCACGACGACCCCATCATCTTCTGCGAGCCCAAGTGCCGCTACTGGGAGAAGGGCGAGGTGGACACCGAGCGGGCGCCCCGCGGGCTGTTCGAGGCCGTCGTGCGCCGACCGGGCGCCGACGTGACGGTCGTGGGCTACGGGGCCAGCGTGCGCACGATGCTGCGCGCCGCCGAGGCCGCCGAGGCCGAGGGGATATCGCTCGAGGTGATCGACGCGCGCTCGATCGCCCCGCTCGACCTCGACACGATGGCCGCCTCCCTCGAGCGCACCGGTCGGCTGGTCGTCGTCCACGAGGCGCCCCACACCGCGTCGATCGGCTCGGAGATCGTCTCGGCGCTCACCGAGCGGTGCTTCTACTCGCTGCGCGCGCCGGGCCTGCAGGTGTCGGGCTACCACACGCCGTACCCGCCCTCGCGCCTCGAGGAGGACTACCGGCCGAGTGTGGACCGTATCCTCGACGCGGTGGACCGGGTGATGGGGTTCGAGTCGTGAGCCGCGAGGTCTTCCTCCTGCCCGACGTCGGCGAGGGCCTCGTCGAGGCCGAGATCGTGAGCTGGAAGGTGGCCGTGGGCGACGCGGTCGTCCTGAACCAGCCGCTGGTCGACGTCGAGACCGCCAAGGCGACGGTCGAGCTGCCGAGCCCCTTCGCCGGGACCGTCGTCGAGCTGCACCACGCGGTGGGCGACGTCGTCGAGGTCCACCAGCCGCTCGTCTCCATCGAGACCGACGCGTCGGCCCCCGCTCCGGCCCCGGCCGCGACGCCCGCCGAGGCGTCCCCGGCCGTCGAGCCCATCGAGCAGACCCGCGAGGCCGTCCTCGTGGGCTACGGGGTCGGCGACGAGGGCGCCGCCACCCGCACGCGCCGCCGGCGCGGGGCCCCGGCCCCCGTCGCTCCGGCCCCGGTGGCCCGCGAGGCCGCCCCCGCGCTCGCTCCGCGCTCGACGCCGCCGGTGCGCCTCTACGCCAAGCAGCACGGGATCGACCTCGCCGGCGTGCGCGGTACCGGTCGTGACGGCCTGATCACTCGGGCGGACGTCGAGGCGTTGCTCGTGGGCGCCCCGACGCCCGCCCCGTCACGCCCGCCCGTCACGGGACCGGCGACGCCGACCCGCTTCGTCGGCCACGACCTCGCCCCGTGGGCGAGCGGGCCCGAGGTGGAGCGGATCCCCGTGCGCGGGGTGCTGCGCTCGATGGCCGAGGCGATGACCCAGAGCGCCTTCAGCGCCCCACACGCGGCCGTCTGGGTGCGCGTCGACGCGACGCGCACGATGGAGTTGCTCGCCTCGTTGAAGGAGCGGCCGGCGCTCGCCGGCGTGCGCCTCTCGCCGCTCGCGATCGTGGCGATGGCCGTGTGCGACGCGGCCCGGCACTTCCCGGGCGTCAACTCGAGCTTCGACGCCGACCAGAGCGAGGTCGTGGTGCGCCGGGTCGTCAACCTGGGCATCGCGGCCGACACCCCGCGGGGCCTCATCGTGCCCAACGTGAAGGGCGCCGATCGGCTCGACCTCGTCGGCATGGCCCGGGCGCTCAACGCCCTCGTCGACACGGCCCGCGCCGGGACGACGGCGCCCAACGACATGCTGGGTACCACGATCACCATCACCAACGTCGGCCCGTTCAACGTGGACGCCGCGGTGCCGATCCTGCCCCCGGGCACGGGGGCGATCGTCGCGGTGGGCCGCGTCGCGCCCGCGCCGTGGGTGCTCGACGGCGCGGTCGTGGTCCGTCAGGTCACCGAGCTCGCGATGTCCTTCGACCACCGCCAGGTCGACGGCGCGCTCGCGAGCCGCGTGCTGCGCCACATCGCCGACTACCTGGAGGATCCGGGTCCGCGACTCATCGCGGGTTGATCAGGCGGCGCGCTGGCGCAGCGCCTCGAGCGCGCGGTCCGCGTGGGCGCTCATCGAGACCTCGCTCGCCACGACGGCGAGGATGCGCCGGTCGGGGCCGATGACGAACGTCGTGCGCTTGACCCGCAGGAATCCGAGCGAGCGCTTGACGCCGTAGAGCTCGGCGACGTGCCCGTCGGGGTCGCTCAAGAGGGGGTAGCCCAGGTGGTGGCGGCGGTCGAAGTCGCCCTGCTTGTCGACCTCGTCCATGGAGATCCCCACGATGCGCGCGCCGAGGGCGGCGAACTCGCTCGCGAGGTCGCGGAAGTGGCACGACTCGCGGGTGCAGCCCGGGGTGAGCGCCGCCGGGTAGAAGAAGAGGACGAGGGGTCCCTCCGCGAGGAGGCCATCCAGGGTCCTCGTCTCGCCGTCCTGGTCGACGAGGGAGAAGTCCGGGGCCGGCTCGTCCACGCGCACGACGCGAGTCTACGGGTCGAGCCGGAATCCGACACCGCGCACCGTGACCAGGTGGCGGGGGTGGGCGGGGTCGTCCTCGACCTTCTGGCGCAGCCGCTTCACGTGGGTGTCGAGGGTCCGGGTGTCGGCGAGGTCGAGCCCCCACCACAGGGCGTCGAGGCA
The DNA here is from genome assembly GCA_021779855.1 of Actinomycetes bacterium. Lineage (GTDB taxonomy): Bacteria > Actinomycetota > Acidimicrobiia > Acidimicrobiales > RAAP-2 > RAAP-2. The sequence continues at coordinate 89,982 of JAJXZW010000001.1, forward strand.
CGCCTCGCGGGTCACCACCTGGCCCAGGCGCGAGGCCAGCAGCGCCAGGAGGTCGAACTCCTTGCGCGAGAGGTCGACCTCGGTCCCACGGCGCGCGACGGTGCGCCGGGCCAGGTCGATGCGCAGGTCCCCGAAGGCGATCACCTCGTGGTCGTCCTCGGTGACCGGACGGCGCAGGACCGCGCGGATGCGTGCGACCAGCTCGCGCAGCCGGAAGGGCTTGGTGACGTAGTCGGCCGCCCCGATCTCGAGGCCGACCACGACGTCGACCTCGCTCGAGCGGGCCGTCACCATCACGACCGGCAGCCGGGTGGTGTCGTAGAGCTCGCGGCAGAAGTCGAGGCCCGACCCGTCGGGCAGCATCACGTCGAGCAGCACGAGGTCGGGCTTGCGCACGGTGAGCTGCTGGCGGGCCTCGGCGATCGTGCGCGCACCCACGACCACGAACCCCTCGACGCCGAGCCCGATGTCGAGGGCGTCGCGGTAGCTCTCCTCGTCCTCCACGATGAGGATCACCGGGCGCACGCGCGTCTCGACGCTCATCGGGGCCGTCGCGACGCGAGGGCGCGGGGGGCGGCACGGTCGACCTCGACCGGGGGACGCGGGGGTCGACGCCGTGCCACGAGGGCCACGGTACGGAGCACGGGTTACGCGCCGGTGAAGCCGGGGGGACCCCGAGATGGAGGGGAAATGAAATGTGCCCGGGGCTAGGCGCTGAGGGTGAAGCCCTGGTAGGTGGCGCCGCGCTGGTAGCTGCCCACGCCGGCGCAGGCCCCGGCGCCGGCGCAGGCGATCGCGTAGAGGCCCCCGTCGACTCCGACCGTGGCCGCCCCGTCGGGCAGGGCCACCGTCGAGCCCCGCCAGGTGCCGCCGGCCAGGGCGAGCACGAGGGCCTGGTAGTGGCCGGCGCGGTCGAGGTAGGCGCCGCCAGCCCGGCAGGCCCCGGCCGCCGGGCAGGTCACCGCGACGGCACCCCCGTTGGGTCCGGCCGAGCGCGACCCGGGCGGGAGGGGCATCCGGGTCGCGCGGTGCCACGCGCCGTGGGACTCGGTGGCGAGGAATCCCTGGTACAGGCCGTTGGCCGCCACGTACTGCCCTCCGGTCGCGCACGTGCCGGGACCCGAGCAGCTGATCCCCTGGTAGCCGTAGAGCAAGACCTTGGGGTCCGTCCGGGCCCCGGCCGGCAGCACGAGCGCGGTCGCCTGGGGCCAGACCGGCGACGAGGAGGAGACGACCAGGGGCACGACCGCCCCGGTGCGGCTGATGTAGGTGCCCACCGCGGTGCACTCGGGCTCGGCGACGCAGGTCACCTCGGCGAGGGTCGTCCCGGCGTAGGTGCTCGCGTCGGCGGGGGGCGCGACGACGCTCGAGGTGAGCGATCCCGCGTCGATCGAGACGGCCAGGCCCTGGGTCACGTCGTTCGCGTCGATGTACGAGCCCACCGCGACGCAGTGGGTCGCGCTGGCGCAGGCCGCCTGGTTGAGCCCGGCGAAGGGGTCGAGGTTGGCCGGGGTGGGCAGGGCCACCGCCTGGGCCGGTCCCCAGCGGCCCCCGGCCTCGAGGGCGACGAAGGCCCGGGTGCGCGGGATGCGCGAGTCGTCGAGGTAGGTGCCCACCGCGACGCACGAGCCCGGTGCGCCGCAGGCCACCGAGCGCACGGCGGCGACCTGCCCGGGCCCGAGGGCGTTCGACGGCAGGCCGAGCGTCAGGGCGCGGGGCCAGGCGTCCCCCGCCTGGTTCGCGACGAAGCCCTGGACGTCGCCCGCGGCGTCGGTGTACGAGCCCCCTGCGACGCAGCGGCCCGGCGCGGGACAGGCCAGCGAGGCCACCGTCGTGCCGGGGTTGGCGCCCGCGTCGGCCGGGGCCCGCAGGACGCTCGGCGCGACCCAGCGGCCGGCGCGCTCGTTCAGGACGACCCCGTAGACGGCCCGCCCGGCCCCGGTGTAGGAGCCCGCGGCCTCGCAGACCCCCGGTGCGGGGCACGCGAGCGTGGTGAGGAGGCCGCTCGCGACGCCGCTGCCCCCCGCGGGGAGGGCGGCCCGATGGGCCGTGACGCGCGCCGGGGCCGCCCCGGCGGCGCTCGTGAGCGCCGCGACGAGGACCAGCGCCACCAGCGCGCACGAGGCCCGGCGCAGCGTTCTCATCGGCCCTCCTCCGAGCTCGACGGCGCGGGCTCGGACCCTCAGTATAAGAACGGTCCTGATGATGGCGGTTCTAGGGCAGGTCGACGACGCGACACGGGATGGGTGCGTCCTCGTCGATCCAGTAGCTGGCGCAGATCCGGTGGTAGCCGTCGGCGACGATGAGGGGGTAGTCGGCCGACGCCCGCCCGCGCACGAGCAGCACCGGCGAGAGCTTCTTGCCGTCGCGCACCTTGGCGAAGTCCTTCGCCACGTGGGCGTCGGTGCGCTCGAGGAGGGGGAGTTGGCTCGCGCGCAGCAGGTCCTTGGCCAGGTAGACCGACGTCGGCGCCCCGCGCAACGCGCTCGCCAGGGCGACGGCCGACGGCGCGTCGAGCACGAGGCTGAGGTAGCTCTCGGCGGCGGGGTAGTCGTGCTCCTCGGGTGTGTCCTGCCAGTGCTCGCTCGCCACGGGGCCTCCTCGGGGTGAGAGCCTAGGCGGACTGCTTGAGCAGCTCTCGCCGCTCTACGTACTCACCGGCGTCGATCTCGCCACGGGCGAAGCGCTCGTCGAGGATCCTCAAGGCTCCGTCGAGTGCGGGCGACTCGGCGCTCGGGCCGCGCGCCGGTCGCCGCACGCCACCCGGTCGGCCCGGACCGACCAGGACGCCGACAGCCACGACGGCGAGGGCGACCAGCAGGGCGATGACGAGCAGGGCGACGAGCCCTCCGACCAGTGGGTGGCCCGTGAGGGAGCCCGGGCCGTAGACGAGGTGGCCCCGGGGGCCGGGTCCGACGCGGATGAAGGGAGGCATGGCGTCCTTTCTGTTCTCACCAAGTACTAAGACTTCGCGGCGGGCGGCGCAAGCCGTCGAGCCCGCATTCTCCACGGTTCCGGGGCTGCTCGACGACCCCGTGGGGAGGCCGCCCGTTCCCGCCGTGACCAGGGGGTCCCCTAGAATGGGCGAGTCCCGCGGGCGTCGCGTCCGCCGGGGGCGTGAGATCGCCCCCAACGGAGGAGTGTCGTGAAGTACGTCGTGCGCGCCGTCGTGGCTCTGGTGGTTCTGGCCGGGGTCTACCTGGCCGGGCGCCAGAACTCGGGTGCCGACTCGACGACGACCAGCTCGACCACCGCCCCGTCGGCGAGCTCGGTGTCGGCCTTCTACCTCGACGTGGGGGCGTCGGCCTCGCTCGGCTTCCAGCCGACGGGCGTCCCCCGCCACAACGGCGCGCGCACCAACACCGGGTACGCGAACGACCTCGTCTTCCGCGAGGCGTTGAGGGGCGTCACCCTCGCTCTCGACCAGATCGGCTGCCCGGGCGAGACGGTCGAGTCCATGCTCTCCACCACGACCGCCGACCACTGCTACCAGCTGCCGATGACCCAGCTGCGCCGCGCCCAGCAGATCCTCCAGGCGGACAAGGCCCAGGCGGGCCTCGTGACGATCGACCTCGGCTTCAACGACATGAGGGTGTGCCTCGATCACATCCCCGCGAGCCCGACGTGCGTCGCCGGCGCCCTCGCCCACGTGGCGGCCGACCTCCCGGTCATCGTGCGGGACCTCAAGTCTGCGGCCGGGCGGAACGTCCGCTTCGTGGGCCTGCTCTACAACGACCCGTACCTCGGCTACTTCCTCGACGGGCCCGGCGGCCCGGCCGCCGCCGCCTACACCCTGGACGCGATGAACCGGCTGAACGCCGTCATGGCCCACGTCTATGACGCCGAGGGCGTGGCGGTCGCGAACGTGCCGGCCCTCTTCTCGACCGACGTCTCCACGCGCGTGGCCGTCGACAACGTGGGCGTGGTCCCCGAGAACGTCGCCGCGGCGTGCGCCTACACCTGGTTCTGCTACAAGACGCCCTTCGGTCCCGACGACCACCCCAACGACGCGGGCTACTCGCTCATCGCGGAGGCGATCGCGAACGCGCTGCCCGCGCTCTGGTAGGCGGGCCGGCCCGGGGTGGACGCGGGCTCCCGCCCGGCCCTCGGGATCGGCGTCGACGTGATCTCGGTGGAAGAGGTCCGTCACTCCCTCGCCCGATTCGGCCATCGGTACCTCGACCGGATCGTCGGCGAGGCGCCGGAGTCAGCGCCCGACCCCCGCGTGCTCGCCGGGCGCTTCGCCGTCAAAGAGGCGGTGGCCAAGGCTCTCGACGTGGGTGACGCACCCCTCCCGTGGTCGGCGATCGAGGTCGAGGCCTATCCGTCGGGCCGCGCACGTGTCCGCCTCAACGGCCCCGCCGCGAGACTGGCCGACGAACGCGGGCTCGAGGGTATCGAGGCTGGCGTGCGCGTGGACTCGCGGGAGGCGCGCGCGATTGCCGTGGCCCGGTACGCGCCCCGGGTACCGTGAAGGGGATGGACGCCGACGCCACCATCCGCCGCGTCCTCGAGGAACACGGCCGCCTGAGCACCCCGGCGACGGCGCTCGCCACCGACGACGACCTCTACCAGAGGGGCCTGTCCTCGCACGCGAGCGTGAACGTGATGCTCGCCCTCGAGGAGGCGTTCGGGGTCGAGTTCCCCGACGAGCTCCTTAGGAAGTCGACCTTCCAGTCGATCGGGTCGATCCGTGGCGCCCTCGCGGGCCTCGGGAATGCCGTCCCGCCCGCGTGAGGGTCCGCGGTGGGTGAGTCGTCGTCTCACGAGTCGTTCCGCACCACGCTCCTCGACCGGCGCATCCTGACCGCCACCGATGTCCCGGGCCTCTACCAACGCTCGGAGGGCTTCGAGGCGGTCGTGAGGGGACTCAGCGGGGCGCTCGCCGCCACGGTGCCCGAGGGGCCGGTCGAGACCCGCTACCTGGCACCGGTCATGCCCCGCGACGTGCTCGAGGACTCGGACTACGTCACGTCCTTCCCGAACCTGATGGGGGTGGTCTCGAGCTTCCTCGGCGGCGAGGGCGACCTGAGCGAACTGCGCCGGCGGGTCGGGTCAGGCGAGGACTGGGGGGCGCTCGTCGACCCGACGGAGGTCGCACTGTGCTCGGCGGCCTGCCACCAGCTGTACCCGACCCTGGCCGGATCGACCGTGCCCGACGAGGGGTTCGACCTCCAGGTGGAGGCCTACTGCTTCCGCCACGAGCCGAGTGAGGATCCCGCGCGCATGCAGTCGTTCCGGATGCGCGAGGTCGTGCGCCTCGGCTCGCCTGAGAGGGCGCTCGCCCATCGCGACCAGGGCGTCGAGCGGGTACGGGCGGTGCTGGCCGAGCTCGGCCTCGAGGCCGACGTGGTCGAGGCGAACGACCCGTTCTTCGGTCGCGGCGGACGGATGCTCGCTGCGGACCAGCGTGAGCGCGCCCTCAAGTTCGAGCTGGTCGCGCCGATCTCCTCGGCTGCGCCGGGCGCGGTGGCGTCGGCGAACTACCACGAGGACCACTTCGGACGTCGCTTCGAGATTCGGCGTGCTGACGGGTCGCCGGCGCACTCGGCGTGTGTGGGCGTGGGCCTGGAGCGGGTGGCCCTCGCGCTCTACTGGGCGCACGGGCTCGAGCCACTCGACTGGCCCCGGTCGGTGCGGTCCCGACTGGGTCTCGCGTGAGCCCTTCGACGGCACCTCCGCCCCCGGGGGCCGAGGGGGAGGACCCACAGTGGTTCGGTCCCCCCGGTGCGGCGCTCTACGGGGTCGTGACGCTGCCCGAGCGCTCCCGCGGCGTCGTCGTCATCGCCCCACCCTTCGGGCGGGAGTCTCGGGCCTCGCGTTTCGCCCTGCGACGACTCGCGGCCGACCTCGCGGCCGCGGGCTTCGGCTCGGTGCGCTACGACCATCCGGGAACCGGGGACTCCTCGGGGTCGCTGGACGACCCCGAGGTCGGTCGCGCGTGGGTCGGGGCCGTCGGCGCGGCCGTCACCTTCGCCCGTGACCTTGGGGCGGGGCCGGTCGCTGCGGTGGGGATGCGGATGGGGGCCACGGTCCTCGGCGTCGCCGCGGCCGAGTCGGACCTCGGGCTCGACGCGCTGATCCTGTGGGATCCGTGCGCCTCGGGACGCCGGTTCCTCCGTGAGGTGGGGGCACTCGAGGCCCTCCGGCGCGAGGGCGCCGGGCCGAGGGGCGACGGGTCGGTCGAGTCGACGGACTTCCTCCTCGACGTCGCGGCGGTCCGCTCGCTCGGAGGACTCGACCTCGCTCGCGCGGTGGGGCGCCGCCTGGCGGCTCGCGTCCTGGTCCTCGTGCGCGAGGATCGGACACCGGCGCCGGAGGTCACTCGTCTCGCGGAGTCCGAGGGGGCCGAGCTACGGGCCGTGCCGGGCCAGGGACCCCTCCTCGACGTGGAGCCGCTGGCCGCGCGGCTGCCGCTGGCCGCGCTGGCGACGAGCGTCGAGTGGCTGACCGAGGGGCGCCCGACGGTGTCCGAGGTCTCCCGCCCGCAACGGCGACTCAGTCATCTCGTCGCCGACGGGGAGGTCCGGGAGTCGGTGGTGCGGGTCGGGCGGCGAGGCCTGGTCGCGATCGTCGACGAGCCGGCGCGGCAGCCGGTCCGTGGACCCCTCGTCCTCTTTCTCAACACCGCCAACGGCGACCACTCCGGTCCGGCGCGGCTCTGGGTGACGCTGTCGCGCGCCTGGGCGGCCCGTGGGCTGCGCTGCGCGCGCTTCGACCTCTCGGGCGTCGGCGACAGCCCCCGGGTCTACGGCGACAGGCTCCACGTCTTCTACGAGCCCGAATGGATCGACGACGTGACGGACGCGGTGTCGGCAATCTCCGCCCTCGACCCCTCCGAGGTCGTCTACGTCGGCCTGTGCTCTGGGGTCCCGCTCGCCCTCGACGCGGCGCGACGCCTCGGCGCGCGCGAGGTGGTGGCCGTGAACCCGCCGGTGGGCACCGACGCCGCTGTCGCCATCATGCGGCTCGGGCTCTCGAGGTGGCCCGCGTGCCGGGGGCTCTCTCGCGCCTGGGCACGGTTCGCCTACCGCGCCCGATGGAAGAACGCCCTCGTGTTCAACGCGGCGCGTCGGCTTCTCCCGATGCTCGGGCCCGATGTCATGGCCGAGGTGGCACGGCGCGGGGTGGCCCTCACGGTCTACGCCTCGCGCGAGGACCTCGAGACGCCGAGTCGGCTGCCGCTGCTGCGCTCCGTCGACCGCCATCGCATCGCCGCGCCGCGGGGGTACGCCGTGGAGCTCGTCGAGGACCTCGACCACTCGATGCATACCGAAGCGGCCCGCCGCGCGGTCGTCGCGAGGCTCGAGTCACGGCTCGCCGACGCGTGGATTGACAAGCGGGCTGAGGCCCTCGGACCAGGGGGACACCATGACGACGAGTGACGACGGGGTGGTGGCCCCGTCCCTGGTCGAAGGGGAGTGGGCGCGGGTCGGCTGGGAAGTCGGCCGGGACGTCGCTGCTCCCGTCGCCGACGAGGTGGACCGGGACGCACGGGTCCCTCGCGAGGCCATCGAGGCGATGCGCCAGCGCGGCCTCCTCTCGATGCTGCTCCCGCGCGACGCCGGTGGGGGCGAGGCGGGCGTCGCCGAGGCGGCCCAGGTGGCCCGCGTGCTCGCGGGCCACTGCGCCTCGAGCGCGCTGGTCTTCGCGATGCACAGCATCGAGGCCTACAACCTCCGGCGGCACGGCACGTCGTCGCCGCTGCGCGACCTGGCTCGCGAGGCCGCGGCCGACGGCCTGCTCATCGCCAACGCCAACAGCGAGGTCGGCGTCGGCGGCGACGTGTCCCGGAGCATCGCGGCGGTCGACACCACCACGACGTCGTGGACGCTCGACAAGGCCTGTCTGGCCATCAGCTACGCGGAGGCCAGCGACCTGATCTTCGCCTCGGCCCGACGCGACGAAGACGCCGCCGAGACCGACCAGGTCTTCGTCGCGCTGCGCCGAGGCGACTGCCGACTCGAGACCCAGAGCGGGTGGGACACGCTGGGGCTGCGCGGCACGTGCAGCCAGGGCTACCGGCTGAGCGGTCCGGTCGCGCGCGGGTCGGTCTTCCCGGTGCCCTTCGCCACCATCGCCAACGACGGGGGTGGCCAGGTCCGTCAGCTCCTCTTGAGCGCCGTCTGGGTGGGGCTGGCCGACGCCGCACTCGCCCGGGCTCACGCCTTCGTCCAGGCCGCGGCGCGCAAGGCCGTCGGCACCGTCCCGCCGGGCGCGCTGCGCGTGGCGGAGATCGCCGAGCGGGTCCAAGGTGCCCGGGCGCTGCTGGTCGCGGCGGCGGAGCGCTTCGCCTCGCTCGAGGCGGCCGGCCAGCTCGAGAACCTCCCCTTCCAGATGTCGCTGCGCACCCTGAAGGTGGCCACGTCGAGCGCGGCGGTCGAGGCCGCGACGCGCGCCCTCGAGGTCTGCGGGATCGTGGGCTTCAAGCGCGACTCGCCCTTCTCGATGGATCGCATCGTCCGGGACGCCCACGGGGGGCTGGTGATGGTGAGCAACGACCGGTACCTCCAGGACAACGCGCGCACCCTCCTGGTCGCCAAGCACCTCTGAGATGGCGGCCGTCGAACCCCGACTCGCCTACGTGTACCACCCGCGGTCCTTCCCGACGCTCAGTCTCGTCGCGGCGGCGCGGGGCCTGTGCCGACTCGTCTGGGTCATCGACTCCACGGACCCGGAGGCGGCGTCGATGGCCCGGCTGCTGGGGCGCACCGGCGAGGTCGTCGATCTCGCCGGAGCCGCCGACGACGAGGCCGCCGAGCGCGTCATGACGGCGTCGCCCGACGGCATCGTGACCCTGGCCGACGAGCACCTCGCCCTCACGGCCGCGCTGGCCGAGCGTCTGGGCCTCGGGTTCCACTCGGCCGAGGTCGCCGAGCGACTCACCGACAAGGCGCTCCAGCGCGCCGCCCTCTCAGCGGCCGGTCTCCCGGCGCCGCGCCTGTGGGTGCTCGACGGGCCCGACGACCTCGACGCCCTCGCCGGCGACGGCCCCTACCCGGCGGTCGTCAAGCCCCGTCGGGGCCAGGGGAGCCGGGACACCGTGCCGGTCGGCTCGGCCGACGAGGCGAGGGAGTTCCTCGCCGAGCGCTGGACCGAGACACCCCGGCGGCCGTTCGTCCTCGAGGAGTACATCCCCGACGGACCACCGGGCGTCGCCGGGGCGGGCTTCGCCGACTACGTCTCGGTCGAGGCGTACGTCGAAAGAGGAGTGTTCGTCCCGCTCGCCACCAACGGTCGCACGCCCCCGGCCAATCCCTTCCGCGAGACGGGATTCTTCATCCCGAGCGCGCTCGAACCGGCCCTCGAAGACGAGGTGGTCGCGATGGCCGAGGCGTCGGCGCGCGCGCTGGGCGTCGAGCGAGGGTGCCTGCACGTCGAGGTGAAGTTGGCCCCTACCGGCCCGGTGGTGATCGAGGTGAACGGGCGCGTCGGCGGTGGCGTGCCCGAGATGCTCGCCGACGTAGCGGGTGTCGACCTCCTCGCGGTCGCGATGCGACTGGCACTGGGCCTCGACCCCGGAGTGGGACGGATGCCCGCGACGACCGGCGTCGCCTTCGTGCTCTACCTCCAGGCGCCGTCGGGGATGAGCCGGGTCGAGTCGGTGGAGGGTCTCGAGGCGATTCGCGCGCTGGAGGGGGTGGCCGAGGTCGAACTTCGCCGCGGGCCGGGCCAGGCCGTCGACTGGCGCGAGGGCAACCACGGTCACGTGGCCTCGGTGCGCGGCACGGCGAGGGGTGACGACCACCTGCGCGAGCTGCTCGGTAGCATCGAGACCCTGTTCCGCGTCGTGGGAAGTAGATGAGCCTCCGGAGGCTCCGGTGGGCGCAGGCCGGCGCCGTGGCCCTGCTCGCGCTCGGCGGCTGGGCCCTCCTCGCGGCGCCGTCGTCGGCGTCGTCGAGCCTAACCCTGCCCTTCAACGGCCACGGGCGACACACGCTGGTGGGCCCCGGCGTCTACGACGTGACGATCCAGTTCCCCCACCGGGACCGCACGTTGATCCTCGACGTCCCGTCGGGCTCGGACCCGAGGACCCGGGCGCTGGTGCTCGTCTACCACGGGGCCCTGGAGACCGCCGCGGGCACGATCGTCGCGACGGACTTCGAGCAGGCGGCGGCGCGCGCGGGCTACGTGGTGGCGTTCCTGCAGGGCTACGCCGACACCTGGAACGAGGGCGCCGGCCATACCCCCGCCGAGCAGGCGGGCATCGACGACGTGGCCTTCACCCGTGCGGCCATCGCGCAGCTGTCACGCGTGGTCGCCTTCGACCACTCTCGGGTCGTCGCGTCGGGCTTCTCCAACGGGGCGCTCATGGTTCAGGACCTCGGGTGTCGACTCTCGGCGATGATCGTGGCGATCGTGCCGGTCGAGGGCGAGATCCCGACCTCGGTCGCCTCGACGTGCCACCCGTCTCGCCCGGTCACGCTCTACGAGGTCCACGCGACCGGTGACCCGGCCATCCCCTACGGCGGGGGCCCCTTCGCCGGGGTCGGCGGGGGCACCACCGTCGACTCCGCGACGGCGACCGCCGCCCTCTGGGCGAGCCTGGACGGGTGCGCCGCGACGCCGTCGCAGACGACCACGCCCTCCCGGGCCCTCACCGCGTACGCCGGCTGCCGTGCGGGCCGCAGGGTGACCCTGGAGTCAGTGGCGGGCGCGACGCACGAGTGGGCGCCCGACATCGGCGAGATCGTCGCACGCGTCATCGCCACGTTGTCGGGCTGACCGGTTCGGTCGTCCCTCCACACCTTGCGCACCGCGCTGTGGACTGGTCAGTCGACGTACTCCCAGTGGCCCCTCGGGCCCCCGCGCGCGTGGCGCCGGTGACCGTCCTCCTCCTCCTCGCGCCAGGCGCGGCGTCCGCCGTGGTACGCGGACTCGGGGTGACGGCGATGAGCGCAGCCCCCTGGGCAGCCGTGTCCGTGCGGGTGCCGCGCGGCGCGCGCCAGCGCGCCCAAGACGACGAGCGCGCCCGCGGCGCGCGCGATGTCGCCCACCGTCTCGGCGCAGCGCCGCCCTCGCTCGAGCGGCCCGGGTGCGTCGTCCCATCTGTCGTGTCGGTGCATGGTGACCTCCTCCACACCCTGTACTAGGGGCGGGCGCGCCGGGCGGCTAGGCGCAAAGGTCCCTAGTCGGCGACGTGGCGCTCGCTCATCCGGCCCCGCCGCCGGCGGCTGTGGTCGATCGGGGGGCTCTCGCCGAGCCTCGCGATCAGGTCCCCCACCTCGTCGAGCCGTACCGCCGGCGACCAGAGGAAGCCCTGGCCGTAGCGGCAGTTCACGCCCCGGAGCCGGTTGTACTGCGCCGGGGTCTCGATTCCCTCGGCGATCATCATCACGCCCAGCTTGCGCCCGAGCAGGAGGATGAGCTCCAAGATGGCGTCGCTCTGGGGGCTCGGGGTCGCCGGCCGGACGAAGGACTGGTCGATCTTGATGGCCCGCGGGCGCAGCTGCACGAGGTACGAGAGCGAGGAGAAGCCGGTGCCGAAGTCGTCGAGGGCGATGCCCACCCCGAGATTGGCGAGCTCCGAGATGATCTCGAGGGACTCGGTGATGTCCTCGAGGGCCACGCTCTCGGTGATCTCGAGGAGCAGTCGGTGGGGGGCGACGTCGTGGTCGCCCAGGGCGCGGGCCACCACCCGGGGCAGGTCGCGATCGTGGAACTGGCGGGCCGAGAGGTTCACCGTCACGTACGGCGGGTAGCCGTCGGTGCGCGGGAGCCGCGTCATCGCCTCGGCCGCGGCGCGCAGCGCGAACGCGCCGAGGTCGTAGATCAGGTTCGACTGCTCGGCGAGGGGGATGAACACGTCGGGTGGCACCGCGCCGCGCTCGGGGTGGCGCCAGCGCATCAGCGACTCGTAACCGACGACCTCGCCGTTGGCCAGGTCGACGATCGGCTGGAACGCCATGGACAGCTCGTCGCGCTCGAGGGCGCGGCTGAGGTCCTGGGCGAGGGTGAAGCGGCTCACCGCCTCTTGGTGCATGGACGGGGTGAAGACGACGGCCCGCCCGCGACCCTGGCGCTTGGCCTCGTAGAGCGCGATGTCCGCGCGCTGGACGAGCGTGGAGGCGTCGTCGACGGACGGGTCCAGGGTGGCCACCCCGATGCTGGCGCGCTGGACGAATGTGGTGCCCCGCAAGTTGAACGGAGTGGCCATCTCCGCGAGTATGCGCTCGGCGACGGCGCGCGCGTCCTTCAGCTGGGCCATCTCCTCGACCAGGACGAGGAACTCGTCTCCGCCGAAGCGGCAGAGGGTGTCGGTCTCGCGCGCCACGCGACGCAGGCGGGCGGCGATGGCTACGAGTAGCTCGTCGCCGATCACGTGCCCGTAGGTGTCGTTGACGCCCTTGAAATCGTCGAGGTCTATCAGCAGCACCGCCGCGAGGGTGCCGGAGCGCTGGGCGCGCTGGTGGGCGTGGACGAGCCGGTCCTCGAAGAGCGTGCGGTTGGCGAGCCCGGTCAGGGGGTCGTGGAGGGCGCGCGAGGACAGTTCCGCGGTCAGCTTGCGCTCCTCGGTGATGTCCCGCTCGGAGAAGACGAAGTACTGCGGCTGGCCGTCGGGATCGAGGGCCATCGCCCGCGAGACCTCGACGACGATGACCCGGCCGTCCTTGCGGCGGTAGCGCTTGACGTAGCGGATGCGCGAGCGGCTCGTCGAGATGGCCTCGTGGTGGGTGGCCTCGGTGATGCCGACATCCTCGTCGAGCGTGAAGGGCTTCGAGTCGTGACCGAGGAGCTCTTCGCGCGAGTAGCCCACCATCTCGCACATCGCGTCGTTTACGTCGATGATCCGGTCCTCGAGGTCGGTGAACGTCATGGCCGCCATATTCTCGGCGAAGGCCACGCGGAACCGCTCGGCCAGCGAGGCCAGCTCGCGCTGATCGAGGTTGCGCCGGGTCACGTCCTGGCCGTTGATGACGATCCCCCGGATGGCCGGGTTGTCGAAGGAGTTGGTGGCCACGATCTCCAGGTCGCGCCGCTCGCCGGCGGGGGTGTAGGCCTGTACCGTCTCGCGGATCGTCCCGCCGGGCGAGGTGAACAGCTCGAGGAACCGGGGGGCGATTCGTTCGCGGTCCTCGGGGCTCAGCAGGGCGACGGCGTTGAGGCCTACGCCCTCTTCGGCCGTCACGCCGAAGGTCCGCTGGGCGACCGGGTTGGCGTAGACGACGAAGCCCCCGTGGTTGAGGACCACGATGACGTCGGCGGAGTTGTGGCCGACGGCCTCGAGGGCGGCGAAGCGCTCCTCGAGCGCCGGGCGCCGGTCGTCCCTCGCCCCCGGCTCGGGACGCCGGGGGGCGCCGGCGGCAGTGTCCTCGTCTGTGCCCATCCGCCTTCCGACGCGTCGAGAGCTCAAAGAGAGTGTACGGGGCGGAGCGCTAGAGAACGGGAGCGGACCGCCCTCGACCCGGTCGTGGTCGGGACGTGGCCCGTCCCGCAAGGGCATATAGGGACGGACCACCTCAGCTGAGACTGAGGCCACTTCGACGGAGTCGAAGGGTGGTCCATTCTCTCGCGGCGGGCGCCCCGAAATACCTGGTTGTGACGACTTTTGGACGACATTGGGGCGGCGTTGGGCTACGGCCCGGGCACGTACTCGGCCACCCAGTCGACCTCCATCTGCTCGGGGGCCGTCGGGCACTGGCGGTGCAGGGAGCACATCGCGCGCTGCTCGAAGTCGAGGGTCATGCGCACGCGGGGGATGGCCGCGGGGTCGCTGACCCGTCCGAAGACCCTCCCGTCGACCACGAAGAGAATCTCGGAGGGGGTCCAGACCACCCCCCAGGTGTGCCAGGCCGTCATGTCGACGCGCACGCCCGATCGCAGGACGGTGTTGTGGGCCCCGAAGTGGACCGAGGTCGTCGTCGAGGTGGCCGAACCGCCGGTCTCGTTGAAGTCGATCTCCGGCGGCCACCGGTTGGTGAGGGGCCACAGGAGCTGGACCTCGTTGGGGCCGGGGCCGCTCTGACGCGAGCGGACGAAGTACGCGCCGTAGACCCGTGCCCGTCCGCACTGGCAGATCCCCCCGGTCACCCAGCGGTCGTGGTAGGCGGGGTTGCGGTAGGTGAGCAGCTCGAGCACCCCGGCGGTGACCCGGGTGTGCGAGACGCCGAAGTGACCGCCGGGGTCCCCGCCCGGGATGCCGGTGAAGACGTCCCAGCCGGGCGGGATCGAGGCGCCGGAGAAGTCCGTCACGTAGGCGAGCCGGTACCCCGGGAGCGCTCCGGGCCCGGGGGGCGCCAATGCCGAGGGCTCGCTCGGGTCCGGGGTACCCACCGGGTAGGGGCCGGGGGACGCGGCGCGCGGGGCCTCACGGCGCCGGGCTCCCGCCGAGGCGGGAGCGGAGGCGCCGAGGGCCGCCAGGGCCAGCGCGAGCACGAGGGCGAGGCGCCCCGTCCAGCGGGTGCCTCGGACCGGCTCGGCCCGGCGGCCCGCGTCGTGGGCGGGGAGACGAGGGCGAGTCCCGAGGGGGGCGGTCGGCACGGGGTCCTCAGCCGACGGTGAGGGAGACCACGCGCGCGCTGAGGCCGCGTGCGGCGCTGGAGGCCGGTTCGGGCAGGGCGGCGACGAGGACCGAGCGGTCCCCGAGGGCGGCGAGCCGCGCGAGGAGGTAGGCCCGGGCGCTCTGCGCGCGCCGGCGCCCCAGGGTGGACCCTCCCGGCCCGGGGTCGCCGGAGCCGACCACCGAGACAACGGGGTCGCGGTGGCGGGCGATGGCTAGCGCCGCGGCGTCGAGCGCCCGACGCACCGGTGCGTCGATGGCGGCCGAGCCGGCCGCGAACGGGCCGATCGTCGCCACCCGGGGCGTGTAGGCGTAGTAGGCGACCCAGTCGACGAGCGTCGACTGGTCACTGGTGGGACAGGCGTAGCCCTGGGAGCACCAGGTCTGCTGCTGGATGTGCAGGGTCAGCGGCACGTGGGGGACCTCGCCCGGGGCGTTCACGACGCCCCAGGGACGGCCGTCGAGGGTGTAGACGACCGAGGTCGGGGTCCAGACGACTCCCCAGGTGTGCCACTGGGTCAGGTCGACGGCGCGGCGCACCTGGGTCTGGAGGTCCTGGCTGGCCCAGTGCAGCGTCGCGAAGCTGAAGGTGGTCGAGCCGTTGGTCTCGTTGAAGTCGATCTCGGGTGGCCAGCCCGAGGTGGGCCAGAGGAGCTCGACCACGGTCGGGCCGGGCCCGGTCTCGCGCGAGCGGACGAAGAAGGCGCCGTAGGTGTGCGGGTCGGCGCAGTCGCAGGCCCCGCCGGTCACCCACTGGTCGGCGTAGGCGGGGTCGCGCCAGGCGTTGAGCGAGAGGACTCCGCCACCGACGGTGACGTGGGTCGGCGACCACTGCGAGCCGGGGTCCCCCGCGGCCGGGTCGGCGAAGGTGCCCCAGTTGCCGGGGAGGGAGGTGCCGGTGAAGTCGGTGACCGAGCGCTGGGTGAACCCCGGCAGGGCGCTCGGCCCCGGCGGGGCCATCCCCGAGGGCTCGGCGGCGTCTGCCACGCCGACCGGGAAGGGGGCGCCGACGACCATGGGGCGGGGCCTCGCCGGGGACGACGCGCCGGCCGGTGCGGCGAGAGCCAGGGGGGCGAGGAGGGCCAGGGCCAGGGCGCAGAGGCTGAGACGACGGCGCTCCACCCGAGCGAGCCTAAAACCTATGGGGAGTACAGATCCTTAGGGAACGGTCGGAACTCCACGCCGAGCGCCGCTACCAGGTCCGATCCCGGCACGCTCGGGGCTGGGCGCACCAGCCCGAGGAGCGAGTCGGGCCGCACGGGCAGGGGCAGTCGAACGGCGTGGGCGAGGGCGAGGGCTCCGCCCAGCGCCGGCCAGGGCACCGGCACGCGCACCGCGCGTCGCCCCGGCGGGGCCAGCGCGGACATCAGCTCGTCGAAGGGCACGGCGACGGGGTGCGCGAGTCCGTAGATGCCCGGGCGCGGCGCGGGGCCGGTCGCCAGCGCGCGGAGTGCGTCCACGACGTCGTCCACGTGGGCCGTGTACTGCCGGGCCCCGGGCACCGACACCCGAAGGGGCCACCGCGCGAGCCGCCGGAGTGTCCCGACCATCCCCCCGACGCCCGGTCCGTAGACGAGGCCCGGCCTCGCGACGAGGCCTCCAGCCTCGAGGACCGTGCGCTCGACCGCGAGCTTGGTCAGGCCGTAGACCTGCCGGGTCCCGTGGTGGGCCGACATCGACGAGACGAAGACGAGGCGACCGACGCCGGCCTCGGTGGCCGCGCCGATCAGTCCGCGCGAGCCCTCGACGTTGACGGCCCAGGCCGCCTCGGCGTCGGTCGTGCGCAGGTCCCACGCGGCGTGGACGAGGGTGTCGACCCCGGAGAGGGACGCCGGGTCGTGGGGGCCGGCGAGGGAGAACGGGTCCGGCCCGTCGCGGCGCAGCTCGACGACTCGGGTGCCCTCCGCGCGCAGCCGGGTGGCCAGCGCGCCACCGAGGAAGCCCCCGGCGCCGGTGATCGCGACCGTCGTCACGCCGGGGCGAGCGCAGTGGCGATGCGGTGCGCGTTGGCCATGATCGTAAGGGTGAAGGTCGTCGCCGACACGGTGGGGAAGACGGCGGC
Organism: Actinomycetes bacterium; assembly: GCA_021779855.1. Taxonomy (GTDB): domain Bacteria; phylum Actinomycetota; class Acidimicrobiia; order Acidimicrobiales; family RAAP-2; genus RAAP-2. The sequence continues at coordinate 106,544 of JAJXZW010000001.1, forward strand.
GTCGATCAGGTGGACGTGCCGCCAGGGCGCCACGCGCCCGAGCGGGTCGCTGTCGAGTCCGGGACGGGGGTCGGCGCGGTGGGGGAAGCTGCCGCCGATGTGGTAGCTCTTGGTCACCGGCGAGAGCGACACCATCGGCGTTATCGGCGTGACGCCGAGGTGGCGGGCGGCGCGCACGAGCCGGCCCGAGACCTCCCGCAGGTGGGCCCGCGCGACGTCCTCGCGCCCGGGCCGGGCGACGACGGCGACGCGCGGCGGCTCGTCCTCACGGGTGCCCGGGGTGACGGTCACGCTGAAGCCGGGCGACCACCACGAGGGGAGGTAGCCGAGTCCCACCGTGAGTCGCCGGAGCACGGCGCGGCCCACGGGGGCGAAGGCACCGTGACGCAGGGGGGCCGGCAGCGCCGTGTCCAGGGCGCGGCTGTAGGGGTAGCCGTGGATCTGGACGAGATCGTGGCCCGACTCGTCGAAGGGGAGCACCAGGTTGAACTGGTTCAACGTGAAGGAGTGCTCCTCGCGCGCCTCGTGAGTCGCGCGCAGCGACGCGAAGGGCACGGCGAACTGGGCCGACTCGGCGAACTCGATCGGCCGGCCCCACTGGCCGAGCGAGCGCGCCACGAGTGCGGTGGACCCGACCGCCCCGCAGGCCACCAGCACCGCGTCGGCCTCGACGACCCGCCGCTCGCCGGTCGCGAGATCCCTCGTCACGACGAAGGGCGCCCCGTCGCTCTCGCCGAGCTCGAGGGCGAGCTGTCCCGGGGTGTAGTCGATCGCGCCTCGGGCGCGCAGCTCGTCGAAGGTGTGCGAGGCCGAGTAGACGAGCCCGTAGGGGCACCCGGTCATGCAGAGCCCGCACGACACGCACGCCGACGCCCGCAGGGCGAGGCGGGCTCGTCCGGCGATCACGCCGGATCGGCGCACGGCCACTCGGCGGGACTGGTAGCGCTCGAGGACGCGGCGGGCGTTGCCGGCGAGTGGGGGGAGGGGGTCGGGATGGCCCAGGAGGGGGAAGTACTCGGCCAGGTCGTCGGACTCGCCGGCGTAGGGGATGGCGCCCAGGACGGCGCGGTAGTGCGGCTCGAGGGTGTCGCGACCGAAGGGCCATTCCGAGAAGCTGGCGGCGGAGTAGGGCGTCATCTGGGCGCCCCAGGCGTTGGAGAACCCGCCGTAGGCGCCCGAGACGACGTGAACGTCGTCGCTCATCCCGGTTCGCTGGCCGAAGTCACGGAAGGGGAAGTCCGAGCCGAGGGTGCGCTTCTCCGGGAGCCGGAGCCCCGGTCGGGGGACGGCCACGGCAGCCACGCGCTCCCGGTCGCGGGGGTCCCAGGTGCTCGGCGGGCCCGCCGCGAGTCGGCGCCTCGCCTGCTCCAGGTCGTCCTCGAGCCGACCTCCGACGTCGAGGACGCGCACCGTCACGTCGGGCCGGTCGACCAGGGCCAGGGCCGCGCCCGCCGCGGCCGGGCCGGCGCCGACGATCACGACCTCCATCATCGACCCAGTCGGCCGACGAGGGTCCCGGCGGCCCCGAGGGCCAGCGCGCAGACGAGGGCCCCGTATCGCACCGGGGCGTAGAGGTCGCCGCGCGCCAGCGCGCGCGCCTCCTCGAGGAGGCCGCGGGTGAGCCCGCGCACCCCGAAGGCGACCTCGGCGTTGAGGTTCGACGCGCCCCCCATCGTCCGGAAGGCCTGCGCCTTGCCCCGGTTGACGTAGAAGCATCGTCGCCAGAAGTAGTCCCAGGTCAGTCGGGACGCCGGCACGTAGTGGACCACCACGGCGGCGGGGTCGAAGACGACGCTGCGCCGGCCGTGGGCGTGGGCGGCCCGGTGGCTCAGGTCCATGTCGTCGTGGTTGTCGGAGTGGAAGCCGCCCCACGAGAGCAGGACGGCGCGTCGGATCGACATGTTGGCGCCGATGAGGTGGCGGGCCGGAGCCCTGGTGGTGGGCAGGCCCCGGTAGGCGCAGCCGAACACCCAGTTGCACTCGTAGGGTATCCATCGGGGTCGGTCCACCTCGTAGCGCGGGATCGGCGCGCCGCCGACGGCGACCACACCGGGGTCGGCGTAGTCCGTGACGAGGCGCTCGAGCCAGTCGGGGGCCGCCGCCGCGTCGTCGTCGAGGAAGGCCAGCACGTCGCCCGAGGCGAGCTCGGCGGCCGTCGTGCGCGCTCCCCCGAGGTGCGAGTCGAAGCGGTTCTCGACGACGTGGACCTCGACGGCCCGATCGGCGAGGAGTTCGGGCACCTCGCGGACGGCGCGCTCGAAGAGCTCGCGATTGTGATCGACGACGAGGAATAGCTCGACGGGCTGGTGGGTCTGCGCGCCGACCGAGCGTACGGCATCACGGATCTGGTCCCAGCGGTCCATCGTGTAGGCGCACACGACGACGCTCACGCTGAGCCCGGGGGGTGCTGAGGGCGCGGTCACGGATCCATCCTGCCGCGACGCGCGTCCGACCGACCGGGCGTCGCTCGGCGTCCCCGGTAGACTGCGCGACGATGTCGGGCGCACCGGACACCGGCCCGACGAGCGCGGCTCACCCCCGTCACCGCCCGTCGAGCCATCTCATCGGCGCCCTCACCGTCGTCGTCGTCGCGGCCGTCGTCGCGGCCGTCGTCTACTTCGTCTACGCCTACGAGCACAAGACCGTGATCCGCGCCATAGCCCCGGGCGTGCGCACGCCCTATCCCGTCGGGGTCATCGACACGAAGGCCCTCTCGGGCGTGGACCCGCCGGGTGCCCACGCCCTCGCGGGCTACCGACAGGTCTACGTGACCGACTTCCCCGGCCGGTCGCTGCCTACGGGCTGGGCGGTCTTCACCGGCCCCCAGCCCGGCTCGCCGGGGGGTCACTTCGGGGCCGCCCACGTGGTCGTGAAGGACGGGCGGCTCCTCCTCAGCACCTGGCGGGACCCCCAGTTCAAGGACGCCTGGGTGACCGGGGGGCTCTGCCAGTGCGGGCGGCCGATGACCTACGGCGCCTTCTTCGTCCGGAGTCGGGTCACGGCGGCCGGCCCGAACGAGGTCGAACTGCTCTGGCCGGCGTCGAACCACTGGCCACCCGAGATCGACTTCAACGAGACGGGCGGACGCACCAACGGCACGTCCTCGACGGTCCACTGGGGTCCCATCAACCAGATCGACCAGCGCTTCGTGACGATCGACATGACCAAGTGGCACACCTGGGGTGTGGTCTGGACGCGGTCGTCGATCGTCTACACGGTGGACGGGCAGGTCTGGGGGACGATCGCCTCGCCCAGCGAGGTCGCCTCGGTACCCATGACCCTCGACTTCGAGCAGCGGACCCTGTGCGCCTTCCACCGCCAGTGCCCGACGCACCCGGTGACCATGGAGGTGGCCTGGGTCGCTGAGTACGCCCGGAATCACTAGGACTTCTCCAGGACGCTCGCCGTGGACCACTCGGCCACGAGGCGGAACCCGTGCGCGAGCAGCGCCGCACGGACGTGGCTCATCCAATCTCGGGGATAGCTGTCGACCTCGACCCCGTAGTTCGATTGGGACCGGCCGAGGATCACCCAGGTGAGGTTGTTGTGCTCCAGGTTCTTGACGATGCGCGACACCGGGGTGGGCGACGTCGCGGATCCGGCGACGTACTCGTTGATCGTGCCCACGGCCCGCTGGCCGATCGGCATGAAGTAGTTGGCCAGGCCGATCCTCTGCCCCGGCTGGACGTGGTCGTAGACGTAGTTCACGGCCGCCACCTCCCCGGGGGTGAACGACTCGTAGGCGTCGTTCCCGCCACGTACGAGCGTCGTCACCATCGCGACGGCGCCCACGACGACCGCCACGGCGACCCGGGAGCTCGTCGGCCCCCATCGCGCGAGTGCCTCACGCACGGCGCGCGCCGTGCGAGCCTCGCGCGGGTCGCGCGCGCCGCCGAGCCCCAGGCGTCCCGGCAAGGGTCGAGCGAGCGAGCCGACCGTGGCGCGGAGCGAGTCGGCGACGCTAGGGATCTCCCCGGCCCGCCCGGGCACGAGGGCCGAGGCCGCGAGGAGCCCTACGAAGGGCAGTCCGAACAGCACGACGCGCATCAGGCCCTCGCCGCCGTAGGCCTGGGCGGCGAGCAGGGCGAAGGGCGCGACGACCAGCGCCTCGATGGTTCGCGAATCGGCCCGCCGGCGCACGGCGCCGACGGCGGCCAACAGGTAGACGACGGCCGTCAGCCCGATGCGGGACTCGACGACGGCGAGGTGGGTCGCGCGACCGGTGACCCGGCTCGTCACGTTCGAGCTCAGCTTCGAGCCGAACTGGCCCACCGATCCGAAGATCGCCCCGAGGTGGCCGACCCAGTAGTTGCTGGCACCGAGGCTCAGCCAACCGATGGCGAGCGCGACGAGCAGGACCCACATCTCGGGCCGACCGAATCGGCGCGTCACGACCAGCGCCGGCAGGGCGACGGCCAAGGCGTAGGGCGTGAGCTGGTGGCTCATGGAGGAGGCGAGGAAGATGAGACCCATGAGAACGAGGAGCGTCGTGGTCACGAGCGGGCCCTGGGTCGGGGTGGCGTCGCGGCCGAGGAGGCGGTCCCCCGTCAACGCCCGTCGGGTGCGCGTCAGGCGTTGGCGCCACGATCCCTCCACGAAGCCCGAGGGCCCGAGGGGGACCGGGCGCCAGAGGTAGAGGGCGAGGGCCACCACGACGAGGAAGAGGAGGTAGTTGAGGGCTTGGGGAGAGAAGTAGTCCTGGAGGATCCAGTTGGTGCAGTAGTAGAGGGCGATGCCCAGCCAGCCCGCGCGCTCGCCGACGCCGCTGTAGCGCGCGATGACGAGGAGGGGGGCGAGATAGGCGAGCTCGATCGCGAGAGGGAACCAGTGGGCGAAGGCGATCGCCGAGTGGACGCCGGCGAACGACACGAGGGCGGCGGTCATGGAGAACCCCCCCGGCCACGAGAACCGGGCGTCGTAGCCCTCCAGGGGCTGGCCGTGGGCCAGGATGTACTGGATGAAGCCGGCGTGGATCCACGAGTCGGTGAGGACCGCCGTGGGCTCGACCGCCGACGCCGTGCCGTAGATGTAGATCGCGAGCACGACCAGCAGGCCGAGCAGCGCCCAGGCGCGTAGGCGGCGGGCGCTGAGCTCGACGGTGAAGGCCGCGACGACGAGGAGGAGCCCGACGAAGTAGGTCCATCCGAGGACCGAGATCAGGCCGTAGCCGTTCATGGCGTTCGAGTCGGCGCGGGTCACCGTTATCAGCCACAGGGCGAGTCCGAGGAGTCCGAGTGCGGGTCCCACCGCAGAGCGCGTGGCGATCCGGCGTCGCGTGGCGAGCGCCGCGGGGGCCGCCGAGAACGTGGTCGCCAGGGCCATGGTCAGCCGATGATCCTGAACCGGACGATGACCATGGCGCCGTAGAGGAGGACCGAGGCGACGATCGAGCCGTCGAGGAGGCGGGCCACCAGTCGTGACAGGGCGATCTGCCACACCCCGCAGGCGACGCGGGCGCCGAGCAGGACGACGACGGCGAGCAGCAGCACCAGGGTCACCGGGGCGCTGACCGCCGCCGCGTCGGCCACGAGGAGGGGTGTCACGGCCGGGCGCCTCGGGTCGGGAGGACGAGGGCCTGTCCGAGGAGCGACGGCAGGCACAGGACCCCCAGGACGATCTCGAAGCCGGCCAGGTGCCACAGGTGGGCGGTCATGAGGATCTGGGCGCCGAGCATGATCACGGTCAGGCTCATGGCGAGGGAGAGGCCTACCTCGAGGGCGACGCTGCGCAGGCGGAGCCAGCCCACGATGGCCCACCCGGGCGCCGCGAGTCCGAAGACCAGTCCTACGGCGAAGCGCAGTGCGTCGTGCAGCGCGAGGAGCGTGAGCGCGAGCGCCGCGAGATCGAAGGCGACGAGCGCGAGGGAGGCGGCGCGCCGCCCCCGGACGCGTCGGTCGGCGACGGGGGTCGCGGGGACGGCGACGGGGAGCGGGCGCTCGTCCTGCGGTCGACGGACGGGCGTCGTCGCCTCGAGGACCTCGAGGGCGGTGAGCAGCGTCGCGGGGGGCTCCTCGAGGGCGGGGGGCCGGCCGACGAAGTCGTCGGGGACCTCGAACTCCTCGAGCAGCGACGCGCGAGCGGGCTCGGGGGGCTCCACCCCCTCGCCCCGCTCCTCGACGAGGAAGTCGACGAGCTCGACCCAGGCATCCTCCGGCGCCGTGACCTCGACGTCGCCCCCGTCGGGGGCCAGGGTCTCGCTCCGGTCGGCGGGGGCAACCTCGTCGAGACGGGTCCGTTCGTCGAGGTCCCCGGTCCGGGCGGGCCACGTCTCGGCGTCGTGCGGGGCGATCTCCTCGTGAAGGAGGTCGGCCGCGACGATGCCCACGACGTCCTCGACGACGACCTCGCTCGGGCTGAGGTCGCCGATGGTGCCGGCCACCGCCGCGGCGCAGCGCTCGACGACCAGGCGGCGATCGGCGTCGGGGATGACCGGGGGGTCGCAGTGCAGGCCCGGGCGACTGCTCAGGCGCGCCGCCATGAAGGGGGAGATCGGGCGGGCGTCGAGACGGAAGACCTGGGGTCCTCCGGGGCCCTCGAGGACGATGACGGCGTCGCGTAGGCGGTGGCGCAGGGCCAGGCGGGCGAGCGCCTCGTAGACGTAGGCGATGCCGGCCCGGCTGGCGGCGAGCTCGTCGAGCTCGTCGGCGAAGGTCGTCGCCGGGGGAACGGGGGTGCGGTCGGAGCTCATGGGTGCGGGTGTGCTCGGTCTCGGGCGGTCCCCACGGGCACGACCCGACGCTCGGAGGCGCCCGCCGGGGTGTCCATGCTACCCCTCGGGATCGAGATACCTGATGGCGGGGTAGATGCCCAGAGGGGGGCGACAGGGCTCGTCCCCGGCGCGCGCACCGCGGGAGCCGGATCCGGCGGGTCGATGCGCTGGGGTAGGGCGCGCCTCGCCGACCCGAGGCCCTCGATCATCGTCGCAAGAAGGCCGGCAGGGCCGTTCGGGCGCTCGTCGCCGGGGCCGCCCGGAGGAGTCGTAGGGCCAGGCCGTCCCACGCCTCGGGGGCGGGGAAGCGCAGGGTGGAGAGGCGGAGCGCGTGGTTGAAGGCGACGTGGACCGAGGCCGGACGGCCCAGGTCCGCGACGAGGCCGCCGACGTAGCCGCGGCTGATCGACGGGACTCCGGTGGAGATCATCGCGACGGTGGCGATCCCGTGCTCCATCGCGGTGTCGAGGGTCCGTGAGGTGTCCGAGGGCTCGGCCACGCCCGCGGCCGAGGATGAGGCGACGACGTCGTCGAGGTCGCGCGAGGACATCTCCTCGTCGATCAGCACCACGCGCTCGGCGTGGAAGCTGGCGGCGACCATGTCGTCGACGACGGAGTCGCGGTGGCGCATGACGACGCGCAGCCCGTAGTCGTCGACCCACGCCTCGGGAACGGCGTCGAAGGCCGCGAGCACCGTGGCCAGGGCGGCCACGTTGTCGCGCGGCAAGAAGGCGGTGATGCCACGATCGGGACCGGTGTCGGAGCGGCCGGCGAGGGTGAGGGCGTGGTCGACCTCGATGTGGGGTCCACGGGCCCCGAAGTAGGAGCGCAACGTGGTCGCGTCCTCGGGGCGGCCGACCATGATGCGATCGGCGAGACCGAAGTAGGCGCAGGTCGCGACGAGCTCGGCCGAGCGCAGACCCGGGAGGCCCGCGCAGAGGACGGTCGTGGGCACCTGCGCCCGGTGGGCCGCGTGGAGCGCCTCGTCGATCCACGCGCTGTCCAGGCCGGGCCAGGCGTAGGCGATGAGCGCGTCGGCGTCCTCGCTGATCCACGCGTGGAGGGCGCGCGCCCGCTCCCGGCGCCCGTGGGGGGACCGCAGCGTCACGACGTGGTCCTGGGAGTCGTCGCGCTGGACGGAGGCGAGAGACGGGGCGCGGTGCAGCCCGGCGATCTCCTTCTCGGCGACGTCGACCTCGACGCGGGTGACGTCAACTCGACGCGCGAGCGAGCGGACGACCTCGGTCACGACGATCCCAGGGATGGTCGTCGCGAGGCCGGGCCCGGCGACGATCACGTGCGGGCGGGTCCTGGTGAGCCGGTTCGCGAGGTCAGCGCACATCGGGCCTCCGATACGTCCGGAATCGCTCCCGCACGATCGTGCGGAAGATCCGCATGCCGTCGCGCAGCGCGTGCAGCCGGCTCGTGCCGTGGATGCGACGGGTCTCGAAGCACGGCACCTCTGCGATCGCCATCCGGGAGCGGCGGGCCCGGATGCCTACCAGGGTCTCGACCTCGAAGCCGTCGGAGTCGATGTTCAGCCACGCGAGCCGGTCCGCACGCACCGCGAAGTAGCCGTAGGTGGCGTCGGTGTAACGGGCACCGAAGAGGACGCGGAGGAGGAAGCAGATACCGGCGTCGCCGAAGCGTCGGAAGGGGGTGATGTCGGCCGAGCCGGCGCCTTCGGCGAACCGGCTTCCCTTGGCGTAGTCGGCCCCGGCGGCGATCGCGTCGCGGAACGCGCCGATCATGGCGCCGTCCATCGATCCGTCGGCGTCGATCGCGACGAGGACGTCGCCCTTGGCGGCCTCGAGCCCGGCCCGCAGCGCCGCCCCCTTGCCGGGCCGCGACTCGTGCACGACCCGTACGGCGGGCCAGAGGGTCCGGGCGATCCGCTCGGTGTCGTCCTGGGAACGACCGTCGACCAGGATGACCTCGTCCACCCAGCCCGGAATCGTGTTGAGGACGTAGGGCAGGTTGCCGGCCTCGTCGAGGGTCGGGATGACGACGGACACGGTGAGTGGCACGCCGTCGGCGTGGCGCGGGGGCCTAGGCGAGGTGTCGTCGGCCAAGGACCTTGGGTTGACGATCACTTCTCCGCCCTCTTCTGGCCCTTGCATCACAAAGCCTCGCAGAGGCTAGGGACGAAGTCAACGGCGTGTGTCGTCACGAACGGCGATGACATCGATGTCATTCGCGTGTTCTCGTGCGTCGTGCGCTGCGCTTGCTGTGTTTCGGTCATCGACACCCTCCCTTGCTCGGGTTCGAAGAGGTGACTTCGGTCATCGGGACTTACGCCCCGTCCACGCGTTCTCAGGCGTTGGGGGAGTACTCGGCCACCCAGTCGATCTGCATCGACTGCGGCGCGCTCGGACAGGCCCAGCCCGAGCTGCACCAGGTCTGCTGCTGGAGGTCGAGCGTCATCGGGATGCTCGGGATGGTGGAAGGGTCGGTGACACGGCCCCACACGCGCCCGTCGACGGTGTACGTGATCGAGGTGGGCGTCCAGATGACCCCCCAGGTGTGCCACTGGGTCAGGTCGATCGACACGTGGGACTGGACCTGGCTCCGTGCGCCACCCGAGAAGGCCCAGAGGTCGGTGGCGGTCGAGGTCGCCGAGGAGCCGTTGGACTCGTTGAAGTCGATCTCGGGGGGCCAGGTGTTGGTGGCCGGCCACAGGAGGGCGACCTCCGTGGGGCCGGCGCCGGTGACCCGGCTGCGGACGAAGAACGCGCCGTAGGTGTGCGGGAGACCGCACTGGCACAGGCCACCCGTCACCCACTCGTTGTTGTAGGCGGGGTCCTGGTACGTGTTGAGCGAGAGCAGGCCGTTCGAGACGCTCACGTGCGCCGAGCCGAACTGGCCGCCGGGGTCACCGCCCGGCGTGCCGCTGTAGGCGTACCAGCCCGAGGGCAGCGACGAGCCGGTGAAGTCCGAGACGTAGGACTGCGTGTAGCCGGCGAGCGCGCTGGCGCTCGGCGGGGCGTACCCCGAGGGCTCACTGGCGTCGAGCACGCCCACGGGGATCGCACTCGCGGCGGTCGTCGTGGTAGTGGGCGCGGCCGTCGTGGTCGTGGTCGTGGTCGGCGGTGCGGAGGTCGTCGTCGGTCCGTCGGCCGCCGGGTGCGACACCGGGCTCCCGTGGGCGGAGGTGGTCGTGGACGGGGCGGAGGGCGCGTGGGCTCTCGTCGACGCCGCAGCCGTCGTCGGCCCGCCGGAGAGGTCGGACGGGGGGGTGCCCGGGGGCATCGCCGTGGTGACGGGCCGGTGGTCGCGGAGGGACGCGACGGTGACCCGGGGACTGACCGACTCGACCGAGTGGGCGGTTGTCGGTCCGCCGACCACGAGGGACGAGGGTGAGGCCGACGCGTCGATGTTGATCATGGCCACCAAGACGGCGCTCGACGCCACGAGCGTCGCCAGTTTGGTCACCCGGTGGGAGGTCCGGCCTCGGAGGAACTTCGCGTACGTGCCCTTGCTCATGCCGACACGTTCTCGGGCTCACATAAAGCACCCGCCTACCGATCCCCAACGGACGGCCAACTCTGGTGGGTCCCGCCGTCACCAGGGCGGAGGCGAAAAAAACTCTGGGACAACGGTGGGTCGAGGAGCTCCGGTTCTCAGGCGACGTTCCGGCGGGCCTCGAAGGCGTCGGCGACGATGCCCTCGAGTGACGCGTGCTCGATCGTCCATCCGAGCATCGCGCGAGCGCGGTCGTTCGACGCGACGGCCTCGGCCGGATCCCCGGAGCGACGGGGCGCGACCCGCACGGCGAAGTCGACCCCGGTGACGGCGCGCACCGCGTCGATGACCTCGCGGTTGGAGTGGCCCACCCCGGACCCCAGGTTGAGGACGAGCTCTCGGTGGTCTGCCAGCGCCGCGATGGCCAACGAGTGCGCTCGGGCGAGGTCGGACACGTGGACGTAGTCACGCACGCACGTGCCGTCGTGGGTGGGGTAGTCGTCACCGTAGAGGTCCAGCCCGTCGCGTCGCCCCAGCGCGGCGTCGAGGGCCAGGGGGATCAGGTGGATTTCGGGTGCGTGGCGCTCCGGGTGGGCGGGCGTGGCCCCGGCGGCGTTGAAGTACCGTAACGACGCGGCGCGCAGCCGGCCCCGGTCGCACAGCCAGTGCAAGGCCCGCTCGATGGCGAGCTTCGACTCGCCGTAGGGACTCTCGGGGCTGACGGGCTGGTCCTCGTCGATGGGCATGGCCACCTGGTTCCCGTAGACGGCGGCGGAGGACGAGAAGACCACCCGGGGGCAGCCGCCCTCGACGAGGGCCCGCAGGAGCTGGAGGGTCTGGGCGACGTTGACGTCGAAGAACACCTCGGGGCGCTCCATCGAGATCGCCGGCTCGATGCGACCGGCGAAGTGGACGCAGGCGTCGAAGGGCCCGAGGCCCTCGACGAGTGTCGCGTCGCCGCAGCGGCCCTCCACGAAGTGCGCGCGTGGGGGGACGTTGGCGCGCGCCCCCGAGCTGAGGTCGTCGAGGGCGACGACGTCGTGCCCCTCGTCGAGGAGGAGTTCGGCCGTTGTCGAGCCGATGAACCCTGCGGCCCCGGTGACCAGGACCCTCACGAGCCCGCCCCCTTGCGTGGGTGGTGACCCGTCACGCGAGGCACCCTAACACCGCGGGATGGGCGCGTTCTCGGCCCCGGCGGGGCGTGTGGGGACGGTGGGGACCCGTTGGGGGACGACTGGTAGCGTCACCAACGTCGTTGAGGCGCCGACGGGATAGGAGACGCATGTCGGGATCGAGCGACGCCCACCCGTTCACCGTCGACGCGGTGCGTCGCGCCCTGGAGGGCAACGAGCTCCTCCTCGTCTACCAGCCGATCTTCGATCTCCAGTCGAGTGCCTTCGTCGGGGTCGAGGCCCTGATCCGGTGGCGCCACCCCGAGCTCGGTCTGCTCGCGCCCGAGTCCTTCATCGACCTCCTGGAGGAGAGCGACCTCGTGGGCCCGGTCGCCCGGTGGACGATCGAGACGGCCTGCGCGCAGGGGGCGACCTGGCACGACGCCGGCTATCGGTTCCGGGTCTCGGTGAACGTCTCGGCCCGCCAGTGGGCGCTCGACAGCCTGGTCGCCGACGTGCGCGAGGCGCTCGCCCTGAGCCGCTTCGAGCCCTCTCTGCTCGTGCTCGAGCTCTCCCGGGAGACCGTGCACGACGACGCCGCCGCGGCGGAGCGACTCGGGGCCCTGGCCGCGCTCGGGGTGCACCGGGCGGTCGACGACTTCGTGCCCGGCCCCGGGGCGCTCGAGACCCTGGCGGCGCTGGGGGTGGACGTGGTGAAGATCGACCGGGTCTTCGTCGCCGAGAGCGCGGCCTCCGACGAGGCCGTCGTCGTCGCCCTGGTCGCCGAGGCCGAGGCCCGTGGCATCCAGGTGATCGCCGCGGGGATCGAGGACGCCGCCCAGCGCGAGCACCTGGCGAGCGAGCGGATCGCCTCCGGCCAGGGCTACCACCTGTCTCGTCCCTACGAGGCCGAGGAGATCGACCGGCTCCTCGAGGACTTCTCGATCTTCTCGGGAAAGCCCCTGTAGGGTCGTGGCCCGGCGCGCTGCACCCGGAATCGACCCCGCGGCCCCCGTCGCGGTCGGCGGACGGGCGGGTGACCTGCGGGGTCGCTACGCCGAGTGGCGACGCCGTTTCCGTCTCGCCCCGAGCGGACCACTCGCCGGGGCCGAGCCCCTCTACGCCGCGCTCTCCCAACTCGCCGTCGGAGTGTTCGCCGACTGGGTCGTCGTCGACCTGGTCGACGACGAGGGCGCGACGATTCGAGCCCACCTGGGACACGACGGGGCCGACGACGCAGCGGCCGCCCGCGCCCTTGGTCGAGCGGCCCCGGGTCTCGCCGGCGTGATCGACCGGGTCATCGCCAGTGGCGACACCGAGACTTGGCCCGAGGAGGGTGGCGAGCCGCGTGCGATCGTGGTCGGCCTACGGGTGAAGGACCGCGCCTACGGCTCGGTGAGCTTCGTCCTGGGGCCCGGTCGCCCCTCCTTCGACGGCGTGGACGTGACCGTCGCTGAGGAGGTGGCGTGGGGGGTCGGCGCGATGATCGAGCGGGCGGTTCTGCAGCTCGACAACCGACGGGCGCTGCGGGCCACCCAGCGCATGGCGCGCCAGCTCCACCAGCTCTTCGCCGCGACGGTCACCGTCTCGGGCATTCGCGAGGAGCGAGAGATCGCGCGCGCCGTCGCACAGAGCGCCCGGCGGATCTTCGACGCCGAGTCCGCCGTCGTCGTCCTCGAGCGTGAGGGGGTGACGGCCTCGGTCAACCGTGGGCAGGCGCGTGCGACGTTCGTCCCCGCGCTCGAGGCCCCGGTCCCCGACCCGGGCGACGCGGGGACGGTGGTGGCGGGTGAGTGGCTGAGCGCCGTGGTCGGGGAGCGTCCGGGTCTGCGTTACGGCCTGCTGGCCGTGCGACGGGGTGGTGGGGACTTCGCGACCGAGGACCGAGAGATCGCCACCCTGCTGGCGCAGGCGGCCGCCACGGCCCTCGGCACCACGGCGCTCTCGCGTGGGGTGGAGCGCAGCGAGGCGCGGCTGCGGACCCTGGTCGAGACGGCGCCCGTGGGCATCGTCGAGGTCGATGCCGGTGGTGTCGTCCGCTGGTGGAACCGGGCCGCCGAGCGGATCTTCGGCTGGCCGCCGGCCGAGGGCGGATCGGCGCCGTCGGTGCCGGCGGCCTTCGCCGGGGCCCTGGCCGAACTGGCCGCGGCGTCGAGGAGCGCCTCCGGCCCGGCCGCGCGGGACCTGGTCGACGTGACGGTGCGTGGCCGGAGCCGGGACCTCACGACGTCCGCGGCGCTCGTCGATCTGCCGGATGAGGACGGGCCCACCCTCATGGTCCTCGTGGATGACGTGACCGATCATCGTCAGCTCAAGGCGGAGGTCGCCCACGCCCAGCAGATGGAGTTGCGCGGCCGCGTCGCGAGCACCGTCGCGCACGACTTCAACAACCTGCTCACCCTGATCTCGGGGTACGCCGAACTCCTGTCGCACGAGATGGTCGGGGACCGACTCCTCGAGATGGTCCACGACATCCAGGCGACCACCTCGCGCGCCTCGATGCTCACGGCCCAGCTCCAGAGCATCGGGCGCACTCAGGCCCTCGAGCCGGCCGCGCTCGCGCCGGTCGACGTGGTGCGAGCGAACGCCGAGGTGCTCGAGCGCATCGTCGGCCACGACGTCGAGCTCGAGCTCGTGCTCGACGACGACGCGGGCGCCATCCTCGTGGACGCCGCGCAGTTCGAGCAGATGCTCTTGAACCTGGCCGTGAACGCCCGTGACGCGATGCCCGACGGCGGTCGCCTCCGCATCGCGGTCGAGCGCGTCGAGGTCGACGAGGCGCGAGCCGGTGAGCTCGGGGTCGAGCCCGGTCCGTTCGTCTCGGTGACCGTGAGCGATACCGGTGTGGGGATGGATGAGGAGACCATGGCTCGCTGCTTCGACGCGTTCTTCACGACCAAGGGCCCCCTGAAGGGGACGGGACTGGGCTTGGCGTCAGCCCGACGGCTCGTTGAGGCGAGCGGTGGCTCGATCACGGTGCGTGCCGTGGTCGGCGCCGGTGCCACCTTCGAGGCGTTCTTCCCGATCACGCGCGAGGCGGTCGTCGTCGAGCTCGCGAGCGCCACGCCACGGCGCGCCCGCGGATACGCCACGGTTCTCGTGGTCGAGGACGACGGCGGGCTCCGTCGTCTCATGGACCAGGTCCTCGCGAGGAACGGTTACACCGTCCTCGTCGCGGAGAGCGGCGAGGAGGCCCTCGAGAGGGCCGACGCCTACGAGGGACCGATCGATCTCCTGGTGAGCGACGTGGTCTTGGGTGGGATGTCGGGCCCCGAGGTAGCGACCCGTCTCCAGCGCCGTCGCCCGGGCACCATGGTCCTCCTCACGTCGGGCACGGCCGACCGGTCGGTGATCGACGGGCTCTCACCGGGCACGGCGGCCTTCCTCGCCAAGCCGTTCCGCCCGAGCGCCCTGATCGACGGGGTCCACGAGCTCCTCGCCCGACGCGACTAGCGCGCGGGCGCCTCGAATCGGTAACCGACGCCGCGGACGGTCGTGATCCACTGCGGCTTGTTCGGGTCGACCTCGAGCTTCACCCGGAGTCGACGCACGTGCTCGGTCACCGTCGCCTCGTTCTGCCACTCGGGAGATGACGCCCAGACGTGTTCGAGCAACTGGGCCCGGGAGTAGACCTGGCGGGGCGTCTTCGCCATGAAGGCGAGCAGGGCGAACTCGCGTGACGTGAGATCGATGAGGCGTCCGTTGAGTCGCACCTCGTGGGTGTTCTCGTTGATCTGAAGCTCGCCGAAGGCGATGGTGGGCGCCTCGATCCGGTGGTTCTGGGCGTTGACCCCGGCTCGGCGCAGCACCGATTCGATCCGCGCCGACATCTCCCCGAGGCTGAAGGGCTTGACGACGTAGTCGTCGGCCCCCAGCTTCAATCCGGCTATCCGCTCGGTCTCGAGGCCCCGTCCGGTGAGGAAGATCACCGGTACGTCGGAGAGGAGGCGGATCTCGCCGAGGAGCTCCCGGCCGTCCTCCTCGCCGAGGACGATGTCGAGGATCACGAGATCCGGCTCCTCGGCCGAGGCGAGCTGGAGGGCCCGGGCGCCGTCCTGGGCGACCGACACCTGGTAGCCCTCGCCGACGAGGTGGGTCTCGAGCATCTTGGTGATCGCGGGATCGTCGTCGATGACGAGGACCGAGGTCACGGGCACCCCGTCGTGGCGGGCCGGGACCGCAGTGGGGTGCGCACGGGGCCATTGTACGAAACGTCCCCCCCGCGGGTGGGACCAATCGCTCTCCGAGCCCGAAGGAGGCCACCGGCGCGGCACGGGGACGAGGGGTGCGACTGCCAGACTTGAGGGGTGACGGTCCTCGCCGCTGAAAGGGAGCCGACGACGTCGGCGAGGGCCGGGCGTCGCCCCTCGGACGAGGCCCTGATCCTGCTCGGGATCGGGCTGCTGGCCCTCGGGACCTACCTCTGGCAGCTCTCGGTGCCCGAGCAGCTCTCCTTCTACGACTCCGGGGTGTACCTCGCCGCGGCGGTCCACCTGGTGTCGGGTGTCGTTCCCTACCGGGACTTCACCTTCGTCCAGCCCCCGGGACTGCTCTACCTGCTCACCCCCGTGGCCCTCCTGAGCCGTCTCGTGGGCACCCACGACGGCCTGACGGTCGGCCGCGCACTGGCCTCGGTCGTCACGGCCGCCAACTGCGTGATGACGGCGGCCCTGGTCCGGCGCCACGGTCGGGTGGCGATGGTGGTCGCGGGCGTGGGCGTCGCGGTGAGCCCGGTCGCCTTCCTCGTGAGTTCGGCGATCAAGCTCGACCCGTTCTCCCTCTTCTTCGTCCTTGCCGGAGCCCTGGTCGTCGTCGGGCGCGGCTCTACGGCCGCGCTCTCGCGTCGTGGGTCGGTCCTCGCCGGCGTGGCGTTCGGGGTGGCCGGCCTCGTTAAGTTGTGGGCCTTCTTCCCCTTCGTCGCGGTCGTCGCCCTCGTCGCCTGGCGGGTCCGGAGACGCGTCGCTGCCCTCGTCGCCGCGGCCGGGGCGACCTTCCTCGCCGGAGTGGCCCCATTCCTTCTCGCGGCGCCCCGCAGCTTCGTCGCCGAGGTCTTCGTCGAGCAGCTGGGTCGCAAGGCCAACGCGGCCGATAGCGGCTCGCTCCTCTGGCGGGTGAGGGCGCTGACGGGCTACCTCGACACCCTCGTCGCGCCCAGCGCGGCAGCCGCCCTCGTCGCCTTCGGCGTCCTCGCGGTCCTCGTCGTCCTGGCGTACCGGCGCTGGTCGAACGTCTCGGACGCCGATGCCCTCATCCTCTTCGGCGCTGTCGCGGTCGTCATCATGCTGCTCACGAGCCCGGAGACCTACAGCTACTACGACTACTACGCCCAGCCGTTCCTCGTCGGCCTGGCCGTCGTGGCGCTCTGGCGCGTCGGCGCTCGGGTGAGACGACGGGTACCCGTGCCACGCGTGGGCCGGGGGACGCGTCGGCTCGTCGTCGGCTCGGTCGTGGCGAGTCTCGCGCTGGCCGCGGGCGCCCTGGTCCTCTACACGACGAGCTTCTACTCGGCCTACGCCTACGTCTACGGGTACTACGGACGATGGATGGGTCTGGTCACGCGGGTCGTGCCCTCGGGGGCGTGTGTCGTCTACAACGAGGTGGCCTTCGGGGTGTACGCGAACCGCCTCATCAGCTCGGACCCGGCGTGCCCGACGGTGGTCGACGTGTACGGGGAGTGGATGGGCAACGGCTTCCAGCTCGTCGCGGCGCCGCGCTCGTTCAGCCGCGAGTGGCTCGGCTACTTCCAGCGCGCCCAGTACGTCGTCTTCACTCGCCACAAGCCCCCCGACATCCCGTGGGACCCTGGTCTCACGCGATGGTTCGACCGGCACTACCGGCTGGTGGCGAGCCAGCAGTTCGTGTTCGTCTTCAAGCACGTCGGCACCGGAGGGAACTGAGTGCTCGCGGCTCTCGTCGTCGGTTGCGGCCTCCTCGGCCTCGCTGTGGGCTCGTTCCTCAACGTGGTCATTTACAGGGTGCCCCGTGGCGAGTCCGTCGTGCGACCGGGCTCGCACTGCCCCACGTGCGCCGTGGCGATCGCCCCGCGCGACAACATCCCGGTCCTCTCGTGGATCGTCCTGCGGGGACGCTGTCGGCGTTGCGGTGCAGCGATCACCCCGCGCTACGTCCTCGTCGAGGCGCTGACCGGGATCCTGTTCGCCGGCACCGCGGCCCGCCTGGGTGCGACCTGGGCCCTGCCCGCGGTACTCGCGTCCGTGGCGACGCTCGCCGCCCTCGCCGCCATCGACCTCGAGAAGCTCATCTTGCCCAAGCGCGTCGTCTACCCGGGCCTGGCCCTCGTCGCGCTGCTCCTCGTCGGGGCCGCCCTCGCCGAGCGGTCGTGGACCCGTCTGGGCGTGGCGGTCGTGTGCGCCCTCGCCTGGTACGTGCTCTTCTTCCTCATCAACCTCGCGGCACCCCGTGCCCTCGGCTTCGGGGACGTGCGGCTGTCACTGCTGCTGGGGGTGACGCTGGGCTGGTTCGGCTGGCGCTACGCCGTCGTCGGGTTCTTCGCGGCCAACGTGGTCGGCCTCGTGGTGGGCGTCGCGCTCATCGCCGCGGGTCGGATGAGCCGACGTCAGCCCATCCCCTACGGCGTCTTCCTCGCTATCGGGACGGTGGGCACGATCCTCGTCGGACCCGTGGCCGTGTCGTGGCTAGCGGGCATCCGGTGAGCCTGCGCGGACTCGCGGGGCGCCTCGTCGAGACGCGCGACCTCGTGCCTCGACGACTGTGCGCGTGGCTCGACCACCCGGTCCGGCCCTTCGCCATCGTGATGGGCTGGATCGGCTCCACCATCCTCTTCCTGCTCGTCGCGACCGGCCTGGGTGGACCGACCGAGGGCGACTCCTCCGAGGTGGTCTACGGCACCTGGGCGATCGCCCACGGCCACCTGGGGTGCGTCTACCCCGTGATCGCCCCCCACCTCCCCCTCGGTCTCGCCAACCCCTTCGCCCTGGCTGCGCCGCTCTACCCGGTGCTCGCGGGCCTCGTGGCGGCCGCGTTGCGCATCGGCCACGCGGTCCCCTACCCGTCGGCCCACGCGCTCGGACCGGCCTGCGTGCACGGCTTCACCCAGGCCTTCCACTGGTCGGCGTCCTCGGCCGCGATCATGCCCACGGTACGGCTGGGCTATCTCGCCTGGCTGGTCGTGCTCGCCGGGGCCAGCTACCTCGTGCGCGCGACCCCCCGGCGGGGGACGCGCTGGGAGGTGGCGATGATGTTCGTGCTCGCCGTGACGCCGCCGGTCGTCATGTGCATCACCTACTACTTCCACCCTCAGGACCTGCTCGCGATGGGCCTGGTGCTCCTGGGGACAGGCGCCCTCCTCCGTGAGCGCACCGTGGCGTCGGGCGTATGGTTCGGGCTCGCGCTCACCGCTCAGCAGTTCGCGATCTTGGCGATCGTGGCCGTCGTGGCGGTGATGGCCCTGACTCGGTGGCGGAGCCTGGGGAGGCTTCTTGTCGGCGCCGCCGCCGCCGTCCTCGTGGTCGATGGGCCCTTCGTGGCGGTGAGCGGACTTCGTGCGGTGAAGACCGTCCTGCTCGGCTCGAGCCGGGTCGGGTCGGCCATCTCCGCTCACGGCGGCACGGTGGTCTTCGCACTCGGCTTGAGGGGGATCCCCGACTTCCTCGTGGCGCGGGTCGCCCCCATCGTGGCGGGGGCAATCGTGGCGTGGCTCGTGACGCGAGCGACGAGGGAACGGCCGCTTCGCCCCGACGTCGTCGTCGCGGTGGTCACGGCGGCGCTCCTCTGCCGGCTGGTCTTCGAGGTCAACATCTTCGGTTACTACTTCATGGCGAGCGCCATCGGACTCGTCCTGCTAGAGGTCGTCCGCGGGCAGTTCGGGCGTGACGTCCTGGCCCTCGCGGGTCTCTTCGTGGTGGGGATGAACCCCGAGCACATCGCCCTCATCTCGAACCTGACGACCTACGGGCTCTCCCTCTACTACGACCTGCCCATCGTGGTACTCGGGCTGGGCGTCCTCGTCTTCATCTACGAGACGGCCCGCCGCCGGTTCTCCCCCACGCTCGTCGTGTGGCTGGTGCTGGTGACCATGGCCGGCCAGACCCACCTCTTCCATCGCTACGACCCCTTCTGGGCCTTTCCCGAGTGGGCCTGGCAGATCGTGCTCGTCGGGTACCTGGTGGTGATCGTGGCGCGGCGCCTGCGCGGGGCGGTGTCCCAGGAGGCCCGGGCGGAGGAACTCGTCGCGACCTAGAAGACGAACTCCATACGCAGGCCCTCGGAGTCCCACTCGGGCTCGCGCGGGATACGACGGGCGCCGTGGCCCCAGACCCGCCGGGCGGTCCACAGGAGGGCGAAGGCGTCGAGCTGGTGGCGTAGGGCGACGCCCTCGGGCGGGTTGTCGAGGGCGTGGCCGATCCCCCCGGGGATGTGGGCGTCGAGCACGTCCTCGCGCTCGTCGCGGCCCTCGGCGAGGCGCTTGGAGCGTCGCATTGAGGTGTCGCGGTTGAGCTGGTAGAAGCTCAGCTCGGGGTTTCCCTCGTAGACGACGCGCTGGCGGAACGGGGACATCTCCTGGGACACCTGGCGGTAGCGAGGCAGCATCGTGGCGGTGACGGCGTCGAGGCCCCCCTCCTGCCAGGTCATCGTGCCCTCGAGCACGGCCCTCGTCGGTGCGTTGTGGATCGTCGCGCCCCGCGCGCCGAGGAGCCGACGGGCCTCGGCGTCGCACTGGCGCGGCGGGTCGCTCGGCAGGTCGCGGTAGCCCACCGGGGCGTTGAGCACGATCATCTCGTAGGCCGGTCGCTCGTCGAGGATCTCGATGAAGGTGGCGTAGACCCCGGGGCGCTCGGGGGCGAAGGTGGCGCCCTGGACCTTCGCGGCTTGCACGAGCCATCCCGGGGGGCACGGCGTCACCGCCGCGATGACGTGGTAGGGGAGGGTCGGGCCGCGATGGATGCTCATCGGGAACCTTTATACCCGCGCGGGAGCCCCCCCCAGTTGCTCGAGCGTGCGGGTGAACTCCTTGGGCCGGGCGGTCGTCACTACGGCGTCCTCGTAGGAGACCGTTCCCTCGTGCACGAGACGGGCGAGGTCGGTCTCGAGCAACTGCATTCCCTCGGACGAGTTCGTGAACATGATGTTTTGGAGCTGGTTGCTGCGGCCCTCGCGGATGAGGTTGCGCACCGCGTGCGTGGCGACGAGCACCTCGAACGTGGCGACCATCCCCCCGCTCGTTGTGGGGACGAGCCTCTGGGCGATGACGGCCGTCAGCGACGCGGCCAGCTGGACGCGGGTCTGCTCCTGGCGCCACGCCGGGAAGACGTCGATGATGCGGTCGATCGCCTGCGGGGCGTCGTTAGTGTGCAGGGTGGCGAAGACGAGGTGGCCGGTCTCAGCCATGGTGAGGGCGATCTGGATCGACTCGATGTCGCGCATCTCACCGATGAGCAGGACATCCGGGTCTTCGCGCAGGGCAGAGCGCAGGGCCCGGTCGAACGAGGGGCTGTCGAGTCCGATCTCGCGCTGGCTCACCGCCGCCATCTTGTGGTGGTGAACGTACTCGACGGGGTCCTCGATGGTGAGGATGTGGCACGCTCGGTTCTCGTTGATGCGGTTCACGATCGCCGCAAGGGTCGTCGACTTGCCCGAACCGGTCGGACCGGTGACGAGGACGAAGCCACGGGGCTGCTCAGCGACCCAGCCGGCCGCCCACGGCAGGCCCAATTGCTCGAAGTTTGGGATCTCGGTCGGGATCATGCGGAGCGCGAGCGCCGTCTCGCCGCGCTGGGTGAACGCCGAGCCACGCACGCGAGCTTTGTCGCTCCAGGAGAACGCGAAGTCGACGTCGAGGTTGTCCGCGAAGATCTGCTTCTGCCCGGCGGAAAGAAGGTCGTCCGCGATTGCCTGGATGTCGGCCCCCGACAGGGTGGGTGCTCCCTCGAGGGGTCGCAACTTCCCCGAGACGCGGATGCGTGGTGGAGAGTCGCTCGAAAGAAGGAGGTCAGACCCCTTCTGGTCCCAGAGGGTCTGCATCCACGGGTCAATGGCCTTTGTGTCGCTCACCTGTTCTCCTCAATCTCCGTCCCGGAAGACCAGAGACGCCCGGCGAGTTCGCCGGGCGTCTCTGGTCATGGCGAGGCTTAAACCACTCAGCCGAGGCCAATCGTCTTACACGCCGATGGGCCCGTGTAGGTAGCCGACGTCGTGGTCTTGATGTTGGTGACCTTGAGCACCCCATTCGTCAAGGAGAAGCTGTAGGTTGAATTGCTCGGCCACGACTGGATGTACGGGCCACCCTCCGTCGTCCCCGTGAGGAGAGCCGAACTTGGCGTTGCCGACGCATTCTCCGCGTGGAAGGCGGCGACGGCGGTCGACACGGTTGCCCCGTCGGCCTGGCAGGCGGCGAGCTGGCTCTTCCCGGTCACACCCCCGAGGGCGAAGATGACGACGGCGGCCAAGATGCCGAGCACCACGATCACGATGAGGAGCTCGATCAAGGTGAAGCCGTCGATCTCACCCGCGTCCCGACGGCGCTTGAGCCGCTGGTAGGTCGAAATCATTCTCTACTCCCTTGTTGTCTGTGGGATCCCCGACACTCGGACTTTCCCTTGCTTTACCTCGCCGTCTGTGCGGTAGCACGACAAGGCTTAGCGCGAAGTGTAACCCAACCGGACCAGGTGAATTAGGACCATTCACGCGATTTTGGACGCAATACTCGCTCGGTACGACCTGGTCACGGCCTGTGAGAAAACCTTGTCGCGATTTGTCGCAGTGTTGATGCTCGTTGTCCATCGTGAGACGACGGGTTGTGCACTCGCGACCGTGTTCGCGACTCCTCGGCCGACACCTTCGACGCGATTCCGACGACTCCGATGTCGAAGTCGCGATGCCAAGCGCCCTCGCGGATGCTGTCGCCGTGACACGTCGAGAGCTCCTACTGCCTGTCGCGACCGCGGCCGGGCCGGGAACGTCGATCAGCCATGAGTGCGTCCGATGAAGACGGTGGTCGCCCCGGCGATGGACCGCGGCTGCCCGCTGGCGGGCAGCCGCGCCTCCGCGTCGTCGACGCCGGCGCTCGCGAGGTACCGGGCCGCTGTCGCCCGATCGGGGTAGCGGGCCACGGAACTTAAGTCGTGGCGCCCCAGCGTGGCGACGAAGGGGGTCGGGGTGCCGTCCCGCTCCCGCTACTGAACGGTGGCTCGGCGCGCTCGAAACCGGTGAGTGACCAGGCCCGGCGAGGCGGTCGCGTCCGCTGGTGACAGCGACGAGGGTCCCGCCGGGGGTGAGCACCCGCGCGAACTCGGCCAGTGGGTCCTGGAGCGGGAAGACGCGGTAGAGCATCCACGCCGCGACGACGGCGTCGAAGGACCCCGCCACGAAGGAGGTGGAGGTCGCGCACGTCGCCACGCACGGCGTCGGGGCTACGCGCGGCACGCCTCGACCATCGTGGGAGACGCGTCGAGGGCGAGCTCGCGACAGCCGACCTCCCCCTTCGCGCGCTCGGCCGGCTGACCATGGCCGGTGCCCGCGTCGAGGACGGGGCGCGCCCGGTGTGGCGGAGCGTCGCGATGACGAGGTCCTGGGGCGCGGATCCGTCCCAGACCGTCGTGCGGGCCTCGAGGTTCGCCGTCGTGGCGTCCACGTCGCGCCCGTGTCCATCGCCGTCCGAGCGCACGGGCCGACGCACACCCGGGATCTCTGGCCTCACGGTCCGCGATCACGGGCGTGGGCGCTCGGCGCGACCGTTGCCCTCGGGGGCGAGGGCCGACGGAGGGTACGACGGTCGTTCAATCGGGCCCGTGCGTCAGTCTGGGCGCTGGACCCTGTGGCGGGTGGCGACGGGGAGCCCGACCACGCCTTGGGCGGAGGGATCGGGGGGCGAGCCGGGTGGTCGGGCTAGCTCGTCTGGGTCGCCCAGACCCACTGCGTGATGCTCTGGCTGAACCCGCAACTCCCGGTCTTGGGGTTGCACTGGGTGACCAGGGTCACCCCGCCGTTCGCGGGGTAGTCGTCGAAGGTGACCCGGGCTTCGAGCTGGGGGGCGCCGTGGCAGGTCGCCTCGCTGCCGTGGTCGAAGGCCGTGGAGCAGGCGTAGAGGGTGACGACCCGGGTCGCGGCCTGGGGGAGGCTCACGGTCGTCTGGCACCAGACGTCGATCGTGTAGCCGTTCACGTCGAGGCTCGAGGTGGTCCCGCTCGTCGGGGCCCAGCAGTAGCCGACGGGCTGCTTGCCGTAGCCGTTCACGTCGAGGGTTGGGTCGGACGGGACCGGGTTGGTGCGGATGGCCTGGATAGCGGTGTCGACGGTGCTCGAGAGGGCGTAGTCGAGGGTCCGGACGTTCTGGAAGGTGCCGGTGTTGTTGAGGCTGCTCGCCGCCCAGTCGGCGAGGGGGATCACGATCAGACTCACCGCGACGATGAAGACGAGGGCCAGGATGAGCGAGGCGCCGCGCTCGTCGCGTGCCCGCTGACCGACCCCCTCGCGTGTCGTGGCAACGCGATCGTGTCGTGACACCAAGGAGGGGGCGCGGAGGGGCGGGCGGGCCATGGCGGGTCAGACCCCCGTGCCCGTGTAGTTGCTCAGCGTCGCCGTCCATCCGTTGGCGTCCTGGACGCTCGTCGACAGGCTGAATGAGGTGCCCGACTGAACGTTGCCGGTGACGGTCTCGGTGCTACCCGAGATCGTCACGCTCGGGTTCGACAGGTAGCCCGAGTAGCCCGTGAGGCTCCAGTTGGTGTACGGGCTCGCGCCACCGCTGACGTTGAAGACGACCGTGACCTGGTCGTAGTTGATCCACTGCCCGTGGCTCTTGTAGTGCCCGGCGTACTGGTTCACGGTCGTCTGACCCGTCACCACCGGGTCGGAGTACACCCGGACGGTGAAGGACTTCGAGCCCCGGCCCCCGACGGCGTCGGTGGCCGTGACGGTCACGGCGTAGGAGCCCTGCGCGACCGACGAGGTCTGGCTGATCAGGCCCGACGGGCTGAGCGAGAGGCCCGAGGGCAGCCCCGTGGCCGACCAGGTGTACGAGCCCGTCCCGCCGGTCGCCTGGAGCTGGGTCGATGGGTAGGTCTGGCCGACGTCGATCGAGGGGAGAGACGAGGTGGTGACGGTCGGGCCCGCCTGGACGACCAGGGTGTACGCCTGAGAGGCGCTCTTGCCGGCGGCGTCGGTCACCTTGACCGTCACGTTGTAGGTGCCCTGCGAGGTAGTCGCCCCGCTGATCAGCCCCGAGGAGGGGTTGATCCCGATGCCCGTCGGGAATCCAGTCGCCGACCAGGTGTACGAGCCCGTCCCGCCTTGGGCGGTGGCCGTCGTCGCGGGGTAACCCTCGCCCTGCTCGACCGAGGGGAGGCTCGCCGGCCCGGTGATGACCGGGGCGTTGGTCGCGGCGAAGGTGTAGGTCGTCTGGGTGGCGACTCCGTTGGCGTCGGCCGCGGTCAGGGTGAAGCCGAAGGTGCCGCTCGTCGCGCTCGTCGTGCCCGAGAGCGTGGCTGTGGTGCCGGTCACGCTCAGGTTGAGACCGGTCGGCAGGTTGACCAGGCTGGACACCACGTTGAGGGTTCCGGTGCCGCCCGAGGCGGTGATGGTCTGGCTGTAGGCGACACCGGTGTGCGCGTCGGGGACGGTGGTCGGGGTGAACGACGGGGCCGGGTTGACCTGGAGGGTGTAGCTGCCGGTCACGGTGACCCCGTTCGAGTCGGTGGCGGCGAGGGTGAAGGCGTAGTTGCTCGCCGACGCCGTCACGTTCGAGGCGGTGATGGCGCCGGTCGAGTCGTTGAGGGCAAAGCCCGAGGGCAGCGAGCCCGAGGTGATGGTCCAGTTGGCGAAGCTCCCCGTGCCGCCCGAGGCGGTGATCGACTGGCTGTAGCTCGTCTGGCCGTCGGTCGCCGCCGCCAGGGCTCCACCGCTCGGGCCGAGGGCGGGCGCGGCGGTGACGACCAGGGAGAATGTCTGGGTCGCGCTGACGCCGTCGGCGTCGGTCACGGTGACGGTGACGATGTAGGTGCCCGGGGTGGCGGTGTTGGTGCCGCTCTCGGTGATCACCCCGCTCTGGGCGTTGATCGAGAGGGTGCTTCCGGTCGGGAAGCCCGCCGCGGACCAGGTGAGAGGGGTGGTGCCGCCGGTGGCCACGACCGGCTGGTGGTAGGTGGTCTCGGTGTCGTCGATCGAGGCGACCGAGGTCGTCGTGATCGCGGGCACGGCGTTCACCGTCAGGGTCACCGGGTTGGAGATCACCCCGTTGGCGGACGCTTGGACGGTGACCGTCCCGGCCGTGGCGCCGGTGACGGCGTCGACGGCGATGCCCGAGGCGTCGTTCGAGGTCGCGAGGCCGGTGAGCGAGCCCGTGCTCGAGGCGAGCGAGGAGAAGGCGACCGGGGTCGAGCTGTCGGCCGTCTCCACGTTGCCGAAGTTGTCGGTCAGGGTGGCCGTCAGCGTCGAGTCCGTCGTGGCGGTGAAGTTCGAGGTCGAGGCGACCAGGGCGATCGCCGACATCGGCCCAGGCCCGGTCGGCGAGATCGGCTGGCTGACGGCCGGGGTCAGGTTCCCTGAGCTCGCGGTGATCGTGTACTGGGTCCCGACGACGCCGCCGAAGGTGCAGTTGGTCACGGTGGCGGTGCCGCCGATGGCCGTGAGCCCGGCACAGTTGGCGACGACGCCATTGCCCGACGAGGTGAGGGTGATGACGTTGGTCGAGGCGGTCACTACGTTGCCCGCCGAGTCCTCGACGGCGATGATCGGCTGGGTCGTGAGCACGGCGTCGGCCGCACCGGCGACGGGCTGCTGGGTGTAGACGAGCTGGGTGGCTGGCCCGGGCCCGGTCGGCGAGAAGGGGGCGCTCGGCGACGAGGTCAGCCCGCCGCCGGTCGCGGTCATCGTGTACTGGGTGCCGACCAGGCCGGCGAAGGTGCAGTTCTGGACGTGGACGTAGCCCAGGTCAGGCACGAGGTTGGTGCAGTTCGCCAGGATCCCGCTGCTCGGCGAGACCGACAGGGCGATGGGCGCGGTCGCCGCGGTGACCACGTTGTCCTTGGCGTCCTCGTAGGCGAGGACGGGCTGGACGGTGAACGATGACCCCGAGGCCCCGGCCTGGGGGGAGGTCGTGAAGACGAGCTGGGTGGCGATCCCGGTGATGTTGAAGGCCGAGCTCATCGCGCTCGACAGACCGCTCCCCGAGGCGACGAGGGTCAGTCCGTTGCCGTAGGCGCTGCCGTGACAGCCCGAGTAGGTGTAGGTGCCGTGGCTCACCGAGTAGTTGCAGCCCCCGAGGGTCTCGCCCGAGCCGGTGAAGTTGAGGCTGATCGAGGGCGAGGAGTTGATGGCGACGTTGCCGAACCAGTCCTCGACCTGGACGACGGGCTGGACGGGGAAGACGCTCGAGGCCGAGTTGCTCGCGACCCCGGTGGGGCTGGTCTCGAAGGAGAGCTGCGAGGCCGGGCCGGGGCCGGTCACGAAGTAGGCGTTGGACGTCGCGGGCAAAGCGGCGTCGGACTGGCTCGCCGGGTTGGCGACCGCCGTCATGGTGTAGTTGGTCGCCGTGGTGGGCGGGCTGGAGGCCGGGTTGTAGAAGTAGCCGCCCCAGAAGAGGCAGCTTGAGGGGATCGCGGCGGTGCCGTTGGTGACCGTGACCGTGACCGTCGTCTGGGTCGTGGCGTTGGCGCACCCGGTGAACGCCCCGCCCGAGGAGGTGAAGGTGATCGTGCCCTGCCAGGCCGGGTTGACCTGGCCGTTCGCCACGTTCTCCACGGCGACCGTCGGGGCGCTGGAGAAGGGGCTGCCCGCGGCGGACGCGACCGGCTCGGTGATGAAGACGAGCTGGAACTGCGCGGACGCCACGGTGAAGGCCTGGCTGTCGACCGGGGTCAGGCTGCCGTCGCTCGCGGTGAGGATGAAGTCGCCGCCCGAGCCGAGGGTGCAGCCGGTGAAGGTCACCACGCCGAGGACCTCGTTGCCCTGGCAGCCCGAGAGGACGCCCGTCGAGGGCGAGAGGCCCGAGATCTGCAGGATGACCGGCGAGAGGTCGGTCGTGACTGGGTTCCCGGCGGAGTCGACGACCGCGACGACGGGCTGCTGGGTGAGGGGTGAGCCGGCGTAGCAGGTCGCCCCCGGGCAGCCGGGCTGCTTCAAGAAGACCAGGTGGTCGGCGCCGCCGCCCGCGAGGGCCGCGCCGGTCGTGCCGATGGGGTAGTCCACGACGAAGCTGTTGGAGTACTTCGTGCCCTGGAGGCTCACGGTGATCAGCTGGGGCGCCCCGGCGACGCAGTTTTGGGTGAAGGCCGTGCCGTCCCAGTACTCGATGGGGTCGGTCGACGCGTACTGGACGACGTAGCCCGCGGTGCCGTTGGCGGCGTCGGTGGTGTAGGGCTCGGGCAGGGGGAAGCCCTGGCTGGTGCTGTAGAAGGGATAGCCGCTGATGGGCGTGGAGCAGGCGTCCGTGAAGAGCGTGGGGCGGTTCTCGATGGCCGCGATGGCCTCCTCGCTCGCGGTGGCGAGGATGGTGTCGGTCCGGGCCAACTGGCGGTGCTGGGCCGAGGCGGCGATCGTCGTGGTGAAGGCGATGATCAGGGCGAGGGCCGCGAGGGCGAGTACCACGAGGGCGATCAGCACCTCGATCAGGGTGTCGCCGCGCTCGGAGTCCCGGCGTCGGGTGAACCAGGAGGTCCTCGTGGCGTGCGGGGTCGTGCGCGGCGTCGGGGGGACCGGGTGAACCGGTCGGGACCTCACGGCTCCTCCCCTGGTGAGCGCGGTTCGTTCGTCATGAGAGGAGCAGTCCGAACGCGGCGGCCTCGAGGCCGCCACCGTGCAGGATCATCGTCCAGGTCTTGGGCGTCTCGGACTCGACCATCGCGGTCCCGGTCTTGAGCCCGATGTTGACGTTGCCCGGTACCGAGCAGAGCACCGAGTCGGCGCTCCCCTGCCAGGTGAGCCCGGTCCCGTTCACGCAGGCGTTGCCGACGGGGTCGGAGGGGAAGGCGTCGCCGTTGGCCACCCACTGGGCGTAGCTGTAGGTGGAGGCCGAGTTGTTGGGCATCACGAGGATGGGCTGGTCCGAGGTCCAGCCGATGTACTCCCCGGCGTCGGTCGACTCGGCGTCGGCCCCGACCGCCCACCAGCCCGTCGCCTGGGAGCCGTTCGCCGTGATCACCGAGATGTTCTTGAGGGTGACGGTGGTGTCGCCGCTGCCGGTCTGGTAGAGGGCGGGCTGGCCCGAGATGCCCGTGTAAAAGGGCGAGCCGGTCGAGCAGCCGCCCCCGCTCGACGAGCAGTAGTTGCCGAGGAAGGCGTTCTGCCAGGTCGGGAGGCCCGAGGGCTTCACCGGGACCCCCGAGATCGAGAGGCAGAAGTACAGCTT
The DNA here is from genome assembly GCA_021779855.1 of Actinomycetes bacterium. GTDB lineage: Bacteria > Actinomycetota > Acidimicrobiia > Acidimicrobiales > RAAP-2 > RAAP-2. Next base: position 135,150 of record JAJXZW010000001.1, read on the forward strand.
CGACCCGCCGGGCAGGTCGACCTCCATCTGGAGGCAGCCGTTCTCGGCCGCGAGCAGGTTGTTCCCGGTCAGGCTGGAGAAGTCGACCAGGCACATCGAGGAGGCGTAGAACCCGGTCCCCGGGGTGGCGAAGTTGCAGCCGGCCTTCGAGGAGACGGTGATGGGCTGGCCGCCGGTCGAGATGTTGGGCGAGGCGGCGGCCGGCACCGCCGCCAGGGTGTACTGGTAGGCGTTCTGCTCGGTCGCGGTCTTCGCGGCCAGGGCGAACTCGACCCGGGTCACGTTGAGGCTGCTGTCGGTCGCGTCGACGACCGGCACCCACGAGGAGTTGGCGGCGCTGTCAAGGACTCCGGCGAGACCGCTTGGCCCCACGTTCAAGGGCTGATTGGTGGTACTACCGGGCTGGTTGAAGATCTGGGCCGAACGCTGGCAGGACGAGGCAATCCCTGATGCGCAGGGTGGCAGTACGTTGTAGGCGACCGTCGTGGAACTGACCGGGGTCTGGGAGTAGCCGTTCGTGCAGTACTGGCGCACGAGCTCCCACTGGCCCCCGGTGAGGACCTCAACGTAGCTCACTACGGTCGCGTAGGGGCCGCCCTGTTGATTTTTGATGGGCAGTCCGCCCCAGGCGAGGCCGAGGAGCTGGTACTCCCCGGCCTGACCGCACTGAAGTCCCGTCTGGCCTGAGGCGGCCGTCACCGTGAGGGCCGAGGAGACGTCGTTCTGGTAGGTCGAGGCCACCACCTGGGAGTCCACGGTGTCCCCGAGCCGGCTCGACACCCCGCTCTGGAGCTTGAAGACCGAGATGAGCCCGAGCGAGAGGGCGCCCACGATGAGGGGCATCACCACCACCACGATGAGCAGCTCGATGAGGGTGAATCCCTCCTCTCCTTGGCGCCGCTCGCGCGCGCACCCCACGCACCCCACGCACGCGTGGTGGGGGACACGCTTCCCCCGCCGACGAGCGGCCCGACACCCGCCCGGCTGGGCCACTACTGCACCTTCACCTGGTTGTAAACGCCGTACATGGCCGAGATGAGCGCCACGGCGACGAAGCCGACGACGAAGCCCATGAAGATGATGATCGCCGGCTCGAAGAGGGAGGTCGCGCGCTCGAGCTTGGTCTCGAGCTCGCGGTTGTAGTAGGCGGCGGCGACCTCGAGCTGCTGGTCGAGGGTGCCGGTCTCCTCCCCGACGCGGAACATCTGGCGCGCCGCCGCCGGGAAGAGCTCGGTGTTGGTGATCGGCCCGGCGATGCCCTGGCCCTGCATCATCTGCTCGCGCACGCCCTCGAGGGCCCGCCGGTAGACCGAGTTGTTCGCCGAGTCCGCGGTCACCGCCATCGAGCGCGGCAGGTCCACCCCGGCGCGCAGCATCGAGGCGAGCACCCGGCAGACGCGCTCGACGATGGCCGTCTCGGAGAGGTCCCCGAGGACCGGCAGCTTGAGCAGGACCTTGTCGAGGGTGGCCTTGCCCTTCACCGTGCGGCGCATCGCGATGAAGCCGCCGACGACGAGCACGACGACGGCGGCCTCGACGTACCAGTTGTGCCCGATGAACGACGTCGTGTCGAGCAGCATCACCGTCACCAGGGGCAGCTTCGCGTTGAGGCTCTTGAAGAAGACCTCGAAGCGCGGCATCACGAAGACGGCGAGCACGACCACGACCACAACCGACATCACGGCCACGACCGAGGGGTAGATGAGCGCCGAGGTGACCTTGGAGCGGGCCTTCTCGTCGCGGTCGATGTAGTCGGCCAGCTGGTTCAGCACGTTGTCGAGGTTGCCGGTGAGCTCAGCCGACTCCAGGATGCCCACGTAGAAGTTGGGGAAGGCCTCGGGATGGGTGGAGGCGGCGGCGGCGAAGGTGTCCCCGGCGCGCAGGCGCTCGGTCATGTCCTCCAAGACCCCGCGGAGCATCTTGTTCTGGGTCTCCTCGGTGATGACCTCGAGGGCCTCCATGATCGGGACGCCGGCGCGCATGAAGACGGCCAGCTGGCGGGTGAAGTTCGTGAGGTCCTTGCGCGGGACCTTCTTCTGGGTTATCTCGAAGGCGAGGATGCTCTTCTTCGGTTTGACCTCGAGGGGCTGGAGTCCACGCTGGATCAGCGCCACGTGGGCCGCCCCGGTGGAGAGCGCCTTCTCGGTGCCCGAGACGGTCTTGCCGTCCTGGTCGAGCGCCTTGAAGGCGAAGTCCTGGGTCTTGTCGGCCCGCGCGCGAGCCTTGGGGGCCTTCGTCGCCCTCCTCGCCTTCGGGGCCCTCCTCGCCTTCGGGGCCTTGGGCGCCGGCGCCGCGGCCTCGGGGTCCTTCTCGGCTCTCTTCAGCATGCTCATAGCGTGTACATCCCCCGGATCACCTCCGCTATCGACGTGATGTCGTTCTCCACGAGTCGTATGGCCTCTTGCTTGAGCGTGCTCATGCCCTGCTTGACGGCCATGTTGCGCAGCTCCTCCTGGGTCGCCCAGCCCACGACCAGCCGGCGGATCTCCGAGGTCATCGTGAGCAGCTCGTAGACGCCGATGCGGTCCTTGTAGCCGGTGTTGGCGCAGAAGTTGCACCCGACGCCGTGGTAGAAGACGCCCTTGGGGCTCCCGCCGGACTCCTCGTAGAAGACCATCTCCTCGTCGGTGGGGGTGTAGGTCGTCTTGCACGACGGGCAGATCCGGCGCAGCAGGCGCTGGCCGACGACCCCGAGCACCGAGCTCGCGATGAGGAACGACTCGATCCCCATGTCCAGGAAGCGGTGCAGCGCCGAGACCGAGTCGGTCGCGTGCAGGGAGGAGAGGACGAAGTGGCCGGTGAGGGCCGACTGGACCGCGACGCGCGTGGTCTCGACGTCGCGGATCTCGCCCACGAGGATGACGTCGGGGTCCTGGCGCAGGATCGAGCGCAGGCCGTTGGCGAAGGTGAGCCCGGCCTGCTCGTTGGTTTGGATCTGGTTGATCGTGGGGAAGACGTACTCGACGGGGTCCTCGATCGTCATGATGTTGAGGGTCGGGTCGTTGACCTCGCTCAGCGAGGCGTAGAGCGTCGTCGTCTTGCCCGAGCCGGTCGGGCCCGCGCAGAGCACCATGCCGAAGGGCGAGCGCACGAGCTTGGAGAACGCCCCGTGGGTCACCGGCGGCATGCCGAGCTCGGAGAGCCTGAGGACCGAACGGGTCTTGTCGAGCAGGCGCATCACGCACACCTCGCCGCCGACCGTGGCGACCGTGGCGACGCGCACGTCGACCTCGCGGCCGTCGATCACGATCGCGAGCTGGCCGTCCTGGGGGCGGCGCCGCTCGACGATGTTCATGTTCGCCATGATCTTGATGCGGCTGATGAGGCTCGGCCCGATCGAGCCCGGCAGGGTCAGGACCTCCTTCATCGCGCCGTCGATGCGAAAGCGCACCCGCACGACGTCGCCGGTGGGCTCGATGTGGACGTCGCTGGTGCGGTCGCGCATCGCCTGGGTGAGGATGCTGTCGACCAGCTGGACGACCGGGGCGTCCTCCGAGACGATCTCGGACTCCGAGACCTCCGGGCGCCCTCGGCGCGAGCCCTCGACCGACTCGAAGACCTGGACGAGCCGCTCGACGTTGCTGAGCGCGTGGTAGTTCGAGTCGATCGCCCACTTGACGTCGCCCATCGGGGCGATGAGCAGCTTCACCCGCCTGCCGCTCGCCCGGGCCAGGCGCGCCGAGAGCTCGTCGCTCGGCTCGGCGACGGCCATGCACAGCGTGTCGCCCTCGAGGCGCACCGGGAAGCACATGTACTCGCGCGCCAGGTCCTCGGGGATGAGGTCGAGCAGCGCGCTGTCGATCGGCTCGCGGCGCAGGTTCGCCACGTCGTAGCCGAAGAAGGAGGCGAGGGCCTGGGCCAGGGTCTGCTCGGTGAGAAAGCCCATGCTGACGAGCACCTCGCCGAGGAGCCCGCCCCCCGAGCGCTGCATCGCCAGGGCCTCGTCGAGCTGGGCCTCGGTGATGAGCCCGCTCGCCACCAGCCGCTCGCCCAGGCGCTGGCGCCCGGCCTCGCCCTGGGGGTCGGCGCCGGGCTTGGGGCCGAAGCCGGTCGTGCGGTCGTGGGCCGAGCCGTGGGCCGGCGCGCCGGCGGGGGGCGCGGGCGCCGCGACGGTCGCGACCGACCCGCCGTCGTCGTCTCGAGACTTCCTGCGTAGCGCCACGATTACCCCTTGCCCTTGTCTGTGCCCTTGCCGGCCCCACTCATCCGTGGTTGTCCGTGGTGGAGAGATGACGTCGCCGAGAGTCGGGGCTCAAGCGGTCTGGGTCGGATCCAGTCGACCCCTGTCCGCAACTCGGCGGGAGCGATCAATCAAGGTCTGCGGCCCGACCACCGGAACCTCATCTCACGGAGCGTATCTCATGCCTTCAGAAAAAACGTGCATCATTCTTCTGAAGACATCCCATGAAGTACGCCTCTTCGCGCCACCTCCACCTTCTGGTGCGGCTGTGGCAGATCGCCGCACCCCTCCCAGGCCCTCTGGAAGGAACCTGAGCGTACGACGCGGAGGTCAACGTATCATCAACTTATCCACACCTTCGGGGGCCCCGTCTTAACGGCCCCCACGGAGCCCGGGGACCGCCGCGGGGACTCAGACGACGGGTCCGTCGACTCGCCCGATGCCGGCTCGTGGTGCGGACGTGTCGTAGGGACTGGGAGGTCCCGACGGCGTGCCCCGTCGATCCCGCTCGCGCGCCGGAGGCCAGCGAGCTCTTTGTTCCCCGCTCGGCTCTAGTTGGGGGCGAGGGGGCCCACGTCGGTTCAAAGGGGAAGGGAATCATGCCGAGGGTGTGTGTGACAAACCGCCACCCCGTTGACCAGGCGGTAATCCTGCTCGCCGTCCCCCAACGAGTGCCTCGACGATGGTGGGACCGCGTCGTACCGCGAGTGCGGCAGACCCGGACCGTCGTCGAAGGCCATTTGGCCACCAGTCCCCACCCGGCTGACGATTCCCTATCTCTACCCCGCTAAGCAGGAGAGATGCCTGTCGAGTCCTAGGGCGCGGGTTCGGGCGGGCCGCCCGGGGACTTCGGACACGGTGTGAGGTCGTTCATCGAGCGAGGAGTTCGTCGGCGGGTGCCACGTGCCGGGAGGGGCCTCCCGCCGGGTCCCAGACCGATGCGAGAAGCTCGAGGGACCGGGCCCTCTCGGCGAAGCCGTGGGTCCGGGTGGCGACGATGAGCTCGTCGGCGCCGGTGCGCCTTACCAAGTCGTCCAGACTCGCCCGAACCGCGTCAGGATCCCCGATCGCGTGGGTGGCACTCGTCTCGTCGAGGAAGGCCCGCTGCTCGGCGGAGTAGGGGAAGGCTGCGGCGGCCTCGGGAGTGGGCAGCGCGCCCGCACGACCGGAGGAGCGGAGGAGCAGGTGCAGTCCGCTGGGGCCGGCGAGGAAGCGGGCCTCCTCGTCGGACGGGGCGCACAGGACCGAGACCCCGACCATCACCCGTGGAGCCTCGATTCGTGCCGACGGGCGAAAGTGGGTGCGGTAGATGTCGAGGGCTTCGTCCAGCCGTTGGGGGGCGAAGTGGTAGGCGAAGGCGAAGGGGAGGCCCAGCCGCCCTGCCACCTGGGCGCCGTAGGTGGACGAGCCGAGGATCCAGACCTCGGGCGCGTACCCCGGCCCGGGGTTCGGGACCGGGTGGGTCGAACGAGAGGGCGAGAAGTAGTCGAGGAGTTCGACGAGGTCGTCGGGGAAGGTGTCGTGGCCCAGGGACGACGATCGGCGTAGCGCTCGGGTGGTCAGCGGGTCGGTCCCCGGGGCCCGGCCGACGCCCAGATCGATGCGGCCCGGGTTGAGGGCCTCCAGGGTGGCGAACTGCTCGGCGAGGACGATCGGCGCGTGGTTGGGCAGCATCACCCCTCCGGCTCCGACGCGGATGGTGGACGTCCGCGCGGCCAGGTGGGCGATGAGGACGGCGGGGGCCGAACTCGCCACCGAGGCCATCGCGTGGTGCTCGGCGACCCAGAATCGTGCGAAGCCGAGTCGCTCGGCGAGGCGCGCGTGCTCGAGCGTGTCGGCGAGGGCTTGAGCGGGCGTCGAGCCCTCGGCGACCGTTGCGAGGTCGAGTACCGAGAGGCTGGTCATCGGCTCCACCCTAAGGACGGCGACCGTCCGCTGGCAATACCCACCGAATGGTCCCGTCGAGCGGTGGGCGGCGAGATCCGGCCCACGTTGATCGGCCCCCCGTTGGTTCCCCCCAGGGCCCAAGACAACCGAGGTCCCACGTCAACCCCGCTAGACAGGAATTACGCCTTGAGGCGACGAGATGGCGTCATCGAAGGGGCTGCTCGATCTTGCGGGACGCCGACCCCGCTCCGGTCGAGAACCGGGAGTGGCCCCATTCCCACGGGGCTGCCGACCGCCTCGGCGCATCGTTGGCGTTCGCAAAGACCGCGGTTCGTGTGCCGTGGGGTCATTGGAACGGCCTAGACGATATGAAGCCCGCTAACCAGGGATGATTCATGGATTTCGAGCTCCGGCCACGAATGGGCGTGGTCACTGGGCGAGTGGGCGCAGTGGAGCGGATCCGACCACGTCAGATGAGTGAGCCCCCATATTCATGAGGCTATTGGGGGGGCTCGGCTCACACCTATATATATGGTGATGTCGGCCACCAGGCCCTCGCTCGCCGGATGCCCTCGCCGGGGGTCGGGGTCGACCGTGGATGGCGCTTGGATTCGAGGCGTCCGCTCAGCACCGTCACCCCGTCAACCAGGGATGTCGTCAGCGGGATCCGGATGGTCCTCCCCGCGGCTCAGACGCGAGGACGTCATCGGCGAGAGAGTTCATCGCCCGTCACTCGCCCGAGTCGCTCGAGGTCGGCGGGCCCGAGGGTCCGTCCGCCGTTGGGGGCGCGTCGAGAGTCGTGACGTTCGGCCCTCTTTCAAATATATACAAGAACCATAGTCTTCGAGCATGGTCCCGACGCCGGCTGCGTTGGTCGATCCTCGGAGGATCGTCGCTGAAGCGTGGGGCGGGGCGTGGCTCGCCAGTGCCCTGACCATCGCCCTCGAGAGGGGGCTTGACGCGACCTTCGATCCGACGTCGGATCCGATCGGGGACGTTCTGGCGAGCGTCGGCCTGATCGAGTTCGGGCCCGACGGATGGCGATTCACCGAGGCGGTGCGGCGAGAGTGGGGCGGGTACGCGAGCGAGATAGCCGAGGCGTTGCGCTCCGCGCTCGGTCAGTCGGCGAGCGCCTCCCTCTGGGGGCCCGGGCACTGTGACGACCTCCTCGACCAGGAGGTCGTCCTCGCACGAGGTCGAGCGATGGACACCCTCGGACACAGGGTGGTCCGGGCGGCGTCGGCCCTGGGGGTTTCCCCTCTCTTTGAGGATGGTGGGGGCTTCCTCGACGTCGCCACCGGCTCGGGGGCCGTGGCCGCCGCCGTGGCCCGGGCATTCCCTCACGCCCGACTCGTGGCCGTCGACCCGTGGGCCCTCGCCCTCGCACTCGCGTCTCGCGAGCTCGCCGGTGAAGGGCTCGACGAGCGGGTCGAACTCCGTCACCAAGGGATCGACGAGCTCGAGGACGACCAGGTCTTCGACCTCGCGTGGCTCCCGGTCGGACACGTCGGACGAGAGACCCTTGCCGAAGGGGTCTTCCGGCTCCACCGGGCGCTCCGACCCGGCGGGTGGCTCCTCGGCTACGGCTTCTCAGGACCCGGACCCGAGGAGGCGCTCTCTCGTTGGCAGACCTACCTCGCGGGAGGGACGGTGCTGCTCGCCGACGAGTTCGACGAGGTCGCCCGGGCCGTCGGACTAGCCCCGGCCAGCCCGGTGGGCTCGGGATCTCGCGCCCGTCCCCTGCTCGGCTGGCGCCGCCCGACCTGAGTCGTTGTCGCGCGACGGAGGTCAGTCGTCGATGGGCGGCCCGTGACCGGGGGAGGGAGTCGAGACCTCTGGGGCCCTGATGACCGCGGCGCGTGCAGGAAGGCGTGCTCGCGGGTGGTGGACGGGGACATCCCGGCGGTGATCACCACGATGCCGAGCGGGGTTGGCGACGAGGCTCCTCACACCCTCGCTCATTCCCCCCGAGGGGTCGAAGGGCTCCCCTCTTACTGCAGGGTGTAGGTCGGCGATCGCCGTCGAACGATCGCGCGGCGTCAGGCCGTGGACGATGCACGGGTCCGTGGCAGACTCGTCCCGGTGGCCTCGGCCGAGATCTATCTGGTGACCGGCGTCATGGCCTCGGGCAAATCGACGGTTGCCGACGATTGGCCAAGCACTTCAAGCGCTCGGCGCACGTGAGGGGTGACCTCTTCCGCCGCATGATCGTCTCGGGCCGCGAGACCCCCGTCCCGCCGCTGACCCCCGAGGCGGAGACCCAGCTGGCCCTCCGGCGCCACCTGGCCAGTGCCGCCGCCCTCGCGTACGCCCGATCCGGTTTCACGACGGTGATCCAGGACCTCTACCTGGGCGGCCATCTCCTGGAGGTGGTGCGCCGGCTGGTCGAGATGCCCCTCCACGTCATCGTGCTGAACCCGAGCCCCGACGTCGTGGCGGAGCGAGAGCGCGGCCGGTCGAAGTCCGGCTATTCGCAGTGGGATGTCGCGGCGCTGTGGAAAACCTTCAACGACGTGACGCCCCGGATCGGCAGGTGGATCGACACTCCGGGGCTCGACGTCGATCGGACCATCAGGGCGATCCTCGGCGACCGGGATGGTACCCGGGTCACGGCGGGCGACCGCGCCGCGGTGGGGGACTCGGACGTGAGCGTCCGGGGCGCTGGAGCTCCTCGAGGGGTGTTCGCGACCGCGGGGGATCCCCCGTGGGCTGGCCGCTCGATTCTGATCCGCTGGAGAGGGAAGCCGGGTTGGCGCTGGCTGTAGTGGTCAGCGATCGTTGCGGACCACGGGAACCCGCCGGCCACGCATCTGGACGGCGCTCCAGCAAAACGCGATAGGGCCGACGACCATTCCGAGGGCGTGGACGGGCATCGTTGTACGGGGGAAGCTCGTCGTCTCGCTAAGCGACTTCGGCTCTTTGGGGAAGAAGAAGGTCTTGAGGCCGCGGGGGAGACGCCGGAGTATCCGCCAGAGGTGGCGAGGGTCCTCGACGATGAGCGCGGTGAACATAGCGGTGAGTCCGATGCCGTAGTTGAAGACCTGGGTGCGGAACTCCCTGGCCGTCGCGCGGTGGGTGTGGCGCACGAGGGCCGAGGGGACGTAGCCGACGGTGCCGCCGCGGAGCAGGACCTCGATGAAGAAGAGGAGGTCCTCCCCGCTCTTCGTGGGCGTTCCGACCCCGAGGCGGACGTCGAAGCCGCCGACGAGCTCGACGACCCGTCGACGCACCGCGATGTTGTTGCCGGCGCCGAACCGACCGGCGTCGTAGGGGAAGAGGGGATCGGACACGGACTCCTCCGCGACGGTCCACGTCCTCGGCTGGAAGGACTTGGTGAACCCGCCGAAGAACTCCTCGAACCAGAGCTGGGGCTCAGTCTCGAGGACTCGGGGGCGGACCATCCCTCCGACGACGTCGAGATCGGGATTGGTGGCGAAGGCGACGGCGATGGCGCGCACCCAGTCGGAATCGACCTCGACGTCGTCGTCGGTGAACGCGATGACCTCACCACCCGACTCTCGGATGCCGCGGTTGCGGGCGGCGGACACCCCCGGGGTCGGCTCACTGATGATCCGGACCTGCGGAGCGTCGGGGAAGGGCGGGATCGGGGTGTCGGGTGCGGTCCGGTTGTCGACGAGGAGGACCTCGAGGTGCGGGTAGTGGCTCGCTGTGATCGAGTCGATGGTGCGCTCTATCAGTTCCCTTCGGGCGAAGATCGTGGGAACCACGACCGTCACGGTGGGGAGTCGGTCGTCGGGGACGACCGACAGATCTTGGGTCGGTGCGTCGGCGAAGAGTCGGACGACGTCGTCGCGCGACGTCTGGTCGACCCGACCCCCGTGGCACGAGGCGGCGCGGGTCCCGACGACCTGGCCCCGGCGGGAGACCTCCAGCCAGATCCGTGTGCCGTCGGGTGCGTCGGTGAGAATCGGGTCGTCGAGGTGATCGACGTCGACGTTGACGATGCGCACCGGGCTCGGGCGTCGGTCGTCGCGGGCCATCGCTCTCACGTTAGGCCACCGGCCCGCCGACCCCCCCGAGCCCGCCAGGACACGGACGTAGGCTGACGGGCGTGTTCGCGCGGGTGAGCGTGATCGTCCCGGCCCACGACGAGGCCGCGAGGATCGGGGGACTCCTGAGCGACCTGGCGGGCCCCGTCGGGCGCGGCGAGGTCGCCCTCGTGGTCGTGTGCAACGGGTGCACCGATGCCACGGCCGAGCTCGCCCGGGGACTCGTGGGGGCGACCGTCGTCGAGACCCCGACCGCCTCTAAGTCTCACGCCCTCAACCTCGGGGACAGACGTGCGGGGGGCATCTTCCCCCGGCTGTACTGTGACGCGGACGTCCGGCTGGACGAGGCCTCCATCGAGGCGCTGACCACCGCGCTCGCCTCGGCCCCCGGGCCACTGGCGGTGGCGCCGCGCGTCGAGTACGCGTTGGAGGGGGCGCCGTGGGCGGTGCGGCTCTACGCCTCGGCGCTCCTCGCCCCCATCATCGCGACGTGGATCGACGCCCACCTCGTGGGCCGGGGCCTCTACGGCGCCAACGGTCCGGCTCGCGCGAGGTTCGGGGAGTTCCCCGACGTCACCGCGGACGACCTCTTCTTCGACTCCCAGTTCGACGACGACGAGAAGATGGTGGTGGAGGACGCTCTCTCCCGCGTGCCGATTGCGGACTCGTTGGGCGACTTGGTGCGCCGGGAGGTCCGCGTCGCCGCGGGGAACTTGGAGCACCGGGACTCGGGGGCCGGCCGTGAGGAGGGCGCTCGCACGCGGCTCTGGCCCGCCCTGGCCCGCCGGGGCCGCGTCCTTCGTCGTTGGGCGCGTGAGCTGCGAATCCGTGACGTCATGCCCTTAGCCGTCTACCTGTCGGTCAAGGGCTGGGCCCGGTTCCTCGCGATACGGGACCGGCGGGTCGGGCGAGCGACGGCGTGGCGGTGACGCCGTCACCGATCGCTGACCAACCAGTAGCGCTCGGCGCCCCGGAGGGTCGCGGCGAAGGCTCGGCGCTGGTGCTGACGCGTCGCGCGGACCTGGGATCGGTACTCGTGGACGAGGGCGCGCTTGTCGCGGGCGACGGCGTCGATGGCCACCTCTGTGAGATCCCATCTCCGAGAGATCTCCCTCAGGCGATCGTGGAGGAGGTCGGGGACGGCGCGCGCGTAGGGGAGGTCGGCGTAGAGGAGCCGGGTGATACCTTGGCCGGCGCTCTCGGCGAGTGCGGCCGATGCGACGAGCAGGTGATCGGGGTGCCATATCCCGACGGGGGACACGAGGGTCGCTGGTCGGTGGCGCGCGAGGAGGTCGCGCAGCGCGTCCTCCACGTCATGCAGGTAGGGACGATCGGGGCGGAACGAGGCGTAGTCGAGGTCGAGGAGGTCGAGCCAGACGGGGTGCGCGCCGACGCTCGCCAGGGCACGGCTGTCCTCGCGGCGGCGCACGGCGATGGCGTCGGGGGCGTAACGCCGACCCGTCGTGGCACTGTTGTAGCCCTCGTGGGGGGAGCGAGGCGCGCCGGCGAAGACCGTGGCGGCCACCGTCCCGGGGTGCGCGGCCAGTACCGCCGAGCACGAGAGCGCAGCGTCGTCCAGGTGGGGCGCGACGACCATGACCGGTTCGACCAGGGACAGGGGCGGCGGCGTAGGGTTATACATGGCGTACGGAAAACTAGCCGCGGTGCCGCGTGCGCTGAAGGGACCTTCGTAACTCCTCGGGACTGCCTGGACGGCCAGCCCGCGAGACCCTCGGTTCGCCCGCCGGTGGGGCCATCCGACCGTTCGGGGTCCGGTCCGTGCACGAGACTTGGAGGCTGGTGACTGAGGTGGCCCGCGACACGCACCCGACCCTCCCTCGACGGTGGCGACCCGACCTGCTCATCCAGAACGCCATCGCGCTCATGGTGTCCTCCGGCGGCTCGGCGGTGCTCGGGGTCGTCTTCTGGGCCCTGGCCGCCCACCTCGCGCCGGCCGCCACGGTCGGCGAGACGACCGCCGCGATCGCGGCCATGGTCCTGCTGGCCACTCTGGGCCAACTCAGTTTCGGACCGATCTTCGAGCGATTCCTGCCGGTCGCGGGTGAGCTCACGCACTCCTTCGTTCGCCGCTCGTATGTCTTGTGCGTGGCGACCAGCGTCGTGCTCGTAACGGGCTACCTCGCCCTGGGATTCGGCCGAAACTTCCTCGGTTCCAGCCCTGGGGGGATGGGCTTCTTCGCCGTCGCGGTCGTCCTCTGGGCGATCTTCGCGCTTCAGGACTCGGTCCTCATCGGACTGCGGTCCTCGAAGTGGGTGGCGGTGGAGAACGTCGGCTACGGACTGGTCAAGCTGGTCCTGTTGCCGGTGTTCGTTGGCCTGAGCAAGACGACGGGCATCCTCACCGCGTGGGTCATCCCCGTGACGCTCGCCATCCTCGGGGTCAACTGGTACCTGTTCCGGGTGCGTATCCCGGCCCACATGGCGACGAACCGGCGATCGGCCGAGCTGCCCACCACCCGCGAGCTCTTCTCCCTCTCGACCGCGCAGTACGCGTCGCTGCTCTCGACGGTCTTCCTCCCGGCCATCGTCACCCTCGTCGTCATCGAGCGCCTGGGAGCCGTCGCCAACGCGTACTACTACCTCCCGTCACTGATCACGACCAGCCTGGGCATGGTCGCCTGGAGCATCGTGCGCTCGTTCATCGTCGAGGCGTCCGCGGAGCCGGCGTCGCTGCGCCGGCACGCCGACCAAGCCCTACGCGGTCTCGCGGTCGTGCTCATACCCAGCATCGTGCTGGGGGTGATCCTCGCGCCCTACTACCTGAGGGTGTTCGGGACTCGCTACGCCGAGCACGGGACCACCCTGATCCGCATGCTTCTCGTGGCGATGCTCGGCAGCGCGGTCATGGTCTACTACAGCGCCTTCGCGTGGATCGACAAGCGCGTGTGGTGGCTGACCCTCCGCAACGTCGTCTTCAGCGCGATCTACCTCGTCGTCGTCTTCACGCTCATCAAGCGGTTGGGCATCGACGCGATCGGCGTGGCCTCGCTGGTGTACGCCGCGCTGTCGGTCGCGGTCTTCTTGCCGATCACGGTGCGACGCTATCGACGGATCCCCTGACGGCGCCCCGCCGGGCCTTGTGTACGCTTGGCGGCGTGACGCTCGCGGTGACGGTCGTCGCGCCCGGCGACCTCGGGGCGACCGAGGTCGAGCGGTGGCGCTCGTTCCAGGCGCGATCGGCCCTCACGCAGAGCCCCTTCCTCTCGCCCACGTTCGCCCGGATCGTGGGCCGGCACCGGCGCGGCGCCCGCGTCGCGGTTCTCGAGGTAGACGGACGGCTCGAGGGCTTCTGGGCCTTCGAGGGGGTCGGGGGGATCGCCCGGCCCATCGGCTGGCCGGCGAACGACCTCCAGGGTGTCGTCCACTCGGGCGTGGAGCTGGACGGGCGTGCGATTGTGCGTCGGGCTGGACTCCGCGGATGGCGGTTCGATCACGCGCTCGCGGACGACGGGGTGCTCGTCGCGCATCGCTACGCCCACACCGCCGTGGAGTGCCCGGTCATCGAGACCGGGGACTTCGACGACTACCTCGAGCGGCGCCCACGCTCGGTGCGTCGGGAGTTCGGACGGACCCGACGGGGCCTCGAGCGCGCCGTGGGTCCTCTCGCGTTCCACTGGGCCGGTGGGGACGCCGCCGCGTTCGAGACCCTCGTGCGCTGGAAGGGGGATCGGTACGCCGCGACCCGCCGGCTCTTCGAGGATGCGGAGACGTCCCGCTTCATCGCCGAGGCCGCGGCCAGTGACGAGCCCGACTGCCGGGGCGCGATCAGCACGCTCTGGGCTGGCGCCGAGCTCGTCGCGGTGGACCTCAAGTTGGAGGGCCCGGTGGGGAGCGTCGGCTGGTTCAGCGGGTTCGACCCTCGCTTCTCGCGCTTCTCGCCGGGCGTCATGATCCTGCTCGAAGGCGTTCGATGGGCCAGCCGCCGCGGCCGCCGCGCGTGGGTCGACCTCGGCTACGGGCAGCACAACTACAAGTTCGCCCTCGCGACGACGTCCTATCCGGTTGCGGGTGGCGCGGTGTGGGCCCGCCGAAGCGAGGCGGTGGCTCGGGCCGCCTTCCGCGGCGTGAGGTCTGCCGCGAGTCGCGTGGGCACGGCGAGCTCAGCCGGAGGGCGCCGGACCCGGAGACGGGAGGTTCACGACCGCGATACGTAACATGGTCCGGTGAGGCGCGTCGACCTCCTCTTGGGGCTCGACGAGCTCGCGACCCAGGCCCGAGACGAGGCCGCCGCGGGCCGCTGGCTCGACGCCTACCTTCTCGCCGCGGGGGCGTGGCAGGTGTGCGAGGACCTCCACGTCGGCGCGGGACCCTCCCAGCTCTCGGTGCTGCGCCACGCCGCCGCCCACCGCACGGGACGCGCCCTGTGGGCGCTCGAGCGAGCGTGGCGGGTCCGCGAGCTCTGGGCGAGGGGCCGAGCGCGCTGGGGCCGTGGCCGCCGGCTCGGCCTCGTCGAGTCGACCCTCGCGCGCGTGCTCGTGGAGCTGGCCCGTCGGGTCCTCGAGCCCGCCGCGGCTCAGGCGGGCGACGACCTCCTGCGCGACCTCGATGACGTGGCGCTCCTCGTCGAGGGCCTCCCGCGCCGGGACCGAGTGAGCGTGTGCACGCCGCCGTCGTCGTTCCGGAGCTTCGACCAACGACCCGAAGACGTCGTCAGCCTGGTCGAACGCCTGCTCGAGACCCGGGATGACCTCGAGGGTCCCGTCGTGGTGGGCGTGCGCACCTCCGGCGCCTACCTCGCCCCGCTCGCGGTCGCCGCGCTGGGCGCGCGGGGCGTCTCCGGGGCGGTGCTCGTCTCAATGCGCCCCGGCGCCCACCTCAATCCCTACGCCCTCGACGAGCTCTGTCGACGTGGGGTGGGCGCCGAGTTCCTCGTCCTCGACGACCCGCCGACGACGGGCTCGGCGCTTGTCGCGGTGGCTCGAGCCCTGCGTCGCTTCGCCGACCCGGCGCACGTGACACTCCTCGTGGCGACGACCACCGACGACGGGTCGCTGCCCGCCGAGCTCGACGGCCACCCACGGGTGACGTTGGGCTGGGATGAGTGGACGGTGCGCCACGAGCTCGAGGGTGCCCCACTCGAGGAGGTGGTCACGGCAGCCCTCGGCCCGCGCGAGACGCTGCTCGGCCTCACGGTCCTCGACCGGGACGACGCGACCCGCCGCGGGCACGCTCGGACGACCGTGCGCGCGGCGGTGGCCCCCGCGAGCGGGTCGGCCGTCGACAGGGTCCTCACCGTCCGCGGCGTCGGCCTCGGCTACCTCGGTGGGGACGCGCTGGCGGTGGCCGAGGCGCTCGGCGACGCGGTGGTCCGGCCGCTCGCCCTCGAAGAGGCGATCCTCGTGGAGGAGTCGCCCGCGCCTCTCGGGGCGACGCCGCCCGACCCGGGGGCCGTCGTCGACTACCTGGCCCGGCGAGCCGGGGCGCTCGGCGTCGCGCGGGACCGCAGTGCGGATCGCCACCTCGCCCGCACGGTGTACGAGGTGGCGGCGTCCCTGACCGTCCGTTCCCTTGGTCCGCGGGCGTCGCTGGTGGCGACCGCCGTTCTCGAACCCACGGTGCGCCGGGCGCTCCGGGTTGGCCGCCCGTGCGTCATCGATGGGGCGATGGGGCCGCGGCACTGGGGCGACCGTGACGGGCGTCCCGTGAAGCGCGACTATGCGGACGGGGCCTTCTCCAGCCGCGACCTCGCGTGCTACGACCTGGCGTTCGACCTGGTGTCGTCGGCGCTCGACGGGGACGACGCCCGCGCGTCCGCGCTCCGGGACCTCTACGGGAGAACGATCGGCGAGGAGATTGACGACGAGCGCTGGCTGCTCTACTCGCTGGTCTCGCTGTGGGATCGGGCGCGCGGGGGGGAACTCGACCGAGGCGAGTACGCGCGCCGGCGCTCGGCGGCGGTCATCGAGTACCTGGCCGCGGTCTATCTGGCCGATGTCGCCCCGACCGGGGGGGGACCCGTGGTCGCGCTGGACCTCGACGGTGTGCTCGAGACGATCGGCGGGGGCTACTCGGCTCCGGGGGCCCTGGGCATGACGTCGCTGCGAGCCCTCCTGGCTCACGGGTACCGGATCGTCATCGCCACCGGGCGCAGCGCCGGGGAGGTCGCTCTCCGGGTGCGGTCCCTGCGGCTCGCCGGAGGGGTTGCGGAGTACGGCTCGGCCGTCGTGGCCGAGGACGGTGCCGTCCGCTCGACACTCACCGAGGGTGAGCGTGAACTTCTCCAGGTGGTCCGCACGCGGGTCGGCGGACTGGAGGGGTTCGAGGTCGACCCGGGCTTCACCCACTCGATTCGGGTGGCGCACCGCCGACACGGCGGGCGCCTTCCGGGCCCCGAGCGGGAGCGGCTCATCCGGGCCGCCGGCCTGGACGACGGCTCGGCGCTGGCGTCGATCCCCGGCGTGCACCAGGTCGACCTCGTGGCCGGCGGGGTCACCAAGGCAACAGGCCTCGCGGCGCTGCTCGAGGGTGAGGGGGCGGCGCACCCCCTGGTGCGACTGGCGGTCGGCGATACCGCGGCCGACCGACCGCTGCTGGAGCGCGCCGCGCTTGGGGTGGTGCCCCGCAACGCGGACGCCGAGGTGCGTCGAGGGGGGTTCACGGCGGTGCGGGGAGGCTTCCAGGCCGGCGTAGCCGACGCGGTCGCCCTCGAGATCGGCCACCGGCCCGGGGGGTGCGCGGTCTGCCGGCCGCCGGCGATGGGGACCGAGCGCTCGGTAATCGTTCGGGCGCTCTCGCTGGACGAGGCGGGCCCGGGACCGGCGCTCACCCGCACCGTCCGACTGCTCCTCGGCGCCTCGACCCGTCGTCACTAGTCTTCGTCGAGGGTGAGCGTTGTCGGGTGGGAGCGGAGTGTGCCTGATCACGAGGGTGTGGTGACGCGTGTCGGTGGCATGGTCGGTCGGGCCTACGCGACCGGCGCGGCCCGCCTCCGCCGTGAGCTCAAGGCGCACGCCGCCTCGGCCGCAGCGGGTCAGGCGGCCGGGACCGCACCGCACCTCGCGTGGCTGGCCGACGCCCGCTGGGAGACCCTGGTCACCAACTCCCGCGCCGCCGTGGCCCTGACGCCCTGGGTCGGGGGGGAGGGATGGGCCGTCATCAAGGTGGCGACGGACGGCGCGTCCTCTCGCGACCTGGTCACCGAGGCCCAACGGATCGACCAGATGCGCGCCGAGGCGTCGTTGGAGCCCTGGTGGGACTTCTTGCCCCGGGTCGTCGCCCAGCGTGCGGGGGCGAGGGGGTCGTTCACGCTGGTGGCGTCACCCTCCAGGCTCACGGCGCTCGCCGCGCTCAACGCCCCCGGCGGGTCCCCCGACGCGCTCCTCGACGGTGCGCTCGAGGCGATGGCGACGCTCCGGCGGCTCTCCTCGCGCGTAGTCGGCATCGACGACGACCTGATCCGGCGCACCGTCGCCGAGCCGTTCGAACTCGTCGGGCGGAGCTGGCCGGAGATGCCGCACGCGCGGGCCGACCTCGCGGCGCTCGAGCGCGTGTCCGCCGCGCTCGCGCGAGGGCTGTCCCGTCGCTCCGCCGTGGTCGGCTGGACCCACGGCGACTACTGGCTCGACAACGTTCTGGTCGACCCCCGGTCCTCGCGCGTGGTCGGCGTGATCGACTGGGGCGGCTCCTCCCCCCACGGCCTGGTCGGGACGGATCCGACTCTCGCGGTGCTCGCCGAACTCGGCCGGCGCACCGGTGGCGACGTGAGTGCGGCGGTGGCGAGGTTGGTCGCCGTCGCCGCGGGCGGCTTCAGCGCGACCGAGGAGCGGTCGATGGCTGACCGGCTTGTCGAAGCGTGGCCGCCGTCCCAGGGGCTCACCTGGCTCCAGGGGGTCATGTTGACCTGGGCGGCGCACGCCGCCCACCTCGTGACCAAGCGCTCACGGAGCCCGCTCGCCCCGGGGCACTGGGTGCACCGCCGGTTCACGCCGGTCGTGCGGGCGCTGGCCGACGAGGACCTCTCGCTCTTCGAGGCGCCCGCGAGGCCGTAGCCGTCGGGCCTAGAGGTGGAACGGCCCGAGCATCGACCGTGCGGTGCGTGCGCCGCCGATGAAGGGAAGGTGGAGTATCTGCTCGGTCGTGCGCAGGAGCGAGTAGTGGGTCAGGGGTGCGGAGACCTTTAGTCCCCGGGGCACGCTCGGGGCGAGCACGACGGTTGGGATCTGGTTGGTGGAGCTGGAGTCGCTCTCATCGAAGGTGATCACGAGCACGAGGCTGCCCGAGCGGTACTCCGGACTGGACAGCACCTTGGGCACGAAGCCCTTCAGCCAGGTGTCGCCGGTCGAGACCGAGCAGCTGTGCATGTCGTTGCAGATGTTGGGCGCGACGAAGGTGAAGGGCATCGCGAACGACGGTTTCCCCGGCAGGGCGACGTCGTTGCGGGCGCACGTGCCGCCGAGGTTCGTGTAGTAGACGGCCGGGTTGTGCTTAGCCGCGTAGTTGCCTGAGGAGACCTTGTCGCACGAGGTGGGCATCGACTCGGCGTAGGAGCGCCAGCGTCCCTTCAGCTGCGCGAAGATGTTGGGCACGTTGAGGGGGTGGCTCGCCGGGTCGTTGTCGTCGCTGATCCCCTGGGGCGAGCCCGACGTGAGGGCGATGTAGTTGGGCAGGCTCGGGTGGGTCGCGGCGACGTCGTTGGTCGCCAGGCCGCATTCGGCCGCTAGGTGGTTGAGGTAAGGGGCGTCGGACGAGCCGATCACCGAGTACCCGACGTTCTCGAGCAGGATCCACACGACGTGGTGGTAGGCGCGGGTCGCGCCCGGCACGCCGCACGGCCGTGACGGGGTCGCCACAGCGCGCGACGTTCGCGAATGGGTGGCCGAGGCCGTCGTCGCGGGAACCAGGAGGGCCCCCGCCGCGAGGACGAGGGCGGCGACACCCGCGAGCGCGCGACTGAGGGGGGCGGAGAGCTTCACGCCCCTCAGGTTACGGTCCGCGACCGCCGCGCGGTCGTCGGCCCGGCGCTGGGTGCGGGGCGCCTTCAGGCGGACTAGCATCGCGCCGTCGTGAGCCCGTCGCCCGATGACCCTGAGGTACGCGTCGCCCTCCTCAGCATGGGGGGCACGATCGCCTCGCTCGCGCCGACGCCGGGCTCGGGGGTGATGCCGGCCCTCGGGGCCGTCGACCTGGCCCGAACGCTGGGCCAACTCGACGGCGTCGTCCTGGACGCCCGCGCGGTCCGGCTGATGCCTTCGGCGAGTTTCGCCTTCGACGACGTGCTCGCCCTCGCCGGTGAGGTTGAGGCCGCCCTCGCCGGTGGTGCGGCTGGGGTCGTCGTTACCCAGGGAACCGACGACCTCGAGGAGGTGGCCTTCGCGCTCGACCTCCTCGTCGAGGACGAGCGGCCCGTGGTCGTCACCGGGGCCATGCGCTCGGCCGACGCGCCCGGGGCCGACGGGCCGGCCAACCTGCACGCCGCCCTCCTCGTCGCGGCGAGCCCCGAGGCGAGGGGGCTGGGCGCGCTCGTCGTGATGGACGACGAGGTTCACGCGGCGCGCTTCGTGCGCAAGACCCACGCCTCGCGCCCCTCGGCCTTCGCCTCACCCGAGTCCGGCCCGCTGGGGCGGATCATCGAGGGCCGGGTCCGCCTGGTGACCCGGGTCGCCTCCCTCGCCCTCGGAGCCCGAGTAGGAGCGGTCCCCCCGGTGGCGCTGCTGCGCTGCGCGCTCGGCGACGACGGGCGCCTCGTGAGCGGGTTGCTCGCGAGCGGCTACCGGGGACTCGTCGTCGAGGGGATGGGCGGGGGGCACGTCCCGGCCTCGATGGTCGCATCCCTCGAGGACCTGGCCCGCGAGGTGCCGGTGGTGCTCGCCACGCGCACGGGCTCGGGCTCGGCTCTGCGGCGCTCCTACGGCTTCGCCGGCTCCGAGATCGACCTCCTCGCGCGGGGGGTCCTCTCGGCCGGCGCGCTCGAGGGGCTGAAGGCCCGCCTCGCGCTCGCCCTCGCGCTCGCGAGCACCGACGACCGGGCGCTCGCCGAAGCCCGATTTTCGGCGGTCGTCGCCGCGGTCGGCTAGAGGCGGGCTGGCGCGCCGCCGTAGACTTGCGCGGTGAACACCCCCACCGTCATCGTCTGCGACGGCGACGAGACCGGTCAGGAGCTCCTGGAGGAGTCCCTGCGGGTCGTCGCCTCGGGCGCGCTCGGCGTCGCGCTCGACTTCGAGCACTTCGACCTCTCGCTGGGCGCGCGCCGCGCGAGCGACAACGGCGTCGTGCGCGAGGCCGCGGTCGCCATGCGCGAGGCCGGCCTGGGCCTCAAGGCCGCCACCGTCACCCCGCCCGAGCGCGGCGGTGTCGGCTCACCCAACCGGCTCCTGCGCGAGGGCATCGGCGGCTCGGTCATCGTGCGCACCGGCCGGCGCATCCCCGGGGTCGCCCCAACCGTGACGGGGATCAACGCGCCGATCGTGGTCGTGCGCATGGCCGTGGGGGACGCCTACGGCGCGGCCGAGGGCCGCGACGGCGCGGCCGGGGCCGGCGACGAGGTCGCCTGGCGCACCGAGCGCGTCGAGCGCTCGGTCTGCCGGCGGGTGGCCGAGTACTGCTTCATCGCGGCCGCCGAGGGTGACGGCGTCGTCTTCGGCGGGCCCAAGTGGACCGTCTCGCCGACCTACGAGGGGATGCTCAAGGAGGAGATGGACGCCGCGGCGGCCCGCCACCCCGACGTCCACTACCGGCCCCTGCTCATCGACGCCACCTACGCCCTGCTCATGACCGAGAACCACGAGCGACCCCTCGTCATCCCGTCGCTGAACCGCGACGGGGACTGCCTGAGCGACCTCGTGATCGCGATGTTCGGCTCGATCGCCGGCGCCGAGTCGGTGCTGCTCAGCCTCGACGACGACCTGCGTCCGGTCGTGGCGATGGCCGAGGCGCCCCACGGTACGGCGCCCTCCCTGCAGGGCAAGAACGTCGCCAACCCCATGGCGATGCTGCTGGCGCTCGCCGCCGTCTGCGACCAGGCGGGGGCGCGCACGGCGGACGACGACTACGTCGCGGCCGGCCACCGGCTGCGCGCCGCGACCCTCGCCGGGGCGGCCGAGGGCGTGCGCACCTTCGACCTCGGGGGCGAGGCGACGACGAGCGAGGTCGTCGACGACGTCATCACCCGCCTGCGCGCCTGAATCTGCGGTCCCTCGGGACCGGTGGCATACTCGTCACGTCGCCGGGGTCGAGCCGACCGGGGGGTGCCGTGAGCGAGTCGACTGAGCTGTTCCGTAGGGCCCGCGACTTCCTGGTCGCGAACCGCGAGGACTACGCCGCGGCCTACGCGGGCTTCGCCTGGCCCCGGCCGACCCACTTCAACTTCGCCACCGACTGGTTCGACGCCGGACTGTGCGCGAGCCACCCCGACGCGGCCGCCCTCACCGTCGTGGAGGAGGACGGCACGAGCGCGTCCTTCACCTTCGCTGAGCTCGCCGACGCTTCCCAGCGCCTCGCCGCCTGGCTCGGCGCCCGCGGCGTGGGGCGGGGCACCCGGGTGCTGGTCCTGCTCGGCAACCAGGTCGAGCTGTGGGAGGTCACCCTCGCCGTTATGCGCCTGGGGGCCGTCATCATCCCGGCGACCACCATGCTCACCGCCGACGACCTCGCCGACCGCATCGCGCGCGCCGGGGCGCGGGTCGTCGTGGCGCGGGCCGACGTCGCCCCGCGCGTGCCCGACACGGGGGAGGGCCTCGTGCGCGTCGCGGTCGGCGGCACCCTCGAGGGGTGGCTCGACTACGAGGCGGGCCGGTCGTACCCCGACCTCTTCGAGCCCGACGGGCCCACCCCGGCCGGCGACCCGCTACTCGTGTACTTCACCTCGGGCACGACGGCCCGGCCCAAGATGGTCGAGCACTCCCAGGTGAGCTACCCGATTGGCCACCTGTCGACGATGTACTGGATCGGTCTGCGCGAGGGCGACGTGCACCTCAACCTCTCCTCGCCGGGCTGGGCGAAGCACGCGTGGAGCTGCGTCTTCGCCCCGTGGATCGCCGGGGCGACGACCGTTGTCTTCAACTACGCGCGCTTCGACGCCGCCGCCCTGCTCGACGTGCTCGTGCGCGAGGGGGTCACCACTTTCTGCGCGCCGCCCACGGTGTGGCGGATGCTGGTGCTCGAGGACCTCGGGCGCTGGACGACCTCGGTGCGCGAGCTGGTCTCGGCGGGCGAGCCTCTCAACCCCGAGGTGATCGAGGCGGTGCGGCGGGCCTGGGGGCTCACGGTGCGCGACGGCTACGGCCAGACCGAGACCACCCTGCAGATCGTCAACTCGCCGGGCCAGGTCGTGAAGGTCGGCTCGATGGGCCGGCCGGCGCCGGGCTTCGTGATCGACCTGGTCGACCCGGTGACCGGGGAGCTCGCCGACGACGGCGAGGTCTGCGTCCGACTGGGCGAGGCCCGCCCGGTCGGGCTCATGACCGCCTACCACGCCGACCTCGGCCCCGACGACGACCTCAACGAGCGGGCGACGGCCGGGGGCCGCTACCACACCGGCGACATCGCCCACCGCGACGAGGACGGCTACTTCACCTACGTCGGGCGCGCCGACGACGTCTTCAAGTCGAGCGACTACCGCATCAGCCCCTTCGAGCTGGAGAGCGTGCTCATCGAGCACCCGGCCGTCGCCGAGGCCGCGGTGGTGCCGGCGCCCGACCCCGTACGCCTCGCGGTGCCCAAGGCCTACGTGACCCTGGCGCCGGGCTACGAGGAGAGTCCCGCGTTGGCCACCGAGATCCTGGCCTTCTCGCGCGAGCGGCTCGCCCCCTACAAGCGGGTCCGGCGCCTCGAGTTCCGGGTGCTGCCCAAGACCATCAGCGGCAAGATCCGCCGGGTCGAGCTGCGCGCCGAGGAGGAGGCGCGCGGGGGCGCCGTCGCGCCGGGGGAGTACCGAGAGGCGCCCGCGGGCGACTGAGCCTGGGGGCCGCGGTCGCGGACCCGCCCCCGGGGGAGAGGTGTGGACGGCGCTATCCGACCGTGAGACGGCCGCTCGTGACGCTCAGCACGGCGAGCCCCGCGCTCGAGGTGCAGGCCCGTAGGACCTGGGCCGAGGTCAGGCTGGAGTAGGCCACGGCCGAGGTTCGAGCCCCGTGGTCGGTCCCGGCGAACGACCCCGTGGCCGACGCCGTGCCCGCGGGCTCGGGGAGCACCATCCCGAAGGCACCGTTCGGCCGCCGGACGAAGGCCACGCCGGAGAACGTGGCGGACGTGGGCTTGAGCCTCCGCGTGGGGGCGCTCCAGGTTCCCGAGCCGCGCACGGTCCCTGAGACGACCGAGAGCGCTGATTGACACGAGTTCGTCGTGAGGTGGATCGACTGAGTCAGGGTCCCGCTCGTCACGCGCGTCACGTTGGAGCGCGTGGTCGCGCACCGGGTCGCGCGCAGGGTTATCGAGACGGAGTCCGGCGTGGTGCCCACGTGGTGGAGAGCGGGGCGGTAGGTGATGCGACCGGTGACCGATCCGCAGGTCACGCTGCCCGTCGCCCGGACGGCCGCCGCCGGGCTCGCGGCCGCCAGGGACCCGGGCGCGAGGAGGGAGAGGGCGAGCGCGACGGTGACCACGGCGACCCTCACCCGCGGGTCCGGGCCGAGCTGTCGTGCGCGCACGGGCCACTCTCCCTCGTCCCGTCGCCCTCCGGCCACGGACTATGGTCCCCTCGGGCGACTAGCGGCGAGCGTTCTCGCGCAAGAAGGCGGTCACCGCGTCGAGGTGCTGGGCCATCGCCTCCTGGGCGCCACGGCCGTCGCGGTTGCGCAGGGCCTCGTAGATGGCGGCGTGCTGGAGGTAGGAGCGGTGGCGCCTCTCGGGCGTGTCGCCGCGGCGCTTCATCGACCCCCACAGGTCGCCCTGGCGCGCCGCCTCGATCAGGCCGTACATCTTGAGCAGGAGGGGGTTGTGGGTCGCCTCCATCAGGCTGCGGTGGAAGGCCAGGTCGCAGGTCTCGAACTCGTCGTAGTCGCTGGTGTGCGCACACGACTCCACGGTGCGCGCCACCTCCTCGAAGTCCGACTCCGTCGCCTCGAGCACCACGACGTACATCGCCATCGGCTCGAAGGCCTGACGGGCGGCCATCACGTCGAAGGGGCCGATCTCGTGGAGCATGGCGAGCGCGCTGGGGGCGTCATCGTCCAGCGCCACGATGGCCGACAGCGGGTCGCAGCGCAGGAACGTCCCCCGGCCGACCTCGCGCGAGACGATCTCCTCGGACTCGAGCAGGGCCAGCGCGCTGCGCACGGCCGAGCGTGTGACCCCGAGGGACTCCGAGAGCGTTCGCTCGGTGGCGAGCTGGGCGCCGGCCTGGAGGGCCTGGCGCACGGCGTCTTTCAGGATGTGCTCGGCGACGTCGCGGATCTGATCCCTGGAGAGTGTGTGCACGGCCCCCCTTGTCGCCGGTTGACGACCAATAGTACCAATCACCGGTCTCGAGGGCCTACGGCTGGGCCATCGTCCTCTCGGGACGCCGTGGCGGCCCTCACCAGGATCGTAGAGGCAACAAAGGGCCGTCTGCGATGACCAATGGGACCGTCCCGGCGGGACGTGAAGCGAATCACGTGAGAATCGGGGGTCCGTCGTTGACACGGAACCCTACCGTAAGTAGATTCTCCTCACCGGTCCACACCAATGCGACCGATTGGGCCAATTCTGAGGGGGTTTCACCGTGCGCCTGGCTTCGATCCGGACCGACCGGGGGCTGCGGCTCCACGTTAAGGGGACCGCGGGCTACGTGGACCTCGCCGACGCGTCGGGCGACGAGCGCCTCACGACGCTCACCGGGTTGTTGGGAGCGGGTGACGGCGGTCTCGCCGCGGCGCGGCGGGCCAGCGAGCGCGAGGGCGTCGCGGTCGAGCGGCACCGCTTCGGCCCGGCGACCCCGGACACGCCGCGGATCCTGTGCCTCGGGGTCAACTACGCCGAGCACGCCATTGAGGGCGGCCGCGACGTGCCCAAGTGGCCCGAGTCGTTCGTGCGCGGCACGGGCAGCGTCATCGGGCCCTACGACGACTTCGTCGCTCCGGCCCTGACCGAGCGCCTCGACTACGAGGCCGAGGTCGCCGTCGTGATCGGAAGGGGCGGCCGCTACATCCGCGCGAAGGATGCCTTCGACGCCATCCTCGGCTACGCGGCCATGAACGACGGGTCGGCCCGCGAGTGGCAGCGCAAGGCGACCCAGTGGACGCCGGGCAAGAACTTCGAGGGCACCATGCCCATCGGCCCCGAGATCGTCACCGTCGACGAGGTCGACATCACCGACGTGGGGATCCGCTCGATCCTGAACGGCGAGGTGATGCAGGACGCGCGTACCTCGATGATGATCGTGAGCGTCGCGCGCGCCGTCGAGTACTTCTCGGGCTTCACGACGCTGCGCCCGGGTGACGTCATCGCCACCGGCACCCCCGGAGGCGTCGGCTTCGCCCGCACGCCGCCGGTCTGGCTCAAGCCCGGCGACGTCATCGAGGTCGAGGTCGAGGGTGTCGGCACCATCTCCAACACGGTGGTGGCCGAGCAGGGCGCGCCGACCGACTGGCCGTGGCGCCCGCTGGAAGTCGATACGACCAACTTCTAGCGACGAGTTCTGCACACAGCAGGGATACCAATCACTCAAGGGGGGATGATGGGGTTCACAGAGAGAGCGCGGCGGGACGGTCCCGTGGCGCGAGGCAAGAGGCGGTTGGCGCTCGTCGCCTCCGTGCTGGCACTGGCCACCTCGGTGGTCGCGCTGCCGGTCATGGGGGGCTCGGCGGGCGCGACGTCGTTCAAGGGATCGATCACGATCGCGACGGTCGCGCCCTTCACCGGCGTGGACGCCGCCCTCGGCCCCAAGTACCAGGCGGCGTGCCTCGGGGCGACCCAGGCGATCAACGCGTCGGGCGGCATCCTGGGCAAGCAGGTCAACTGCAAGGTCGTCGACACCCGCGGTGACCCCGCCGACGCCGTGCCCGCGGTGCGCCAGCTGTACGCCACGACGTCGAACCTGGCGCTCGTGATCGGCTGCACGTCGGATGAGGCCGCCACGGTCGTGCCCATCTTCGGCGCCCACCAGACGGTCTCGTTCTGCATGACCGGCCAGAGCGAGTTCGACGCGGTCCACTTCCCGTACTTCTTCCGGCTCGTGCCACCGGACGCGTCCGACTCGGTCGCCATGACCCAGATCGCCAAGCGCCACGGCTACAAGAAGATCGCGCTGGCCTTCGGTAACGACGCGGGGAGCCAGACGTTCGTGACGCCGGCGCTCAAGGCCCTCAAGCGGGCGGGCATCACGGTGGTCTCGAACCAGACGCTCGACATGTCGGCGACGACCTTCCAGACCGAGGCCCAGGCGATCGTCTCGGCCCACCCCGACGCCATCATGATGGAGGCCCTCGGGGCGGCCGGCGTGGCGCTGCTGAGCGAGATCTACCAGCTCAACGGGAACAAGATGATCCCGACGATCGGTACCTCGGCGATGATCGACCCGGTCTTCTTCAGCGGGGTCACCTCGGGTCCGATCGGCGTGCAGAACTTCATCAGTAACTTCGACGCCGACAACCCGACGGTCGCGGTGGGCGGCCCGGCCTACCCGCTCTACAAGAAGTTGATCCTCGCCCAGCAGGGCAAGGTCCCCGGCGTGCCGAGCTTCCAGGGCCTGTTGAGCGCGAACGGCACGGTCCACCTCTACGACGGGATCAACCTGGCGGCCCTCGCCATGGTGATGTCGGGGTCGACCCAGGGCTCGAAGTACAAGGCGGACATCTTGAAGATCGCCGCCGGTGGCCCGGGGGCGATCACCGTCTCGAGCTACGCCCAGGGCCTGAAGGCCCTCAAGGCGGGCAAGAAGATCCACTACGTCGGGGTCGGCGGGTCGTACAAGTTCGACTCCTACCAGACGGCCTTCGGGCCCTTCGAGGACGACCAGTACACGGCGAACGGTACGACCGTCATGGTCGGATCGTCGCTCGGCTACTGCAACCTGACGCTCTGCCAGGCGAAGTTGTAGGCGCTTCCCTCGCGGTGGGGCCGCGGCGTCTGCCGCGGCCCCACCGCCCACACCACCTCGTTCGAAAGGCTCCCTCGCCGTGAGCGTCTTCCTGTCGTCGCTGGGATTCGGCATCATCAGCGCGGCCGTCCTCGCAATCGCGACGGTCGGCTTCACCATGCAGTTCGCCGTTACCAACGTGCTCAACCTGGCCTACGGCTCGGTCATGATCAACAGCGCGTTCGTCACCTACTTCTTGAACATCCACGGGCACCTGAACGCCTGGGTGGCGCTGATCGGTGGGGTGGCGACGGGGTCGGTCGCCTCGTACCTGCTGAACCGGTTCATCTACACGCCCTTCCAGCGCCGCAACCTCGCGCCGATCACCATCGTGATCGTGGCCCTCGGGGTCGACCTGTGCGGCACCTTCGGCCTCCAGGCCATCGTCGGGGGGAGCTACTTCAGCTACCGCCAGTCGCTCGGGCGCGAGTGGCACTTCCTGGGCATGTACTTCTCCACCCTGCAGCTCACCATCATCGCCATCGCGCTGGGGGTCATGCTCGCGGTGGCGTGGCTGCTGCGCTACACCCGACTGGGCAAGGCGATGCGGGCCACTTCGGCCAACCCCAACCTCGCGCGCAACTCGGGCGTGCGCACCCAGTGGGTCATCTCGACGACCTGGCTCATCAGCGGCGCGCTCGCTGGTCTCGCCGGGACGGTCTTCGCGATGAACACCGGCGTCTTCGAGGCGACCAGCGCCCAGCTCTACATCGTCCTGCTGCTCGCCGCGATGTTCCTCGGCGGGCCCGGCGAACCCTACGGGGCGATGCTCGGGGCCGCGACCATCGGGATCGCGACCGAGCTCTCGGCGGCCTTCATCAACCCCCAGTACAAGATGGTGATCGCCTTTCTCATCCTGCTCGGGATGCTCACGTTCCGGCCCTACGGCCTCTTCGGCAGCGAGCGGACCGCCTGATGAGCGCCATCCTCTTCTACCTCGCGACGATCGTCGTCTACGGCGCCGTCGACGCGATGGCCTGCCTCGCGCTCAACGTGGAGTTCGGCTTCGCGGGGCTGTCGAACTTCGGGTTCATCATCTTCCAGTCGGTCGGCGCCTACGTGGCCGCGGTGCTCTCGATGGGCTCGTGGCAGAAGAGCAACGGCGGCTTCCAGCAGTACGTCCTCGGCTGGCACCTGCCCTGGCCGCTGCCCTGGGTCGGCGCGGCGATCGCCGGGGGACTGCTCGCCCTGCCCTTCGTCTTCCTCGTGGGCAAGCGCCTGCGAGGCGACTTCGCGGCCGTGGGGCTGCTCGTCTCGGCGGTGCTGCTCAACCAGCTGGTGAACAACTTCGTGCCGCTCTTCAACGGCGCGGCCGGCATCTCGATCGTGCCCGCGCCCTTCCAGGGGATCTGGAACCCGCAGGGCCTGGGCTACCAGTTCGCCTACGGCGGGGTCGCCGTGGTCCTGTGCGTCGCGACCTACTACCTCTTGCGTCGGGTGACCGAGAGCCCCTACGGGCGCTCGCTTCGCGCGATGCGCGACAACGACGTGGTCGCGGACTCCCTGGGCAAGAACATCCGCCTCCAGCGGACCTCGATCATGGTCCTCGGAGGGGCGATCGCGGGCCTGTCGGGGGCGATCCTGGTCGGCTTCATCAACCTCTGGGCACCCGGCGCGTGGGGCTACGCCGAGACGATCGTGCTCTTCGCCGCGATCATCGTGGGCGGCGCCGGCAACCACAAGGGGGCGATCCTCGGGGCCATCCTCGTACCCCTGGGATTCGAGGAGGTCACCCGGTTCATCCCGCCGCTGTCGAACCCCTCGCTCGTGCCGGCCCTCGAGTGGGTGGCGATCGGGCTGCTCATCATCCTCTTCCTCTGGTTCCGGCCCGACGGGATCCTCCCCGAGCGGCGCCGCATCCTCTCGGGCGCGGCGCCGGGCTTCGCGCGGTCCCGGCCGCCCGTTCCCGTCCCGCTGGACGGGTCGGGGCCGGACGGGGACCCCGACGCCCTCATCAACCTCGGGAACCTCGACTCGATGGACTTCCGTGAGCTGCTCCAGCTGCCGCCGGCCCCGCCCGACGCGTCACCGGTGATCATGCGGACCGAGGGGCTCACCCGTGCCTTCAACGGGGTCACCGTCGTCGAGGGCGTCTCGATCGAGATCCAGCGGGGCCGCCTCACGGGGCTCATCGGCCCCAACGGCGCCGGCAAGTCGACGACCCTGGCGATGCTCGCGGGCACCCTAGCCCCGACGGGTGGGCGCATCGTCTACGAGGGGAGCGACATCACCGCGGTGCCCTCGAACCGGCGCGCCACGGCCGGGATCGTGCGCACCTTCCAGCTGGCGAGCGAGTTCAAGAAGTTGACGGTCCTCGAGAACCTCGTCTCGGCCATCCCGGGCCAGTCGGGCGACTCGCTCACCGGGGCTCTGCGGGGCCGGCGCCACTGGGGCGCCGAGGACCGGGCGAACATCGAGCGGGCGAAGGAGATGCTCCACGGCTTCGGGCTCAGCCAGTACGCCGACACTTACGCCGGGGGCCTCTCGGGGGGCCAGCGGCGACTGGTCGAGATCATGCGGGCCCTCCTCGCCCAGCCGCGCCTCCTGCTGCTCGACGAGCCCATGGCCGGTGTGCACCCGAACCTGGCCCACAAGATCGGCGATCAGCTGACCCGCCTCGTCGAGGCCGGGATGACGATCGTCATGGTCGAGCACGAGCTCTCGATCATGGACGCGTTCTGCGACCCCGTGATCGTGCTCGCCGAGGGCCAGGTCCTCGCCGAGGGGACGATGACCGAGCTCCGCGCGAAGGAGGAAGTGGTGGAGGCGTACCTTGTCGGTTGAGCTCTCCACTCGGGGCCAGGTCCTCATGGCGAGCCAGGTCTCGGCCGGCTACGACGGCCGGGCGATCGTCCACGGGATCGACGTCGAGGCGAACCCGGGCCGGGTCGTCTCGATCGTCGGGCCCAACGGCTCGGGCAAGTCCACCCTGCTCAAGTCCCTGGTGGGGGTGGTGCCCATCCTCGGCGGGGCCGTGAGCGTCGGCGGCACCGACATCACCAACCTCCCCCCGGAGAAGATCGCCACGATGGGGGTCGGCTACGTGCCCCAGGTCGACGATGTCTTCCCGCCCCTCACGGTGAAAGAGAACCTCGAGATCGGCGGGTACCTCCTGGCCCGCCACCAGGTCCACGAGCGCATCGGGGCCGTCTTGGAGTTCTTCCCCCGCCTGAAGAGGATGATGACCCGCAAGGCCGGGAAGCTCTCGGGCGGCGAGCGCAAGATGCTCGCCATGGGCCGGGTCCTGATGCTCTCGCCCTCGGTGCTGGTGCTCGACGAGCCCACGGCCAACCTGGCGCCGCTGGTGGCGACCCAGCTCCTCGAGGAGTACATCCGCGGCTTCGCCGACGCCGGCTCCACGGTGCTGCTCGTCGAGCAGCGCGCGAAGGCGGCGCTGCGGATCTCGGACTGGACGCTCGTCCTCGGGGGCGGCCGGGTCGTCCTCTCGGGTCGGCCCGACGACCTCGCCGACAACCCCGTCTTCGTCGAGTCGTTCCTCGGCGGCGGGGCGCACCTCTAGCCGTGGTCCGCACCGAGTCGGCGAGGGGTGCCGCGGGGGGCTTCTGGAGCGACGCCCGGCGCCGCGACGCCCTGGTCATCGTGCTCACGCTCGTCACCGGCTCGACCGACGCCATCGGACTCATCCGCCTGGGCGGGGTCTTCACGAGCGTCATGACGGGCAACATGGTCTTCCTCGGACTGTCGATCGCCGAGCGCAGCGGCTCGATCGCCCTGCACACCGGGGTGGCCTTCCTCACCTACATCCTGGGGAGCTTCCTCGGGGCGCGGGTCGCTGGACACGCTCCGCCCGACGAGCGCCACCCCTGGCCCCGGACGATCGTCTGGGCGCTCGGGATGGAGCTCGCGGTCCTCGCGATCTTCGCCCTGTGGTGGGAGCTCGTGGACGGCGCCCCGTCACCCGACGTCACCTACGTGCTGCTCGGGCTCAACGCGATGGCCCTCGGGATCCAGAGCGCCGCCGTACTGCGCTTCGGGGTCAGCGGGCTCTCGACGACCTACCTGACGGGCACCCTCACCCAGTTCGTCGCCGGCTTCACCAAGCGCGACGAGCCCGTCCAGGTCCGATCGGGACTGATCCTGCTCATGCTCATCGCCGGGGCGGGCCTGGGAGCCCTGTGCGCGCTGCACGCCCCCCTGGTGGCCCCCCTGGTCCCGGTGGGCGCGCTGGTTGTGGTGACGACCGGGTCCTGGACGGCGTTCCATCGCCGGCCCCGCTAGGGACGATTGGCCGGCGCCGGACGTGCGCCACGGTTGACCGTGCCGTGGCGACGGCAACCGAGACGCCCGGTCGGGACGCGGTCTAGCGTGAGTACGTGGCCCGGGAGCGGACGCGTGGTCCGGACGCCGTGGGGGAGGTGAACCGCGCCTCCGCCGACGCCCGGGCCACGGTGGCCCGCTACGCCCGTCACCAGGGCTGGGCCGACGACGGAGAGAGGATGGTCCTCAACCGGATCGCCGACGAGGTGCGGGGGCGTCGCGTCCTCGACGTCGGCGTCGGTGCCGGCCGTACCGCCTGGGTGCTGCGCCTGCTCACCGCCGAGTACGTGGCCATCGACGTCGCGCCGGCGATGGTGGAAGCGTGCCGACGGCGGTACCCGGGGCTGCCGGTCGCCGTGGGCGACGCCCGGGACCTGAGGGGCTTCGGTGACGCGTCGTTCTCCCTCGTCCTTTTCAGCATTAACGGGATCGACGCCCTCGACCACGACGACCGGCTGGCGTCGCTGCACGAGTTCCGTCGAGTCCTCGAGCCGGGGGGCCTGCTCGTGTACTCGACGACCAGCCTCGACGGTCCCCACTTCGCCAGCCGTCCCTGGCGCGTCCGCGAGCTGCGGCACCGCGTGCACACCCTCCTCGAGCCCGCGACCGGGAGCACCTTGCGCCAGGCCGTGGAGCCCGTCGCGAGCTTCGCGCGCAGCTGTCGGAACTGGTCCCGGCTGCGGTCACTCGGCTCGATGGGCGACGGTTGGGCGGTGGGCGTGCATCCCGCGGACGAGTTCAGCGTCGTCCTGCACTTCACCCGCCCCGCGACCGAGTTGGCGACCCTGGAGTCGGTCGGCTTCGCCGTCGAGGTCGTGATCGCGGCTGACGGCTCGCCGGTCACGGGTCCCACGACCCTCGCACCGTGGTTCCACCTCGTCGCCCGGGCGCGGGCACTCTAACGCTCGCTCGGCGTGACGCGGGACGGCGCGGGCTCAGGGGTCGCGGTGTCCGCTGCGATCGAGGACGTAGAGGCTCAGGACCAGCACCGCGACCACCCCGATGCCCACCCCGAGCGAGATGAGGGTGTGGTTGAAGTCGACGCCGGAGGTCGGCCCACCGAAACTCAGGTGGGCCGAGGCACTGAGGACGTCCCGGACGCCGGCGAGGATCCCGATGTAGAGGAAGGGCCGCACGGGCATGACGGCCGAGCGGAGTTGGCCCAGCACGGTGTAGGCGATGTCGAGGACGATGATGACGACCAGCACGCCGTCGATGGCCTGGATCGTGAGGTCGGTGAAGCTGGACTTGTGCTGCACGAACTGGACGAACGAATGCACCAGGATCACGACCGAGAGCGCCCACAGGGCGACCACGACCGCGTACTCGAGCCCGACGATCAGTCGGCTCATGACGACGTCGAGTGAGGTGCTCCCCCGAGAGGTCGGTTCCGTGCGCTCGCTCATCCGTGCAATGTAGCCAAGAGTCGGGTCGCGCGTCTCGAACGGTGAAGACGGACCCGGATGGGGAGCGTCGATACTCCGGAAGCCTCGACGGAGTAGGACTGGTGGTGTGACGGGCGAATCCGAGGGAGGGGACGTGGCCGAGGAGCGGTCGATCGAGCAGCGCGGGCTGTGGTTCGAGGAGATGGACGAGGGCGTCACCTACCGCCACCGGCCCGGGCGCACGGCGACCGAGGCCGACAACGTGCTCTTCACCACCCTCACGATGAACCCCCAGCCCCTGCATCTCGACGCGGCCTGGTCGGCCGGCCAGGCCTTCGGCGAGCGGCTCGTGAACTCGATGTGGACGCTCTCGACCCTCGTGGGCCTCTCGGTGGGCCAGCTGACCCTGGGCACGCTCGTGGCCAACCTGGGGCTCACCGACGTCGCCTTCCCCCACCCGGTGCGCGTCGGCGACACCCTCTACGGCGAGTCGACGGTCCTCGCCAAGCGGCTCTCGCGCTCACGCCCGGGCGAGGGCGTCGTCGAGGTCGAGCACCGCGGGCTCAACCAGGACGGCGTGCTGGTCGCGCGCTGTCGGCGCACGATGCTCGTGCGCCTGCGCCCCGGGGTCGGGCGGTGAGCTGGTCCTCGCCGGGCCCGGCCTGGCTCTTCTGCCCGGCCGACCGCCCCGAGCGGGTGGAGAAGGCCATCGCGCTAGCCGACCTCGCGATCGTCGACCTCGAGGACGGGGTCGCGCCCGAGCGCCGGGCCGCCGCCCGCGAGGCGCTCGGCGCGATCGCGGCGCCGCCGGAGAGCTACGTCGTGCGGCTCAATCCCGTCGGGACGGCCGACCACGCGGCCGACCTCGAGGCGCTCGAGCGCCTCGAGGTACCCGTGGTGATGCTCGCCAAGACCGAGTCGGGGGCCCAGGTGGCCTCGCTCGCACCCCGACGCGTCGTCGCGCTGTGCGAGACGCCCCTCGGGCTGAGTCGTGTCGAGGAGATCGCGGCCGCGCCCAACGTGGTCGCCCTCATGTGGGGGGCCGAGGACCTGGCGGCCGGCCTCGGCGGGACCTCGAGCCGTCGGGCCGACGGCTCGCTCAGCGACGCCAGCCGCTACGCCCGGGCGCGGACACTGCTCGCGGCGCGCCTCGCCGGGGTCGTCGCCCTCGACACGGTGCACGTGGCGATCGACGACGAGGCGGGGCTACGCGTCGAGGCGGCCGAGGCGGCGGCGATGGGCTTCGACGCGACGCCGTGCGTCCACCCGCGCCAGGTCGGGATCGTGCGCGACGCGTACCGGCCCACGCCCGGCGAGCTCGACTTCGCGCGGCGGGTCCTCGACCTCTGGGCGGGGACCGAGGGGGTCATCCGCGTGGACGGGGTGATGGTCGACGGCCCGGTCGTCGCGCACGCCCGCCGGACGCTGCGCCGGGCCGGGGAGGCCACCGACTAGGGGCGCGGCGCGGCGTCCTCAGCGAGGCCGGCGGTGGTCCCCGAGAGGACCTGCTGGTGGCCGAGGTCGAGCAGGCGGATCCAGCTCTGCTGGCCCATCGTGAGGCAGATGAACCCGGCGAGCTCGACCAGCTCCTCGTCGGAGAAGTGACGGTGCAGCCGTTCCCAGAACGCGTCGTCGGGGTTCAGCCGCCACGTGATGGCCTCGGCGTAGGCGAGGGCGGCGCGCTGGCGCTCGTCGTAGTCGGTGCTCGACTCGAAGTTGAGCAGGTCGTCGACGAGGTGCTCCTCGAGCCCACCGGCGCGCGCCTGCTCGGAGCGCTGGTTGCCGCAGTAGGCGCAGTTGACCGAGCGCGACACGTAGAGCCGGCAGAGCTCCTTCAGCTCGTGCTCGACCACGCCCTGGCGAAAGAGGGCCTCCCAGGCGTGGGCGAAGGACCAGAACGCGGCCGGCGAGTGGGCGCGCACCGCCGAGCTCTCCGGTCGCGGTGTGCCCTCGGCGGCGCACCGGCGCAGCTCGGACATGACCTCCTCGGGCAGGGATGCGAGGTCGGGGTAGGGGATGCGCGGTCCGTCGGCCATGGCCTCGAGGATAGGTCGCCGGTGCGCCACGGCTCATCGCGCACCGCGGACGCCGGGCCCGGCCGGTCGTCAGGGCCCGACCACGAGCCCCGGACCGGTCCCCCCACCAGCCCGAGACGCGACGGTGACGGGCGGGGGAAGACACGGTGCTTCTCATCAGGGATTCACGTGGGGTTGAGGCGCGGCCCCCGACACTCACAGGGAACTCCCAGTTGACCCCCTCGGCGCGGTCGGTCAAGACTGCCCCCAGCGGACTCGCCCCCCGAGCCGGGCGAGTCGTCAGAGCGAGGGCCCCGCGGACACGAACGGACGGGGCGGTTCCGTGGGGCGCCAAGCGTCGTCGGGCGGTGCGAGGTCACCGGCGGGCGGTGGGTCGCGGGCGTGGGGCGGCATCGGTCTCCCTGGCTCCGGAGTTGGGAGGTGGCACATGAGGATCGGACTCATCGGCTTTGGCCAGACCGGCACGGCGGTGGCGTCGGTCGTCCTCAATCGCCCGGGGCTCAGCCTCGAGTGGGTGGTGCGTCGCAGTGACAAGCTCGAGCTGCGCTCGGTGGCGGAGTTCCTGGGCGTCGACGCCCCGGCGGACGCGCGGGTCTTCCCCCTGGCCGCGTTCCCGGTCGACGAGCTGCTCGACGCGATGCCCGTCGACGTCATCATCGACTTCTCGTCCGAGGGCGGGATCGACTACTACGGCGAGGCCGCGGCGCGGCGCGGCATCGCGATCGTGACGGCGATCTCGCACTACTCCGCCGACAAGGTGGAGCTGCTGGGCGAGTTGGGCGAGGAGACGGCCGTCCTGTGGTCGCCGAACATCACCGTCGGGATCAACTTCCTCATCCTCGCCGCCCAGACCCTCCGGCGGATCGCACCGAACGTCGACGTGGAGATCGTCGAGGAGCACTTCAAGTCCAAGGAGGGCGTATCGGGCACGGCCAACGTGATCGCCGAGACCCTCGAGGTGGATCCCCGCTCGGTCAAGTCCATCCGCGCCGGGGGCATCGTCGGGGTCCACGAGGTCCTCTTCGGCTTCCCCCAGCAGACCGTGCGGATCCGTCACGAGTCGCTCTCGCGCGAGGCGTTTGGCAACGGCGCGATCTTCGCCGCGGAGAGGCTGGTGGGCCTGGCCCCCGGCCTGTACAAGATGGACGACCTCCTGGTGCCCTTCTTCAGTGACGGCTCCTCCCCGAGGCCGGTCACGCGCGGCGCGTGCGCCGCCTGTGCCGCCGCCGGCGACCTCGCGACGCTGCCCGGCTGAGGACCGGGCTCGCGGGCGCCGCCGCCGACCGAGCGGGCCGGCCCCGGGGCGCGTAAGAAGGGGAGCGCACCGGACAGGTGAGGGTGTCCGTCGCAGGAGG